>NZ_JBJFZU010000005.1:0-285339 GCF_045032955.1 Serinicoccus shuyuelongi | reverse complement strand
GGGCGTGCCCTGGGGGCACACTTTTCATGGTCTGGCCGTACTGGGGGCACATTGGCTCGTGTCGGGTCGGGCCTCTGACCAGCACGAATGTCTCTGACCTGCACGCGCTTCTCGGGTTCGAGTCCCGCCGAGCGCACCGGCATACCTGTGGACGGGCACGACGAGACGCTTGGACGGGCACGACGAGACGCCCGGTCGGGCAACCCAGGACGCCCGGTCAGAGGCTGATGCCGAGCTGCTTGGCCAGTGAGGCGACGTGGCCCTTGGCGCGGACGTTGTACTTCGCCACCTCGACCTTGCCCTCCTCGTCCAGCACGAAGGTCGACCGGATGACGCCGACGACCGTCCGGCCGTAGTTCTGCTTCTCCCCGTAGGCGCCGTAGGCGGTGAGCATCTCCTTGCCCTCGTCCGAGACGAGCGGGAAGGTCAGCGACTCCTTCTCCACGAACGTGGCCAGCTTCTCGACCGGGTCGGGGGAGACGCCGACGACGGCATACCCGTGCTGCGCGAAGACCGCCTCGTTGTCGCGGAAGTCGCACGCCTGGGTGGTGCACCCGGGCGTCATCGCGGCCGGGTACACGTAGACGACGACCTTGCGGCCGGCGAGGTCGGACAGGCTCAGCCGACCCCCGTCGGCGGTGGGCAGGTTCCAGGCGGGGGCGGGCTGACCGGGCTCGAGGCGGGGCATGGGTGACCTTTCGACGTGGGGGACGGCAACTGCTTGCGTTATCGTCTCAAACAGCAGTCCCATCTCCGAGGTTGAGGATCTTCCACCCCATGGCCAACAAGCAGCCTGCCCGCTCCGTGAAGGAGATCGAGGCCGACATCTCTGCCACCCGCGGTCGCCTGGCGCGCACCGTCGACGAGCTGACCTACCGCGTCAGCCCGGACACCCTGAAGGCCAACGCGGTCGCCTCGCTCAAGGGCAAGGCCAACGAGGTCACCTACGACGCCGACGGCAACCTGCGCTACGACACGCTCGCCGTCGTCCTGGGCGGCGTGGCCGCCGTGGCGATCACCCTGGGCGGGATGCGCCGCATCTTCAACCGCGGCTGATCCCGGCCACTCGTCTGCACCTGTCGTCATGATGACGTGTTCCAGCACGGCTCCGTGTCATCAGGTGCGTACGAGTGCGTGGGAGGACGGCTCCTAGCCGGGCGCCGGCCCTACGCTGGTCGCCTCGCCGCGGGGCGCGATGACGTCGCGCAGGCCGTTGATGTCCCTCTCACGGACCAGGACGATCCGTTCCCCGGGGGTGATGGACGGTGCGGCGTAGACCGTGTCACCCACGTCCAACGCGAAGAGGGCGTCGGTGCGCCAGGTGACCTCGTGCTGCTCACCCTGCACCTGGACCCGGAAGCCGCGACGTGCGGTGACCGTCCCACGCTCGAGGGACTGCACGTCGGTGACGTGGACGATGCGACGACGACGCCACCTCTCGCCCAGTCCCCAGATCAGCACGAAGAGCGAGGCCCAGAGCACGCTGTAGAACAGTGCTGCCCCCCAGGAGTCGGGGAACAGCCACCTCCGGACGACGGTCATGGCAGGTACCAGGATCACCCACATCCCGACCAGCGCGAGCCGTCCCGACCCCAGCGACCCGCGCAGGGCCCGCAGCGCGTCCTCCTCGGTGCGTCGACGCCGGCGCCCGGCCCGCCGTCGCCGTTCCTCCTGACGCCGGCTGATCTCGGGACCGGTGGGGCTCACCCGATCTCCTCCCGTGCGGCGACGAAGGCGTCGACGCAGGTGCGCACATCCTCCTCGGAGTGGGAGGCGGACAGCTGCACCCGGATCCGTGCCTGCCCCTTGGGGACGACCGGGTAGGAGAACGCGATGACGTAGACCCCGCGGCGCAGCATCGCGTCGGCGGTCTGGCTGGCCCGACGGGCCCCGTCCTCACCGGGGAACATCACCGGCACGATCGCGTGCTCGCCGGGCAGCAGCTCGAAGCCGGCCCCGCCCATCAGCGTGCGGAACAGCTCGGCGTTGCGTCGTAGCTGGGCCCGCGGCTCGTCGGAGTCCCGGGCGATCTCCAGGGCCTTCAACGAACCGGCCACCACCGAGGGGGCCACCGCGTTGGAGAACAGGTAGGGGCGGGCCCGCTGCTTGAGCAGGTCCACGATCTCCTGGTGCGCCGCGACATACCCGCCGCTGCCACCGCCGAGCGCCTTGCCCAGCGTCCCGGTCATGATGTCCACGCGGTCCAGGACCCCGCACGCCTCGTGCGATCCGCGTCCACCCTCGCCCACGAAGCCGGTGGCGTGGCTGTCGTCGACCATCACCATCGCGCCGAACTCCTCGGCCAGGTCGCAGATCTGCTCCAGCGGCGCCAGGTAGCCGTCCATCGAGAACGCCCCGTCGGTGACCACGAGGACCCGTCGGGCCCCGGCCTCCCGTGCCCCTTCCAGCTGGGTGCGCAGGTCCGCCATGTCGCGGTTGGCATACCGGAAGCGCTTCGCCTTGGACAGCCGCACCCCGTCGATGATCGAGGCGTGGTTGAGCTGGTCGGAGATGATCGCGTCCTCCGGACCGCAGATCACCTCGAAGATGCCGCCGTTCGCGTCGAAGCAGGACGGGAAGAGGATCGAGTCCTCCGTCCCCACGAAGTCGGCGATCGCCCGCTCCAGGTCCCGGTGCTGGGTCTGGGTGCCGCAGATGAAGCGCACCGACGCCATCCCGAAGCCCCAGCGGTCCAGCGCGTCGTGGGCGGCGGCCACCACGTCCGGGTGGTCGGCCAGCCCGAGGTAGTTGTTGGCGCAGAAGTTCAGCGCCTCGCCCGCGGTGGTGGCGATGTGCGCCGACTGCGAGGTGGTGATCTGCCGCTCGGTCTTGGTCAGCCCGTCGGCCTCGATCTGCGCCAGCTCGGCGGTCAGCTGTTCCTTGGTGTCTGCATACATCAGGTGCTCCTGTCGCTCCAGTCCATGATGACCTTGCCGACCTCGCCGGAGCGGGCCGCGGCGAAGGCCTCCTGCCACTGCTCGGCCGGGTACCGGTGGGTGATGACCGAGCGGACCCGGTCGCGCAGCAGCTCCGACGTCTGCAGCATCGCGGTCATCTTGTACCAGGTCTCGTACATCTCCCGGCCGTAGATCCCCTTGAGGGTGATCATGTGGGTGATCACCTTGCCCCAGTCGATCGCGAACGGCTCGGCGGGCAGCCCCAGCATGGCGACCTTCGCGCCGTGCGTGCAGTTGTCGATGAGCTCGGCCATCGCCGCCGGGTTGCCGGACATCTCCAGCACCACGTCGAAGCCCTCGGACAGGTCCAGCCGGTCCTGGGCGCTGCGGATCCGCTCCCGGGACACGTCCACGACGACGTCGGCGCCGGCCGCCCGGGCCAGCTCCAGGCGGGACGGTGAGACGTCCGTGACGACCACGTACCGGGCCCCGGCGTGCCGGGCGATGGCGGTGGCCATCACCCCGATGGGCCCGGCCCCGGTGATCAGCACGTCCTCGCCCTCGAGCGGGAACGACAGCGCGGTATGCACGGCGTTGCCCAGCGGGTCGAAGACGGCGCCCAGGTCGGGGTCCACGATCTCGGGCTGCACCCACACGTTGCTGTGCGGCACCACCACGTAGTCGGCGAAGCAGCCGTCCCGGTTGACCCCCAGGTTGGAGGTGCGCACGCACATGTGCCGGCGCCCGGCACGGCAGTTGCGGCAGGTACCGCACACCACGTGCCCCTCCACCGAGCACCGCTGCCCGGGGGACAGGCCGTAGCGCTCGTCGGTCGGGACGCCCTCGCCGAGCTCCACGATCTCGCCGTAGAACTCGTGCCCCACGACCAGCGGGGGCGCCAGCATGCCGGCCGCCCAGTCGTCCCAGGCCTCGATGTGCAGGTCGGTGCCGCACAGTCCGGCACGCAGCACCCGGATCTTCACCTCCCCCGGCCCCGGGGAGGGTTCGGTGACGTCGGTGAGCTCCAGTCCTGGCCCGGCGCCGGGCTTGATCAGGGCACGCATGGCCCCAGGCTACGGGGGCCCTGTCTGGGTGGCGGTCCAGGGTTCAACGATTAGCGTGGTGGCCATGACCGCCCACACCACCCCGGCCCTGTCCGTCCCCTCCGCCAGCGCCCCCTTCCGCCAGACCACCATCGAGCGGCGCGACCTGCGCGCAGACGACGTCCGCATCGACATCGCCTACGCCGGGATCTGCCACAGCGACATCCACCAGGTCCGTGAGGAGTGGGGCACCAGCCCCTTCCCGATGGTCCCCGGCCACGAGATCGCGGGCGTCGTCAGCGAGGTCGGCGAGTCCGTCACCCGGTATGCGGTCGGTGACCGGGTCGGCGTCGGCTGCATGGTCGACTCGTGCGGCGAGTGCGAGATGTGCCGAGCCGACGAGGAGCAGTTCTGCACCAAGGGCAGCGTGATGACGTATGCCGGTGAGGGCTACGACGGCGAGATCACCATGGGCGGCTACGCGGGCTCGGTCGCGGTCTCGGAGCGCTTCGTCTGCCGGATCCCGGAGGGGCTCGGGCTCGACGCCGCGGCCCCGCTGCTGTGCGCCGGGATCACCACCTACGCCCCGCTGAAGCGCTGGGGCGCCGGCCCGGACGCCCGGGTCGCGGTCATCGGGATGGGTGGCCTGGGGCACATGGGTGTCAAGATCGCGGCGGCGATGGGCGCCGAGGTCACGGTGCTCTCCCGCACCCTGGCCAAGGCCGAGGACGCCCGCGCCTACGGTGCCGCGCACCAGTACTCCACGAAGGAGGAGGCGACCTTCACCGAGCTCGCCGGCAGCTTCGACCTGATCCTCAACACGGTCAGCGCGGACCTGCCGATGGAGGACTACCTCGCGCTGCTGAAGCCGTTCGGCGCGATGGTCAACGTGGGCATCCCGAACAGTCCCTACTCCGTCCCGCCGGGGTCGGTCGTCGGGCAGAGCAAGGTGCTCGCCGGGTCGATGATCGGTGGCATCGCGATGACCCAGGAGATGCTCGACTTCTGCGCCGAGCACGGGATCGCCGCCACCATCGAGACGATCAGCGCGGACGAGGTGGACGCGGCCTACGACAAGGTGGTGGCCGGCGACGTGCGCTACCGCTACGTCATCGACGTCTCGACGATCACCCCGACCGACTGAGGGTCCGGACACACCGCGATGGACCACGACATCAGGGTCGGCTGCTACGCCTGGGTCGAGCGCGACGGTGCCGTGCTGCTCAGCCACTGGTCCGGTATGCCCGTGCACGACGGCCGCTCGGTGCGCGGCGGGTGGTCGCTGGTCGGTGGCGGCCTGGAGCCGGGGGAGACCCCGGAGCAGGCCGCCGTCCGAGAGGTGCGGGAGGAGAGCGGCTACGACGTGCGCCTCGGTGAGGTCGTCGCCACCCACGCCCACATGGTGCCCGCGCACGACCGTGTCGCGCCCTCGGACCGGCCCCTGCAGATCGTGCAGGTCGTCTACCGGGCCGAGGTGCTCGGCGGGGACCTCCGGGTGGAGCGGGACGGCAGCAGCGACGACGTGCGCTGGGTGCCGTTGACCGAGGTCGACGACCTGCCCTGCTCGGCGTCGGTGGACCTGGCCTGGAGGTCCGTCGGCGGCCCCGGGCTGCACCAGCCGCTGCTGCAGGGGATGCCGGTCGACGAGCGGGCGCTGGCCCGGGTGCGGACCGCCCTCGAGGGCCGGCCCGCCCGCTGCGGGCAGGTGCGGGTGGTGGCCGTCGACGGCCCCAGCGGCTCGGGCAAGACGGTGCTGGCCACCGCGCTGGCCCGGGACCTGGGAGCGCCGTTGGTGCAGATGGACGACCTCTTCCCCGGCTGGGACGGGCTGGCCCAGGCCCCGGGGCTGCTGACCGAGCAGGTGCTGGAGCCGCTGGCCCGGGGCGCGCGGGCGGCATACCGGCGCTGGGACTGGCACGCCGACGCCTGGGACGGGACGGTCACCGTGCCGGAGGCTCCGGTGGTGGTGGTCGAGGGGTGCGGCAGCAGCGTCGGGCCGGCCGCCCCGCACGCCGCGCTGCGGGTCTGGGTGGAGGCCGACACCGAGCAACGGATGTGGCGCGGGATCGCCCGGGACGGTGAGGCCTACCGGCCGCACTGGGAGCGCTGGGCGCGCCAGGAGCAGGAGCTGTTCGCCGTCGACGGCACCCGGGAACGGGCCGACGTGGTGGTGGACAGCAGCGCCCCGGGTCCCGCGCGCTGACAGCGGATTTCCGGGTGCGGCGGCTGCGGTGGTAACGTTCTTCGCTGTTGCGCGCCTATAGCTCAATTGGCAGAGCAGCTGACTCTTAATCAGCGGGTTCGGGGTTCGAGTCCCTGTGGGCGCACCAGCCGAAGACCCCCGTCCGGGACCACCGGGCGGGGGTCTCGTCATGTTCACCTCACCTGGGACCGCGCCGGGGCGTAGCGTGGTGACCTCCCGTGGCGCACTTCCGTCCGTCATGGGTCGTCGCCCCGGCCGACGAGGACCTCGAGCCGGGGCGACACCGAACGAGAGCGCCTGGGGCGGCGCTGCTGGAGACGACGGCGTGCGAAGGGGCGTGCCAGACTGACGGACGTGAGTGACGACGACGCAGCGCAGGCCTCCGCGACCAGTACCGACTGGAAGAGCGTGGGCAGCCGCACCTTCGCGAAGTTCCTCGGCGACCAGGGCCCGGACCTCGCGGCGGCGCTGACGTACTACTCGATGATGTCGATCTTCCCGATGATCCTGGCGATCTCGACCTCGCTGAGCTTCCTCGGGCAGGGCGGCGCGACGAACGACGCGATCGCGGACCTCGGCGGTGAGCTCGGCATGGACGACTCGACGATCGAGACGGTCCAGTCCTACCTGGAGAGCATGAGCCGCAGCGACGGGGCGGGTGCGCTGCTGGTCATCGGTCTGCTGGGCTCGCTGTGGTCGGCCTCCAACTACGTCAACGCCTTCAGCCGGATGATGAACGTGGTGTACGACACCGAGGAGGGGCGTCCGGTCTGGAAGCTGCGTCCGTGGCTGCTCCTGGTGACCGTCGTCGTGATGCTGATGCTGATGCTGATCGTGCTCTCGGTGACCCTCAGCGGGACGATCGCCGAGGCGGTCTTCGGCATCATCGGGCTGTCCGGGACAGCGACCACGGTCTGGAACATCGCCAAGTGGCCGGTCATCCTGGTCATCCTGATGACGATCGTCGGACTGCTCTACTGGGGCACCCCGAACGTGCGCCAGCCCACCTTCCTCTGGCTCTCACCGGGTGCCGTGCTGGCCGTGCTCACCTCGATCGTGGCCGGTGCCGGCTTCTTCCTCTACGCCATGAACAGCGGGAGCTACAACGCCACCTACGGCGCCCTGGGTGGTGTCATCATCCTGCTGCTGATGGTCTGGCTGATCAACGTCGCGCTGGTGCTCGGCGCCGAGCTGGACGCGGAGATCGAGCGCGGCAGGCAGCTGGCCGCCGGGATGGCCGCGGAGGAGGACATCCTGCTGCCGCCGCGCGACCTCCAGGGCACCGCCAAGAAGCGGGAGAAGGAGGACGAGATGGTCCGGGCGGCGCGAGAGCGGCGGATGCGGGCAGCCGACGAGCTGGAGGCCGACGGGGAGCCGCTGGGCCTGGAGGGTCGCGGCGCCGAGTGAGGTTTCGGAGCACGAGGTTCGAGGCGTTAGGATGATCCGCGTTGCCCTGAGGCCTTCAGCTTCCGGGCATCGATGGTGGGCGTAGCTCAGCAGGTAGAGCATCGCGTTGTGGTCGCGAGGGTCGCGGGTTCAAGTCCCGTCGCTCACCCCGAGGATGACCTCGGCCTTCGGGCCGGGGTCATCTTTTTTCGTGCCTCGGACGGTGCGTCCCGTGCGGGGCACCGTACCCACTGGTACGTTCAGCGCATGGGACAGCAGCAGGGGTGGCAGGGGGACGAGTCGGGGCAGCGGCCGGACGACCAGCGGGAGGATCAGCAGGTCGGGGCCGCGCCGGGCGGACCGACGTGCGGGCACGGGACCTTCTCGGGTGTGCCGGTGGTGTGGCGGGACTGACTTGCTTCCTGATTAGATGCGCGTCAATATAGACGCATGTCACATCACGGGGTAGAGGTCGCCGCGCCACCTGCGGCGACGGCACGACTGTCGACGCTGGACCGCTGGCTCCCGCTGTGGATCGGGCTGGCGATGGTCGTCGGGCTGGTGCTCGGCCGCTTCGTACCGGCCCTGTCCGCGCTGCTGGGCCGGATGGAGGTGGCCGGGATCTCGGTGCCCATCGGCCTCGGGCTGCTGGTGATGATGTACCCGGTGCTGGCCAAGGTCCGCTACGACCGGGTCGCCACCGTCACCGGGGACCGGCGGCTGCTCGTCTCCTCGCTGGTGCTGAACTGGCTGGTGGGACCGGCGGTCATGTTCGCCCTCGCCTGGCTCTTCCTGGCGGACCTGCCGGAGTACCGCACCGGCCTGATCATCGTCGGCCTGGCCCGCTGCATCGCGATGGTGGTGATCTGGAACGACCTGGCCTGCGGGGACCGGGAGGCGGCCGCGGTGCTGGTGGCCATCAACTCCGTCTTCCAGGTCTTCGCGTTCTCGCTGCTCGGCTGGTTCTACCTCACCGTGCTGCCGACCTGGCTGGGCCTGGACACCCAGGGCCTTGACGTCTCGGTCGGGCAGATCGCGCTCAACGTGCTGGTCTTCCTCGGCATACCGCTGGTCGCCGGGTTCGCCTCGCGCTGGATCGGCGAGCGGCGCAAGGGCCGGGACTGGTACGAGGAGCGCTTCCTGCCGGTGATCGGACCGTGGGCGCTCTACGGGCTGCTCTTCACCATCGTGCTCCTCTTCGCCCTGCAGGGTGACGCGATCGCCTCCAGCCCCTGGGACGTCGCCCGGATCGCGGTGCCGCTGCTCGCCTACTTCGCCCTCATGTGGTCCGTCGGGATGGTCGTCGGCAAGGGTCTCGGGCTCGGGTATGCCCGGACCACCACGCTGGCGTTCACCTCGGCCGGCAACAACTTCGAGCTCGCCATCGCGGTGGCGATCGGCACCTTCGGCGCCACCTCCGGCCAGGCCCTGGCGGGCGTGGTCGGACCCCTCATCGAGGTGCCGGTGCTGGTCGGCCTGGTCTACGTCACGCTGTGGCTCGGCCGCCGCTGGTTCCGCACGGATCCTTACGCCCCCAGGACGGAGCAGCCATGAGCACCACGACCACCAGTGCGCAGGAGCGTGCGGAGGACTGCCGCCCGACGACGGCCTACGCCATCAGCACCGAGGCGGCCACCTCGCTGTCGGCGACGCTGAAGGCGCTCGGGGACCCGCTGCGGCTGCGGATGCTCTCTGCCGTCGCCACCGACGAGCGCGGCGAGTCGTGCGTCTGCGACCTCGCCGAGCTCGCCGACGTCTCCCAGCCCACCGTCTCCCACCACCTGAGGACGCTCAAGGAGGCCGGCCTGCTCTCCGCGCAGCGGCGGGGGACCTGGGTCTGGTACCGCATCGCGGACGGCCGGCAGGGGGCGGTCACCGCGCTGCTGGACGCCTTCGCCCCCGCGGTCGTCACCCGGGACGTGCCGACCTCGCCCGCGCCGGTGCAGGAGGGCGGCGAGGATCTCGACGCACGGGTCACCCGGCTGGGTGAGCGGATCGCCGACGAGATGCCGCAGCTGCACCGGGAGCTGGTGCTGAGCGTGGTGCGTGAGTCCTACGCGGGCCTGGCCCGGTCGGCCCGGATCACCCGCTACCTGGTGCCGCAGACCGAGCGCTTCGCCCGGCAGCGGCTGGCCGACCTGACCCGGGACCGGGAGACGTCGGTGCCGCAGGTGCTCTTCGTCTGCGTCGCCAACGCCGGGCGTTCTCAGCTCGCGGCGGCCATCGTCAACCAGCTCGCCGGTGGCCGGGTGGTGGCCCGCTCCGCAGGATCGGCCCCGGCCGCGGACGTGCACCCGCACGTGCGGACCCTGCTGACCCGGATCGAGGGGGACGACCACGCCGCCGACCGGTTCCCGAAGCCGCTGACCGACGACGCCGTCCGCGCCGCCGACGTGGTCGTCACCATGGGCTGCGGCGACGTCTGCCCGCTCATCCCGGGTGTGCGCTACGAGGACTGGCCGGTGGGCGACCCCGCCCTGGCCTCGCCCGAAGGCGTCGAGACCATCCGGGACGAGATCACCGTCCGGGTCCGCGCCCTGCTGGACACCCTCCTCACCCCCTGAACCGTCGACAGCTCCCGGAAGGAGCCCCATGTCCGAGCAGCCCTCGCCCGCCCGCACGCCGTCCGTCCTCTTCGTCTGCGTCCACAACGCCGGCCGGTCCCAGATGGCCGCCGGCTACCTGCGGCACCTCGCCGGTGACCGGATCGAGGTCCGCTCGGCCGGCTCGGTGCCGGCCGAGGCGATCAACCCGGTCGCCGTCGCCGCGATGGCCGAGGAGGGTGTCGACATCGTCGGGGAGCAGCCGAAGGTGCTGACCACCGAGGCCGTCCAGGCCTCGGACGTCGTCATCACCATGGGCTGCGGCGACACCTGCCCGATCTTCCCCGGCAAGCGCTACGAGGACTGGCAGCTGGACGACCCCGCCGGGCAGGGGCTCGAGGCCGTGCGCCCCATCCGGGACGACATCCGGGCCCGGGTGGGCACCCTGGTGGACGAGCTGCTCGGGCGTCCCTAGCCGATGGCGGGGGTCCCACAGGTCGACGAGGTCGACGTCGTCGTCGTGGGCGGTGGTCAGGCCGGCCTGGCCGCCGGGTACTTCCTGCGGCGGGCGGGCCTGCGGTTCGTCGTCCTCGACGCCGAGGACCACCCCGGCGGTGCTTGGCAGCACGGCTGGGACTCGCTGCACCTCTTCTCCCCGGCCGCGCACAGCCCTCTGCCGGGCTGGTGGATGCCCGCCCAGGAGGGGGAGGAGTACCCGAGCGCCGACCACGTCGTCTCCTACCTCACCCGGTACGAGGAGCGCTACGAGCTGCCGGTGCACCGACCGGTCCGGGTGCTGGCGGTGCGGGACGCGGGCGAGCGGCTGGCGGTCGAGACCGGCACCGGCCAGGTGTGGCACGCCCGGCACGTGATCAGCGCCACCGGCACCTGGGGGTCGCCCTACCTGCCGCTGCGGCCCGGGCACGAGGAGTATGCCGGTGAGCAGCTCCACACGGTCGACTACCGCAGCCCGGAGCCGTTCCGTGGGCGGTCCGTCGTCGTCGTGGGCGGCGGGAACTCGGCCGCGCAGATCCTCGCCGAGGTCTCCCGGGTGGCGGACACCCTCTGGGTCGCCCGCGAGGAGCCGCGGTTCATGCCGGACGACGTGGACGGTCGGGTCCTCTTCGACGTGGCCACCCGCAGGGACGCGGCCCGCCGGGCGGGCCGGGAGACCGAGGGGGTGACCGGGCTGGGCGACATCGTGATGGTGCCCCCCGTGCGGGAGGCGCGGGAGCGCGGCGTCCTGCACGCCCGGCCGATGTTCGACCGGCTCACCGTCGAGGGTGTCGCCTGGGCGGACGGCAGCGGGCATACCTGCGACGCGGTCATCTGGTGCACCGGGTTCCGGCCCACGCTCCAGCACCTCGCCCCGCTGGGCCTGACCCGCGAGGACGGGATGCCGAGGACCGAGGGAACCCGGTCGCTGGACGAGCCGCGCCTGCACCTGCTCGGCTACGGCGACTGGACCGGCTTCGCCTCGGCCACCCTGATCGGCGCGGGGCGCTCCGCCAAGGGGGCGGTCGCCACGATCGTCGATCAGCCCATCGAGCGCTGACCGTCGAGGCTCTCGCGGATGATGTCGGCATGGCCGGCGTGCTGGGCCGTCTCCACCGCGATGTGCATCACGGTCCGCCGGACGGACCAGCTGGTGCCCGCCTCGAACCAGGGCGCCTCCGGCAGCGGGTGGCGCGCGTCGAGGTCGACCCGGGCGACCAGCTCGTCGGTGGTGGCCGCCACCGCCGCGTAGTCCGCCAGCAGGCCGGCCAGGGTCTCACCCGGGAGCATCCGGAACTGGTTCTGGTAGTCCAGTGCCCAGGTCGGTGGGTTGCTCCAGTCGATGCCCTCCCAGTCGACGTCGCCCTGGGTCGTCGCCCCGTCGACGATGAAGTCCGCCCACTCCTTCTCGGTGGCGGCCACGTGCTTGATCAGCCCGCCGAGGCACAGCGTGCTGGCGGTGGGTGTGGCCCGGCCCTGCTCGTCGCTGAGCCCCGCCACCGTCAGCCGGAACAGGTCCCGGTGCTTGTGCAGGAGATCCAGCAGGTCGTCACGCTCTGAGTTCGTCATGTGACCGACTGTAGGAGCCATTGTGGTCACATTCAGACCTCTACCAGAAGCGCGCTCGGTGTAGTCTCGCCTGTCGTGAGCGACGGCGAGACGACCAGGCTGGTGGCCTGGAGCCAGGAGCTGCGCGAGGTGCACGGGCGGCTGCGGGACGCCCTCGAGGTGGTCCGGGACGCTGTCGATGAGGACGGTGGCGCCGAAGCCGCCACACGTGACCTGCTGCTCTTCTGTCATGGCTTCTGTGCCGCTCTGACCGGCCATCACGAGGGCGAGGACCGACACCTCTTCCCGGCCGTCGCAGCGGCATACCCTGAGCTGGCACCGACGCTGCGCTCCTTGCAGCAGGACCACTCGATGATCGGGCACCTCGTCGGCGGACTGCAGAAGGCGGTCGAGGCCTCGGCCACGCCGGACGAGCTCGACCGCCACCTGGAGGGGATCGCCGCGATCATGGAGAGCCACTTCCGCTACGAGGAGCGGCAGCTCCTGAGGGTCCTCGACGGCCTCGCGCTGACAGCGGAGCCTGCTCAGGTGCTGGGGCCCCTGTGAGGGACGTCAGCGCCAGCGGAACACCTTGACCGCGATGGTGCAGGTGAGCACCGTCCACAGCCCCATCGAGACGAACTGCTCGGTCGGGAAGTCCCCGACGCCGAACCAGGCCGTGGTCATCGCCTGGCTGGCCCCGCCCAGCGGCATCCAGGTGGAGATGGTCTGCAACGTCTCCGGCATGGTCGGCCCCGGGGTCCAGAGGCCTGCGAAGAAGAGCAGCGGGAAGTAGACGAGCATCCCGATACCGCCGGCCGCACTCGCCTTGCGCATCACCCCGCCCAGGATGAGTCCGATGCCGAAGACCGACCCGATCGCCAGGGGCAGGGTGAGCAGGAGCAGGCCCCAGTCCTGGGGCAGTGGGACGTCGAGCAGGACGACCGCGACGGTGACCGCAGCGACGCTGCCGATCATCAGCCAGAAGAGGTTGACCCCGGCCTGGGCGATCAGGATCCCCTGCGGTGCCATCGGCGTGGTGGACAGTCGTCGCAGGACGCCTCTCTCCCGGTAGCCCGCCAGGTAGGTCGGGAACGACGACAGACCGGCGGTGGCGATGGCCACGCAGATCATCGTCGGTGTCATCAGGTCGAGCGCCTGCAACCCGGTCCAGGGCCCGGCGTCCGTCAGGGGGTCGCGCATCCCCGGGACGGCGAGTCCGATGCCGAGCAGGAGCACGGTAGGGAAGGCGACAACGAAGAACAGGCTGCCGTAGTCCCGGGTGAACAGCCGGAACTCGGTTGCGATGAGGCGTCCGAGCCCGGGCATGCCCAGGCGGTGGGTCGTGGTGGGTGCGGTGGTGGTCACGATGCCTCCTGCGTGGTGGTGACGAGGTCGACGAAGACGTCCTCCAGCGAGCGCGCCCGGGTCTGGACCTCGTCCGGGATGACGCCCTGTTCGCTGAGCGCGAGCACGACGGCGGGCAGCACCGCGTCGGTGCCGCTGATGGTCCAGCCCCGCTGGGCGGGCTCGATGCTGGTGACCTCGGGCAGCACGGGCAGTCCGAGTCGGTCCGGGTGGTGTCCGTCGGGCAGGGCGATGCGGAACGAGCGAGCACCCTCGGCGGCACCGGTCAGCTCGGCAGGGGAACCCTGCGCCGCCACCACGCCGTCGGCGATGACCATCAGACGGTCGCACAGGCGCTCGGCCTCGTCCATGAAGTGGGTGACCAGGATGATGGTGACGCCCTGGTCCCGCACCTGCTCGATGAGCCCCCACGTCTCCCGACGGGCCTGGGGGTCGAGCCCGGTGGTGAGCTCGTCCAGGATGGCGATCTCCGGCCGGCCCACCAGCGCCAGCGCGATCGACAGACGCTGCTTCTGGCCGCCGGAGAGATCGTCGAAGGGGGTGTCCGCCTTGTCCGCCAGACCGAGGAGGCGCAGCAGCACCTCCGGGTCCTCGGGCTCGGGGTAGAACGCCGCATAGAGCCGCAGCGCCTCGCGCGGCGTGATCTGGCCCTGCAGGGTGGACTCCTGCAGCTGGATGCCCAGGCGTTCCTTGAGGTATGCCGGGTGTCGGCGAGGGTCGACGCCGAGGACCTCGACCCGACCACCGTCGGCCCGGCGCAGGTTCGCCAGGATCTCCACGGTGGTGGTCTTCCCGGCGCCGTTGGCGCCGAGGATGCCGAAGATCTCGCCGCGCCGGACCTCGAAGGACACGTCGCGCACGGCGACCTTGTCCCGGTATGCCTTGCGCAGGTGCTGCACCCGGATGACGGGGGTGCCGGTCTCCGGGGCCGGGGGCGCCGGGGCGGTGGTCGGGGTGGTCATGTCAGGCCTCCTTGGGGGCGAGTGCCATGGTGATGGTCAGCCGGTAGTGCGCCGCCGAGGCCACGATGATCAGGGCCAGCGGCAGCGCCGGCTGCCAGACGCCGAGGTCGAGGCTCAGGGCGGTGGGCAGGATGTCCTGGGCCGTCCCCCAGGGCGTGCCGGCGTTGGTCCCGTAGACCGCGGCCAGCAACACCGGGGCCAGGGTGAGCGGTAGGGCCGCCGTGCCCAGCAGTCCGCCGAGCCGGTAGTAGGCGGTGTGCACCAGCAGGCCCGAGACGTTCCCGGCCCAGTAGAGAAGGAACAGGAAGAGCAGGAGCGGTAGCGCGTAGCCCGCGGCGGGCTCGTTCGGGTCGTCCGCCAGGCCCGCCCGCCACCCCAGGGCGCCGAAGAGGGGGCGCTCCAGCATCAGGAGGAGGACCAGGCTCATCGAGAACGTCGCGGCCAGCCCTGCCGCGGTCACCAGGGACCCCGTGGCGGCGCCGGACCGGGTGATGCCGTTCATGATGTACGTCGGGGTCATGACCCCGCACATGATCATCATCGAGAAGCCGAACCACAGGCCTGCCTGTTGGCCGAACTGCACGATCGAGACCTCGGGAACGGTGTTGTACCGGTAGACGAGAGCCACCCCGACGCCGATCACCAGCATGATGAGCAGGAACCACTTGGCGACGTAGAGGCACAT
The DNA here is from genome assembly GCF_045032955.1 of Serinicoccus shuyuelongi. Lineage (NCBI taxonomy): Bacteria > Bacillati > Actinomycetota > Actinomycetes > Micrococcales > Ornithinimicrobiaceae > Serinicoccus > Serinicoccus shuyuelongi. The sequence continues at coordinate 270,209 of NZ_JBJFZU010000005.1, read as the reverse complement.
CCACATGGTCAGGTCGAAGCTGCGGCGCCAGTGCGGTCCCAGGGCCTGGGGCTCGGGTGCCGGTCGGGCGACGGTCTTGGTGCTCATCGGTGGTCCTCCTCGGTCAGGTGGATGAACAGGTCCTGCAACGGGACACGGCCGACCTCGACGCCGACGCTGCGGGCGTGCTCCAGGGCGTGCTGGTCGAGCTCGCCGAAGAGGGTGACCCGGCGGGTCGGGCCCAGGTCCTGGGTGCCGATCACGGGCAGCCCTCCCACCAGGTCGTCCACCGTCGCGGTCGGGCCGGTGAGCGTGAGCCCCCGGGCTCGGACGTCGTCGGCCCCCGACTGCAGGAGCAGTGCACCGCGGGACAGGATGGTGACCGTCTCCACGATGGGCTCGAGCTCGGCGATGAGGTGGCTGGAGATCACGTAGGTGCGGGGGTTCTCGACGTAGTCGGCGATCAGCTCGTCGTAGAAGTGCTGCCGGGTGGGGGCGTCCATGCCCAGGTGGACCTCGTCCAGCAGGGTCAGTGGGGCCCGGGACGCCAGCCCGACGATGGCCCCGACGGTGGAGCGCTGGCCACGCGAGAGGTGGTTGACCTTGGTATCGGCGCTGAGACCGAAGGAGTCCAGGAGGTCGTCGGCGTACGCCCGGTCGAAGGTGGGGCGCAGCGTCTCGAGCATCTCCAGGGTGTCGCCGATCGGCTCCTCGTCGATCAGGTCCCCGCCCTCGCGGACCAGGCAGATCCGCTCGGTGAGCATCCCGCGCTCCCACGGGTCCTGCCCATCCACCCGGACGCTCCCGGAGGTGGGTCGTCGTGCGGCGGCGATCAGGGAGAGCAGGGTCGACTTGCCGGCGCCGTTGCGGCCGAGCAGGCCGTGGATCCCGCCCTCGGACCAGCTCAGGGACACGGCGTCCAGGGCGGTGGTGTCCGTGAAGCGGACGCTGACGTCCTCCAACGTGACGTTCATCGGTCGGAGCCTCCTGTCGGGTGCTGATCGCTGATGTAGGTGATGAGCTGCTCGGCGGTGATGCCCAGGTGGGCGGCCTCGCGCAGCACGGGGGAGAGGCGCTCCGCGAAGAAGCTGTCGCTGCCCTTGCTCCGCAGCCGGGCCGCGGCCCCGTCGGTGACGAACATGCCGACGCCCCGCTGCTTGTAGAGGACCCCCTCGTCGACGAGCTCGGCGAACGCCTTGGCGGCGGTCGCGGGGTTGATGCGGTAGGTGGTGGCGTACTGGGTGGTGCTCATCACCTGGTCCCCTTCCTGGAGGGCGCCGGAGAGGATCTCGCCCCGGATCGCCTCGGCGATCTGGACGTAGATCGGTTCGCGTCCGTCGAACACGCAACCTCCTTGGTCATGTGGTTCATTACATGACTAATGAACCATGGAGGTGGGTATGCCGTCAACCCCGGGAACGAGAACGACCTCCCGTTCTCCTGCCGGGGCAGGAGGACGAGAGGCCGAGAAGCGGCGGTCGGAGGCTCAGCCGGGTGCGGCGCCCGCCTCCTGCTGGTCGGTGGCGATCTGCCGCAGCGCGGTGGTGTCCAGCCCGGGGTGGTCCCGGAAGATCGCCGCCCGGTAGTACCGCAGCTCGGCGATGCTGTCCTGGATGTCGCCCAGGGCGCGGTGGCCACCGGTCTTGCGGGGGGCGGCGAAGTAGGCGCGCGGGTACCAGCGGCGGGCGAGCTCCTTGATCGAGGAGACGTCCACGATCCGGTAGTGCAGGTGGGCCTCCAGCTCGGGCATGTCCCGGGCCAGGAAGGCCCGGTCGGTGCTGACGGTGTTGCCGCCCAACGGCGCCTTGCGGGCGTCGGGGACGTGCTCGCGCACATACTCCATCACCTGGTTCTGCGCCTCCTCCAGGGTGATCCCGCCCTCCAGCAGGGGGAGCAGCCCGGAGTCGGTGTGCATCTGGCGCACGAAGTCACCCATCTGGTCCATCGCCTCCTGCGGCGGGCGGATCACCACGTCGACGCCCTCGCCGAGCACGGTCAACTCGGAGTCGGTCACCAGGCAGGCGACCTCGACCAGGGCATCGGCCACGGTGTCCAGGCCGGTCATCTCGCAGTCGATCCAGACGATACGTTCAGCGCTCACGCACCCAGGGTATGCCTCCACCTACCGGTAATCTCACGGCCATGGTGTTCCAGCCCCCGCAGCCGACCGGCTCGCTGCCTCCCCCCACGGGTCCCTCCGCCGGCGGGGGTGACTGGCACCAGGTGATGACCTTCCAGCCCTCGGCCCCGACCCCGCCGAACGCCACCCGACGCCCGGTCATCCGCAGGGTGCTGCTGTGGAGCGTCACGGTGACCATGTTCGGGCTGGCCGGCCTGGCGATGACCCTGGTGGTCACCACCGCGGTGGGTGTGCAGGCGGCGGTGCTCGGGATGGTGACCTCCTCCCTCGCCCTGGGCATCGTCATACCCCTGTTCATCTGGGTGGACCGGCTGGAGGCGGAGCCGCCCAGGCTGCTGTGGTTCGCGTTCCTGTGGGGGGCTCTCGTCTCGACCCTGGGGGCGTTGGTCCTGAACGAGCTCGGGGTCGCCTTCTTCGCCGGGATGCACGAGGACCCGGTCGTCCTCGGTGCGGTGGTGGTGGCCCCGCTGTCCGAGGAGTTCTTCAAGGGGCTGGGGGTGCTGCTCATCTTCTGGCTGGCCCGGCGCGAGTTCCACGGGGTGACCGACGGGATCGTCTACGCCGGGATCGTGGCGGCCGGCTTCGCGTTCGTCGAGAACATCATCTACCTGGGGCAGATGTACGTGGAGGCGGGACCGGCCGGGCTGGTGGGCATCTTCGTGCTGCGCTGCCTGGTGAGCCCGTTCGCGCACCCGATGTTCACGGTCTGCATCGGGCTGGCGCTGGGGCTGATCACCACCCGTCGTCGCTGGGGATCGGCCTGGATCGTCCTCGTCGGCTTCGCCGGGGCGGTCTTCCTGCACGCCCTCTTCAACTACAGCGCCGTCGCGGCGTCGGGCAGCTACTTCGTCCTCTTCGCTGTGGTGCAGGTCCCGCTGTTCATCGGTTTCCTGATGCTGCTGCGCTGGGCGAGGGTCCGGGAGTCACGGATCGTGCGGGACACCCTCACCGGCTACGGCTTGGCCGGCTGGTACACCCCGGCGGAGGTGGCGATGATCGCCGACCCGGGGGAGCGGCGGCGGGCGAGGCACTGGGCGCGCGGGGTCGGTGGCAAGCCCGCGGAGCGGGCGATGGAGGCCTTCCAGGACGAGAGCGGGGAGCTGGCGATGGTGCGCAAGCACCTGGCGCACAGCGGCCCGGACCCGGTCTGGCAGCACCGGGAACGAGCCCTGCTGGAGACCATCAGCGCTCATCGGCGCGTCTTCGTGCCGGGGGCATGATGGGGGCACAGCAAGGGGCGAGCGACACACGCGCACCGCGCGGGCGTCGCTTCTGGGCCGCGGTCGTGCTCGCCGTGGCGCTGCTGGTGGGCGGGGTCCTCGTGGCAGACCCCGGCCGGACCCGGTCCTTCGGCTGGTTCGCCTACCAGCCGCTGCCCGCCGAGGCGGGGCTGCCCTACATGTTCTTCCCGGACCAGCTGTGGGGGCTGCTGCTCCTCGCGCTGGGGGCGCTGCTGCTGTCCGGACTGGTGGGGTATGCCCTCGGCTCGCGGCGTGGGCCTACTCGTCCCGGGCAGCGACCTTCGGCTCGCTGATCTCCACCCCCGGGACCGAGAGGTCCTTGAGGGCCTTGGACACACCGGCCACCAGGCTGGCGGCGGCACGGTCCTCGGCGCGGATGTCGTCGGGGGAGAGCGAGTCCTCGGGGGTCGCGGACTGCACCGACTCGACGAGGGCGTCCTCGTCGGTGATGTCCGCGTCCAGGGTGATGGTCAGCGTGTGCTTCGTCATGCTTCCAGGGTCGCCGATGGGGCCGGTGCGGGCGACCTGGATCAGCACCCGTCGCTGGCCGCGCGAAAAGCCGTTGTGCGAGGACGGTCGACCGGGCATGCTGCGGCCCCGTGAGCTTCACGGACTTCGTACCCTCGGGCAACCAGGCGGTCGACCCCGCCGTCTACGACATCGAGAACGCGGCCATCGACCGCGAGGGCCGGCTCTGGTCCGCGCTGCAGGAGCAGGCCCCGTGGGACGGCCGCACGCTGGTCGACGTGGGCTGCGGGTCGGGGTTCTGGCTCCCGCGCTACCAGGAGGCCGCGCGGGTCGTCGGGGTGGAGCCCGACGCGTCGCTGCTGGGCCCGGCGCGGGCTCGCGCCGGGGGTGCGACGGTGCTGCACGGCTCGGCCGAGAGCATCCCCCTCGAGGACGCGTCCGCCGACGTCGTGCACGCACGGTTCGCCTACTTCTTCCCGCACCCACGGTTCGACCCCTCGGCCGGCCTCGCGGAGGTGGCCCGGGTGCTCCGCCCCGGGGGTGCCCTGGTGGTCGTCGACAACGACACCGAGCAGGGGGAGTTCGCCGAGCTGCTCACCGCCAGCTCCTGGGCGGCGCCGCAGGGACAGGACCGGTATGCCCGTGGCTGGTGGGCTGAGCAGGGGGCCGCCACCACCCCCGTCCTGAGCTCCTGGCAGTTCGACTCGCGGGCCGACCTCGAGGCGGTGCTGCGGCTGGAGTTTCCCGCCGAGCTGGCCCAGGGGTGGCTCGACGCGTACCCGGGGCGTCGGCACCTCAGCTACGGGTACCTCGTGCACACCTGGTGGGCGCCGTGACGCCCCAGCCGCTCAGCCGATCCGCTCGGCCAGGGAGACGATGATCCCCTCCGGTCCGCGGACGTAGGCCATCGTTCAGGCGCCCTCGTAGGTGCCGATGCCACCGACCAGCCCGAACCCGTCGGCAGCGAGCGCCGCGACCAGCGCCCCGAGGTCGTCCACCTCGAAGGCGACGTTGCGCAGCCCCAGCTCGTTCGCCATCGCGGTGGGCGATCCGGGAAGGTGGCCCGGCCGAAGGAAGCGCGAGAGCTCGAGGGTGGTGTCACCCCCGGGCGTGCTCAGCATCACGATCTCGGTGCGGGATCCGGGCATACCGATGACGGTGTCCAGGAACTCGCCCTCCACGACCATCCGCTCACCCGCGACCTCGAGCCCGAGACGGACGAAGAAGTCCTGGACGGCGTCGAGGTCGGCGACGGTGATGCCGACGTGGTCGAAGCGCTGGATGCGGGGCATGGCTCTCCTTCGAGGCGAGAGGACGACCTGTGGAAGGCCCTCAGGACTCGGACCGTGGATGGCATCGGTCCTGTCCCGTACGGTGAGGAGATGGTACGCAGAGTGGCAGCCATCGGACTTCTCGTTGCTGTCGTAGGGACTCTTCTGAGCGTGCCGTGGCGCCGCTCGGGTCCGGCTGCTCCGGGGACACCGCTGGACCATGCCGGGTACGTCCTGCTGGGGCTGTTGCCCCTGGTGGGGACGCTGCTGCTCGCCGTGGGGGTGGTGATGCTGGGGCTGGCGATCCTGACGCGCAGCACCGGTCGGCTGCCCCTGCGGGACCACCCCATCTCGCTGGTCTGGGTCGGGGTGTCCCTCTGGCTGGGGTCGATCCTGCTGGAGCTGGCCCTGACGGCGCTGCTCCCCGCCGGCGCGTACTCTGCGGTGCTGACCGGGATCAACGTCGCCTTCCTGGTCCGGGCCGTCGGCGGCACCGTCATCGGTCTGTGGCTCACCGGGCTGCTCGTGGACCGGTGGACCGCACCGGATCGGCCGGCCACGTCGGCCCGATCGACGACCTAGGGTGTCCGGGTCGCCGCCATACCGTGCGACTCGAACGACCACCCGGAGGTTTCGTGGACATCGACCCGGCCACCATCGAGGTCCGTGACCTCTGGATCCCGATGGCCGACGGGGTGCGGCTCCGGGCGCGCGTGTGGCTGCCCACCGGTGCCGAGGGCATACCGGTACCGGTGCTGCTGGAGTACCTGCCCTACCGCCTCGACGACTGGACCTCGGTGCGGGACAGCGAACGGCATCCCTACTACGCCGCGCACGGGTATGCCTCGGTGCGCGTCGACGTGCGTGGCACCGGCAGCTCGGAAGGACTCTTCGAGGACGAGTACTCGCCGGTCGAGCTGGACGACGGGGTCGCGGTCGTCGAGTGGTTGGCCCGGCAGCCGTGGTCGAGCGGTGCCGTCGGCATGTTCGGCATCTCCTGGGGAGGGTTCAACTCCTTGCAGATCGCCGAGCGTGCCCCGGAGGCGCTGAAGGCGGTGGTGACGGTCTGCTCGACCGACGACCGCTACGACAACGACGTGCACTACGTGGGGGGTGCGGTGCTGGCCATCGACATGGCGGGGTGGGCCGGCACCATGCTGGCCTTCGCCTCCCGGCCGCCCCGGCCCGAGGTGGTCGGCCCCGGGTGGGTGCAGCGGTGGCGTGAGCGGCTGCAGCACCAGCGCCCCTTGGGACCGGTCTGGCTCGCCCACCAGGAGCGGGACGGGTACTGGCGCCACGGAAGCGTCAGCGAGAACTACGCCGGCATCCGGGCGGCGGTGCTGGCCGTCGGCGGCTGGGCCGACCCCTACCGGGACGCGGTGCTGCGGCTGCTGACCCGCCTGGACGCCCCGGTCAAGGGGATCATCGGCCCCTGGTCGCACCAGTACCCGGACCGGGGGCTGGCCCCGGGACCCGGCATCGACTTCCTCGGCGAGACACTGCGCTGGTGGGACCGGTGGCTCAAGGGCGCCGACACCGGCGTCGAGGCCGAGCCGGACCTGCGCGCCTGGGTCACCGACCCGGGGCCACCGGCTCCTTACGTCGCCGAGCAGCAGGGCCGCTGGGTGGGGGTGGACTGGCCCGGCGAGGTTCCCCGCCGCGAGCTCACCCTGGGGCACGGGCGGGTCACGGTCCGGTCCCCGTGGGCGACCGGGCAGGACGCGGGCAGGTTCTTCCCGTTCGGGAACCCGGCCGACCTGCCGCCGGACCAGCGGGCCGAGGACGGTCGTTCGGTATGCCTGGACCACCCCGTCGGGGAGGTCGCCGTGGAGCTGCTGGGCACCGCGGTGGCCAGGCTCCGGCTGCGCTCCACCCACGACCGCGGGCACGTGGTCGTACGCCTCTGCGACGTCGCCCCGGACGGGCCCTCGACCCTGGTGAGCCGGGGCGTGCTGAACCTGCTGAAGAGGGACGGCATGGACCGGTCGGTGCCCTTGCCGGTCGGCGAGGACGTCGAGGTGGAGGTGCCGCTGGTGGCCGCGGGGCACCACTTCCGGCCCGGGCACCGCATCCGGGTCGCGCTCAGCAACCACTACTGGCCGTGGGTGTGGCCGCACGGCGTCGACGACGCCCTCGAGGTCGACCTGGCCGCGAGCTCGATGACCCTGCCGTTGGTGGACCCCGGCGCAGTGCCGGTCGCCTTCGGGCCGGCGCGCCACGCCCGTCCGATCCCGATCACCGTGCCGGACGGCGCCGAGGACCCCCGGCCGGCCAGGGTGGTCCGCCACGACGTGGCGGCCGGGGAGACGACGATCGAGGTCGACCCGGGCTACGGCGGCACCCGCCGCTACCCCGACGGGCTGGAGTTCCTGGAGTCGGCCCGCGAGGTGTACCTCATCCGGGAGGGGGACCCGTCCTCACCGCGGACCGAGTCGCACTGGCGGATCCGGCTCAGCAACGACCGCTGGGCGGCCGAGGTGCAGACCCGGTCGGTGATCACCTGCGACGCGGACACCTTCGTCCTGGAGAACACGGTCCGGGCCACCGCCGAGCGGGACGGCAGGTCCGAGACGGTGCACGAGGAGACGGTGCGCGACCGCATACCGAGGACGTCGGCCTGACTCCGATGGCCCGGGGCCGCGACGGCCCGGCCGCCTACATCGACAGCGTGGTGACGGTCTTGGTCACCTTCCCGCCCTCGTTGCTGAGGAACACCATCTCGCCGAAGTTGAGATGCGACCAGCCGTCGGTGTCGTCGGTCAGTGCCTCGGAGGCGAAGATGGCCCCCGTCGCCTCGTCCTCCTCGCACGTCTCGAAGTCGTAGGTCGCCGGGTCCCTGTCGAAGTGGCGACCCATCAGGAAGTACATCGGCTCCAGGAGCATCGACAGGGCGAAGTCGTCCGTGCCCGGACCGGACTCGCGCAGCTCCTGCCAGTCACCGGTCGGGTTCGTCTCGCCCTGGAGTCCGAGACCGACGTTGACCCCGATGATCCGGTCCACCGAGACCAGGGCCATCTTCAGCTTGGTCAGGCCGGGGAGGTCGAGGTCCGCCATCGCCGCGGCGATCAGCGGGACCATCGTCTCGACCGCGCGCTGGACGTCCTCGTCGCTGTCGCCCTCGAGCAGGGAGAGCAGGAGGACGTAGAGGAACTCCGTGTCGGTGTTGCCCCGCATCTGCTTCAGGTACCTGTCCTGGCAGTGCTGCAGCAGCTCCCGCTGCAGCAGCTGCCAGTTCGGCAGGTAGCCGTTCTGCGCGACGATCCAGGGGGTCCCGGTGAACGAGAAGGGGTGGCAGTTCTCGTCGGCCAGCACGACCTGCGCGTCGTAGGCGGAGGCCCGCACGTGGGCGAGCATCGTGCTGGCGCGCAGGCTCGGGACGACGTGCTCGAGGTTGTCGTCATAGAAGGCGGCGGTGGGGCGGCGGTAGATGAAGGGCTCCTCGGGCTTGAGGAGGTGCTCGCTCCAGGCGCCGAAGCCCCACCCGGCCAGCTGCAGCTCCGGGTGGCGCTCAGGGTCGAGGGCCTGGTTGACCAGGCTGTTCGTGGGCGTGAGGAGCAGATGCTCCAGCGGGGTCTCCGGTCCGATGAACGCGAGCACTCGACACATACGGTTCCTCCACTGACGGGTCGTTCCGGGGATGACCGTCGACAGCCTATGTCCCTATCCGGCCCCGTCGGCAACAGGTCGGCGGCTCGTCACGCGGGCGCCCCCGGCAGGACTCGAACCTGCAACCTACGGATTAGAAGGCCGTTGCTCTATCCATTGAGCTACGGGGGCTGACCGGTCAAAGTCTAGGGCGTGGGCGTCTAGGATCGATCGCCATGACGGATGTTGCAGGCGGCCCGGAGGCGCCGCTGGGTGCCCTGCGCGCCCAGATCGACGAGGTCGACGGCCAGCTGCTGGAGCTGCTCGCCCGGCGCCTCGAGCTGGTCGCCGAGGTCGGGGAGGTCAAGGGCAAGCACGGCCTGCCCATCTACGCCCCCGACCGGGAGCGCGCGATGATCGCCGCCAAGCGCGAGCTCGCCCAGCAGCGCGGGCTGTCCCCGGACCTGATCGAGGACGTGCTGCGCCGGTGCATGCGCGAGGCCTACACCCACGAGAAGAACATGGGCTTCACCCGCCGTGCCCCCGGGCTCGGGCCCGTCGTCGTCGTCGGCGGGGCCGGCAGGATGGGCGCCCTCTTCGGGCGGATGTTCACCCTCTCCGGGTATGACGTCCGCGTCGTCGAGCGCGACGACACCCCCGAGCAGGTGGCCGCCGCGGTCGCCGGCGCCGGGATGGTGCTGGTCTCGGTGCCCATCCACGACACGGTCGACGTGGTGCGCTCGCTGCCGCCGCTTCCCGCCGACTGCCTGCTGGTCGACCTGACCTCCACCAAGCGGTCGGTGATGGCGGCCATGCTGGAGCAGCACCCCGGCCCGGTGCTCGGGCTGCACCCGATGTTCGGCCCCGACGTGGACAGCTTCGCCAAGCAGGTCGTCGCACACGTGCCCGGCCGCGACCCCGACGCCAGCGTCTGGTTGCTGGAGCAGGTCCGCCTCTGGGGGGCCCGGATGCACGAGGTCGACGCCGACGAGCACGACCACGCGATGGGCCTGATCCAGGCGCTGCGGCACTTCTCGACCTTCGCCTACGGCTGGCACCTGGCTCACGAGGACCGTGACCTGGACACCCTGCTCGCGCTGTCCTCGCCGATCTACCGCCTCGAGCTCATCATGGTCGGGCGCCTCTTCGCCCAGGACGCCGAGCTGTACTTCGACATCATCACCGGCTCGACCGACGCCCTGGAGCTGATCGAGCGCTACCACGAGCGGTACTCCCGGGCCATCGAGCTGCTCCGCACCGGGGACCGGGAGGCGTTCGTGCGGCAGTTCGGTGAGGTGGAGGAGTGGTTCGGCGACCACGCCGGACGCTTCCTCGCCGAGTCCCAGGGACTCCTCGCGCACGCGGACAGCGCCCGCGCCTGAGCCCTCCGGCGGTTCGTCTTGGTGGCGACCAGGGCGCCCGGCACACTGGGCGGGTGACCTCCGATCCCGCTGCGCTGCTCGCTGCCGTCGAACGGCTACGGTCGGCGACCGGCGAGGTCGGCCTGCCGCTGGAGCTCGACGACGCGGAGGCCTCGAGGGCCCTGCAGCGTGAGCTGCGCGAGCAGCTGGACGACTACGTGCTGCCGCGGCTGCGCTCCCTGGACGCGCCCCTGCTGGCGGTGGTCGGCGGGTCCACCGGCGCCGGTAAGTCCACGTTGGTCAACTCGGTGGTGGGGGAGCAGGTCACCCGCGCCGGGGTGATCCGGCCGACCACCCGGTCCTCGGTCCTGGTTCACCACGAGAGCGACGCCGCCTGGTTCACCGGGAGTCGGATCCTGCCCGACCTGGCCCGGGTCACCGGCGCCGCCGACCGGGTCGAGGACCCGGCCTCGGTGCGGTTGGTGGCCTCGGCCGCGCTCCCGGCCGGGTTGGCCCTGCTGGACGCCCCCGACATCGACTCCGTCGTCCGGGAGAACCGCCGGCTCTCCAAGGAGCTGCTCGCCGCGGCCGACCTGTGGCTCTTCGTCACCACCGCCGCGCGGTATGCCGACGCCGTCCCCTGGGACCTGCTGCGGGAGGCGAGCGAGCGGGGCACCGCGGTCGCCGTCGTCCTCAACCGGGTCCCGCCGGAGGCGATGGGCCAGGTGCGGGTGCACCTGGCGTCCATGCTGCGCAAGCAGGGCCTGGGTCAGTCGCCGATCTTCACCATCGGCGAGGACGACCTCGTCGACGGACGGGTCCCCGAGCGCAGCAGCGCGCGGCTGCGCGGCTGGCTGCAGTCGTTGGCCGGGGACGCCCGCGCCCGCTCCGTGGTGATCCGGCGCACGCTCACCGGAACCCTGGCCTCGCTCGACCGGCGCGCCGCCACCCTGGCCGCCGCCGGTGCCGGGCAGCTGGCGGCCGGTGACGTGCTGTCGGTGGCCGCGGCGACGGCATACCGGGACGCAGCGCGCGGTGTCGACCAGGGCGTGCAGGACGGGTCGCTGCTGCGCGGGGAGGTGCTCGCCCGGTGGCACGAGCTGGTCGGCACCGGGGAGTTCCTGCGCTCGGTCGAGGCCGGGATCGGCCGGGTCCGGGACCGCCTCGGCGCCTTCCTCACCGGCCGGGACTTCGCCCCCGAACCGCTCGGCGAGGCGCTGCAGACCGGGGCCGCGGCGCTCATCACCTCGCACGGCCAGGTCGCCGCCGGCACCGCCGCCCGCGCCTGGCGCACGTCCCCCGGAGGACCCGGCCTGCTGGCCGCCCACCCCGGCCTGGGCAAGGCCTCCCCGGACCTGTCCGAGCAGGTCGAACGGCTGATCCGGGACTGGCAGGGCGAGCTCCTGGAGCTGGTCCGGGAGGAGGCGGGCTCCCGGCGGGCGACCGCCCGCTACCTCGCCTTCGGTGTCAACGGCCTCGGTGTGCTGCTGATGATCGTCGTCTTCAGCGCGACCGCCCTCATCCCGACCGGCGCCGAGGTGGCGGTCGGGGCCGGCTCGGCCGTGCTGGCCCAACGGCTGCTGGAGGCGGTCTTCGGTGACCAGGCGGTGCGGGCGATGGCGGTCAAGGCGCGCCAGGCGCTGATGCGCCGGGTGGAGCAGCTCTACGAGGCGGAACGGTTCCGTTTCGACCGGGCTCTGGCGTCGGCGCCGATGTCGCCCGGTGCGGTGGCCGAGTTGCAGGCCGCAGCAGCCGGGGTGGAGGCAGCACGATGACGGCACCCGCACGACGCCGCGGCCGGCGGCCCGAGCTGGCGTTGACCGAGCGGGCGGAGCGGCTCGGCTCCGTCCTCGAGCTCAGCGGGAACGAGCTGGAGCCCGCCGCGGTGCAGTCCGCCAGGGCGGTCGTGGACCGGGTGGGGCAGCGGTGGGCGATCGGTGGCGGACGCACCGTGGTCGCGCTGGCCGGTGCCACCGGCTCGGGCAAGTCCAGCCTCTTCAACGCCTTGGTGGGCGAGGACGTCTCCACCATCTCGCCGCGCCGGCCGACCACCGCAGAGGCCACGGCGGCCGTCTGGGGCGAGGAGGACGACGCCGAGCTGCTCGACTGGCTCGGGGTGGGCCGCCGCCACCACGTCGGCGCCGCCGGTGAGCACGGAGGGCTGGACGGGCTCGTCCTCGTCGACCTGCCGGACGTGGACTCCCGCGAGCTGCGGCACCGGGTCGAGGCGGACCGCATCCTGGAGCGGGCCGACGTCTTCGTCTGGGTCACCGACCCGCAGAAGTATGCCGACGCCCGCCTGCACGAGGACTACCTGCGCCCGCTGCGTCACCACGACGCGGTGATGCTCGTGGTGCTGAACCAGGTGGACCGGGTGCGCGAGCAGGGCGGGGTCGAGCAGATCACCGCCGATCTGCGCCGGCTGGTGCAGGCCGACGGGGCCGGCGAGCACGACGTCATCGGCACCTCGGCCCGGATGGGCACCGGGCTGGGTGAGCTGCGGCAGCGCATCGGCGCCGTCGTCGGGGCCCGGAACGCCACCGAGGCCCGGCTGGAGGCCGACCTGCGGGCCGCGGCCGAGGAGCTGGCGCGCGGCGTGGCCGAGCGGACCCCGGCCCTGGGCCAGGAGACGGACCGGCGGCTGCACGCGGCGCTCCGGGTCTCCGCCGGGGTGCCGGTGGTGCTGGACGCCGTCGACGCCGACCACCGCCGCCGCGCGCACGCCCGGACGGGATGGCCGTTCACCCGGTGGGTCGCCGGGCTGGGGGCCGACCCGCTGCGCCGGTTGCGCCTCGGAGACGACCGGGCCGGCTCCTCCGGCATCGCCCCCTCGGACGTGCGGGCGGTGCTGGGGCGCTCCTCGCTGCCCAGCCCGACCCCGGCGGCTCGCGCCAACGTGCAGCTGGCCACCCGGCAGCTGGGGGAGGACGTGGGCGAGCACCTGCCCACCCCCTGGGCGGAGTCGGTGCTGGACGCCGCCAGCCCGGAGCAGGACACCGTCTCCGACGCCCTCGACCAGGCGGTCGTCGGGGTCCCTCTGCGCACCCGGACCCCGGCCTGGTGGCCGGTGCTCGGCGTGCTCCAGCTGCTGCTCGCCACGACTGCCGTCGTCGGTCTCGGGTGGTTGACCGCGCTCGCGGTGCTGGGCTGGATGCAGCTGTCCGTCGAGGCACCCTCGCTGGGGCCGGTGCCGGTCCCGCTGGCGCTGCTGGTGGGCGGGTTGCTCGCCGGGGTGCTGATCGCCGCGCTCGGCCGGGTGGCGGCCCGGGTCGGCGGGCGTCGACGACGGGCCCAGGTGGGGCGGGAGCTGGACCGTGCCATCGAGGCGGTGAGCGCGGAGCACATCCGTCGGCCGGTGGCCGCTGTCCTGGAACGGCACGAGGCGACCCGGGTGATGCTCCAGCAGGCCGGCAGCGGCGCCCCCTGACCCACCCCTTCCCCGACCGGGCGCGCGTTGTGCTTCGACCGGGCGAGCGTTGTGCGCCCATCCACATCCCCCTGAACCGGGACCCGGGCGTCCACAGATCCGGGTATGCCTCTGGTCACGGGCCGTGTACCGGTCGACCCTGCTGGCAGGGCCACCGACGGTGGACCACCAACCAGAGGGGAACTCATCATGATGAACGAGCTCACGATCACCGTCTCGGGCAACCTCACCCGGGAGCCGGACCGCCGGGTCGGCTCGGCCAGCGGCCGGGACTTCGCGGTCGTACCGATCGCCGTCAACCGGCGGCGTTTCGACAAGGCGCAGGAGGTATGGGTCACCGCCGACACGGTCTACGTGGACCTGCTCTGCTTCGGCCACACCGGCGCGACGGCGCTCTCCAGCTTCAAGAAGGGGGACCCGGTGCTGGCGCACGGCAGGCTGTCGTTGCGTGAGTGGTCCACCGAGAACTCCTCGGGCACGACCGTCTGCGTGGACGTCGACTGCATCGGGCACGACGTCTCGCTGGGGGTCAGCCGCTTCACCAAGGGCTGGGTCGCCTACGACCCCGATCGGGCACAGGACTACGACCCGACGCCGCGGGGCGTGGGGGAGGGCCTCGACGGCGGTGCCCACACCGACCCCGACATCGATGCGGACGCCGACGGGGTCGTCGAGGACGACGAGCAGGCGGACGAGGTGCTGGCCCGCAGCGCCTGAGCGCGGGGTCTGCGGGCGGGCCGAGATTCGGAGACGGCCCGCCCGCCCCGATACCCTGGTGGCATGGCCGAATTCATCTACACCATGACGCGTGCCCGCAAGGCGCACGGCGACAAGGTGATCCTCGACGACGTGACGATGTCCTTCTACCCGGGCGCCAAGATCGGTGTCGTGGGCCCCAACGGTGCCGGCAAGTCCACGATCCTCAAGATCATGGCCGGTCTGGACCAGGCGTCGAACGGTGAGGCGCGGCTGACGCCCGGCTACTCCGTCGGCATCCTGCTGCAGGAGCCGCCGCTCAACGAGGAGAAGACCGTCCTGGGCAACGTCGAGGAGGGGCTCGGCGAGATCAAGCAGAAGGTCGACCGGTTCAACGAGATCGGTGAGCTGATGGCTCAGCCGGACGCCGACTTCGACGCGCTGATGGCCGAGATGGGCCAGCTCCAGGAGGACATCGACCACGCCGACGCCTGGGACCTCGGTGCCCAGCTCGACCAGGCCATGGACGCGCTGCGCTGCCCCCCGCCGGACAGTGACGTGACCGTCCTCTCCGGAGGTGAGCGCCGCCGGGTGGCCCTGTGCAAGCTGCTGCTCTCCAAGCCGGACCTGCTGCTGCTCGACGAGCCGACCAACCACCTGGACGCCGAGTCGGTGCAGTGGCTGGAGCAGCACCTCGCTTCCTACCAGGGCGCCGTCCTGGCGGTGACGCACGACAGGTACTTCCTCGACAACGTCGCCCAGTGGATCGCCGAGGTCGACCGGGGCCGCCTCTACTCCTACGAGGGCAACTACTCCGCCTACCTGGAGAAGAAGCGCGAGCGCCTGGCCGTGGCGGGCAAGAAGGACGCCAAGCTGGCCAAGCGGCTCGAGTCCGAGCTGGAGTGGGTCCGTTCCAACCCCAAGGCCAAGCAGACCAAGAACAAGGCACGGCTGGCCCGGTACGAGGAGATGGCCGCGGAGGCCGAGAAGACCCGCAAGCTCGACTTCGAGGAGATCGCGATACCGCCCGGCCCGCGGCTGGGCAGCCAGGTCATCGAGGTCAAGGACCTGAAGAAGGGGTTCGGCGACCGCACCCTCATCGAGGGCCTGTCGTTCACGCTCCCGCGCAACGGCATCGTCGGGGTGATCGGCCCCAACGGCGTCGGCAAGACCACGCTCTTCAAGACCATCGTGGGGATGGAAGAGGCGGACGCCGGCGAGGTCAAAGTCGGCGAGACCGTCGAGATCTCCTACGTGGACCAGTCCCGTGGCGGCATCGACGCGGAGAAGTCCCTGTGGGAGGTCGTCTCGGACGGGCTCGACTACATCCAGGTCGGGCAGGTGGAGATCCCCAGCCGCGCCTACGTCAGTCAGTTCGGCTTCAAGGGCCCGGACCAGCAGAAGAAGGCGGGGGTCCTCTCCGGTGGAGAGCGCAACCGCCTCAACCTGGCGCTGACCCTCAAGGAGGGCGGCAACCTGCTGCTCCTCGACGAGCCCACCAACGACCTCGACGTCGAGACCCTGGGCAGCCTGGAGAACGCGCTGCTGAAGTTCCCCGGGTGTGCCGTGGTGATCAGCCACGACCGGTGGTTCCTGGACCGAGTCGCCACCCACATCCTGGCCTACGAGGGCACCGACGAGGAGCCCGCGAAGTGGTACTGGTTCGAGGGCAACTTCGACGCCTACGAGGAGAACAAGGTCGAGCGCCTCGGCGCCGACGCAGCGCGGCCGCACCGCGTCACCTACCGCAAGCTGACCCGCGACTGACCCAGCCTCGTGCCGCGCCGCGGACGTCGCCACACCCGCCCCCAGCCACCGTTGCCCCCGCGCGACGGGCTGGGGGCGGCTCGCGTCCGGATGCCGTCCCGGCCGCCTGGGTCGCCCGGGTCGTCGTGGCCCACCGTCCTGGACTTCCTGGTGGTGCTCACCGGTGACGAGCCCGGCCTCCGTCGCCGGATCGCCGCCGGCGAGGTCGTCCTGGCCGACGGCACCCCGGTCGAGGAGGGCACGCCCTACCTGCCGGGTGGGGTCGTGCACCTCTACCGCGACCTGCCGACCGAGGTCGAGGTGCCCGGCGAGATCCCGGTGCTGCTGCGTGACGACGAGTGCGGGCTGCTGGTCGTGGACAAGCCCCCGTTCCTGGCGACCATGCCGCGCGGCAGCCACGTGGCGCAGACCGTGGTGGTGCGGCTGCGCCGTGAGCTCGACCTGCCCGACCTGACCCCCGTGCACCGCCTGGACCGGCTCACCAGCGGCGTCCTGCTGCTCACCACCCGTCCGGAGGCCCGCAGCCCGTACCAGCGGATGGTGCAGGCCGGCGGCCTGGACAAGACCTACGAGGCCCTCGCGCCGGTGCGTCCCAACCTCCCGCTGCCGACCACGGTGACGAACCGGATCGTCAAGGAACGGGGGATCCCGCAGGCCCGGGTCGAGGAGGGGGACCCGAACGCCATCACCCGGGTCGAGCTGCTCGGGACGCTCGGATCCCGCGGCCACTACCGGCTGCTGCCCACCACCGGACGCACCCACCAGCTGCGGGTGCACCTGGCCGGCCTCGGGGTCCCCATCGCCGGCGACCCGCTCTACCCGGTGGTCCGCGACGTCGACCCCACCGACCTCAGCACCCCGCTCCAGCTGCTTTCCCGCGCGGTCACCTTCCGGGACCCGGTGAACGGCCGGCTCCGCACGGTCACCAGCCGCCGGACCCTGCCCATACCGGGGTATGCCGTTCCCGCCGGGGACGCCGACGGGCCCGCCTCCCGGTGAGGGAGACGGGCCCGTCGGTGAGAAGCTGGCCGGTCAGGGGATGAGCCCCGGCCGGCCGGGTGTCACGGCAGCGCCGTGACGAGGGTGTACGCCAGCTCCTCGGTCCCGTCGCTGTAGCCGACGGCGCCCAGGTAGCGGGTGCCGGCCTCCAGCCCGGTCCACGAGAGGTCCAGCGTCACCGGGGTGCCCGCGGTCACGGCCACCGGCGACGGGGTGACGGTGAGGTTGCCCTCGTCCGCGCCCGGCAGGTAGAGGTGCAGCGGACCGGTGGCGACGTCTCCGGCGGCACCGTCCCAGTAGTCGATCGCGACAAGGTAGTCGCCGGGCTCCAGCCCGGTCAAGGTGACTGCCTCGTCCGAACCACCCGCCGCGCTCTGACCGAGGATGGTGCCCGTCTCCGCGTCAGCGACGTAGAGGTCGAGGTCGAGCCCGGCCGGGCTCCACTCGTCCTCGATCGTCTCGACCCGCATGGCGACGGTGCCCTCGGGAACCGTGACCGGTACGACCAGGTCGGCGATGCCGGCACCACCACCCGGACCGTCGGAGGTGACCTCGACCACGGTGCTGTCCGCGGCCGCCAGGCCGTGGACGTTCGAGGTCAGCGTCCCGGTGAAGCCGGGGGTGACCTCCATGGAGGTCTCCCCGTCCGTCCCGTCGACGACGACCTCGGCCGGGGCGCCGATGGCGACCGGCTGCACCGCGATCGGGCTGGTGACGTCAGCGGCCCCACCGGTCCAGGTGAGCGACCCGAAGGTCCACTGGTCCAGCGGTGCGTCGACGGTGGTGATGGTCACCGTGAAGGAGGCCTCACCGCCGGCCGGCACGTCCAGGACGGACGGCTCAACGACGACAGAGGTCCCGGCCGGGGCCTCCACCTCGGCGGTGTAGGTGCCACCCGCTCCGGTGGTGTCGGTGACCGTGCGGGTGACCGTCTGCTGACCGCCCAGGGCACCGATCGAGATGCTCGCGTAGTTCAGGTCGCTCGGGTCGCTCTCACCGACGACGGCGCAGTCCGCGCCACCACCGATGAGCTGCCACTGACCGATCGCGCAGGCATACCCGATCCAGTCGAAGACGTTCGAGTCGTAGACCAGCGGCGTGTCGTACGCCGCGGCCGGCTCGACCTCACCGGAGCCGTAGTGCAGCGGGCTGGAGGGCTCGCCGCCGTAGTTGATCAGCTCACCCTGGTCGTCGGTGGGGTCGGCGGTGGTCATCATCGCCGACTTGACCGCCATCGGGCTCCACTCCGGGTTGTCCTGCATCATCAGCGCAGCCAGACCCGCGATGTGCGGGGCCGACATGGACGTGCCGGACAGGCTGTCGAAGTCCGTGCCGGGGGTACCGGCCGGGGAGACCGCCGCGATGACGTCGACGCCCGGGCCGGTGATGTCCGGCTTGAGCAGGTCGCCGTCACCCGCGATGGCGGGGCCGTAGGAGCTGAAGCCGGCCATCTCGGGGGCGACGATGTCGCCACCCTCGCCGGAGGCGGAGATGAACGCCGTCAGCTCGGGGTCGGCCTCCTCGGCTGCCTTGATCGCGTCACCGGCGGTGCCGTTGACGTGGATCGTGGGCACAGCGTGGAAGTCACCGTTGATCGACTCGGCGTCGGTGGTGTTGGCCAGGATCATGCCGACACCGCCCGCCGCTGCGACCGTGTCGCTCTTCTCCACCCGGGCGTTCTCACCGCGGGTGCAGATGACGATGTGGTCGGCCGCGGCCTCGGCGTCCAGCGACTCCGGCAGGCACAGCAGCGCCGCGCCCTCCGGGGCGCCCGCTGCCGGGATGTCCTCGGAGTTGACCACCGGGGCGGGGCCGACGGCCTCGCCCACACCGATGCCCTCGAAGCGAGTGCCGTCAGCACCGGAGAGGGCGTCCTCGATGGTGGTCATGACGTTGTCGGTGAGGGCGTTGGTGCCTCCCAGGAGGAAGACCTGGGCGGGGTCGACCCCGACGATCGCGTCAAGCACCTGTGCCGGGACCGAGTCCTGGCGGCTGAGCATGACAGGCACCTGCTGGAACCCGGCCAGCGCCGAAGCGGCGAGGGCGTCCGGGTAGTCCAGTCCGGTGGCGACGTGCACCACCGGGGCCGGGTTCTCGGAGCTGTAGCCGAAGCGCTCGGCGACGGCGACCGAGGTGCCGTACCGGTTGGCGCCGGCGAGGCGCTCGTCGCCGCCGAGCTCGGTGTAGACCTCGTCGCTGACGGCGACCTCACCACCGAGCACGTGGACGTCGGGTGCACCCAGGCCCTCCAGGGCCGTGGTGATCGAGCCGGGGACCGAGTCGGTGCGGGTCAGCAGGACCGGGACACCTTCGGTGGCGGCGAGGGCCGAGCCGGACAGGGCGTCGGCGAAGGCCTCGTTCTGGCCGGTGGCGACGTAGACGTGGTCGACGGTGCCGTACTGCGCGGCGATCAGGGCCGAGGTCTCGAAGCGGTCACGGCCCGCGATGCGGGTGACCTCCCCGTAGCCCTCGAGCTGTGCTTCGACGGCCGCAGACACGGCGACCTCGCCACCGAGGATGACGATGTTGCTGGGGTCGATGTCCTCGATCGCGCTGATGGTCGCCTGCGGCAGACCGCCGACGCGGGTCAGCAGGACCGGAGCAGGTGACCCGTCCGGGGTGACCATGGGCTCCACACCGTTGGTGGTGGGAACGATGCCCTTGGCGGCCGAGGCCGCGCCGGAGAGGGCGTCGGCGAACTGGTTTCCGGTGGCGATGTAGACGGTGTCCACGTCGTCCGGGTAGGCCGCCGCGATGTTGGCTGCGGTGACGTACCGGTCGCTGCCCGAGATCCGGTCCACCGGCACGTCGCCGGAGCCGAGGTCGACGTACTTGGTGGTGTTGCGGTCGTGCGTGGAGGCGGCGACAGTCATCAGCCACGGCGAGTTGTGCGCGACCGAGCCGGCACCCACGGTGTCACCGGAGTTGCCGGCCGAGGCGGCCACGAAGACGCCCGCGTCGGCAGCGTTCAGGAACGCCAGCTCGACGGAGTCCACGACGAACTGCGAGGACCCGGAGACCGAGTAGTTGATGACGTCGACACCGTCGGCGACGGCGTCGTCGATGGCGGCGACCAGGCCACCGGTGCTGCCGGTGCCGTTGCCGTCCGAGGTCTGCCACAGGGCCTTGTAGAAGGCCAGGTGGGCGGCCGGGGCCATGCCGCTGCCGGAGCCCATGTCGGTGCCGAAGACACTCATCTGGACGCCGTTGTTGCCGGCCGAGGTGCCACCCACGTGACTGCCGTGGCCGTTGGTGTCACGGGGGGACTGGAAGTCGAAGGCGGTGTTGTTGCCCTCCGCGTAGTAGCGGGCGCCGATCACCTTGCTGTTGCAGGTGACGTTGCCCTCGGGGTCCTCGTCGTCGCCGGTGATGCACTCACCGGCCCACCCCTCGGGCGGGGCGGGGTCGCCGGCCAGCGGTGCGAAGCTCGAGTTCTCCGGCCAGAAGCCGGAGTCGATGATGCCGACGACCATCCCGGCACCGGCGTTGGCGTCGCCACCGAACTGGGTGTCCCAGACGCCGCCCTCCCCGCGCATACCGAGGTAGTCGGGGGTCGAGACGGTGTCCGCCGTCCGCATCTCGTCCTCCCAGACGTAGGCCACGTCCGGGTCCTTGCGCAGCTCGGAGACCTGCTGCGCGGTCAGGTCGGCGGTGAAGCCGTTGAGCACCGTGGTGTAGCCGTAGCTGGCGTCCGCGCGGTCCAGACCGACCGAGTCGAGGACCTCGTTCTGCTGACGCTCGAGGAAGGCGGTGTAGTCGACCGCCGCGCTGGTGGTGGTGTCCAGCTTCTGACCCTCGGGGGCCTTCGTCGCGGGGATGCCCTCGACACCTCCCTCGTAGGCGGCCAGGGAGTCGGCCTTCAGCATGACGATGTAGGAACCGTCCTCGGCGACCGTCAGCTCGGGTGCGGCCCACGAAGGGGGGCCTACCAGAGCGAGCGGTGCGAGGAGGGCACCCGCACCGGTGAGCGCCAGCAGGCGCTTCCCCCGGTGTCCAGGTGTG
Organism: Serinicoccus shuyuelongi; assembly: GCF_045032955.1. Taxonomy (NCBI): domain Bacteria; kingdom Bacillati; phylum Actinomycetota; class Actinomycetes; order Micrococcales; family Ornithinimicrobiaceae; genus Serinicoccus; species Serinicoccus shuyuelongi. The sequence goes on along the minus strand of NZ_JBJFZU010000005.1, from coordinate 249,273 downwards.
TTGTGCACGGTGCAGTCCTTTGCTCGAACGGATGGACGTCGCCGCCGAGGAGAACACCACGAGGTCGCGCACCGTCAGCGGGGGACCTCTGCAGTATCGGCCTGTGCACTCAGAGTGTCCACAGGGAGATCCCCGACCTCCGCCGTCTTGACCGAATCGTTACCGGACGTGACGGCCCCCCGTCAGCCCTTGACCCGGACCATCCCCTCCTGGCCCACGGTCGCCAGCAGCGCCCCGTCGGCGGAGAACATGTGCCCCAGGCCCAGCCCGCGACCGGACTGCGCGGACGGGGAGGACTGGGTGTAGAGCACCCACTCGTCGATGCGTGCGGGGCGGTGGAACCACATCGAGTGGTCCAGGCTGGCCGGGCGCAGACGAGGGTCGCCCCAGCCCAGGCCGTGCCGCCGCAGGATCGGCTCGAGGACCACGTAGTCGGAGGCATAGGCCAGGACCGCCGCGTGCAGCAACGGGTCCTCCGGCAGCTCGCGCGCCAGCCGCAGCCACACCGACTGCTGGTCCGCGCCGGGCTCGCCCGAGCTCAGCAGGAGCGGCTCCACGTGCCGCAGCTCCACCGGGCGACGCCTCGCGGTGGCCTGCGCCACCGGGTGCGGCACCTTCTCCAGGATCTCCCGGTCCGAGCGCAGGGTGTCCGGTGGCGGCGCGTCCGGCATCCCGACCTGATGACTGAGCCCCTCGGCCGGCTCCTGGAAGGACATGATGATGGACATCAGGATGCGGCCGTCCTGGACGGCGTGGACCCGGCGCGCGCTGAAGCTGCGACCGTCGCGCATCCGCTCGACGAGGAAGCGCAGCGGACGGTTCGCGTCCCCGGGGCGCAGGAAGTACCCGTGCATAGAGTGGATCGGGCGCGGCGGCGGGTCCGTCTCGGTAGGCCCGCCGGCCACCGGCTCCACGGTGCGGCCGGCGGCGACGAGGCACTGGGCCAGCACCTGGCCCCCGAACACCCGGCCGTGCGGCATCGGCTGGCTGCGCCCGGCGAAGACGTCGCCCTCGGAGTGGGCCAGGTCGGGGTCGATCCCGTCGACCCCCTCCGGGGAGGCCACCCGGATGGTGGTGGAGCCCTCCCGGCGCAGGTCGAGCACGTCCAGGAGGTCGTCGATAGGGTCGTCCAGCGGTGCGTCGGTCACGACGCAGAGCCTACTGACTCACCCGATCGACGCCGACTCCTCCCACAGGTCGACCTCCTCGGTGTGCCCGGCCAGCTCGTCGATACGGGCCAGCTCGTCGTCGGTGAAGTCGGTGCGGGCCGCGGCCTCCAGGTTCTGCTCCAGCTGGACGATGCTGGAGACACCGATCAGCGTGGAGGTCACCCCACCGGGTCGGATCGCCCAGGACAGCGCCATCTGGGCCAGGCTCTGCCCGCGCTCCTGCGCGATCGCACCCAGCCCGTGCAGACGCTCCCTGGTCTGCGCGGTGAGCACCCGGCCGTCGAAGGAGGGGCGTGCGGTAGCCCGCTCCGGGTCGTCGTCGCTGAGGTACTTGTCGGTGAGCAGCCCCTGGGCGAGCGCGGTGAACCCGATCGAGCCCATCCCGCTGCCGCGCAGCACGTCGAAGAGCCCCTGCTCCGGCCAGCGGTTGAGCATCGAGTAGGCCGGCTGGTGGATGATCAGCGGCGTCCCCAGCTCGCGGGCCACGGCGACCGCCTCGGCGGTGCGTTCGGGGGAGTAGGAGGAGATCCCGGCATACAGCGCCTTGCCCTGGCGGACCGCGGTGTCCAGCGCGCCGATGGTCTCGGCGACCGGGGTGCCCTCGTCCGCGCGGTGCGAGTAGAAGATGTCGACCGACTCGACGCACATCCGGCGCAGCGACTCCTCCAGGCTGGCCAGCACGTACTTGCGGGAGCCGAGCATGCCGTAGGGGCCGGGCCACATGTCCCAGCCGGCCTTCGTGGAGAGCACCATCTCGTCGCGGTAGGGCCGGAAGTCGGTGCGCATCATCCGCCCGAAGTTCTCCTCGGCCGAGCCGTAGGGCGGTCCGTAGTTGTTGGCCAGGTCGAAGTGCGTGATGCCCTCGTCGAAGGCGCGGCGCAGGATCTCGCGCTGGGTGTCGAAGGGCCGGTTGTCGCCGAAGTTGTACCAGAGGCCCAGCGACAGCGGCGGTAGCAGCAGCCCGCTGCTGCCCACCCGCCGGTACTCCAGCTTCTGGTGGCGGTCGGGGGCCGCGACGTACGGGCGGTGGGTGTCCGGGACGTCCTGGGCGTAGTACGCAGAGCTCATGGGTCGCAGGCTACGCCGCTGGGCCGGCGGAGGCATGCGACGTGCACCCTGCTCGGGCACGGGATCTCCCCAGGATGTCCCCGCACACTGGGGGTATGCCCTCCGCCACCCCCTCCGGTACCGCAGCCCGGCGCCCGGCGTCGGGGGGTGGTCTGGTCGCCGGGGTGTTCGTCATGCTGCTGGCGCTGGTGCTGCTGGGCGGTGCGCTGAGCGGGGCGCTGCCGCGGATCGGCGCGTGGACGTCGGGCCTCACCGCACCGTGCAGTGTCGTCGTCGATGGCGAGGGCGGCGCTGACGTCGTCCCCCTGGACCGGGAGCAGGCGCGGGCGGCGACGGCCGCCGCGGCCTGGACGCTGCGCACCGGCCAGGCCCCGGCCGAGGTCCTGAGCCGGACCGGGGCCGAGCTCCCGGACGGCGTCGTGGACGCGGTGCTGGGTGCCCGCGCCGGCACCGCGCTCACCTGCCGGTCCACCGAGGCGGACGCCGGCCGGCAGCAGATCACCGACACCGGGCTGACGCCGCGGGCGCAGGCGGTGCGTGAGGCCCTCGAGGCCGAGTTCGGGGAGCTGTCGCTCGGCGGCTTCGCACCCGGTGGGGTGGACTCCGGCCACGGCGCGGAGTCCACCCACTACGAGGGGCGTGCGGTCGACGTCTTCTACCGCCCGGTCACCGAGGCGAGCCTGGACCAGGGCTGGGTGCTGGCTCAGTGGCTGGTGGCGCACGGCGAGGGGCTCACCGTGCAGTACGTGATCTTCGACGACCACTGGTGGGGAGTGCGCCAGTCTGCCCGGGGCTGGCAGCCCTACGAGGCCCCGGGCGGGTCGAGCGACCCGGTGCTGCGCCACCGGGACCACGTGCACGTGGACGTCGTGCGCGGCGACTGAGCAGGACGCATACCCGTCCTGAGGTGATTGCTCCGTGCCGGACCGGCTCAGTCGACCAGGATCACGTCCAGCACGCGCGGGCCGTGCACGCCCTCGACCCGGTCCAGCTCGATGTCGCTGGTGGCGCTGGGGCCGCTGACCCAGGTGAGCGGACGCCGCGGGTCGAGCAGGGCCACCGCGTCCGGGACGTCGTGCACCACCTGCTCGGCGAGGACGACGCAGACGTGCTGGTCCGGGACCAGGGTGAGCGCTCGGCGCCCCTGGTCGGCGGTGTGGTCCAGCACGATCGTGCCGGTGGTGGCGACCCCGAGCCGGGCGGCGGTGACGACGGCGTCCACCGCGTCCAGCCCGTCGGGGGTGAGCGGACCACCGTCCGTGGCGACGTCGCGGAGCAGGGTGAGCCCGGCGGCGTCCACGGGCGCGACCCAGTCGGCGGGCAGCTCGTCCGGCACCAGCACGCTGCGGGCCCGGCCCCGGGCCAGCGCGGCGGCGACCTGGGCACCGACCTGTCCGGGGGTGCAGCGGACCACGGTGGCGCGGTAGTCGGCGACGGTGTCGACGAACAGCTCCAGGGTCTGCGCCCGCGAGGTCGCCGGGGTGGCGATCACCGGGGCCGGCCCACGGGCGCCGGTCGGGGTCGTGACGTCGGCCGTCGCCGCCCGCAGCCGGGCCAGGATCTCCTCGCGCGCGCTCACGAGCCGCTCCCGTCGGGGTCGGTGGCCGGGTCGACCGGCTCGTTGTCGGGCCCGTCGTGCGTCCGGGACCACCACTGCCGGAACGTCTCGGTCGGTGGGGTGGGCAGGTCCCGGGCCTGCGTCCAGGCACCCAGCCCGGGGACCGAGCGCACCGTGCGCCCGCCGAGCAGGCGGCCCCCCAGGGTGGACGCGCGCTGGGCCGCCTCCAGCCGTCGGTGGTCGCCGAACACCCAGGACGCGGCCCTCATCGAGGCGGCCTCCGGGCTGCGTCCCGAGGCCTCGTCCACCACCTGGGTGCGCAGGTGCACCAGCAGCGAGGGGATGTCGATCCGTACCGGGCAGGCCTCGAAGCAGGCGCCGCAGAGCGAGCTGGCGTAGGGCAGGCTCCGGTCCACCTCCGAGGAGGTCCCGCGCAGCTGCGGGTTGAGGACGGCGCCGATCGGGCCCGGGTAGACCGAGCCGTAGGCGTGCCCGCCGACCCGTTCGTAGACCGGGCAGACGTTGAGGCAGGCCGAGCACCGGATGCACCGCAGCGCCTCCCGTCCCACCTCGTCCTCGAGCACCTTGCTGCGGCCGTTGTCGAGGAGCACCACGTGCACCTCCTGGGGTCCGTCGCCGGGGTGCACCCCGGTCCACAGGGAGGTGTAGGGGTTCATCCGCTCGCCGGTGCTGGACCGGGGGAGTAGCTGCAGGAAGGTGCCGAGGTCGCCGAAGGTGGGCAGCACCTTCTCCACCCCGACCACGCTGATCAGCGTCTCCGGCAGGGTGAGGCACATCCGGCCGTTGCCCTCGGACTCGACGACGGCCAGGGTGCCGGTGTCGGCGACCGCGAAGTTGGCGCCCGAGACCGCGACCTTGGCGCGCAGGAACTTCTCCCGCAGGTGCAGCCGTGCCGCCTCGGCGAGCCGGGCCGGTTCGTCGGTGAGGCCGACCGGGGCGGGCCGGCCCACGGCGGCCATCTCCCGGGCGAAGATCTCCCGGATCTCGGCACGGTTGCGGTGGATCGCCGGCACCAGGATGTGGCTGGGCCGGTCGTGGCCGAGCTGCACGATGAGCTCGGCCAGGTCGGTCTCCCAGGCCGCGATCCCGGCTTCCTCCAGGGCCTCGTTGAGCTCGATCTCCTGGGTCGCCATCGACTTGACCTTGACGACCTCGTCGGTGCCCTTGTCCCGCACCAGCTGCACCACGATGGCGTTCGCCTCGGCGGCGTCCCGCGCCCAGTGCACCACCGCCCCTCGGGCGGTGAGGTTGGCCTCCAGCTGCTCCAGGTAGTCGGGGAGGTGGTGCAGCGCCTCGTCCTTGGCGTCCGCGCCGGCCAGGCGCAGCTCCTCCCACGCGTCGACCTCCTCGACCACCTGGGCGCGCTTGCCGCGGATGGTCGCGGTCGCGTGCGCGAGGTTGCGTCGTTGCTGGGTGTCGGCCAGGGCACCGCGCGCGGCACGCTGGAAGGACGGCATCCCCAGGAAGGTGGCCGAGGTGCTCTGCACGGGTATGCCCTCGCTCATGCCGGGTCCTCCTCGGTCGCGGCCAGCACCTCGGCGAGGTGCACGGTGCGCATCCCCGCGCGTTGCCGGTCCAGCATGCCGCCGATGTGGGCCAGGCAGGAGTTGTCCCCGGCCACCAGCACCTCGGCGCCGGTGTCCCGGGCGTGCCTGGCCTTGTCCGCGCCCATCGCGATCGAGGTGTCGGCGTTCTTCATCGCGAAGGTGCCGCCGAAGCCGCAGCACTCCTCCGCCTGCGGCAGGGGGACCAGGTCGATCCCGCGGACCGCGCGCAGCAGCCGCAGCGGCTTGTCGCCGACCCCGAGCATCCGCAGGCTGTGGCAGGTCGGGTGGTAGGTGACGCGGTGCGGGTAGGAGGCACCCACGTCGGTGACGCCGAGCACGTCCACCAGGAACTCGGAGAGCTCGCGGACCCGCGGCGCGGCGGCCCGCACCCGCGCCTCCAGGGCCGTGTCGCCGGTCCGGCGGGCGAGGGTGGCGTGCTGCTCGCGGACCGATCCGACGCAGGAGCCGGAGGGGGCGACGACGTGGTCGAAGCCCTCGAAGGCGTCCAGGAACGGGCGGACCCGGCGGGCGCCGGCATCGGCATACCCGGTGTTGGTGAACATCTGGCCGCAGCAGGTCTGCTCGCGCGGGAAGACCACCCGGCAGCCCAGCCGCTCGAGCAGCCGCACCATCGCCCGGGGCGCCTCCGGCCACATCGTGTCGTTGAAGCAGGTGGCGAAGACGGCCACCGTGAGCCCTGCTCCCGGGTCGGTCATCGCCGCGCCTCCTAATGGTCTGACCATTGACATGCCACCTCACCGTACGGATACACTGCCGCAGCGTCAAGAACGAGGGACGGGAGGGCGCGCGTTGACCGGGACCGGACCGCCGCGGGCGTACCAGCTGGTGACCGGCTGGGTGGAGGAGCGGATCCTGGCCGGGGCGCTGACGGTCGGGGACCTGATCCCCGCCGAGCGCGACCTCGCGAGCACCCTGTCGGTGAGCCGCTCGGCGGTCCGCGAGGCGGTGCGCACGCTGCAGGCCCAGGGGGTGCTGGTCTCCTCGGTCGGCGCCGGGGGCGCCGGCGGGACCCGGGTGTCGGCACTGCCCTCGGGGGCGCTGACCCGGTTGCTGCGGATGCACGTCGCGCTGGCGAACTTCGCCCTCGACGACGTCCTCGAGGTGCGGGTGGCCCTGGAGCGGCTGTCCGCCCGGCTGGCGGCACCCCGGCTCACCTCCGACGACCTGGCGGCGATGCAGGCCTCGCTGCGGGCCATGCGGGAGGCGCCCACCCGGGACGACTTCAACGACGCCGACACCGCCTTCCACGTGGCGATCGCCGAGGCGGCCGGCAACCGCCTCGCCGCCGACACCACGGTCGCGATCCGGGAGTCGGTGCGGGCGCCCCTGCAGGCCGGCTTCGCGCGGCTGGACGAGCAGGACTACGAGCAGCTGCGGGTCGTCCTGCTCACCGAGCACGAGCAGATCTGCGCCGCGTTGGCCCGTGGGCAGGCCGAGGAGGCCGAGACGCTGCTCGAGGAGCACGTGCGTCGGGCCTGGGCCAGGCTCGGTCACGGGTTCGCGACAATGGAGGGATGAGTACCCCACTGGTCGACGTCCCCGGGTGCGCGGACGTCTTCCCGATCACCGTCCGCTGGTCCGACCTCGACGCCTACGGCCACGTCAACAACGTGCAGTACCTGCGGTTCTTCGAGGAGGCCCGGGTGTATGCCTTCAAGGCCTGGTTCGGCCAGGGCCGCGACCTCATCGACGAGGGGATGCTGGTCGCCTCCCAGGCCATCGACCACCTGCTCCCGATGGGCTTCGGCTACGGCCCGGCCCGGGTCGCCGTCTGGTGCGGCGGGGTCGGGGGTGCCAGCTTCGAGCTCGGGTATGCCGTGGCCGGCGTCGAGGGCGACGACGCCGTCTACGCCCGGGGCCGGGTGCACCTGGTCGCCTACGACCTGGGTGAGCAGCGCCCACGCCGCCTCGGTGCGCCGGAGCGGGAGGCGCTGGCCCGGGTCACCGCCCCGTCGCCGGTGCTGCGCGGGGACCGGCCGGTGGGTGGGGTGCCCCGGGGGAGCGAGCCCCGATGAGCGAGCTCAGCTTCCCGGACGGGGAGTCGCTGGCCGACCTCGCCACCTACGTGCGCCGGGCCGCCCGATTGGACGAGGACGGCGCCATCCGGCTCCAGGTCGCCGGGTCCGTGCTCGCCGCCTGGGTCTGCGTGCTGCCGGGCTCGGGGCTGCTGCGCAGCGGTCTGGTGCTGGGGCTGCGGACGATGCCGGTGGACCCCGCCGGTCAGGAGCAGGGGGTGGATGTCACCGTGCCGCTGGCCGGGGTGGCCGACCGGTTCGCCCGCCGCGCCGCCACCGGTGACGCCTCGACCCGGTTGTCGGTGCCGCCGACCACGGTGGCCCCCTCGTGGGCGGCGCTGTCCGCCCCCCGGGGCGGGTGGGAGCCGGTGCGGACGGTCTCGGTGGCCGGGCTGCTGGAGGTCGCCCGGGAGGGCATCGCCGAGGTGACCCGCGGGGCGCCCGAGGGATCGGGGTCCAGCGCGGTGGCCTCGCTGCGGGCGCGGGTCTGGGGCCGCGAGGTCGACGGGGTGCCTGCCGGTGCCGCGCTCGCGGTGCACGCCCTGGGCTTCGTGGGCGCGGACGACCCGGCCGTGGCACCGCCGGCGACGGTGCACCGCAGCGGGGCCTGGCTGCGGGTCTCGACCTCGGCCGGGCACGTCATCCTGCGTCCCTGACCACACTCCCCCCTCCGACCGGGCGTCGCCCCTGGTTGCCCTCAGCCCCACCGGGCGTCGCCCGTGGTTGCTACTCCTGCCGCGGCCGGCTGCTGGTGTCCCGGTGCAGCGCCAGGAAGAGCGACCACGGCTCCGCCTTCGGGTCGCGCGGCCGGTCGTGGAACTCCACCAGCAGCGCGTGCAACCGGTCCCGCAGCTCGTCCATGTCCGGTGCCGGGAGCCGCAGCCCCAGGCGGGTCAGCCCCCGCTCCTCCTCGGGCACCTGCTCGATCTCGCTGAGGAACGCCTCCAGCATCGCGCCGCCACCCCCGCCACCGCCGGGGGTCCGGGCATACCAGGACCGCCCCGTCGTGCGGTAGGGGATCTCGCGGGCGCCGCGGCGGCCCCGGCGCGGTTCCAGCGCCTCGAGGAAACCGGTGTCGACCAGGGTCCGGACGTGGTGCAACGTCGTCGCGGGGTTTTTGTCCACCGACTCGGCGATCTCCCGGTTGGTGAGCGGTGCGTCGAGGCACAGCCGCAGGATCCTCAGCCGAAGGCCCGATGCCAGCGCCCTGGCCTCGGCGTCGCTGGCCTCGAACGGCTCGTAGGTCCGGGGTCCCGGGTCAGGGCTCATACGCCCCATCCTACTAAGTGATTGACAAATCTCAATCACTTGCTCCAGGATCGTCCTCGTGACCACCCGCCGCCCCGCCAGCCTCTGGCGCCACCACGACTTCCGCCAGCTCTGGATGGGCGACACCGTCTCCGTCTTCGGCGCCCAGTTCGTCGGCTTCGCGATGCCGCTGATGGCCGTCCAGCTGCTCGGCGCCGACGCCTTCCAGATGGGACTGCTGGCGACCCTCGAGTCACTGGCCTTCCTGCTCATCGGGCTGCCCGCGGGAGCCTGGGTGGACCGCTGGCGCAAGAAGACGGTCCTGGTCCTGGGCGACCTGACCCGCGCCGCCCTGCTGCTCACCCTGCCGCTCGCCTGGCTCGGCGGGATCCTCTCGATGCCCCAGCTGTATGTCGTCGCGTTCGCGGTCGGGTGCATCACCGTGTTCTTCGACGTCGCCAACCAGTCCTACCTGCCCGAGCTCGTCGAGGGCGAGCAGATCAGCGACGGCAACGGCAAGCTGCAGGCCAGCCAGCAGACCGCGATGGTCGTCGGCCCGGCCGCCGCGGCGGCGATGGTGCGGTGGCTGGGCTCGCCGCTGACCATCGCGGTGACCTCGATCTGCATGGCGCTCAGCTCGCTCTTCGTCAGCCGCATCAGGCACCAGGAGCAGGCACCCGACCCGGCCGCCCGGCGTCCGCTGCGCACCGAGATCCGGGAGGGGCTGGCCTTCGTGCTCGGCCACCCGCTGCTGCGCCGGATCGTCGCCTGCACGGGCCTGTCGAACCTGGCGTCCTCCGCCATCTTCGCCCTCTTCGTGCTGTACGCCCTCACCACCCTCGACCTCGCCGAGACCACGCTGGGACTGGTGATGTCGCTGGGGGCGGTGGGCGGCCTGCTCGGTGCGGTCTCCTCGGGCTGGTTCTCCCGGCTGGTGGGGGAGGGTCGGGCCATCCCGGTCTCGGCCGTCCTCTTCGGGTTGGCCTCCTTCGCGGTGCCGCTGGCCAGCGTGCTGCCGACGGTGCCGACCCTGCTGGTCGGGAACCTGGTGCTGTCCTGGGCGGTCGTCGTCTACAACATCGCCCAGGTGAGCTTCCGGCAGCGGCTGTGCCCCAAGCCGCTGCTGGGCCGGATGAACGCCTCGATCCGCTTCCTGGTGTGGGGGCCGATGCCGATCGGCGCCTTCGTCGGCGGCATCCTCGGCCAGCAGCTGGGGCTGGTGCCGACCCTGTGGATCTTCGCCGGGATCAGCATGGCGGCCGCGATCCCCGTGCTGCTGTCACCGCTGCGGGGGATGCGCGACCTGCCACGTGCCCTGGATGCGCTGGCCGGGGACGACGCCGCCGCCCCCGCACCCTGAGTCAGGGGGCGGGGGCGGCAGGGAGTATGCGCTCAGCTGAGCCAGACGGTGGTGTCCTGACCGAGCATCCCCTCGTGCAGCCGCCCGCTGCAGACCAGCACGGAGGTGCCCTCGGGCAGGGCCACCGGCTCCTCGCCGAAGTTGGTGATCACGGTGACCGGGGTCCCGTCGCCGCGGGCGTTGCGGAACGCCAGCACCTCCGGGCCGAGGTCCAGCCACTCCAGGCCGCCGACGCCGAGGTCGTGCTCGCGCCGCAGCCGGAGCAGCGTGCGGTAGAGCTCCAGGGTCGACCCCTCGACACCCTGCTGCCGGTCCACCGCGAAGACCCCGTAGAGGTCGGGCTGGGGCAGCCAGCTCTCCTCGCCGGGGCCGAACCCGAAGGACGGGGCCGCGGCGGTCCACGGCATCGGTACCCGGCACCCGTCCCGGCCGGTCTCCTCACCGGCGGTGCGGTGGAAGGCCGGGTCCTGGCGGACCGCGTCCGGCAGGGCGGTGTGCTCGGGCAGCCCGAGCTCCTCGCCGTTGTAGAGGTAGGCGGAGCCGGGCAGCGCCAGCATCAGGGTCGTCGCGGCCCGCGCCCGACGCAGCCCCAGCACCGCGTTCGGCTGCGGCTCCAGCGCCCCGATGCCGTTCGGCCGGGGCGTGCCGACCGGCAGGCCCAGGCGGGAGGCGTGCCGCACCACGTCGTGGTTGGACAGGACCCAGGTGGTGGGGGCTCCGACGGCCTCGGCGGCGACCAGGGAGGCCTCGACGACCTCGGTGACGTCATCGACCCGCCACGGGCTCTGCAGGAAGTGGAAGTTGAACGCCTGGTGCATCTCGTCGGCCCGGGTGTAGCGCATCGTGCGCTCCTGGGTCGGCAGCCAGGCCTCGGCGCACAGGATGCGGTCCTGGGCCGGGTCGCCGGTCGGGTTGTAGGAGTCCAGCAGCCGCCGCCAGCCACGGTAGATCTCGTGGACGCCCTCCTGATCCCACATCGGGCCGAGGTGGGTGTGCGCCGTCTCGCCGTCACCGCCGTTGGCCATCACGGCCCGCCCGTGCCAGTCGGGCAGCTCGGGGTCCTTGATCAGGGCGTGCGCCACGTCGACGCGGAAGCCGTCGACACCGCGGTCCAGCCAGAAGCGGAGCACGTCCTGGAACTCCTCGACCACCTCGGGGTTGTCCCAGTTGAGGTCGGGCTGGGTGTCGTCGAAGAGGTGCAGGTACCACTGGCCGGGGGTGCCGTCCGGCTCGGTGACCCGGGTCCAGGCGCCGCCACCGAAGACGCTCTCCCAGTTGTTGGGCGGCTCGGTGCCGTCCCCGCGTCCCGGGCGGAAGACATACCGCTCCCGCTCCGGGCTGCCCGGCCCGGCGGCCAGCGCGGCCTGGAACCAGGCGTGCTGGTCGCTGGTGTGGTTGGGCACCAGGTCGATGACCACCCGGACGCCGAGCTCGTGGGCGCGGGCGATCAGGGCGTCGGCGTCGGAGAGGTCGCCGAAGAGCGGGTCGATGTCGCGGTAGTCGGCGACGTCGTAGCCGGCGTCGGCCATCGGGGAGCGGTAGAACGGGCTGATCCAGATGGCGTCCACGCCCAGCTCCGCCAGGTACGGCAGCCGGGAGGTGATGCCGGGCAGGTCACCCACCCCGTCGCCGTCCTGGTCCGCGAAGCTGCGCGGGTAGACCTGGTAGATGACGGCGTGGCGCCACCAGGGCGCCTCGTGCGGCAGGGGGTTGTGGGTCACCGCCCCAGCCTAGGAAGTGCGCGCTCAGTCCTCCAAAACGTTGACCATCGCCTGCGCGGCGTGCGCCATGTATGCCCGCATCTGCTGCTCGTCCAGGCTGTCCATCCGGTCGCTCACCGTGTCCAGGGCCGCGTTCATGTGGTGCAGCCAGCGGTCCCGCTGGGTGGGGGTGACCCGGAACGGCATGTGCCGCATCCGCAGCCGCGGGTGACCCCGCTGCTCGGAGTAGGTGGTGGGCCCGCCCCAGTACTGCTCGAGGAACATCCGGAAGCGCACCTCGGCCGGGCCGAGGTCCTCCTCGGGGTAGAGCGCGCGCAACGGAGGGTCCTGGGCCACGCCTCGGTAGAACTCGTGCACCAGGGTGACGAAGGTGTCGTGCCCGCCGACGCGTTCGTAGACGGTGCTGGGGCGCTCGGGCTGGGGGTGGGTCACGTCCCCATGGTGTCAAAGGCGTCCGGTCACGGCGCCAGCACCTCCACGGTGAAGTCCTCGTAGTCCTCGACCACGACGGTGAGTTCCTGATCGGCGGTCGAGCCGGAGCCGCCCATCAGGTTCGGCAGCTGGACGTCCGTGGTGACCGGTTGGTCCGTCCAGCTCGACCACCACCCGTCCGGGTGCTGCGGGGTGGCCGACGTGCCGTCGACGAGGAACTGCATCCGGCCCCGACCGGAGGTGGTGACCCGCACGATCATCGGCGGACGGTTCTCGAGCCCGACCGAGACCTGTCTGCCCTCGGTGTCGTCCTCGTCCAGCACCGCCACCGTCTCCGGCGGGGTCGAGCCGAACAGGTACTCGGAGGTCGGCTCCTCGTCGGGGCCCCAGGACTGGGGCGGCACCTGCGCCGCGGCGAAGTCGAACTCCCCGTACGGGACCGGCGCGTACACCAGGACAGTCGCGGGCGGCTGACCCGGGGCCGGGGGAGCCGCCACCGACAGGGCACCACCGGCGCCCTCCGGGGCCTGGCTGAAGCCGTGTCCCATGTTCTGCAGCGCCGAGTCCAGGTCCGGGGCGAAGTCCTGGTAGCGCACCTCGGGACCCTGGGTCACGAGCCCGTTGCTCCAGGGCAGGAACGTGTCCACACCCTCCGCGGCCACGCCGAGGACCATCGGGGCCGGCTCGTCCGGGTCCGCAGGGTCGAGGCCGCCGAGCTCGCGGAGCTGACCGTCCTGCGGGACGTCCCACTGCCCGACGAGGCGGTGGCCAAGGATGAGCTCCGGGGCATCGGTGTCGGCCACCGGGTCGAGGGCTGCGGTGTCCGGCTCCACCTGGGACGCCTCGGCGACCTGCACCTGGACCTGGTCGATCGGCGCCTCGGCCACCACCTCGACGACGACCTCACGCCGCTCCCCGGCCGGGGGCCGGGCGTCCTCCGGGATCTCGACCCGCAGCTCGGACCCTGCCGCATAGACCCACCACCGCCCGTCGCGCAGGTCGGGTCGCTGGGTGGACCAGTCGACCTCACCGGTGGCGGAGGTGTAGCGCTGGAGGTCCCCGTCGTCGGTGGCCGCGAGCCCGTCGACCTGCACCGAGACCGTGCCCCGCCCACCGGACCAGACCCGGAGGGTGCTGTCCGCACCGATCTCGACGGCCTGGAGCAGCCGCTGCTGCCCCATCTGGGCCGGGGCGTCGGCCGACTCGTCGTCGAGGACGACGGCGCCGTCCGCCGCGGAGGGCGGCTCGGCGTCGGTGCCACCGGGCAGCGGCGAGTTGATGGGCGAGGGGGCCTCGGCATACACGCCGAGGGTCGCCCCGCCGCCGGGCGGGAGGTCGCCACGCAGCTGCAGCTCCGCGGTCCCCGAGGGTGGCAGCGCGACGATCCGGGACACCGGTGGGCCGTCCTCGCGCCCGGCGCAGGGGATCTCGACGCTGCTCCCGTCCGCGGTGCTCACGTCGGCACGGGGGGTCTCGAGGTTGGCGTCCTGCGCGGGCGGCATGTCGCACCACAGCACCGCGAAGCTCGCGCCGGACCCCTGCCCGGCCAGCGTGACGTCCGTCGTCCCCCCGGCGTCGACCTCGACGCTCTCGCGCAGGGTGAGGCCCATCGCGCCCTGCGGCGGCTCGCCCTCGTCGGTCAGCTCCCACCCGGCCTCGGTGAGGTCCGGGCCGTCGGGGTCGGCGACGGCGGCGTCCTCGACCCCCGCCTCGTCCACGGCGTCGCCGGTGCCGAGGACGTCGCCGGAGGTGAGCGCATACCCGACGGCGAGCGCGAGGGCGACCGCGGCCGCTGCGGCGAGCCCCTGCCGTCGGCGCCGGTGCGAGGTGGCCGGGCGCGGGCTCGCGCTCACCTCGACGTTGCCGAGCGCGTCGCGCAGCGCCGCACCGGTGAGGGCGTAGCGGTCGGCGACGGCGGTGAGGGCGACGTCCACCCCCGGGGTGGTGGGCACCAGCGCCACCACCTTCGCGCGACGGACCCCGACCGTCTCGGCGACCTCGGTGTCGGAGGCACCCTCGACCAGGCTGAGGGCGGACGCCGCCCGGGCCCGGGGCGGCAGGGACCGCAGCACGTCCCCGGGGTCGCGGGGACCGTCGGGTGTCCCGGTCTCCGCCCGTTCCACCCGGCGCGGGGCAGCCCTCAGGTATGCGCGGACCACCTCGGTCCGCAGCGTTGTCCGGTCCGCCCCGGGGCGGGCGGCGAGTGCGTCCGCGGTCAGCGCCGTGGCGGCGTCGGTGCCGGCGACCAGCATCGCGGCGAGGCGGTGCAGCGCCGCGGCGTGCTCCCCGTGCCGGTCGTCGACGGTGCCCCCGGCGTCGTCCTGTCCCATCGTTCGAGGATGCCACGGGCTTCCTGACGGCGCAGGGTGGCGCCCGGGCGCCGGGCGCCGGGCGATGAGCGCGGACGCGCCGGGTCGTCGCGTGGTCTGATGGGGCATGGGGCAAGTGCGTGCCGTCCTCACCCGGGTCTGGGCCGGGCGTCCGACCTCGGTCCGGGCGTCGGCCTCGCGGGCGTGGCCGGTCCTGGTCAACCTGGTCCGGATGACCGTGGGCGGGGTGCTCGCCTACCTCATCACGCTGGTCGTCACCGACGGCCCGATCGACCTCACCGGCTCGTTGACCGCGCTGCTGGTGATGCAGGCCAGCGCCACCGGGTCGATGCGGATGGCCCTGGTCCGGGTCGGCGCGGTCGTCACCGGGGTCGGGGTGGCGCTGCTGGTCTCGATCTTCGTCGGGCTCACCTGGTGGTCGCTGGCGGTCGTCATCTTCTCCTCGCTCCTGCTGGCCCGGACCTTCCGGCTCGGCAACCAGGCGCTGGAGACCCCCATCAGCGGCATGCTCATCCTGGCCGCCGCCGGCCAGGAGATCGCCGCCGAGGTCCGGCTCACCACCACCCTCGTCGGGGCCGTGATCGGCATCGCTCTCCCGCTGCTGTGGCCTCCCGCGATCCCGGTCCCGTCGGCCTCGGGCGCAGTACGTCGGGTCGCCGCCGGGCTGGCGGCTGCCTTCCGGGACGCGTCCGTGCAGGTGGACGAGCGGCCGGTGACCCGGGACAGCGTGGAGGGTCACCTGGACGCGGTCCGCGCGGTCACCGGTGACATCGGCCGGGCCAGTGACGAGGTGAGCCGGGTCCGTGACATCTGGCGGTGGAACACCCGCGCCATCGGCCGGGCCGACGTGGGCCCGCTGCTGCAGACCGGGCTGGAGTCGCTGCAGGCCTGCGCGGCCGCCGCGCGGGCCCTCTTCATCGCGATGCTGAGGGAGGCGCCGGAGGAGGCCAGCGCCGACGCCTTCTCCGACGACGTGCGGTCCGCCTACGCGGTGGTGCTCGCCGACCTGGGGGAGTGCATCGACGCCTTCGGCCGGCTGGTCGAGGCCGAGACCCAGGGCGAGCAGGCGCAGCTGCACGAGGTGCTCGACGAGAACATCGAACTGCTGCGCGAGACCCGGGCGATCCTGACCGAGCTGATGCTCGCCGAGGTCGACGACACCGAGCAGTGGTTGCTGCGCGGCTCCATCCTGCGCGCGGTCGACGAGATCCTGCAGGTGCTGGACGCCCGGACCCGGGCGCGGAACCACGACCGCTGGCGGTCCACCCAGGGGGACCGGCCGCTGCCGGGTGCCACCACCGCCAGCGAGCTGGTGCCCCTGGACCGGGTGCTCCGATGGCCCGGCGTCGCCCGGTGGCCTGGCCGACGTCGGGCCACCGGGCAGGTCACTCCTCCACCTGCGCCGGGGCCAGCACCTCGAGGGTGAGGCTCCCCTCCGGGTAGCCCTCGACGACCAGCTCCATCTCCGCGCCCGGCGCGGCGCTCCGCTCGATCCCTGTGGTCAGCACCCGTGAGGTCTCCTGCGCGCTCCAGGCGCTCCACCAGTCGGCATCCGCCTCCGGCGCATTGCGGGCCGGGGCGTCCAGCACGTTCTCCCCGTCGGCGAGCAGCTGCAGGCGGCCCACCCCGGTGGTGGTCATCACCACGTCCCGGCTGCCCGGCGGCAGGGTGAACGTGGCACGGCCGTCCTCGAGGTCGGCCTCCGTCACCGTGGCCACCACCTCGGCGGGAACCTCCCGGACCTGCTCCGCGGACACCTCGGAGGGGAGCGCGGTGGCCGTCGCCTGGTCGAACTCGGAGAACGGCACCGGCAGGTATGCCGCGACGGTGCCGTCCTCGGCGTCCGGCCCCAGCGGCAGTTCGACTCGGGCCGTCGGGTCGCCGTCGAACCGGATGCCGACGTCGTCGCGCTGCGGTGCCTCCAGGGCGGTCAGTGCCGGCTCGCCGTCGACGCACGCACGCTCGATCCGCTCCCCACCGACCGTCAGGACGGCGGTGCCGGCCGTGACGGCATCGATGCCGGGGCAACGGAAGACCCAGGTCGGTGTCTCGCCCCGAAGGGAGGCCGGCAGCTCCAGCACGGACTCGCCGGCCGCCGACGGGACCTGCCAGGTCGCGACCCGGCGCATCCCGGCATACCGGTCGGGGAGGTCGTCGACGTCGTCGAGCGGTGCGAGCGCCTCCGCCTCGGACCCGGGCACCTCGGTGACGGCCACCTGCCAGGTCAGCGCCTGCGGAGCCAGGACCGCGACCTCCACCGTGCTGCCCACCTCGGCGAGGTCGCCGGCCAGTGGGATCTCCATCTGCTGACCTGCCGTGAACGAGGTGAGGTGCTCGTCCCGCAGGGCAGGATGCGCCTCGCGCCAGGTCTCGGTGCTGTCGCCGTCGTCGGTGAGCAGCGTCCCGTCCACCCAGACCTGCAGACGACCCGGCATCCCGGTCCACACCTGGAGGGTGCTGTTGTCGCCGACGGTGACATCGGCGGCGCGTACCCGGGTGGCGGCACCGTCGGGAGCGTCCTCCAGTCCGCTCACCAGGCGCTGCGCGGTGTCGGGGTCGATGACGACCGCCCCGTCCTCCGGGGCAGGTGCGGCCAGCGGCGGGTCGGGCCAGCCGGCGAAGGGGTACCCGGACCACTCCGCCTCCTCGTAGACGCCGAGCACGGCGGACGACCCCTCGGGCAGGTCGCCCTCCCAGGTGCCCGCCCACGGCTGGTCGGTGGGCGGCAGCGGCACCGGGGACACCTGGTCGGGAGTCCCGTCGTCGGACAGGCACGGCACGGTCACGTCGATCTGCGGCAGCCGCAGCCGAGGTGGCTGGATCGCCGGGTCGTCGACGGGCCCGGTGTCGCACCAGAGCACGGCGTAGCGCTGGGTCCCGCCGTCGGGGGAGGGCACCGTCGCCTCGCTCGCGCCCTCCAGTTCCGTGCTCTCCAGCAGGGTCAGCCCACCGGCCATCTCGGGGGGTGCACCGTCGGTGAGCGTCCACTCCTGCTCCGTCCCGAGGGTGTCGCCGGCAGGGGCGACGGCGGTCTGCTCGGGCCAGGCCTGGCCCACCACCAGGACACCGGCGGCAGCGGCGGCGACCCCGCCGGCCGCGATCCAGCCGGCGCGACGACGCCGGGCGGCACGCGTGCCGCGCAGCTCCGCGAGCAGGTCCTGCGGCGCAGGAGCAGGATGGTCCTGGGACAGCTGCCGCAGGGTCGAGCGCAGGTCCTCGGTCGTCGGTGCCATCATCGGGCCGTCCCTTCGTGATCGACGTGTTCCTCGAGGTACGAGCTGATCCGCAGCGACCCCAGGGCACGCGAGTGGTGTGACTTGACCGTGCCGAGCGCCACGTCCATGCAGGCGGCGGTGTCCGCCTCGGAGAGGTCGTGGAAGTAACGCAGCACCACGACGGCCCGCTGCGCGGCCGGGAGGTCGCCGACGGCCGCGGCCAGGTCCAGACGGGTCGCGGTGTCGACGGCCTCACCCGGAGGGGACTGCTCGGGCAGGTGCTCGGTCGGGACCTCCCCGTGCCAACGTCGGCGCCGGGAGCTGAGGAACTCGCGCACCAGGATGGCCCGCACGTACCCCTCCGGGCTGCCGGTGATGCGCCCCCAGCTGCGCCACGCCTTGAGCAACGCCTCCTGCAGCAGGTCGTGCGCCGAGTGGGGGTCGCGGGTCAGCAGCACCGCGGTGCGGTGCAGCCGATCGCTGCGCGACAGGACGAACTCGGTGAACGGTACCGGTGGGTCTGTCGTCGTCATGGGTACCTCCTTGCCCTGTCAGACGACATCGACCCGGAGAAAGGTTGTCCCCTCCGCTCAGGCGGGCGTGTCCCCCCAGGGGTTGATCCGCGGACCGCGGATGTTCGCCTGGTCGAAGGCCTCCTTGGCGCGCTCGCGGATGACGCGCGGTATGCCCCACTGCTCGCCCGGACGGCACTTGGCGAAGATCCGCAGCGTCATGGTGCCGCCGGAGACGGACTCGACCCCGGCCACCGAGGGCTCCTCCAGGAGGCGGTCGCTCCACTCGGGGTCGGCATACACGGCGGCGGAGACCTCCTTCAGCAGGGGAAGTACCCGTCGCGGGTCCTCGTCGTAGGCCACCGGGATGTCGATCGTGGCCACCGCCCAGCCCTGGCTCTTGTTGCCGATCCGGATGATCTCGCCGTTACGGATGAACCACACCACCCCGGTGGCGTCCCGGAGCCGGGTCACCCGGAGGCTGACCTCCTCGACGGTGCCCACGGCCTCACCGGTGTCGACCAGGTCACCGACGCCGTACTGGTCCTCGATGATCATGAAGATCCCGGACAGGAAGTCCTTGACCAGGGCCTGCGCGCCGAAACCGAAGGCGATGCCGCCGATACCGGCCGAGGTGAGCAGCGGGGCCAGCGGGAGCCCCAGCTCGGCCATGATCGTCAGCAGGGCCACCACGGCCACCACGAAGGTGGCGATGCTGCGCAGTAGCGAACCCATCGTCAGCGCCCGCTGGCGACGCCGCTCCTGACGGATCCCGGACGCCGAGCCGACCAACCGGTCGAAGGACGAGCGCTCGTGCTGGTCCGCCCGGTCGGCCGCGGTGCTGACCACGGTGCGGATCGCGCGGTGCGCCGCCCAGCGCACCACCAGCGCGAAGATCGCGATCAGGACGATCCGCAGGGGTGCGCCCAGGAGCCAGTCCCAGGTGGAGGCCCAGGTCGTGAAGGGCCAGTCGATGCTCAACATGTCTCCATTGTCCAAGGCCGTCCGGGGTGGTGCGTGCGGCCCGTCGGGGAGGGCAGTCCGAGCCTGACAGACTAGGTGCGACACCCGAATCCTCGAGAGGTTCCCGCACGTGACCGAGAGCTCCCCCCGCCTCGCCGACCTGGCCGAGGCCTACGGCATCGCCACCGAGTTCTGGGACTGGCACGGCGCCCGCACCACGGTCCCCGACGACACGGTCGTCGCGGTGCTCGCGGCGCTCGGTGTCGATGTCAGCGGCGCCGACTACATCGCCCGCGAGCTGGAACGTGCCGCGGAGCGACCCTGGCGTCGCCCGCTGCCCGCGGTGCTCGTGGTCGCGGAGGGGTCACCCGTCGAGGTGCCCGTGCACGTCCGGGAGGCCTCGGCGGTGCAGGCCGCGCTAACCCTCGAGGACGGCACCCGGACAGAGGTCGGGGTGCTGGCCGACCTCCCGGAGAGCCGCACCGTGGACGGGGCTGAGGTGTTCCGGCTGACCCTGGACCTGCCGCAGGACCTCCCGCTGGGGTGGCACGCCGTCGAGCTGCAGGCCGACGGCGGACAGGTGCGGATGCCGCTGGTCGTCACTCCCGCCCGGCTGGAGCTGCCCGACTCCCTGCAGGCCCCGGACGCCCAGGGCTGGGGACTGATGACCCAGCTCTACGCGATGCGCTCGTCGGACTCCTGGGGGATCGGGGACCTCGCCGACCTGGGCGACGCCGGGGCCTGGGCCGCTGGGCTGGGGGCGGACTTCGTGCTGGTCAACCCGCTGCACGCGGCGGAGCCGACGGGTGAGATGGAGCCCTCGCCGTACCTGCCCACCAGCCGCCGGTTCGTGAACCCCCTCTACATCCGCGTCGAGGACGTGCCCGAGGTGGCATACCTCTCGGCCGCGCAGCGGCAGCTCGTGGAGTGGCACGCGGACGACGCCAAGCGCTATCTCGACCTCGACACCCTCGAGCGGGACGCGGTCTGGCCGGCCAAGGAGGCGGCGCTGCGGATGATCTTCGGCCAGGCACGCTCGCTGCGGCGTGCCCGGCGGTTCCAGGCCTACGTGGAGCGCGAGGGCCAGGGGCTGGTCGACTACGCGACCTGGTGCGCGATCTGCCAGGAGCACGGCACCTGGTGGAGGCAGTGGCCCGCAGGGCTGCAGGACCCGCGCAGCGCGGAGGTCGAGGCATACCGCGACGGGCACATGCAGGAGGTCGAGTTCCACTGCTGGCTGCAGTGGATCCTGGACGAGCAGCTGGCCCAGGTGCAGCGCGACCTGCTGGACACCGGGATGAGCCTGGGGGTGATCTCCGACCTGGCCGTCGGGGTGCACCCGGACGGCGCCGACGCCTGGGGGCTGGGCGACGCGCTCGCCCGCGGCGTCACCGTCGGTGCGCCGGCGGACCAGTACAACCAGATGGGGCAGGACTGGTCCCAGCCGCCGTGGCGCCCGGACAAGCTCGCCGAGCTCGGGTATGCCCCCTACCGCGACATGGTGCGGGCGGCGCTACGGGACAGCGGCGGGCTGCGCGTCGACCACGTCATCGGGCTGTTCCGCCTGTGGTGGATCCCGCAGGGCGCCGAGCCGTTCCAGGGCACCTACGTGCGCTACGACCACGAGGCGATGGTGGGGATCCTGCTGCTGGAGGCGCACCGGGCCGGGGCACTGGTGATCGGCGAGGACCTCGGCACCGTCGAGCCGTGGGTGCGCGACCACCTGCGCGAGCGCGGGGTGCTGGGCACCTCGATCCTGTGGTTCGAGCGCGACTGGGAGGGCGACGGCCGGCTGCTGGACCCCGAGGACTACCGGGAGCTGTGCCTGGCGACGGTGACCACCCACGACCTGCCGCCGACGGCGGGCTACCTGGAGGGCGTGCACGTCGAGCTGCGCTCACGCCTCGGCCTGCTGGACCGGCCGTTGGCCGAGGAGATGGCCCAGGAGGAGGCCTCCCGCGACGAGGTGCTGGCGGACCTGCGGCGACGCGGTCTGCTGCGCGAGGGGGCGGAGGTCCCCGAGCAGGTGCAGGCGATGCACGCCTTCCTGACCCGCACACCGGCCAAGCTGCTCGGCGTCAGCGTCAGCGACCTGGCCGGGGACAAGAGGGTCATCAACCAGCCCGGGACCGACGAGGAGTACCCGAACTGGCGGGTGCCGCTGGCCGGTCCCGAGGGTCGGCCGGTGCTGCTGGAGGAGCTCGTCACCTGGCGCTCGGCCCGGCGCCTGGCCCGGACCGTCGCCCGCCCCGCCCCCACTGCCACTGCCACTGCCAACACCACCACCCCCGCCCCCACCTGACCGAGCGTCTGGTGGTGCCTGACCGGGCGTCTGGTGGTGCTCGACCGGGCGTCTGGTGGTGCCTGACCGGGCGTCTGGTGGTGCCTGACCGGGCGTCTGGTGGTGCCTGACCGGGCGTCTTGACGTGTCAGGCCGACCGACGACGCCGTGGCTTCCGCGCCCTCAGCGTCTCCATGTCGATGCAAGCCCGGGGCTCGTCGAAGGGCAGGCGACGCAGCTCGCCCTGCCACAGGGCGAGAGCCTCGATGTGTGGGACAGGTGTGGCGAGACGACGACGGATCCGGCCGGCGACCTCGCCGGCGTCGGCGATGATCTCGTCCGACATCCACCGGATGCCTCGTAGCCCGAGCGACTCCAGCGCAGCGTGACGCGCCGTCTCGTGGCCAAGATGGGTGAGCACGGTCTGCTCAGGTGTCGACCCGGGACCAGCTCCCATGAAGTACTTGGCCTTCCCGTCGGCCTCGAGAAAGGCACCCTCCTCCGGGAGGAGTCCGTCGACGCGTCCCCGGAAGCGCCCGTCCAGACCGTAGATGTCGACCTGGGACAGCGGCAGGGCGATGCCCTGCTCATGCAGGGCCGCGAATGAGAACGACTCCAGCCAGCTCTCACGGCGTGGGTCCGAGAGGGCCAGCGCCGCCAACGCTCTCGGTCGGCCACGCCACCGACGTTGACCGTCCAGGGTGCGGACGAGGGAGTCCCGGGTGACCGACCCTTCGCGCAGCGCTCCGTCCACGGCCGCCGTCCCGTGCGGCAGTCGGCGGGTCCGGGCCGTGTCCACGACGGTGCGCTCGACGGTCGTCACCCGGACCCCGGAGAGAGATTGCACCGGCGTCTCGCCCGAGTCGCAGTGGTGGATCACCAGGCCGGGCTTGCGGCGCGAAGTGGCGTACCCGTCCAGCGCGGTGATCTCCACGGGGCTGGCCGGTGAGATCGTCACCGCCAACCCGTGCACGAGAGCGGCGCTGGTATGACTGGCGACGTGTCCCGGATGCCGGCGCAGCTGGTGGTGGAGCCGGTCGAGGTGCTCGGCGACAGCGACCTCCCAGTCCTCACCGCCGGGGCATACCGGGACGCACGCGGCATACAGTCCCCGGCTCAGCCGTTCGACCAGGCCGGTGAGCAGGGCCTCGTCGAGATCGTGCCGGGAGACGCCCGCGGTGAGCGCCTCCGGTCGGGTGAAAGGACGCGGGAGGCAGGACAGATCCATATCTGGACGCTGGCGGCACGGAGACCGGAACGCCATACCCGGACCGCATCTGTGGACAGCGCAGCTGGGCCGTGACAGGGATGTGGACACTCCGGGACGCCCGGACCGGCAACCCGAGACGCTCGGTCGGGCAATCCGAGCCGTCCGGACCGGCAACCCGAGACGCTCGGTCGGGCAATCCGAGCCGTCCGGACCGGCAACCCGAGACGCTCGGTCGGGCAACCCGAGACGCTCGGTCGGGCAACCCGAGACGCCCGGTCGGGTGGGGTCGGCTCAGGTGGGGGTATACGCTGCGTCGGCGGCCTGGGCGGTCAGGGCCCGGGCCACGGTGTCCCTGTTCTCGGCCACCGTGCGACGCAGGCTGTTGGAGGCGTCGGGGTGCTCGACCAGCCATCGCTCGGTCGCGGCCAGCAGCTTCGGGCTGGCCAGGGCCAGCGGGTAGAAGCCGGTGGCCAGCGAGTTCGCGATGTGGTGGGTGCGCTCGCTCCAGACCCGGTCGATCACCTCGTGGTAGCGGGCGGCGAAGGGCTCGAGCAGCGACTCGTCGTGCACCCGTCCGAAGCCGAGCGCCATCGCGGCCAGCACCGAGTTGGACAGGCCCTGCGTCTCGACGGCGTCCACCCAGGCGGCCTCCTTGGCCTGCTCGGTCGGCATGGCGGCCCGGGCCCGGGCGGCCTTCTCGTGGCCGGTCGCCGTGTTGTCCCGCCGGCGCTCGGCGGCGATGTCCTGCTCACCGGCCGCACCGGCGGTCGCCAGCGAGGTGAGCAGGGCCCACCGCATGTCCTGGTCGAGGGTGAGGCCGGCCAGCTCGCGCTCGCCGTCCAGGAGGCCGCGCACCTGGGCCACGTCCTGCTCGTCCTGGGCGAAGGACACCCAGGCCGTGACCAGCTGCAGCTGGGCGTCGCTACCGGGCTCCGCGGCCTCGGCGGCGGCCCGCAGCCCGGCGGTCAGCTCGGCCACCACCGCGCGCCGGTTCACCGGCGCCGTGTAGGTCAGCGCTGCGGCGCTGGCCTGCTGGATGAGCACCCGGAGCAGGGTGGAGTCGGTCTCACCCGTCAGCGCCTGCAGCACCAGCCGCACGTAGTCGGTCGCCGCCATCTCGGCGTCCCGGGTCATGTCCCAGGCCGCGCCGAGGACCAGCGCCCGGGGCAGGGAGTCCTCGAAGGCCCGGATGTGACCCAGGGCCGTGGCCAGCGAGCGCTCGTCCAGCCGGATCTTGGCGTAGGCGAGGTCGTCGTCGTTGACCAGCAGCAGGTCCGGCATCGGCTCGCCGACGAGCTCGGGCACCGCGGTGCGCTCGCCGTCGACGTCGAGCTCCACCCGCTTCACCCGGCGCAGCACGCCGTCGGTCAGGGAGTAGCACCCCACCGCCAGCCGGTGCGGGCGCTGCGTCGGGTGCTCCTGGGGCGTGGTCTGGACCAGGGTGAGCGCCGAGATGGCGCCGTCCTGCCCGACCTCGACCTCCGGGGTGAGGGTGTTCACCCCTGCCGTCTCCAGCCATACCGTGCTCCACGACCCCAGCTCGCGCCCGCTGGTCGCCTCGAGCTCGACCAGCAGGTCGGCCAGGGTGGTGTTGCCCCACGCGTGCTTGGCGAAGTAGGCCCGCAGGCCGTCCCGGAACGGCTCCCTCCCCACGTACGCGACGAGCTGCTTGAGCACCGAGGCGCCCTTGGCGTAGGTGATGCCGTCGAAGTTCACCTCCACCGCGGCCAGGTCCACCATGTCGGCGGCCACCGGGTGGGTGGAGGAGAGCTGGTCCTGCTTGTAGGCCCAGGCCTTCTCGGCGGTGCCGAAGGTCGTCCACGCGTCCGCCCACCCGGTCGCCTCCGCCTGGGCGGTGGTCGAGGCCCACTCGGCGAAGCTCTCGTTGAGCCACAGGTCGTCCCACCAGGTCATCGTCACCAGGTCGCCGAACCACATGTGCGCCAGCTCGTGCAGGATCGTCAGCGCGCGCCGCTCCACGATGGCCTCGGTGACCTTGGACCGGAAGACGTAGTTCTCCACGATGGTCACGCACCCGGCGTTCTCCATCGCGCCCATGTTGTACTCCGGCGTGAAGATCTGGTCGTACTTGGTGAACGGGTATGCCGAGTCGAACTCCTCCTCGAAGAAGGCGAACCCGCGCTTGGTCACGTCCAGGATGTTGTCGGCGTCCAGGTGCTCGGTCAGGCTGCGGCGGCAGAAGACACCCAGCGGGACCTCGCCGGCGCGGGTGCTCACGCTGTCCCGGACGACGTCGTAGGGACCGGCGACCAGGGCCGTGATGTAGGAGGAGATGCGCGGCGTCGCCGGGAAGACCCAGGTCGCGAGCGCGTCCGCCGGCACCCCGTCCGCGTTGCGCGCCCCCGGCGCCGGGGCGGGCTTCGGGGTCGGCTCGTTGGAGATGACCTCCCAGTGTGCGGGCGCGGTGACGGTGAAGGTGAACGCGGCCTTGAGGTCGGGCTGCTCGAAGACCGCGAACATCCGGCGGCTGTCCGGCACCTCGAACTGGGTGTAGAGGTAGACCTCCCCGTCGGCGGGGTCCACGAAGCGGTGCAGGCCCTCCCCGGTGTTCATGTACGCACCGGTCGCCTCGACCCGCAGCTCGTTGCTCTCCTGCAGGTCGGCCAGCTCGATCCGCGCGTCGGCGAACACCGCCGCCGGGTCCAGCTCCACACCGTTGAGCACCACCCGCTCGACCGAGGGCCCGACGAAGTCGATCCACGTCGACGCACCCGGCGCACTGCAGGAGAAGTGCACGGTGCTGGTGGTGGCGAAGGTCTCCGCCCCGCAGGTGAGGTCCAGCACGACGTCGTAGGACTCGGTCGCCACGAGCTGGGACCGGGCGGACGCCTCGTCGCGGGTGAGGTTGGAGCCGGGCATGCAGATGTCTCCTCGTCGAAAGGGTAGGCCGGAGGGTCACCCGGCGCGCTACGTGACACGATGGTCGCATGAGCGCCGACACCTCCACCGCACGGTCCACCACCTCCGCCGAGATGTTCTTCGACCCGGCCTGCCCGTGGGCCTGGATGACCTCCCGCTGGATGATGGAGGCCGCGCAGGTGCGCGACCTGGACATCACCTGGTCCGTGATGAGCCTGTCCGTCCTCAACGAGGGGCGGGACCTGGACGAGGGCTACACCGCCATGCTCGAGCGGACGTGGGGACCGGTGCGCACCATCATCGCCGCGACCGAGGGCCTCGCCGACGAGGAGGCCAACACGCTGCGCAAGAAGATGTACGACGCCTACGGCCGGCGCATCCACCTGGACGGTCGCGGCAGCGAGGACCTGCCGGCGATCACCGCCGAGGTCGTCGAGGAGCTCGGGCTGGACCCGGCCCTCACCGAGGCGGGCACCAGCGACGCCCACGACCAGGCGCTGCGCGCGAGCCACCAGCGCGCGATGGACCTGGTCGGCGACGAGGTCGGCACCCCGGTCGTCTCGGTCGAGGGCGTGGCCTTCTTCGGCCCCGTCGTCACCCCGGCCCCCAAGGGCGAGGCCGCGGGCCGGCTCTGGGACGGCTGCCTGCTGGTCGCCGGCACCCCGGGCTTCTACGAGATCAAGCGGACCCGCTCCCAGGGCCCGGACTTCAGCTGACGACGAGGAGCAGCACGGTGCGCATCCACATCGGCGGCGACCACGCCGCCCACGAGCTGCAGCGCGACCTGGTCTCGTGGCTGGGGGACCAGGGGCACGAGGTCCTCGACCACGGTCCGCACGACTACGACGCGCTCGACGACTACCCGGTCTACGTGCTGCGGGCCGCCGAGGGCGTCGCCGCCGACCCGGGCTCGCTCGGCATCGTGCTCGGCGGCTCCGGCAACGGTGAGCAGATGGCGGCCAACAAGGTCGCCGGGATCCGCGCGGCGCTGGCCTGCTCGAGGGAGCTGGCCACCCTGGCGCGCCAGCACAACGACGCGCAGGTGGTCTCGCTCGGGGCGAGGATGCATACCCTCGAAGAGGCCCGCGAGATCGTCGCCGCCTTCCTGGACACCCCCTTCTCCGGCGACGAACGGCACCAGCGGCGCATCGACATGATGAGCCGCTACGCCGCGGACGGCACCCTCCCGCCGGTCCCGTGACGGGTCGTCGTCGCGCGGTCCCGGACGGGTCCGGCGACGACAGGGCCGGACGCGCGCGCAGCGGTGGCCTCCCCGGGCTGCGGACCCTGCTGAGCGGGGCCGACCTGCCCGCGGTGGTCGACGAGCTGGAGCGGATGGACGCCGCCCCCCGGGCCGGCGCCTTCGCGCTGCTGCCGCACCCGACCGCGGTGCGGGTGGTGCAGATGCTCGACACCGACCTGCAGGCCGAGCTGCTCGCCGCGATGCCCGAGGACCAGGTCCGCCGGCTGGTCGCCGACCTGGCCCCCGACGACCGGGCGCGCACCCTGGCCGGGCTCCCCGCCCCGCTGACCGAGCGCCTGCTCGGCGGGCTGTCCGACGCCGAGCGCCGCAAGACCGAGGCGGTGCTGGCCCACCGCCCGGAGACCGTCGGCCGGTGGGCCACCCCGGAGGTGGTGAGCATGCCGGACACCGCCACCGTCGGACAGGCGCTGGACGCGGTGCGCGCGGACACCGGTGACGCCGAGATGCTCTACGTGCTGCCGGTGGTCGACGAGCAGCAGCGGGTGGTCGGGGTGGTGTCGCTGCGCCGGCTGCTGGTCAGCGACCCGGGGTTGGCACTGAGCGCCGTCATGCGGGAACCGATCACCGCGCACGCCGACGACGACCAGGAGGTCGGCGCCAACGTGGTGCGGGACCACGGCGCGCTCGCCGTCCCGGTGCTGGACGACGACGGCCGCCTGGTGGGCCTGTTCACGGTGGACGACGCGATGCGGGTGCTGCAGATCGAGGAGGACGAGGACTCGGCGCGCTCGGCCGGCATGGAGCGGCTGCGCCGGCCCTACCTGGCCACCTCGGTGCTCGCCCTGGCCCGGAGCCGGGTGGCCTGGCTGTTCGTCCTGCTGGTGGCTGCGACGCTGACCGTCAACGTGCTGGACTTCTTCGAGGACAGCCTGGAGCAGGTGGTGGCCCTGGCGCTCTTCGTCCCGCTGCTGATCGGCACCGGTGGCAACGTCGGTGCCCAGGCCGCCAGCACCGTGATCCGCGCGGTCGCGGTGGACGACGTCCGCTTCCCGGACCTGCCCCGGGTGGTCGGCAGGGAGCTGGTGACCGGTCTGCTGCTGGGCGCCGCCCTGGCGGTGGTCGCCTACGTCCCGGCGCGCTTCTTCACCGACGGGCAGGTGGCCCTGGTGATCTGCCTGTCGCTGGTCGTCGTCTGCGCGCTGGCGGCGACGGCGGGCGGGATGATCCCGTTGCTGGCCAAGCGCGTCGGTGTCGACCCGGCGGTGGTGAGCGCGCCCTTCATCACGACCTTCGTGGACGCCACCGGGCTCGTCGTCTACTTCCTCATCGCCGGGGTCGTGCTCGGGATCTAGGGCCGGGTGGGCCCGGGCGGGACGTCCGGCCCGGGGGTGCCGTCCGGGCCGCGCCCGCCGTCGCCCGGCCCGGGGGCCTCACCGCCGTGACCGCCGGCGATCTTGTCCTTCTGCTGGGTGGCGAAGCCCTGCACCTTGTCGACCTTGTCGGCGTATCTGCCTCCGGTCTTGTCGTCCACGAAGGTGCCCGCGCGCTGGATCCCCTGGTCGATGGTGTCCGAGTGCTCCCGCGCGAGGTCCCTGGCCTTGGCGCTCGAGCGGCTGGCGAAGTCCTTGGCCTTGTCCACGAAGCTCATCGGCGGTGTCCCTCCTGAGGGCGCGCCCCCCGGCGGGGCGTCGCTGCGGCCATCGCACCACACGGCAGCACACCTGTCGACACGTGCGCAGGACGGCTCAGCCGAGTCCCCAGGCCACCTCGACGGTCACGGCCACCTCGTGGTCGGCGGGGTCGACGGGCGGCCCGGCGGCCCGCGACATCATCTCCACCCGGGGCGAGGGCCCCGGCCCCTCGGTGCCGGGCTCGCGGACCCACCGGGCCGGGCCGAGCGGCATACCGACCAGCCGTGCGTAGTGCTCCGCCTTGGCGCGCGCGTCCGCGACCGCGTCCGCACGGGCGCGCTCCAGCAGCGCCGTGGTGTCCGCGATCTCCGGGCGCAGCTGGTGCACGGTCAACCGGTCGCCGACCGCCTCGCCGAGGCGCTGGATCAGCTCCCCGGCCCCAGCCGGGTCCTGGGTGCGCACCCGCACCGACTGGTATGCCGTGTGCCCCACCTGCCGTCCGTCCCGGTCGGAGCGGGCGTGCAGGCCCAGCCCGTGCGTGGTGAGCCGGTGCCCGGGCAGGGCCGCGGTGGCGGCCTCCGAGGCCTCGGTGAGGGCGGCCAGCGCCGCCGTGACGGTGCGGCCGTGACCCTCCAGCTGCACGTCGACGACGAGCGCGTCCGGGGCCGCGGAGGCGCGGCCGGTGCCGGTCACGACGATCGAGGGGGGTGCGTCCATACGCCACAGCGTAGGCCCCGACGTCCTGTCGGAGCGGGTGACGGGAATCGAACCCGCGTAGCCAGTTTGGAAGACTGGGGCTCTACCATTGAGCTACACCCGCACGGCCGTTCCGAGGTGTCTGTCCGGTCGGCCGAGGAGTTAGTCTAAACCCTCCACACACCACGGCCACGACGCCGTTCAGCACGGGGTATGGCGCAGCTTGGTAGCGCGTCCGCTTTGGGAGCGGAAGGCCGCCGGTTCGAATCCGGCTACCCCGACCGCCTAGCATGGTGGGGATCGCGTGCCACGTCCGGGGCCGCCCCCGTGCGCCCGACGAGCACGACACACCCAGAACATCCCCGACATGACTACGGAGCACCCAGCAGTGAAGAGCGCTGTCGAGAACCTGACCCCGACCCGGGTCAAGCTGACCGTCGAGGTCCCCGCCGCCGACCTCCAGCCCCGGCTGGACGCGGCGTACAAGAGCATCGGCGCCAACATCCAGATCCCCGGCTTCCGCAAGGGGAAGGTCCCGGCGCGGATCATCGACCAGCGTTTCGGTCGTGGGTCGGTGGTGCAGGAGGCCGTCAACGAGGCGCTGCCCGAGTACTACACCCAGGCCATGCAGGAGAGCGGGCTGACCCCGCTCGGCCAGCCCGAGGTGAGCCTGACGTCGCTGCCGATGGAGGACGGCCAGGACCTGGCCTTCGACGCCGAGGTCGACGTGGTCCCCGCCTTCGAGATCCCGGACTTCTCCGGCATCGAGGTGCAGGTCGACCCGGTCGCGCTGTCCGAGGAGGACGTGCAGACCCGGATCGACTCGCTACGCGAGCGCTTCGGCACGCTGAAGACGATCAAGCGCAAGGCCAAGACCGGTGACCACCTGACGATCGACCTCAGCGCCAAGATCGGCGACGAGGAGATCGACTCGGTCACCGGCGTCTCCTACGAGATCGGCTCGGCCACCATGCTCGACGGCCTGGACACCGCGCTGCGCGGCACCAAGGCCGGCGACACCGTCGAGTTCACCTCCGCGCTGGCCGGTGGCGAGCACGCCGGGGAGAAGGCGGACGTCACCGTCACCGTGCAGGTCGCCAAGGAGCGTGAGCTGCCGGCGCTGGACGACGAGTTCGCCCAGATGGCCAGCCAGTTCGACACCATGGAGCAGCTCGAGGCCGACCTGCGCGAGCAGGCCGAGCAGGGTGCTCGCTTCGAGCAGGGCGTCGCCGCCCGCGACAAGGTCCTCGAGCGGATGCTCGAGCTGGTGGACATCCCCGTCCCGGACAGCCTGGTCGAGGCCGAGGTGCACCGTCACCTGGAGGGCGAGAGCCGCCTCGAGGACGAGGAGCACCGCACCGAGGTGACCGCCTCGACGATCAAGGCGATGCAGACGCAGTTCCTGCTGGACGCCCTCGTCAAGCGTGACGAGGTGGACGTCGACCAGAGCGAGCTCATCGAGTACATCATGATGACCGCCCAGCAGTACGGGATGAACGCCCAGCAGTTCGCCCAGCAGATCGACCAGCAGGGTCAGGTGCCCGCGATGGTCGCCGAGGTCGGCCGCCGCAAGGCGCTGGCGAACGTGCTCGAGGGCGCGACCGTCACCGACACCGACGGCAACGTGGTCGACCTGGACGCGATCGACCCGGGTGACGACGACGAGGAGAGCGACGACGCCGACGAGGCTGCCGACGCCGACAGTGAGAACGCCGAGGCCGCCGTCACCGACAGCGACGCCGACGTCGAGGACGACGAGAAGGACGAGGCGTCTGCCAAGGCCCCGAAGTCTTCCAAGGCGTCCAAGGCCTGAGGCCCCTCAGCTGACCGCCCGTCGACGTGCCCTGGCACGCCGGCGGGCGGTCAGTGCGTGCTGGCGGGGGACGGCGCCTCGAGACGCGCCGCGACCGCGGGCTGCCGGGCCCGACGCTCGTGCAGCGACAGGGAGACGACGGTGGCCAGCAGCAGGACGATCCCGACCCACTGGCTGGCGTCCGGCCGGCTGGCGAAGGCGAGCACGCCGATGACGGCGGCGGTGAGCGGGAACGCGAGCTCGGCGAGGGTCGCGCGCGACGCCGGGGTATGCCTCAGCGCCCGGTAGTAGAGGACCATCGCCAGCAGGCCTGGCACCAGCGCCAGCGTGATGATGCCCGGGGCGGCGGACAGCGGGACCTGCAGCGGTGTGCCGGTGAGCGCGGCGATGACGGCCAGCGTCGCCAGCCCCACCCCGAAGCGCAGGGCGGTCAGGTCCACGAAGCGCAGCTCGCTGCTGGCCCCCCGTCCGAGCACGGTGCCGCACGCCCACAGGGTCGCCGCCCCCAGCGCCAGCAGGGCCGACTGGGCCGAGCTGATGCCGACCGAGAACGGGTCCGCGAAGGTCATCAGCCAGGCACCCGCCAGCGCCGGAGCCAGGAAGAGCAGGTAGGAACGGCGCAGCCGCTCGCCCAGCAGCACCGCGGCCAGCGCGAGCGCGATGAGCGGCTGCAGCTTCTGCAGCACCTGCGGGGTGATCGGGTCGCCGAGCCGGAAGGCGGCGGTGAAGAGCGTCGTGGCCAGGGCCGAGCTGCCGGCACCGATGACCAGCACCGAGAGCCGGGTGCGCAGCGTCGTCCGCCGCAGGCGTCCCAGGGCCGGGACCAGCCAGGGCAGCAGCAGCACGGTGAGCAGCAGGTGCTCCCAGAACACGATCGCCAGCGCCGGCAGCTCCTGGGAGAGGGGGCCGCGCCAGAGTGCGGAGAGTCCCCAGAGGGAGGCGGCGAGGGCGACCAGCCAGGTGCGGTCGGCGCGGTGCGGTGTCACGGTCACCCGGCCAAGCCTGCCACCCCGGGGACCGGCCGCGCGCCGACCGGTCGGCGCTGCGCTCACGGCGAACAAGCCCACGGCGGGGGAGTTTCGCCGGAGGGCCGGGCGTTATGGTCGACAAGAGGCGACAGTGTCGCCGCACCGCAGACCAAGCGAGGGAAGCAGATGACTGAGGACACCACGATGGCCGAGCGTCCGGCGCCGGCCGGGCTCGACGACCAGATCTACAACCGGCTGCTCAAGGAACGCATCATCTTCCTGGGCTCCGACGTCCGGGACGACAACGCCAACGCGATCTGCGCACAGCTCCTGCTGCTCGCCGCGGAGGACCCGGAGAAGGACATCTGGCTCTACATCAACTCCCCGGGCGGGTCGGTGACCGCCGGGATGGCGATCTTCGACACCATGCAGTGGATCCCCAACGACGTCGCGACCGTCGCGATGGGCCTGGCCGCCTCGATGGGACAGTTCCTGCTGTCCGCCGGGGAGCCCGGCAAGCGCTACGCCACCCCGCACTCGCGGGTGATGATGCACCAGCCCTCGGGCGGCATCGGCGGCACCGCCTCGGACATCAAGATCCAGGCCGAGCAGATGCTGCACATCAAGCACCAGATGGCCGAGCTGATCGCCGAGCACACCGGTCAGAGCGTCGAGCAGATCACCCGTGACTCCGACCGCGACCGCTGGTTCACCGCGTCCGAGGCCAAGGACTACGGCTTCGTCGACCACGTCTACGAGCGTTCCGGCGACGCGCCGACGACGTCGACCTCCTGACCGGCCGCGACAGACGAGAGAGAACTGACATGACGCACCTTCACGACCACCGCGCCGCCGGTCGGCTCGACGCACCGGCCCCCAGCAGCCGGTACATCCTTCCGCAGTTCGAGGAGCGCACCTCCTACGGCACCAAGCGCCAGGACCCCTACACCAAGCTCTTCGAGGACCGCATCATCTTCCTCGGCGTGCAGGTGGACGACGCCTCGGCGGACGACATCATCGCCCAGCTCCTCGTGCTCGAGAGCCAGGACCCGGACCGGGACATCCTGATGTACATCAACTCGCCCGGTGGCAGCTTCACCGCGCTGACCGCGATCTACGACACCATGCAGTACATCAAGCCGGACGTGCAGACCTTCGTCATCGGCCAGGCGGCCTCGGCCGCCGCGGTGCTGCTGGCGGCCGGTGCCCGGGGCAAGCGGTTCGCGCTGCCCAACGCCCGGGTGCTGATCCACCAGCCGGCCCTCATGGGCGGCGACTACGGGCAGGCCTCGGACATCGAGATCCAGGCCAACGAGGTGCTGCGGATGCGCACCTGGCTCGAGGAGACCTGGGCGCTGCACTCCGGTCGCAGCGTGGAGCAGGTCCAGAAAGACATCGAGCGGGACAAGATCCTCACCGCGTCCGAGGCCAAGGACTACGGCCTGGTCGACGAGGTCCTCGGCTCGCGCAAGGCCTCGCTGGACGACTGAGACGCAGCACCGGTGCACGCACGGATGACGGGTCCCCCGGGGCCCGTCATCCGTGTGTCCGGGGCGTTGCGCTGTCAGCGGACGCGCGGCCCAACACGCGGGCATACCCGTGAAAACCCTGTCCGGCGACCGCCGGGCAAGGTAGCGTCGGCGGGACAGGGTGAGCCGTGGCTCGCCCCGACCGCCCGACCGGAGTGAGGAAGGACGACCAGGTGGCACGCATGGGTGAGAGCAGTGAGCTGCTGAAGTGCTCGTTCTGCGGCAAGAGCCAGAAGCAGGTCAAGAAGTTGATCGCCGGCCCGGGCGTCTACATCTGCGACGAGTGCATCGACCTCTGCAACGAGATCATCGAGGAGGAGCTCGCGGAGTCGACCGACCTCGGTCTGGGCCAGCTGCCCAAGCCGCGGGAGATCTTCGACTTCCTGCAGCAGTACGTCGTCGGTCAGGACCCCGCCAAGCGGGCCCTCGCGGTCGCGGTCTACAACCACTACAAGCGGATCCAGGCGGGGGAGAGCAGCAAGGGCGGCGACGACGCCGTCGACATCTCCAAGTCGAACATCCTGCTCATCGGCCCCACCGGGTGCGGCAAGACCTACCTGGCCCAGACCCTGGCCCGGATGCTCAACGTCCCGTTCGCCATCGCGGACGCGACCGCGCTCACCGAGGCGGGGTACGTCGGTGAGGACGTCGAGAACATCCTGCTCAAGCTGATCCAGGCCGCGGACTTCGACGTGAAGAAGGCCGAGACCGGCATCATCTACATCGACGAGATCGACAAGATCGCCCGCAAGAGCGAGAACCCCTCGATCACCCGTGACGTCTCCGGCGAGGGCGTGCAGCAGGCTTTGCTGAAGATCCTGGAGGGGACGGTGGCGAGCGTGCCCCCGCAGGGCGGGCGCAAGCACCCGCACCAGGAGTTCATCCAGATCGACACCGGCAACGTGCTCTTCATCGTGGGCGGGGCCTTCGCCGGCATGGAGAAGCTCATCGAGGCACGCTCCGGCAAGCAGGGCCTGGGCTTCGGCGCCGAGCTCAAGGCGGCCAAGGACGCCGGGGAGCACTTCGGCGACGTGCTGCCGGAGGACCTGATGAAGTTCGGGCTGATCCCCGAGTTCATCGGCCGCCTGCCGGTCATCACCACCGTGACGCCGCTGGACCGGGACGCGTTGGTCAACATCCTCACCCAGCCCCGCAACGCCCTGGTGAAGCAGTACCAGAAGATGTTCGAGATCGACGGCGTCGAGCTGGAGTTCGAGGACCCCGCGCTGGAGGCCATCGCCGACCAGGCGCTGCTGCGCGGCACCGGCGCACGAGGGCTGCGCGCCATCCTCGAGGAGGTGCTGCTGCCGGTGATGTTCGACGTCCCCTCCGACGAGGAGATCGCCAAGGTCGTCATCACCCGCGAGGTGGTGCTGGAGAACGTCAACCCGACGATCGTCCGCCGCGAGGTGGCCCCGCGCAAGGGACAGCAGCGCAAGGAGAGCGCCTGAGGCTCGGCCGGCGCCGAGGCTCAGCCCCTCGGCCCTCTCGGACCCGCGGGTGCCTGCCGCTCCCGTAGCCGGACGAACGCGACCAGCGCTGCCGCGATCAGGGCCAGGCCCACCAGCCCGGGAACCACGTCGGGCCCGGTGCCGGCCCCGCCCACCAGGGCGCCGGCAGCCGCCCACACCACCGTGGTGGCCGCCCCGACGAGCAGCACCCGCTGCCCGGTGAGGACCACGACGGCGCGGGGCAGGCTGGCCTGCGGGGGGACCGAGGCCGCCAGCGCCGCGGACGCGTGCACCAGCAGCAGGCCCCAGGCCGCCGGCAGCAGGGCCCAGTGCCAGGTGCTCTCCGTCCCGGCCCACCAGCAGCCGATGGACCACACCACGAATAAGGCCGGCATCGCCCCGTTGGGCTGGTAGACGACGAGGGCCCCGAGCACCAGCACCCCCACCCAGGCGACCGGTCCGGCCGCACCGGCCAGCATCAGGGACAGCGCGACGAGGCCGGCCCCGGCCAGGGCCGCCAACCGGAGGCGGGTATGGCTCGGGGTCGCCGAGCGCAGGTTCAGCCAGCGCTCGCGCAGCTCGCCCATCTCAGACCCCCGCCCTACGCCCGCGGTGCGCCAGCTCGCGGAGCACGACGTCGAGGCTGCCCGGCCCCAGCCACGGCACCACCGCGACGCCCTGGGCCTGGACGGCGCGGATCTCGCGGTCCCGTTCGAGCATCCGGATCCGCCAGGCGGTGCGCGCCAGCGGGTCGTTGTCGGCGCTCGGCACGGCGCCCTCGGGACCGTCCGCCAGCGCGTCGATCACCACCACGGAGATCCCCCTGGCGGCCAGCATCGCGGCCTGGGTGAGGGCGTCCGGGGAGACCAGGGCGGAGATCATCACCACCAGGGTGCCCTCGTGGACGCCCAGGTGGACCCTGACCGGGTCGGTCCGGTCGTCCACCGAGGGCACCACCCGGCTCAGGGTGTCCAGGATGCGTACCCCGTGCCGCTTGCCGGTCCCGACCGGGACGGTCAGCGGGGTGCGTGCGGACAGCACCCGCAGCCCCACCCGGTCGCCCTGCTGCAGGAAGTGCTCGGAGACGGCGGCGGCCGCCCGCACCGACCGGTCCAGCGAGCTGACCGCGCCGCCCACGCCCTCGGAGCGGCCCAGGTCGTAGTGGGCGTCCACCAGGACCGCCACGTGGGTGTCCTGGTCGGCGTAGCTGGAGGTCACGTGCAGCTCACCGGTCCGGCTGGAGCGGGGCCAGTGGATACGGCGCAGCCGGTCCCCGACCTGGAACGGCCGGATGGAGGCGAACTCCGAGCCCTCCCCGGGTCGGGCCGACCGGTGCATCCCGACCAGGCCGCGTGGGTGCGGTGCCGGGGCGGAGGAGTCGAAGGCGGACGGCTGGGGGAGCACCCGCAGCCCCTGGGCGTCCAGCGAGACCGGCCCCCACCGGTAGCAGCCCCAGGCGCTGCTGGCACTCACCTGCAGGGGACCGATCCGTCGCACCCCCCAGCGGGTGACGCGGAAGCCCACCAGCAGCCGGCGGCGCCCCTCGACCAGCGGCCCCTCGGCGTCCGCGACCGCGGCCGTGCGCTGGGTGAGGAGGCCGTCGCTGTCCCGGGCCTGCCGGGCGCGCTCGGACAGCACCGCCTCGACGTACGGGGCGGGGCTCAGCGCGGCGGACATCACCTCCGCGCCCGGGACCGGCTCCAGGTCGGCGACGGCCAACGCCTGCTCACCCTCGCGCACCTGGGCGTGCGACAGGGCGAAGCGTCGGTCCGGGCGGGCCGTGGGCCGGGTGACGACCCCCCAGACCAGCACCACGGCCAACGGGGTGGCCAGCACCAGCAGGTCCGGCCGGCGGAAGAGCAGCGCCACCGGGGCGACCACCAGCACCGTCACCAGGCAGCGCAGCAGCGCGTGCGTGGGTCTCCAGGCGTCCAGGCGCTCCGCGGTGGCCACCGGCTCAGCCCTGCTCGTCGTCCACCGTGGAGGCACCGGTGCGTGCCCCGGGCACGGGGACCTGCCCGAGCACGGCGCTCACCACCGAGGCGCCCCCGGTGTCGGACATCCACAGCTCGGGCTTGATCGAGATGCGGTGGTCGAGCACCGCGTGCGCCACCGCCTTGACGTCCTCGGGGGTGAGGTAGTCGCGGCCGTGCACGACGGCATACGCCCGGGCGGTGAGCATGAGCGCCAGCGAGCCGCGCGGGGACGCCCCGACCAGCACCGCCCGGTGGCGCCGGGTGGCGGCGGCCAGCTCGACGCAGTAGCGGGAGATGTCGTCCTCGACCGGGACCGTCTCCACCGCGGTCTGCATCCGGGCCAGGCCCTCGGCGTCGGTGACCGCCTCCAGGTGCTGGTCCTCCTGACGACGCCCGACCCGGCGCCGCAGCACGTCCCACTCCTCCTCGGGCGAGGGGTAGCCGAAGGTGACCCGCATCAGGAACCGGTCCAGCTGGGCCTCCGGCAGCGGGTAGGTGCCCTCGTACTCCACCGGGTTGGCGGTGGCGAGCACGTGGAAGGGCTGCGGCAGGCTGAACGTCTGGCCCTCCACGGTGACCTGGTGCTCCTGCATGGCCTCGAGCAGCGCGGACTGGGTCTTGGGTGGGGTCCGGTTGATCTCGTCGGCCAGCAGCAGGCCGGTGAACAGCGGACCGGGGCGGAACGCGAACTCCGAGGTGCGCTGGTCGAAGACGAAGGAGCCGGTCAGGTCGGAGGGCAGCAGGTCGGGGGTGAACTGGGCCCGGGTGAACTCCAGCCCCAGGGTCTGCGCGAACGAGCGCGCGGCCAGCGTCTTGCCGAGCCCGGGGTAGTCCTCCAGGAGCACGTGACCCCGGGCGAGCACCGCGGTGAGGACCAGGGTGAGCGCATCACGCTTGCCGACCACGGCCTGCTCGACCCGGTCGAGCACCTCGCCGGCCTGCCGTGAGACGTCAGCCACGGTCAGCGGTGCGGGCGTATCGGTGTCGTTCACAGTCTCTCGACTCCTTCGATGGCGGTATGCAGGGCGCTCTTGCTGCGTCGGCGGGTGTCGGTGGGTGGGGTGTCCAGGTAGCGCCGGAGTGCGGGGTCGAGGACCGTGCGGGCCAGCTCCGGCTGGGTGTCCAGGTCGATGTCGTGGCGGGCCCGGAGGCGCTCGGCGGTCAGCTCGCGGATCACCGGGTAGATCTCGTCGGCCCGGTCGTCGCGCTCCAGGGCGTCGCGCAGGTCCCTGCGCAGCCGGACCAGCCGGTAGTCCAGGGCCGAGGGCGGGACCGCGTCCTGGCGCGGGGTGGAGACCCAGTACGCCTGGTCGACCTCCTCCCCGGTCCGGGCCAGCACCCACAGGGTCAGGGTGGCCACGGTGCCGCCGAGCAGCACCACCAGCACCGCTTCCGGGAGGCTGTGCGCCAGCGAGCCGATGTAGTAGAGCGCGCCGCCCACGACCAGGGTGACGAGCCCGGCCGGCAGCAGGCTGCGGCGCAGCGTGCCCCGCCCGCGCCTCACGACCTGGCCTGCTCGTCGTCGGCCTGCTCGTCGTCGGCGAGCTCGTCACGCTCGTCCAGCACCTGGGCGCGCAGGTCCTCGTGGATGCGGCGCAGGGCCTCGACGGCCCGGTCCCGCTCCTGCTCGCTCACCGGGTGCCGGGAGAATCGGGCCTCACGGTAGGCGGCGGACAGGGTGGCGATGGCGCTCTCGTCGACCTGCCAGCGGCCCAGCACCCGAGAGGTGAGCTCGGCGGCGGTCTCGGTGGGGTCGCGGCGCAGCCCGGAGTGCTGCACCGCCTCCTCCAGCGCGACCCAGCAGGCGACGACCGCGTTGCGCGGGTCGGACTCGGTGAGGGCGCGGTAGCGCACCTCCTCGCCGGTGGCCTCGAGCAGCGCGGTCAGCTCCTCGTCGTCCTGCAGGGGGAGCGGGTCCTGGCCCCGGTGCTGCCGGTTGGCCAGCATCTTGAGGACGATCAGCACAGCGGTGACGACGAGCAGCACGAAGCCGATGAGCACCCAGTCGACGACCTGCCCCACTTCTTGCGGAGGCTCCTCGACGCCCTCGGCGGTCGGGGCGGCGGTCTGCGCCGCCGGCTCCAACGGGGGCAGCGTGACGGGCGGCGGGGCCCAGGTGCCCTGGGGGGCGTTGACCAGGGGTGCCCCGGTGCTGGAGCCCCAGACCAGCAGCAACGTCGCGGCCAGGGCGGCGACGACCGCCACCACGACGGTCGACGTCACACCCCTGCGCATCACCCCACCCTAGGTCGGCTCCTCGCTGACCAGGACGACGTCGCGCACCTCCAGCGCGTCGGCCTCGACCAGGTCGAGCTCGCCGGTGACCTTGCCGGCGGCCTTGAGGTCGCGCATCGCTGCGCGGACCCGATCCAGCTCCAGCGAGGTCCCGGCCACGGTGCCCGTCGAGATCTCGGTGCGCATCTTGACCTTGGCCTCGGACTTGGCGCGGCGCAGACCGGCCAGGGCCTGGCCGACGGTGCCCAGCAGCTCGGCGTCGGCGTCGGTGTCGCCGGCCCCGCCCAGGGCGGGGGTCAGCTCCTCCACCGTCGGCCAGGGCTGCACGTGCACCGAGCTGCCCTCGTGGTGCCACCAGGACCAGACCTCCTCGGTGGCGAAGGACAGCACCGGGGCGAGCAGCCGTAGCTGCACCCCCAGGGCCAGCCGCAGCGCGGCACGCGCCGAGAGGGTGGACGGGTCCACGTCGTCGCCGGTCGCGCCCCCGGAGGCGAGGTCGCCACCGTAGGCGCGCTCCTTGACCAGCTCGAGGTAGTCGTCGCAGAACGCCCAGAAGAACGACTCGGTGGCGTCCAGCGCCGCCGAGTAGTCCCAGGCCTCGTAGGACCGGGTCGCCCGGTCCACCACCGCAGCCAGGCCGGCGAGCATCGCCCGGTCCAGCGGCTCGGTGACCAGCTCGGCCTCGGTGCCGCCCTCGGGCAGCTCGCCGAAGCTCAGCGCGAACTTGCTCGCGTTGAGCAGCTTGATCGCCAGCCGGCGGCCGACCTTGATCTGGCCCGGGTCGTCGACGGTGTCCACACCGGGGCGCGCGGCGGCCGCCCAGTAGCGGACCGCGTCGGTGCCGTGCTGCTCCAGCATCCCCTGCGGGGTGGTGGCGTTGCCCTTGGACTTGGACATCTTCTTGCGGTCCGGGTCCAGGATCCAGCCGTTGAGGTAGGCGTGGTGCCACGGCACGGTGCCGTGCTCGTGGTGGGCGCGGACGACGGTCGCGAACAGCCAGGTGCGGATGATGTCGTGCCCCTGCGGGCGCATGTCCATCGGGAAGACCGCGGCGAAGAGCTCCGGGTCGTTGCCGAGCTCACCCGTCGGGCGCTCGGCCACCGGCCAGCCGCCCGCGATGTGCGGGGACAGCGAGCTGGTCGCCCAGGTGTCCATGATGTCGGTGTCGGCGGTGAACCCGCCGGGCACGTCGCGCTGGTCCTCGGTGTAGCCCTCGGGCACGTCGCTGACCGGGTCCACCGGGAGCTGCGCCTCCGCGGGCACCAGGACCCGGTCGTGGTCGGGCTCACCGTGCTCGTCGAGGCCGTACCAGACCGGGAAGGGCACCCCGAAGAAGCGCTGCCGGCTGATCAGCCAGTCCCCGTTCAGGCCCTCCACCCAGTTGCGGTAGCGGGAGCGCATGAACGCCGGGTGGAAGTCGATGTCCTCGCCGCGGCCGACCAGCTCCTCACGCAGCTGGGCGTCCTTGCCGCCGTTGCGGATGAACCACTGCCGGCTGGTGACGATCTCCAGCGGCTTCTCGCCGTTCTCGTAGAAGTTGGCTTTGCGCTGGGTGGGGGCGGGCTCGCCGTCCAGGTCCCCGGACTCGCGCAGCGCGGCCACCACCGCCTCGCGGGCGCTGAACGTGGTCTTCCCGGCCAGCTTCTCGGCGTAGAGCTCGGCGCCCGGGCCACCGGCCAGCCACTCCGGGGTGTCCGCGTGCAGCCGGCCAGAGCGGCCGACCACGGAGCGGGTCGGCAGGTCCAGCTCGCGCCACCACTGGACGTCGGTCATGTCGCCGAAGGTGCAGCACATCGCGATGCCGGCGCCCTTGTCCACCTCCGCGGCGGGGTGCGCGAGCACCGGGACCGGGACCCCGAACAGCGGCGAGGTGACGGTGCTGCCGAAGAGGTCGGCATACCGCTCGTCGTCGGGGTGCGCGATCAGCGCCACCACGGCCGGGATCAGCTCGGGTCGGGTCGTCTCGATGTGCACCGGTCCGCCGGACGCGTCGTCACCCCTGCGGTGGAAGGCCACCCGGTGGTAGGCGCCGGGGTAGTCGCGCGCCTCCAGCTCGGCCTGCGCCACCGCGGTCTGGAAGGTGATGTCCCACAGCCCGGGCGCCTCCGCCTGGTAGGCCTCCCCGCGGGCCAGGTTGCGCAGGAACGCCTGCTGCGCCACCGCCCGGGAGCGGTCCTCGATGGTGCGGTACTGCACGCCCCAGTCCAGGGACAGGCCGAGCCGGCGGAAGGTGTCCTCGAAGGTCTTCTCGTCCAGCACGGTGAGCTCCTCGCAGAGCTCGATGAAGTTGGCGCGTCCGATCGGCTTCTGGTCGGCGGCCTTGGTGCTCTTGCCGCCACCGCGCTGCGGCGGCTCGAAGTCGGGGTCGTACGGCAGGGTGGCGTCGCCGCGGACGCCGTAGTAGTTCTGCACCCTGCGCTCGGTCGGCAGCCCGTTGTCGTCCCAGCCGATCGGGTAGAAGACGTGCTTGCCCCGCATCCGCTGGTAGCGGGCCAGGCAGTCGGCCTGGGTGTAGCCGAAGACGTGGCCCAGGTGCAGCGCCCCCGAGGCCGTCGGGGGAGGCGTGTCGATCGAGAAGATCTGGTCACGGGTGGTCCCCGGAGCCAGCGCGGACTCCCGGTCGAAGGCGTAGACGTCCGAGTCCTTCCAGACCGTGACCCAGGTGTCCTCGAGCCCGTCGACGGTGGGGCGGTCGGGGAGCTCGGCCGGGCGTGGGGGATCGAGGCGACGTGGTGCAGTCATGCCGGTCATTGTCCCAGACCGCCGGAGCGCCACCGGTGCCGGTGAACGGGCGGGGACTCAACGAAGGATCACCGCGACGGTGTTCCCCGATCGGGTCACGTTTTGGTCACGATCAAGGTATGTCGTTGACCGGCTCCTCGATGTGGCAAACAGTGTGACGCATGTTGACGTCACCCGTGCCACTTCCTATGACAACCGTCACCGATGATCCAGCCTGGCTGGTGTCCATCGAGAACGCGGTCGACAGCTCCTTCACCAACCTCACCGTGTGGTTCGACGCGGTGCTCTTCTGGTCGCCGAGCTTCTTCCCGATGCCCTGGATCGTGGCCTGGCTGCTGGTCGGCGCGATCGTCATCACCGTCTACCTCGGCTTCCCGCAGGCTCGCGGGCTCGGGCTCGCGACCAAGGTGGTCCGCGGCAAGTTCTCCTCGGACGACGACCCCGGCGAGATCCCGCACTATCAGGCGCTGACCTCGGCCGTCTCCGGCACCGTCGGCCTGGGCAACATCGCCGGTGTGGGTGCCGCGGTGGTCATGGGTGGTCCGGGTGCGACGTTCTGGATGATCATCGCGGGTCTGCTGGGCATGGCGACCAAGTTCGCCGAGTGCACCCTGGGTGTGAAGTACCGGGAGATCCGGGCTGACGGCACCGTCTCCGGTGGCCCGTTCAAGTACCTCCCGGTGGCGTTCAGCCGGTTCCCGAAGTTCATCTCCGTCGGCCTCACCGGCATGTTCGCCGTCGCCATCCTGCTGTTCGGCGTGGCCGGCGGCAACATGTTCCAGTCCAACCAGACCTACGCCCAGCTGGTGTCGGTCACCGGCGGCGAGGAGTCCCCGTTC
This sequence comes from Serinicoccus shuyuelongi, assembly GCF_045032955.1. Lineage (NCBI taxonomy): Bacteria > Bacillati > Actinomycetota > Actinomycetes > Micrococcales > Ornithinimicrobiaceae > Serinicoccus > Serinicoccus shuyuelongi. Next base: position 206,638 of record NZ_JBJFZU010000005.1, on the reverse strand, counting down.
GCCGTGCTCGGCTGGCAGTTCGGGATCGGCCTCATCATCGCCGCCCTCATCGGTGCCGTCATCATCGGCGGGATGAAGTCGATCGGCCGGGTCACCTCGACCCTGGTGCCGTTCATGGGTGGCATCTACGTGCTGGCCTGCCTCTTCGTCATCCTCACCAACATCGGTCAGGTCCCCGGCGCCGTCGTCGACATCGTGGGTGGCGCGTTCAACCCGGAGAGCGTGGCCGGCGGTGTGCTCGGTGCGCTGATCGTGGGTCTGCAGCGCTCGGCCTTCTCCAACGAGGCCGGCCTGGGCTCCGCGCCCATCGCGCACTCGGTGGTCAAGACCCGTCGCCCCGTCTCCGAGGGCTTCGTCGCGCTCTTCGAGCCGCTCATCGACACGGTCCTCATCTGCACCATGACGGCCCTGACCATCGTCATCGCCGACACCCCCTTCTTCAACGAGTCGCGGACGGCGTACTTCGAGGACGAGGTCTCCGCCGACGGTGTGGTCCTCACCTCGGACGCCTTCGAGTCCTCGATCAGCTGGTTCCCGTACATCCTGGCGCTGGCGGTGACGCTGTTCGCGATCTCGACGCTGATCACCTGGTCCTACTACGGGCAGCGGGCCTGGGCGTACCTCTTCAACGACAGCAAGACCTCGGTCGCGATCTACCGCGGCGTCTTCCTGATCTTCACGGTCATGGGCTGCGTGGTGTCCTTCGGTCAGCTGATCGACTTCACCAACGTCATCCTCTTCCTCTGCGCCTTCGTGAACCTGCTCGGTGTCTACTTCCTGCTCCCGGTCATCAAGCGGGAGATGAAGGAGTACTGGGCCGACTACCGCTCGGGCAAGCTCTACGACCTGGGCAACCTGGACCACGAGAAGGAGCACGCGGTGGAAGACCTGGCCGACGAGAACCAGGTCGTCGACGCCACCGGGCGCAACCGCCTCGCGGACCCGGACGACGACGGCTTCGGCTCGGGCGGGGCCACCGTGCCGCGCGACCGCCGCTGACGGCATACCGCTGAGACGACGGGCCGGGAGCGGGATGCTCCCGGCCCTTCGTCGTGCTCCGGAAGGACGACTGCATGAGCCAGGAGGACCCGATCGCACGGCAGGCCGCCGAGGCGCTCTGGCTGGCGGCGGCGCTGGCCCGGCCGGCCCCCGCCCCGTGGACCGACGAGCCCGGCGCCGAGGCGCTGCACCGGCTCCGGGAGGTGGCGCGACGGCGCTGGGGCCGAGCCGACGGCGACAGCGCTGCCGATGCCCCTCGGCAGCGGTCGGTGCGTCGTGAGCTGGCTGAGGCGTCCGCGCTCGTCCTCGGGGACCCGGCACGGGTCGATGCCGAGGACTCCTTGGAGACCGGACTCGCGTCGGGGCAGGAGCTGCTGTCGGCGCTGGAGGTCCTCGCCAGCGAGGACGCGGGGCTGCTCCACCTGCTGGACGGCGACTTCCGGATGCTGGACGTGGGCACCGGCGTGGCCGGCGTGGCGAGCGCCGTCGCCCGGGCCCGGCCCGGCGCCCGGGTGCACGGGATCGACGTGGACGGCACGGTCCTCGCCCTGGCCCGGCACGTCGTGGCCAGCCGTGGCTGCGCGGACCAGGTCGAGCTGGAAGAGGGGAACGTCGTCGACCTCGAGCCGGAGCAGGGCTACGACCTGGTCTGGCTGTCGCTGCCGATGCTGTCCCAGGACGAGGCGGCCGCCGCGGTCGGGTCGGTCGCCGCAACGCTTCGCCCCGGAGGCCGCGTGGTCGTCGCCGCCCTCGCGGACCCCCGCCCCGGCGAGACGAGCGACGACATCCTCACCCTGGCGCGGGACTGGCGGTTGAGCGCACGCGGCCGCTGCCGGTGGACCGCCGCCCAGATCCTCGCGGCGGTGGGTGCGGCGGGTCTGCGCCCGTACGCCCGCCTGGATCAGGACGGGGCCGGGGCGACCCTGCTGAGCGTGGGGCCGGACCCTCAGACCTGAACGCGCTCCCGCAGTCGGCGGGCCCGGGCGCCGGGACGGGGAGCGTGCCCGACGAGCACCTGGTGGAACGACTCGAGGCCGGGCACGTGCACCTGCCCCACGGTGGTGCCGGAGCCGAAGGTGTGCAGCGGCACCCAGCCGACCCGGTGCCCGGCGTCCTCGAGCCGGCGCACCACCGCGGCCACCTGGTCCGGCACCGACAGGGGCTGGTCGCAGGCCGCCCTCTCCGGCACCGGCTCCACCCGTTCGGGCGGTGACAGGTCGCCGAGCCGGAGGGTCGCGCACCGCAGCAGCGCGGGCTGGCTGACGAAGCGGTCCTGCACGGCCTGGTGCTGGACCGACTGCTCCCGCGCGAGGCGCAGGTAGTGGGGACCGGGCCCCGTGGGCCGGGTCGCGCCGGAAGCCTGGGTGCCCCCGGGGTCCTGGACGGCCCGGCGCAGCAGGTGCCCCTGGACGATCTCGGTGAGTGCCCGCTCCACCGCGACGCGGGGGTCCAGGGACGCCCCCGACCCGTAGACCGGGGTCGCGGTCCCGGTCCCGGCCAGGCACAGCACGGTGGGGATCCCGAGGTCGGTGGTGATGTCCAGCACCGCGATCGGGGACCCCAGGGCCTCCTCCGCCGAGGCCAGGCATGCCGCCAGCTCGTGGTCCTCCTCCGGGACGGTGAGCCGGGGCGGTACCGGCCCGCCGCCGAGGACGTGCAGCAGCAGGAACAGCGAGAGGGCGTCCCGCTCCACGGCCTCGTTCAGCCCGTGCAGGATCGCCTCGTCCGCGGTCGCTCCGATCGCGCTGCCGCTGTTGCTGGCGTAGGCCGCGACGGCGCGGTAGTCCGTGTCGTCGCCCGTCCGTCGGCGCAGCAGGTCCACTTCCGGGGTGTCGTCCAGCAGCCAGGGTGCGCTGCGGAAGACCGGCGCCGGGAAGTCCTCCCCGGGCCCCAGCGCGGTGGCCCGCAGGGTGGTGAGCCGGGCGGTGTCCGGCAGCAGGCCCACCCACTCCTCGCCCGCCCAGGCCCCGGTCAGCTCCGGGTCACCGCGCAGGGTGGTGGTGACCGGGAGTCCCTCCGCCCAGGACGGTCCGGTGACCGCGTGCTCGAGCGCCTCGAAGTGCGAACCCACGAGGGCGACGTCCAGCCGGCCCTTGCCTGCCCCCACGCCCAGCTCGACCTCGGTGCCGCCGCCGTCGCGCAGGATGCACTGGGCGGTGCTCGGCCCGTCCCGCTCGGCCCACCGGGCGCTGCTCGTCCAGCCCAGGTCGTCCAGGTCCCCGTGGATCCGGGCCCAGGCCTGCTCCCCGGAGAGCTCGCGCTCGCCCCGCCCGCCCCACAGGAAAGGACGGCCGGGGAGCGTGAGCTCCCCGGCCGTCCTTCGCCATGATGTGAAGGTCACTCGGTGGTGCCCCACGTGGCGACGAGGCTCTCCAGCTCAGCCGGGTCAACCTCGTTCCTGTCGATCGCTGCGGACATGTTGTAGGAGACGCAAGCCATCTTCTCTACCTCCATCCGAGCTCCACCTCGAGTGAAACTCTGTCGTGGTGCGCTCGACGCTACCTACCGTCGCCGGATCGGGCAACCCCCCCCAGGCATTCGTGCTCGTGCGCCCGTCGGCGCAGCGTTAGCATGGGGGCAGGCGTCCGAGCCGTCATCAGCGGCGAGCCTTCCGGAAGAACGGCCCCCGCACCCGGCGGGTGCGCCCACTAGACCCGGACGGGTATGCCCGACACAGCTGAGCAGAGTGGTGCAGCGAGTGCTGCGCAAGCGAGGTGGTACCGCGGTGCCGACCGGGCGCATACCCGGCAGGTGTCGTCCTCGTGGCACGCAGGACGACCACGACGCACCCGAGACCAGGAGCCACTGCCATGGCCTACCCCCTGTCCAGCACCTCCGCCCAGGCGTTGACCTCCTCACCGCGCTTCCCGGAGATCGAGCAGGCCGTGCTGGCCTACTGGGAGGAGCACGGCACCTTCGCCCGGAGCGTCGAGCAGCGGGACGCCGGCGAGAACGGTGCCGGGGAGTACGTCTTCTACGACGGTCCGCCCTTCGCGAACGGCCTGCCGCACTACGGCCACCTGCTCACCGGCTACGTCAAGGACGTCGTGCCGCGGTACCAGACGATGCGCGGGCACCGGGTGGAGCGGCGCTTCGGCTGGGACACCCACGGGCTGCCCGCCGAGCTGGAGGCGATGGACCAGCTGGGGATCAAGACCAAGGAGGAGATCCTCGGGCTGGGGATCGAGGCGTTCAACGCCAAGTGCCGGGAGTCGGTGCTCAAGTACACCTCCGAGTGGGAGGACTACGTCACCCGGCAGGCTCGCTGGGTCGACTTCGGCAACGACTACAAGACGCTGAACGTCGACTACATGGAGTCGGTGCTGTGGGCGTTCAAGAGTCTGTTCGACAAGGGGCTGGTCTACGAGGGCTTCCGGGTGCTGCCCTACTGCTGGAACGACCAGACCCCGCTGTCGAACCACGAGCTGCGGATGGACGACGAGGTCTACCAGGTGCGTCAGGACCCGGCGGTCACCGTCGGTGCGCGGCTGCTGCCGGCCGAGGGCAGCGGTGGCGGCGACGGCGCCGTGTCCGAGCGGGAGGACCTGCTCGCCGGGGCGCTGGCGCTGGTCTGGACGACCACCCCGTGGACCCTGCCGGCGAACCTGGCGATCATGGTCGGCGAGGACATCGAGTACGTCCTCGTGCAGGGCTCGCTGCCCGGGGAGGAGGGCGACGCCACCGAGCCGCAGCGCTACCTGATCGCCCGGGAGCGGCTGGCCTCCTACGCCCGCGAGCTGGGGGAGGAGCCGCAGGTGCTGGGCAGCTGGACCGGCGCCGAGCTGGCGGGACGGGCATACCGTCCGCCGTTCTCGTACTACGAGGGGTGGGAGCGCGCGCACCGGATCGTGGTCGCCGAGTTCGTCACCACCACGGACGGCACCGGGCTGGTGCACACCGCCGGCGCGTTCGGTGAGGACGACAAGGTGGTCACCGACCGGGAGGGGATCGAGCCGGTGATGCCGGTGGGCGCCGACGGTGCCTTCCTCAGCCCGGTGGACGAGTACGCCGGGATGCTGGTCTTCGACGCCAACGCCCCGATCCAGGACCACCTCAAGGCCGCCACCCGCAACCAGACGTCGGCGGGGCGGTCCGAACGCGGGGAGCAGGGCAGCGTCACCGAGGGCACCGTGCTGCTGCGCCGGGAGAGCTACGCGCACTCCTACCCGCACTGCTGGCGGTGCCGGCAGCCGCTGATCTACAAGGCGGTGTCGTCCTGGTTCGTCGAGGTGACGAAGATCAAGGACGACATGCTGCGCACCAACGAGCAGATCACCTGGGTGCCCGAGCACGTCAAGCACGGCCAGTTCGGCCGGTGGCTGGAGAACGCCCGGGACTGGTCGATCTCCCGGAACCGGTTCTGGGGCAGCCCGATCCCGGTCTGGCGCAGCGACGACCCCGCCTACCCTCGGATCGACGTCTACGGCTCGCTGGCCGAGATCGAGGCCGACTTCGGGACGCTGCCGCGGGACCGGGACGGCGACGTCGACCTGCACCGCCCCTTCGTCGACGAGCTGACCCGGCCCAACCCTGACGACCCGCGTCCGGAGGGGGAGCGCTCCACCATGCGGCGGGTCGAGGACGTGCTGGACGTGTGGTTCGACTCCGGCTCGATGAGCTACGCGCAGGTGCACTACCCGTTCGAGAACGAGCAGTGGTTCGACGACCACTTCCCGGCCGACTTCATCGTCGAGTACATCGGGCAGACCCGCGGCTGGTTCTACACGCTGCACATCCTGGCCACCGCCCTCTTCGACCGGCCGGCCTTCTCCACCTGCCTGAGCCACGGCATCGTGCTCGGCAGCGACGGGCAGAAGATGAGCAAGTCGCTGAAGAACTACCCGGACGTGCGGGAGGTCTTCGACCGGGACGGTGCCGACGCGATGCGCTGGTTCCTCATGTCCTCGCCCATCCTGCGCGGCGGCAACCTGGTGGTCACCGAGCAGGGGATCCGGGACGGGGTCCGGCAGACGATGATCCCGCTGTGGAACGCGTGGTACTTCTTCGGTCTCTACGCCAACGCCGCCGGCCACCAGGCCCGCTGGTCGACGTCGTCGACGCACGAGCTGGACCGGTACCTGCTGGCCAAGACCCGGGAGTTCGTCACCACGACCCAGGAGGCCTACGACGGCAACGAGATCGCCGTCGCGGCCGACACCATCCGGGACTTCGTCGACGTGCTCACCAACTGGTACATCCGGCGTTCTCGGGACCGGTTCTGGGCCGAGGACGCAGCCGCCTTCGACACGCTCTACACCGTGCTCGAGGTGACCTGCCGGGTCGCGGCGCCGCTGCTGCCGCTGCTCACCGAGGAGGTATGGCGGGGTCTCACCGGGGGTGAGTCTGTGCACCTGACCGACTGGCCCGAGGCCGACGACCTGCCCGCAGACCCCGAGCTGGTGGCGGCGATGGACACGGTGCGCGAGGTCTGCTCGGCGGCGTTGGCGCTGCGCAAGGCACGGGGCCTGCGGGTGCGGCTGCCGCTGGCCACCCTCACCGTCGCCACCGCGCACCCGCAGGGGCTGGCCGACCTGGCCGACCTGGTGCGCGAGGAGGTCAACGTGCGCGAGGTCCGGGTGCTCGACGTCGCGCAGGCCTCCAGCGCCGACATCGGGGTCGAGCAGCGGCTGGTGGTCAACGCCCGCGCCGCCGGCCCGCGCCTCGGCAAGCAGGTGCAGGCGGCGATCAAGGGGTCCAAGTCGGGGGACTGGTCGGTGGCCGAGGACGGCACCGTCACCTCCGGCGGGCTGGCGCTGGTCGAGGGCGAGTTCACCCTGGAGACCGTGGTCTCCGGCGGGGACGCGGACTCGGGCACCGCGACCTCGATGCTGCGCGGGCACGGCGGCGGCTTCGTGGTCCTGGACACCGAGGTGAGCGAGGACCTGGCCCAGGAGGGCCTGGCGCGCGACCTGGTCCGGGCGGTGCAGGGGGCCCGCAAGGACGCCGGGCTCGACATCGCCGACCGGATCAGCCTCACCGTGGTCGGTGACGACGACGTCTGGGGCGCCGCGATGGCGCACCAGCAGCTGGTGATGAGCGAGACCCTGGCCGTGCAGTTCGGTGCGGCGGGGACCGGGCAGGTCCTCCCGCCGGCGCGGGACGGGGCATACCGGACCGGAGCGACCCTCGACGGTGAGCGCACCGTGGAGCTGATGATCTCGAAGGTGGAGGCACGATGAGCGACGACTTCTTCGAGGGCAACGAGCTGCCGCTGGACCCGGGGCAGGCCGTCCCGGCGACACCGGCCCGCGAGCCCGAGCCCGACCCCGCGCTGCTGGCGCGCTACGCGCAGGTCAGCGAGGAGATCCTGGCGCGCACCCCCGAGCACATGCCGGAGCCGACCCTGCACCGGGTGGCCAGGGTGATGGAGCTGATGGGCGACCCGCAGCGGACGTTCCGGATGGTGCACCTGACCGGCACCAACGGCAAGACGTCGACCGCCAGGATCACCGAGCGCCTGCTGCGCGAGATGGGGCTGCGGACCGGCAGGTTCACCAGCCCGCACCTGCACGACATGCGCGAGCGGGTGAGCATCGACGGTGAGCCGATCTCGATGCGGACGTTCGTCGACATCTACGACGAGGTGCTGCCCTTCGTTGAGATGGTCGACGCCGAGAGCGCCGCCTCGGACGAGCCGTCCCGACAGGTGCGGATGACCTACTTCGAGGTCATCGTCTGCCTCGGGTATGCCGCCTTCGCCGACGCCCCGGTCGAGGTCGCCGTCGTGGAGGTAGGCCTGGGCGGGGTCTGGGACGCCACCTCCGTCGCCGACGGCGACGTCGCCGTGCTCACCCCGATCGCCCTCGACCACACCCGCCTGCTGGGCGAGACGGTGGAGGAGATCGCGGCCGAGAAGTCGGGGATCATCAAGCCCGGCGCGATCGCGGTCGTCGGTGTCCAGGAGCCGGAGGTGATGAGCATCCTGGTGGAGCGGGCCGAGGAGGTCGGCGCGGACCTGCGGGCCGAGGGCACCAACTTCGGGGTGCTGGAGCGGGACGTCGCCGTCGGCGGTCAGCAGGTGTCGGTGCGCGGCCTGGCCGGCGACTACACCGACCTGTTCCTGTCGATCTTCGGCGGGCACCAGGCACACAACGCGGCGATCGCGATCGCCGCGGTGGAGGCCTTCGTCGGGGGCGGTGAGCAGCCACTGAGCGACGAGGTGCTGCGCGCCGCGCTGGCCGACGTGAGCTCCCCGGGACGGCTGGAGATCGTGCGCCGCTCACCGACCGTGCTGGTCGACGCCGCGCACAACCCGGCCGGGGTGGCCGCCCTGGTCGAGGCGCTGCGTGAGTCGTTCACCTTCACCCGGCTGGTGGGGGTGCTCGCGGTGCTGGAGGACAAGGCCGCCGAGGAGATGGTGCAGCAGCTGGAGCAGGTGCTCGACCATGTCGTGGTCACCCGCACCACGTCACCGCGCGCCATCCGCCCGCGCCGGCTGGGTGAGCTGGCCGCGGAGTTCTTCGGCGAGGACCGGGTGAGCGTGGTGGAGGACCTCCCGGACGCCCTCGACGTCGCGGCCGGCCTGGCCGACGACGGCGGGGTCGGCGGGGCGGTGCTGGCCACCGGCTCGGTGACCACGGCCGCCGAGGTACGGGCCCTGGTGGGCATCACCACCACCTGAGTCAGACCCACCGAGCGTCGCTTGTGGTTGCTCTAGACCCGACGCTCGGTCGGGTATGCGATCAGTGGTCGGAGTGGTCCGGCTGGACCGGTACCGCGGGGGAGTCGTCCTGCGCGGCTTCTGCCTCCTGCTCGGCCAACCAGGCGTCGATGTCCTCCCGGGGTTCGGCGTCCCGCTCCACGAGCATGTCCCGCATCAGCGTGACCTCGCCGGTCTGCGCGTCGACCATCCGCTGGGCGGCGGCCAGCACCTCCGGCTGGTCGGCCGTGTCGAGGGCCGCCTCGGCCATCTCGACGCCGGCCAGGTGGTGGGTGGTCATCAGCTCCAGGAAGAGGACCTCGGCCTCTCCGCCGGAGGCGTCGGTCAGCTCCTGGATCTCGGTCGGTGAGGCCATCCCGGGCATGACCACGCCCGCGGGCAGGTCCATGTCCATGTGGTCGTGACCGGCCATCCACTCCATCCGGTCCCCGCCACGGGCCCGCGGCAGGCCCCAGTCCTGCAGCCAGGTGGCCATCATCCCGCGCTCGAAGGCCTGGTTGTTGGTGATGTCGACGGCCAACCGGCGGACGTCCTCGTCCTCGGTGCGCTGCATCACCAGCGTGGACATCTGCACCGCCTGGGCATGGTGCTCGCTCATGTCCCGGGCGAAGCCCGCGTCCGCACCCCCGTCGTCGGGAGCGCGATCGCCGAAGGCGAGCCAGCCGACCAACGCCCCCAGGCAGAGCGCCACGATGGTGACTGCGGCCAGCGCCGGTGCGCCGAAGCTGCGCCACCGGTCCCGGGGCGTCGTGGGCGCCGCGGGTCCGGCGGTCGCGGCGGGCCCTGGGCGCTCAGCAGGCTCGGTCACGAGCGTGCCACGAGGTCCGTCACCGTCCCGCCGGTGCAGGCCGCTCCGGGCTCGGGGGTATCGATGCCCTGCTTGTACTCGCGGATGTAGGCACGCAGCATCCGGTCGTCGGCGGTGTCGAGGCTCATCTGACGGTTCCAGGAGGTGGCGACGACCGGCGACTCCTGGTCGGGGTTCGGGCTGACGAGCATGTAGTCCTGACCGCCCAGGTCCGTGAGGACGTCGATCTGGTCCTGCGGCAGGTCGGGCTGGTAGGTCAGCCAGACGGCGCCGTGCTCCAGGGCGTGCACCGCGTGCTCCTGCGGGATCTCCTCGGGGTAGACGCCGCAGTTCCACCACGCGGGGTGGTGCGGACCGCCCACGCCGGGCGACTGCTCGTACTCGACCGGGTCGCCGGTGTGGTTGGCGGCCTCGGTCTCGTACTCCTCCACCCCGGACAGCTCCACCAGGGCGGGGGAGTCGCGGACCACGGCGAACACGACGGCCCCGACGATGAGGACGATGACCAGCGCGGCCGACCCCCAGATGAGGAGGCCGCGCCGGCGTTCGCGCGCCGCCCCGGCCTTCTGGATCTTGGCGGCCTTGGCCGCCCGGTCGTTCCCGGCCGTGCTGCGGTCAGGTCTGGGCATCTGGGGGCTCCTGCGGGTGACGGTGCGTGATCGGTCGAGGTGAGCGACACCAGGGTATGCGCTGCTGCTGGCGGGTTGCTGAGAAGGCTCCCAGCCGACGTCTGGGAGGATGACCCGGTGACCCCCGGCATCCTCACGCGTCGCCTGTGCGCCACGACCCTGCTGGCCCAGGCGATGTCGGTCTTCTTCGGTGCGCTGGTGGCCTGGCGCCTCGCCGGGATCGAGAGCGACCCGCGCGCGACGGCATACCTGGTGGGGGGCCTGGCGCTGGCGCTGCTGTGCGCGCTGGCCGCCGGGGCGATGCGCAGCCCGCGCGGGGTGGCGCTGGGGTGGCTGGCCCAGGCCCTCACCCTCGCCTCGGCGCTGGTGCTGCCGGCGATGCTGGCGCTGACCCTGATCTTCACCCCCCTGTGGTGGCTGTGCCTGCACCAGGGACGACGCCTGGACCGGTTGACCGCCGAGCGCGCCGCCGCCGCGGAAGGAGACTGACGGATGGACTACTGGACAGCGGTCATCCTCGGGGTGGTGCAGGGGCTCACCGAGTTCCTGCCGATATCCTCCAGCGCCCACGTCTCGATCGTGGGCCGGTTCCTCGGGCAGGACGACCCGGGCGCCGCCTTCACCGCGATCACCCAGCTCGGCACCGAGGCCGCCGTCCTCATCTACTTCCGGCACGACATCGCCCGGATCGTCGCCGCCTGGTGCCGTTCGCTGGTGGGCAGGGTGCCGCGCTCCGACCCGGACGTCCTGCTCGGCTGGTGGGTGATCCTGGGCACCATCCCGATCGGGCTGCTCGGCCTGCTGCTGCAGGACTGGATCGAGACCGACCTGCGCAGCCTCTGGATCACCGCCACCATGCTGCTCGTCTTCGCCTTCGTCATCCTGGCCGCGGAGCGGGTCGGGACCCAGCGCAAGGAGCTGCGCGACCTCACCTGGAAGGACGGCCTGTTCTTCGGGCTGTGGCAGGCGCTGGCGTTGGTGCCCGGCGTCTCCCGCAGCGGCGGCACCATCGCCGGTGGCCTGTTCATGGGCTTCACCCGGGAGGCCGCGGCCCGCTACTCCTTCCTGCTGGCCATCCCGGCGGTGCTCGCCTCGGGCGGCCTGCAGCTGGTCAAGGTGGTCACCGGGGACGCGATCGGCTCCGGCACCGCCTGGGGCGCGATCGGGATCGCGACCGTCATCGCCTTCGCGGTGGGGTATGCCGTCATCGCCTGGTTCATGCGCTACATCACCACGCACACCTTCACGCCGTTCATGATCTACCGGATCGTGCTGGCGCTGGTGCTCTTCGGCCTCCTCGGCTTCGGCGTCATCCAGCCGTAGACCGGTCCGGGACCCGGGCGGCCGGGGTCCGCTCGCGGCCCGGACGGGCACGTACCCTGGGCGGGTGACCGACATGCCGCAGACCGAACGCTCCCTCGTCCTCGTCAAGCCGGACGGCTACCGCCGCGGGCTCTCCGGGGAGGTGCTCCGCCGGATCGAGGCCAAGGGCTACGTGCTCGCCGCGCTCGCCGTGGTGACCCCCCGCCGCGAGCAGCTGGAGGCGCACTACGCCGAGCACGAGGGCAAGCCGTTCTACGAGCCGCTGCTGGAGTTCATGTCCTCGGGCCCGGTGACCGCGGCCGTCATCGAGGGCGAGGGCTGCATCCCTGGCTTCCGCTCGCTGGCCGGTGCCACCGACCCCACCGCCGCCGCCCCCGGCACCATCCGCGGGGACCACGGACGGGACTGGGGCCTGAAGGTCCAGCAGAACATCGTGCACGGCTCGGACAGCCCTGAGTCCGCCGCCCGCGAGATCGCCATCTGGTTCCCCGAGCAGGGCTGAGACCCTCCGCCGACCTGTCGCGCTGACCCACGCGCCGGCCCGTCGCGCCGACCCCGGTCGGTCCCGATCTCAGCCGGCGCCCCCGACGGGCACCCCGAACAGGCTCGGGCTGGGCGCGCAGGCGGGGTCGGCCACCCGGGCCAGCACCAGCGCGGTCCCGGCCAGCCCCTGGAACAGCCCGTACCCGCCGCGGGTGCGTTGCCCGGTCGGCCAGAGCGACGGGTCGTCCCCCTGGAACGTGGCCACGTCCAGGACCGCGTCCCGCGCCGTCGTCAGGTGCTGCGGCACGTCCCACCGGTGCGCCGCGGTCGCCAGCACGTCCAGCGGGCCGGCGAGGCCGTGGCACAGGGTGAGGCCCGACCCGTCCGGGTCCAGCCGCACCGGGTCCGGGCCGTGCGCCTCCAGGAGCTGCCGGGCCCGGCCCGCGGTCGCCGTCACCTGCCGTCCGCAGAGCAGCACCGCCGACTCCGCCTGCGCCCGCAGCACGTCCCCGAGGATCCCCAGGTCGACGCCCTGCTCCAGCAGCCGGAGCAGCTCCAGGCGGGTGGCCGCGATCCCGGCGGCACCGTGGCACCACAGCACGGGGTATGCGCCGGGTCCCTCGCGCAGGTCAGGCCAGCCGAGGACGGGGTCGGCCCACGCGCTCTCCCAGTCCCAGGTCTGACGCAGCCGCTGCCGGGCGCGGCGTGCCAGATCCGGCCGCGGACCGCCGGCCAGCCAGTGCGCGAGGGCGAGCAGGACCCCGCTGCTGCCGTGCGCCAACCCGGTCAGCGGTGCGAACACCGCAATCGCCTCACCGAACCCACCGCCGTCCCCGACGACCCCGACGTCCGGCCCGGGGTAGCACCAGCCCTCGCCTCGGGCCCGCCCGGCGGCGAGCAGCGCCTCCGCGACCTCGTCGGTGTCCCGCCGAGGGGCGCCCAGGCTCAGGTGGGCCAGCAGCAGACCGGACAGCCCGCTGAGATGGTCCACGTGCGGAGCCACCGCGGTGGCCGGGGGCAGCGCGCCGCGCTCGCTGTCCCCCAGGACGCCATGACCCGGGACGCTGTTCCCCAGGACGCTGGAGGCCTGCGCCCGGGCCACCTGCACCCCCGCCGCACCGTCCAGCAACCCTGCGCCCGGGGTGGTCCGCGCCGACCGGGACGACGGTGGGCCCAACGCGGCCCGGGCCCACGGCTCCAGCTCCGGCAGGCCCAGGGCCGGGGCCAGGTGCGCCAGCGCCCACCCGATGCCCGCGTCCCCGTCGTACACGCTGCCGTCACCGATCCCGAGCTCGGCGGGGGCGTCCAGGTCGGGGCGGTGCCAGGCCGGCCATCCCGTCCGGGTGCCGTCGGTGACCCGTGCCCGGACGACGGCGCCGACGCAGACCTGCGCCAGCCCCAGCACCGCCCGGGCGGTGTCGGGCGGGGCCAGGGTGCTGCTGCTCACCGGTCCGTCCCCTGCCCGACCGTCGCCCGTGGGCGCAGGTGCGGCCGGTCCGGGTCGAGGCCCGCGTCCCGCAGCCCCTGGCGGCAGTCGTCACGGGCCTCGGCCAGGGCAGCGTCATCGTCATCGTCATCGCCGAGCAGTCCACCCCGTGCCTGCCAGGCCCGCAGCCCCCGGGCCAGGGCGGCGCACCGGTTCTCCCCGAAGCTGGCCACGTCACCGTCGTCCTGCGCCCAGGCCAGCCCCGGCGCCGCCGACACGGTCAGCGGAGGCCGGAACGGCGCGAGCAGCCCGGCGGTCTCCCGTCCGAGCGTCGCGAGCGCCGGCGCGGCGACCTCGTCGGGCAGGTACACCACGACCCGGTCCGGGCGGGCCAGGGTGGCCGGGTCCAGCGCCGACTTCAGCAGCCACCCGCGCTGCAGCGGCAGCAGCGCGGTGAGCACGCGGCGCACGACCTCCACGTGCCGAGCGGCCGTGGCGCACACGTAGACCCGGGTCAGCCCGGCCGGCGGCCGGGACCGCGGGTCCCACCCCGGCGACCAGACCCGCCACCACCCGCCGACCACGACGCCGCCCAGCAAGGGGGCCACCCGCACCTGCTCGCCGACCTCCGGCGGCAGCCCGGCGCCACCGCACCCCGGCAACCGGGTGAAGGCGCCGGGCAGCACGACCCGGTGCCCGCCCCCGGTCGGACGCACCACCACCGCCCCCAGCGGGTCGACCCGGCGGACGGTCGCGGGCACCCAGGGGCCCGCGCCGAGGGCGGCCAGGCCCAGCGCCCCGGTCAGTGGTGGCGCCTGGGGATGGGCCGGCTCGACGGGGGTCACCGGATGGGCATACCAGGAGGCGTAGAGGCCGCGGGCCAGGTCCTCCCCGGGCGGCAGCGACCCGGCCACCCGGACCGCCCCGTCCAGCTCGTGGTCGAGGGTGGCCGTGCTCACCGACCGACCGCCCCGGCCGTGGCCCCTGCACCGGCGGCGCTCAGCTCCGTCAGCGCGGCCCGGACGTCGGCCATCGCGTCGTGCGCCAACCGCAGCGCGGGGTCCTCCTCGCCGGACCCGCCGCCGTCCCGGTACGCGCCCCAGAACGCCTCCCGTGCCGCCTCCGCGGCACCCGGCACCAGGGCGTCGTCCAGGCAGCGCAGGGCGCACACGACGTCCCAGGACGGGTCACCCACCCCGGCGTCCTCGAGGTCGAGGAAGCTCACCCGCGCCCTGCCTCCGACCCTGTCCACCAGGGCGTTCGCCCCGGACAGGTCGCCGTGCACCCAGTGCCCGGTGCGCCAGCGCCGGCCCGCCCCGGCGAGGCGGCGGGCGTCGGCACCGTCGCGGACCTGCGCCAGCAGGGTGGCGGCCGCGGAGTCCGCCGGGACCCGGTCGATGCTCGCGGGGGTGGCATCGGTGATAGGCCACGGGAGGGTGGCCCGGGGCGGCTCGGGCCACGGGTCGACCGCGGTCCCGTGCAGCGTGGCGAGAGCCGACCCCAGGGCCGCCGCCACCGGCCCGGGAGCGGTGGGCAGCGCCGCATACAGGGGTATGCCCTCCAGCGCCGCGGTCCAGACGCACCCGTCGTCCGCGTGGAGCAGGTCCGGCACCGGGCCGCCGCCCAGGAGCCGCAGCGCCTGCGTCTCCTGCGCGACGGTGGCCGTCCCGTCGGTGGCCCCCGCCTGGCCCTGCTGCTTGACGAAGGCGACCGGCCGGCCGCCGACGTCCAGCCGGTGCAGCAGGTTGCTACGGGGGACCGGGACGAGGCGGACCTCGTCGTCCAGGACGTCCTTGGCCCCGACCAGCCCGAGCTCCAGGGCCTGGGTCAGCAGCCCTGCGGCGGCCCTCACCGCTGCCCTCCGCCGTCGCCGCCCTCGAGGTCGTCGAGGTCGTCGAGCTGCTGGGCCACCTCGTCGAGGGCGGCGTGGTAACCGGCCCAGAAGGACGCGTCGTCCGGGCTGTAGCCGTACTCGTCGCCGGCGCCCTGCCACGGGGTCGGCACCCAGCCGCCGGGGCCGCCGCAGATCCGGCTGTCGACCGGGCACAGCCGGGTGTCCAGCGGGCCGCACAGCACCCGGGTGTCCAGCGTCGGGCAGCGTGGCGGTCGGGTGGTGAGGACCGGTGGACAGTCCACCAGCACCCGGGTCAGGCGCACCGGTGGGCAGTCGACCCAGGGCCGGGTCCGCAGCGGCGGGCAGTCGACGAGCACCCGGGTCGGGCACAGCGCCGGGATCCTGGTCCGCAGCGGAGGCAGCACCGGCCCCGGGCGTGGCGGGTTGAGCGTGACCTGCAGCTCGGCCAGGACGGCGGCCACCGGGTTGGCGAAGGTGAGGCTGCCGTCGGTGGCACCGGCGAAGAGCAGGCCGACGACACGTCGGGAGCCGTCCATCACCACCGACCCGGAGTCGCCCCGGTCTGAGAACCGCGGGGCACCCGGGGCCGGGCGGATCGAGATCTGCTGCCGCAACGTGCGCAGGCCCACGCCGTCGCCGTAGTCGAGCCGCACGCTGGCGTCGGTGGAGACCACCTCGCCGTGCGTGTGCTCGGTGGTGCGGCCACGCTTCTGCACGGCCATCCCGGCGACGGCCGGGGTGCTGCCCGCGACGGCCCCGATGTCGACGACCTCGTCGACCCAGGTCTCGTCCCCGTCCAGCCGGACGACGGCGCCGTCGACGTGCTCGGAGATGACGCCGCGGGCGAGCGTCCCCACCTGGTCGGTCGCCGGGTTGCCGGAGTCGAACCGGCCGGGTTGCAGGACCGACTCACCGGCCGACCAGGAGGTGTCGACGCAGGCGACGTGGAAATTCGTCAGGATCGACACGGCACCGCTGACCGTGTCCCGCACCATCGCCCCGCCGGTACCGGCGTTGGGGTGCCGCGCCGGGCCGATGCTGATGCCGCCGGCGATGGTGGTGTGCTTGCTGGTGTCGCTGAGCGGGTCCCCGGCATACAGGCCGGGTCCGCCCTGCAGCTCGATCTCCAGCTCCTGCACATCGGTCCTGATCCCGTCGATCTCCGCGGGGACCTGCTGGCTCTTCGCCAGCCGCGAGGCAGGCTTCTTCGCCTGCACGTAGACGACGATGCTCAGCTCGCCGGTGGGTCCGCCGTCGCTGATCTTCTCGCCGATGTCGACCCCGACGACCCCGTCGAGGTCGAGCAGCCGGTCCTCGACCTGCTCCTTGGTGGGGCGGATCCGTGCCGCCGCCGTCTCGTCATGCTCCATGGCTCCTCCTGGTCCCGTCCCCGGGAGCCGTGGTGCACCCGGTTGTCGGTCCAGACGCACGGGTCCCGGCGCAGATACATCACGATCCGGTGTATCTCCTGCCCGAGGGGCTGCTCTCCGAGGTGTCCTACCCCTAGGCTGGAGCTGCCGGGGACGAGCCAGCTAAGGAGCTGTGATGTCAGACCGCGACGACTTCGTCCTCTCCCTGCCGTCCTGGGTGCTCCGGCGACGCGGGGCCCGGATGCTCGACCCGGTCAGCGCCCCCCGCCCGGTCAAGGGCGACGAGGTCTCGCCGCGCACGGCGAGCAGCAGCGCCTACCTGGACGGGCGACTGATGGTGCGCGGTCTGCCGGGTCGGGCCGCCGCGCAGCGCCGGGAGGACCTGGAGTCGGTGCTGCGACGTCGGGGGTATGCCGTGCGGCTGCGCCCCGACCCGGTGGACGAGCGGCTGGAGGGCCTGCTGACCGAGTCCCTCGGCGGTGGACGGTCCGGCCTGCTGGACCAGCTGGACGGCGCCTACCAGACGCGGATGCTGGTGGAGCCGGTCGGCGAGCGTCCGGAGGACCCCGACCCGTGGGTGCTGGTGCTGGTCGCGCGTTCGGCCGGGCTGGACGGGGTCGACCTGGAGCACCTGGTCATCCCCGGCCCCGGGGGTGCCTACTGGGAGGGGCACGGCCCCGGCGCGTACTGGGAAGGCCACGGACCGGGTGCGTACTGGGAGGGCCACGGCGGGGACCCCGGGTGCCTGCCCGGCAGGGCCCCGGTCAGCGTCGCCGTGGCCGACCCCTCGGCCGGGCGCCGCCCGCTGCGCCGGCCCCCGGTGGTGGTGGTCCCGGACACGGGCATCGGGTCGCACCCGTGGTTCGACGGGCACGACCGGGTGCAGGTGCTGCACAGCATCCTGGGCGTCCCGGTCACCGAGAACACCACCCCGGACCCCGAACGGCACGGGATCAGCGAACCGCTGGTCGGGGAGCTGGACAGGCTCTCCGGGCACGGCACCTTCATCGCCGGCGTGCTGCGCCAACGCGCCCCGGACGCCCGGATCGTCGGGTTGCCGCTGATGGACGCCTCCGGCACCGCGGCCGAAGGGGACGTCAGCCGGACGCTGGTGGCGCTGCTGGTCGGTCACGTCCTGGCCCAGGAGCAGGGCCGGACGGACTTCGGCGAGGACGGCGGGGTGCTGGACGTGCTCAGCCTCTCCCTCGGCTTCTACCACCAGGACGGCGAGGTCGCCTCGCACCCGGTCCGGGACCTGCTGCAGCTGTTCGCCGACCGCGGGGTGATGGTGGTGGCGGCGGCCGGGAACCAGGCCACCAGCGTCCCGCTCTACCCGGCCGGCTGGGCCGCGGCACCGGGCGCGGCGGAGCCTGCCCCGGGAGCGGCCCCGCCGCTGGTGTCGGTGGGGGCGCTGAACCCCGACGGGGACTCCGTGGCCATGTTCAGCAACGCCGGTCCGTGGGTCACCGCGCACCGTCCCGGGGTCAACGTGGTCAGCACCATGCCGACCACCTTCGACGCCTCGGCACGGGCGGCATACCGCACCGAGACGGAGACCGGGGTCCGGGCCACCCCGGACCCGGACGACATGAGCGGGGGCTTCGCGGTCTGGAGCGGCACCAGCTTCGCGGCACCGTGGTTGGCCGGGCAGCTCGCCCAGCACCTGTGCGCCGGCAGCGACAGCGACGACGACGTCGGGGTGAAGGCCCTGCGGGCCCGGGCCCGCCGTGCCCTCTCCGCAGAGCTGGGCGGTCGCTGATGCTCACCGACGACACCCGGGAGGTCACCGGTCGACAGGAGGGCCCCTCGCTCGGGGAACGGGCCGGGGTCTGCTTCGAGCGCTACCGCGAGGGTGAGGACGCCGCCCTCGGCGAGCTGGTGGACCTGGCCTCCCCGCTCCTGTGGCACGTCGCGCGGGCGCACGGCTGCGACCGGGACGGCGCGCAGGACGTGGTGCAGGACATCTGGTTGCGGCTGGTCGACCATGCCGAGGGGATCCGTGAGTCGCGGGCCGTCCTGGGCTGGCTGGTGGTCTCGGTCAAACGGGAGAGCTGGCGGTGCTCCCGGCTGGCGCGACGCACCCAGCACGACCCCACCGGTGTCGCCGACCCCGGGGTGAGCGAGGTGGGCCCGGAGGAGGTGGCGATCCTCACCGAGCGGCAGCAGGTCATCTGGCAGGTGATCGAGGACCTGGACCAGCGCTGCCGGGCGCTGCTGCGGATCGTCGCCTTCTGCGACCGCCCGGACTACGACGAGGTGGCCAGCGCGCTCGCCATGCCCCGCGGCAGCATCGGACCCACCCGGGGCCGGTGCCTGGAGAAGATGCGACGCAGGCTGGTCGCCGACCCCCGGTGGGTGGACGCATGAGCGGCGCGCCGGGCGCGGGCGGTCCCGCGCTGGACGCCGCTGACCTGTCCCTGCTGGAGGAGCTCCGGGAGACGGTCGACCGGGTCGACCCGTGCCCGGCCGGCCTCGCCGAACGGGTGAAGTTCGCGCTGACCGTCCAGTCGTTGCACGCGCAGGTGGCCGAGCTCACCCGCGGCGAGGGCGCGCTGACCCGTGGCGCCGACGACGAGCCGGACCGGATGGCCACGATGACGTTCAGCACCGACAGCGTCAGCATCATGGTCACCGTCACCGAGGAGGACCCGGACCTGACCCGGATCGACGGGTGGCTCACCTGCCAGCGCGCGGAGGTGGAGCTGGTGCGCCCCGGCGGGACCGAGCAGCGGGTGAGCGTCTCGGACGGCAGGTTCGTGCTGACCGGGGTGCCCGCCGGTTCCGCCCGGCTGGTGGTGCACCTCGAGGACGCCCGCCCGGTGGTCACCCCGACGTTCAGCCTCTGACCCGTGCCTTCCCCGCCGCCGCTGCCCTCCCTGCAGCCGACGTCCACGGTCGCCGAGCTCTTCGAGCGGGGCCGGGCCGCGAACTCGGCCGGCCGACCGGCCGAGGGGGAGCGTCTGCTCGGTCGCGCCTGGCGGATCCTCGAGGAGCGCGGTCGCGGCGAGGTACCGGGCTTCCCGTGCCTGGGACCGCAGGAGTCCGCCTCCCTGGACGAGGCCCGGATCCGGGTGCTGCTGTCGCTGAGCACCGCCCAGCTGCAGCGGCACGGCCCGGACGCCGCGCTGGGCACGGTGCAGCGGGCGGTCCGGCTGGTCGGCTCCCTCCCCGTCGGGACAGCCGACACGGACGCCCTGCAGGGGATGTGCCGATCCCAGCTGGCGATGATCCACGGGCGCTCGGGCCAGCTGGACGAGGCGTTGCGCCAGCTGGACCTGGCGATGCGGGTCAGCGCGTCCCTCGGCCCGCCGGAGCACTTCGTGCTGCGGCTGTCCCGGGGGGTGATCCGGATGGACCAGGGGGACCTTGACGGCGCGGAGGAGGACTGCCGGGCCGCCGTCCGGATCGCGGTGGCCGCGGGGCTGGCCCGGCAGGAGTTCATGGCCCGGCACAACCTCGCGCTGGCGGCGTCCCTGCGCGGGGACCTGCCCCGTGCGTTGCGCCTGCACCGGGAGAACGACGCCCAGGGGGCGCAGGTCTCCCTCGCGGTGGCCCTGCATGGCAGGTCCCGCGCGTTGCTGGAGGCGGGGCTGGTCCAGGAGGCGACCGAGCTGCTGGAGCGCGCCGCGGTGGACGCGGTGGAGACGGGTCAACGGCTGGTGGCCGGGGAGATTCAGGTCGACCTGGCCCATGCGTGGCTGCTCACCGGACGCGCCGACCAGGCGGCCGAGGCCGCCGGCCGCGCCCGGCGCGCGCTGCGGGGCCAGGCCGCCGGCCTGTACCGGCGCGCCGAGCTGGTGCTGATCGGCGCCCGACGGCGTCGCGGCCGGCGGCTCGGGGAGGTGGCCGAGCGGGCCACCGCGCTGGCCCGGGAGTTCGCCCGGGACGGCGACGTGGTGGCCGCGGACCTGGCCAGGCTGGTCGCCGCCGAGATCGAGGTGGACCGGGGCCGGCACCTCGAGGCGGTGCACCTGCTGCGCCAGACCGCGGACCTGACCCGGGTGGGGTCGCTGAGCACCCGGCTGAGGGCCAGGGGCGTGCTCGCGACCGCGGCCCGGGCCGAGGCGGACCCGGCCACCGCGCGGCGGCACCTGCGGGCCGCCCTCCTGGATCTCACCGAGGCGGTCGGGGCGAGCTCCAGCCTCGAGCTGCGGGCCGCCACCCACCTGTACGCCGAGCACCTGGCCGACCTGGACCTGGAGCTCGCCGGCGGGCACGCCCGGGACGGCCTGCTGGCGGTCGAACGCTGGCGCGAGGCCGCGAGCCGCGCGCCCGTGGTGCGTCCCCCCGCCGACCCCGAGCTCGCGCGTCGCGTCCGGGTGCTGCGGCACCTGCGGCACCAGCTGGTCGAGGACCCGGTCCGGGCGGTGACGCTGCGGCCCCGGCTGCGCGAGCTGGAGCGTTCCGTCGCCAGCCTGTCCTGGTCTGCCCCCGGTGCCTCCGGCCAGCGGCAGGCGGTCACCCGGGAGGACGTCGTCGCCGGGGTGCAGACGGCGGCGGGCCGGTCCACCACGGTGGTCTGCCTGCTGGTCGCCGGCGGTCGGCAGCGGGCGATCGTCGCCACCGAAGGACGCTGCCGGGTGCACGACCTGGGCCCCCTCCCGGCCGTCGTGGAGGCCGCCCGACGGCTGGCGGCGGACCTGGAGACCTGCGCCCGGGCCTGCGGCGGGCCGATGGAGCAGGTGCTGCAGGACTCGCTGGCCCGCTCGTCGGACCTGCTCGACGCCACCGTGCTGCGTCCCCTCGACCTGCACGGGCGGGTGCTGGTGGTGCCCACCCCGGCGCTGGCCGCGGTGCCCTGGGGGATGCTGCCGAGCCGGCGGGGGCTGCCGACCCCGGTCGCCCCCAGCCTGACCTCCTGGGTCCGCGCGGGGACCCGGGTGCGGCAGCCACGGGTGGTGGCCCTGTCCGGGCCTGGCCTGTCCGGGGCGGACGCGGAGGTCGGTGAGGTCGGGCGCGCCTGGCCGGGCGGGGAGAGCCACCCCCGGGCCGACGGGGACGCGCTGCGGGGGGCGCTGGCCACGCACGACCTGGTGCACGTCGCGGCGCACGGCCGGCACCGGGACGACAGCCCGCTGTTCTCCTCGCTGTGGCTGGCGGACGGCCCCTACTTCCTGGCCGACCTGGAGCGGGAGTCCGTCCGCGCGAGCCTGGTGGTGCTCTCCGCCTGCGACTCGGGCCGGGCCCGGCACCGGGGCGGGTCCGCCGCGCTCGGGCTCGCGGCCGGGCTGCTCTCGCTCGGGGTGGGCACCGTGGTGGCCGCGCCCAGCCGGATCCCGGACGGGGTCGCCGCCGAGCACATGCCACGGGTGCACGCCCTGCTGGCCGGGGGGGCCGACGCCGACGCGGCGCTCGCCACCGCCGCCACCGACGCGCACCCGCTGGCCGGGGCCTTCGTCGCCTGGGGCGCACCCTGGCAGGCCCTCGCGGGGGGCTCGGACACCCCGGCCTCGCTGCGTACGATGCCGGGGTGAACAGGACACGCAGCACCGGCGGGGGATCGCTGCTGGGCCGTGACCTCGCGATCGACCTCGGGACCGCGACCACCCAGGTGCACGTGCGCGGCCGCGGGGTGGTGATCGACGAACCGACCCTGGTGGCGGTCAGCACCGACACCGGGCGGCTGGTCGCGGCCGGCACCAGTGCGCACGAGATGCTCGGCCGCACCCCGGAGCGGGTGGTGACCCTACGGCCCCTGTCCGACGGGGTGATCACCGACGCCGAGCTCACCGAGCAGCTGCTGCGGCACTTCGTGGAGCGGGCACGGCGGACCAGGCTCGTCCGGCCGCGCACCGTGGTCTGCGTGCCCAGCGGGATCACCGCCGTCGAACGTCGTGCCCTGGAGGACGCGGCGATGCGCTGCGGCGCCCGACGCGTCGACGTGATCGAGGAGGCGATGGCCGCGGCCATCGGGGCCGACCTGCCGGTGGAGTCGGCGACCGCCAGCATGGTGGTCGACATGGGAGGTGGCACCACCGACGTCGCGGTCATCTGCCTCGGCGGGGTGGTCAACGCGCGCAGCCTGCGGGTGGGCGGCGACGAGGTGGACGACGCCGTCGTCGAGGGCGTCAAGGCGGCCCACGACCTGCTGCTGGGGGAACGCTCCGCCGAGCAGATCACCCGTGCCGTGGGTTCGGTCTGGCCGCTCGCCGAGGAGCTGACCTGCCGGGTCCGGGGCAGGGACCTGAGCACCGGGCTGCCGCGCACCGTGCAGCTGGGCAGCGCTGAGGTGCGCCGGATGATCGAGCCGGTCACCGGGCAGGTCGTCGCGGTGGTCCGGGCCGTGCTCGACATCTGTCCGCCGGAGCTGTCCGGCGACCTGCTGGAGGCAGGGGTCACCCTCACCGGGGGCGGCGCCCTGCTCCGGGGCTGGGCGGAACGGCTCCGGCACGAGCTCGGGGTCCCGGTGCGGGTCGCGCAGGACCCGCAGCACGCGGTGATCCGCGGCGCCGGCGCCTGCGTCGACGACCTGGGGGCGCTGCGTCAGGTGCTGGCCGGCGCGGCGCGGCGGTGACGGCGGTGCCACCCGCCTCGCGCCGCACGGCCCTGCTCGCGACCGTGCTCGGCGTCGCGACCGCCGGGGTGCTGGTGCTGGACCTGGCCCGGCCCGCGCTGGCCGAGCCGGTGCGGGTCGCGGCCGCGACGGTGGCCGCCCCCGCCCAGCGGCTGGTGGCCGGCTGGGACGACGGCAGGGTGCTCGAGCTGACCACCGAACGCGACGAGCTGGCGGCCCGGGTGGACGCGCTGGAGCAGCAGCTGCGCGGGCGGGAGCAGCTGGAGGCGCTGGACCGCTCCGCCGCGGTGCCGCGGGAGCGACCGCTGCTGCCGGCCCGGGTGGTCGCCTTCGCCCCGGTCGCCTCCCCGGTGGGCGGGCGCACCGTCACCCTCGACGTCGGCGAGCGGGACGGCGTGCGCACCGACCAGACCGTCGTCGACGCCGAGGGGCTGGTGGGTCGGGTGCTGCGGGTCGCGCCGCGCAGCGCCGACGTGCTGCTGCTGGGGGACGCCGACGTGGTGGTGGGGGTCCGCTTCGGGGAGCAGGGGGCGCTGGGCAGCGTGCAGGCCACCCCGGTGCCGGGGCTGCCGACGCGGGGCCACGGGGAGCTCACCCTCACCGTGATGGGCGACAGCCCGGTCGCCGTGGGGGACGAGGTCGTCACCCTCGGCAGCCCGGACGGCGTCCCGTACGCGGCCGGCATACCGCTGGGCACGGTGACCTCCCTCGACCCGGACCGGGGGCAGCTGGACCGGACGGCCGTGGTGCGACCGCACGTCGACACCGACACCCTCGACCTGGTCGCCGTCGTGCTGACCGACGTGCCCGCCGGGGACCAGCCGTGATCCGGGTGCTGGGCGTCCTGGTGCGGGCGCTGCTCCTGGTGGCCGCGGTGCTGCTGCCCGGTGCCTGGCCTCCCGGGTGGGCGCGGCCGGACCTGGTGCTGGTGGTGGTGGCGGCGGTGGCCCTCCTGCACCTGCCCCGGGTGGGGGCGCTCACGGGGTTGGCCGGTGGCTGGCTGCTGGACCTGGTCCCGCCGGGGGCGGAGCCGCTCGGGGCGGGCGCGCTCACCTGCGCCGCCCTCGGGCTGGGCCTCGGGCTGGCGCGGCCCTGGTTGCGCGCCTCGCCGCTGCTGCCCTGGCTGGTGACCGGCCTCGGTGTGGCGGCGGTGCTCGGGGTGCGCTGGGTCACCGCGGCCGCCGGGGTCGGCGTCGTGCAACCGGTGGACCTGCTCTGGACCTGGGTGATGACGATGCTGGTGGCCGCGGCGCTGCTGCCGCTGCTGACCGGGCTGGAGCGCCGGCTCTCCTCCTGGGGCTGGGCGTGAGCCGCCCCGTCCGGCCCGGCGCCCGCGCCGACGTCCGGGTGCCACGGCCCGGCCTGGTCACCCCCCGGGTCCGGTGGCGCTCGTCCACCCGGGCCCTATGGGCGACCGTGGTGGTCGTGCTGGCGCTCGGCGGGATCCTGCTGGGCCGGCTCGGGCAGATGCAGCTCTCCCAGCACGAGGAGCTGGCCGCGCAGGCGGCGCAGGTGAGCACCCGCGAGATCCTCACCCCGGCCCTGCGAGGGCGGATCCTGGCCGCGGACGGGACCCCGCTGGTGAGCAACAGCGCCACCTCGGTCGTCACCGTCGAACCGGAGGTGCTGCTGGAGGCCGAGGACGGGGGACGGGCGCTGGTGGACTCCGTCGCCGCCGCGCTGGGGCTGCCCGAGGAGGAGCTGTGGGGCCGCACCCGGCTGTGCGGCACGGCCGGGGCCCCGCCGGTCCCGTCCTGCTTCTCCGGCTCGCCCTACCTGCCGGTGCCGATCGCCTACGACGTGGACCCGGTGACGGCGCTCGCGGTGCTGGAGCGCCCCGAGGACTTCGCCGGCGTCGACGTCCGCAGCGTGCCGGTGCGCAGCTACCCCGCCCCGGAGGGCGTCAACGCCGCCCACCTGCTCGGCTACCTGGGTCGACCCACCCAGGAGGAGGTGGACGCCTCGGCCGGGCAGCTGGGCGCCGACGACTGGCTCGGCCGGGCGGGGCTGGAGACCGTCTACGACGCCGGTATGCGAGGGGTGCCCGGACGCACGACGGTCACCCTGGACCCCCGTGGGGTGGTCACCGGGCAGCTGGAGAGCTCCGACCCGCAGCAGGGCGACGACCTGCGCACCCACCTCGACGTCGAGGTCCAGGCCGGAGCGGAGAAGGCCTTGGTCGAGGCGGTCCGCGCGGCACGGCGCGAGGGTGCTCCGGCACCCAGCGGCGCCGCGGTGGTGCTGCGTCCGGACACCGGCGCGGTGGTCGCCGCCACCAGCTTCCCGACCTACGACCCCGGTATCTGGACCCGGGGGGTCAGCGCCCGCGAGTACGACGGGCTGCTGGACCCCGACCGCGGCGCGCCGCTGGTGAACCGGGTGCTGGGGGAGACCTTCCCGCCGGCGTCCACGTTCAAGGTCGTCAGCCTGGCGGCGGCGCTGCAGACCGGCATCGACCCGGAGGCGGAGTACCCCTGCCCCGGCGCGGTGACGATCGCCGGCCAGCGGTTCACCAACTTCGAGTCCGAGTCCTACGGCGAGCTCGACCTGCCCGGGGTCCTCGAGGTGTCCTGCGACACCACCTTCTACCGCTGGGCGTACGACCACTGGCTGGCCCAGGGCGGGCTGGCGCAGACCTCCGACGACCAGGACCGGTTCATCGCCGTCGCCCGGGGCTTCGGGCTCGGCCAGCGCACCGGCATCGACCTGCCGGCCGAGGAGCCGGGCACCCTGCCGTCCCGGGCGTGGAAGGAGGAGTACTGGGAGGCGACCCGCGAGGAGTCCTGCCTGCGCGCCGAGGAGGGCTACCCGCAGGAGGAGGACGAGGAACGCCGCGAGTTCCTGGAGCAGCTGGCCCGGGAGAACTGCGAGGGCGGCTGGCAGTGGCGTCCCGGCGACGCCGTCAACTTCTCCATCGGCCAGGGCGACGTCGCCAGCACCCCGCTGCAGATGGCGGTCGTCTACGCCGCGGTCGCCAACGGGGGCCGGCTGGTCACCCCCCAGCTCGCCGACGCGCTCGTCGCCGGTGACGGCACGGTGGTGCAGGAGCTGGACGCCGCCGACCAGGGCAGCGTGTCGATCGACGAGGAGACCTGGCAGATCCTGCGCACCGGGCTCGCCGACGTGGTCACCGAGGGCACCGCCGCGCAGGCCTTCGCCGGCTGGCCGTCGCAGGACTACCCGGTCCTCGGCAAGACCGGCTCGGCCGAGGCCTTCGGGCAGGAGGCCACCTCGTGGTTCGCCTCCTACGGCCCGGGCGACGACCCCGAGTACGTCGTCGTCGTGGTGGTCGAGGAGGCAGGGCTCGGGGCGGAGGTCGCGGCCCCGGCGGCCCGGGACATCTGGGACGCCCTACGCACGGTCGAGGAAGAACGATGAGCGGGGTGCTGGTCCGGGACGCGACCGGGCAGGACGCGGCCGCCTGCGCCGGGATCTACGCGCCGTACGTCACCGGCACCGCGGTCACCTTCGAGACGGAGCCGCCCGGCCAGGCGGAGATGGCCACCCGGATCGCCCGGGCCCAGGAGGCGCACGCCTGGCTGGTCGCCTGCACCGAGCAGGGCACGGTCCTCGGGTATGCCTACGCCGGCACCTTCCGGCCGCGCCGGGCCTACGGCCGCACCGCCGAGACCAGCATCTACCTGGCCCCCGCCTCCGGGGGTCGCGGGGTGGGCCGCACCCTCTACACCGCGCTGCTGGACCGGCTGCGGCAGCAGGGCTACGGCACCGCGGTGGCAGGGTCGACCCCGCCGAACCCGGCCAGCGCGGCGCTGCACCGCTCGCTCGGCTTCACCCAGGTGGGGGCCTTCACCCGGGTGGGTCGCAAGTTCGGCCGCTGGCACGGGTGCGACTGGTGGGAGCTGGCGCTGGCCGATGGTGTCGAGGAACCCTGACCGCAGAGCTTGCCGTAGGGTCGGGCCCGTGAGCGAGGAGACCTCCACCGACAGCATCAGCCCCGACCTGCGCGCCGACGTCCGGCGGGTCTCGACCATGCTCGGCCAGTCGCTGGTCCGGCACCACGGGCAGGAGCTGCTCGACGCGGTCGAACGGGTCCGGCTGAGCACCAAGGCCAGCAAGGAGGGGGACCGGGAGGCCGCCGAGGAGGTCCGCCAGGTGCTGGCCGAGCTGCCGCTGGCCCAGGCCACCGACCTGGTCCGTGCCTTCTCCTCCTACTTCCACCTGGCGAACGCCGCCGAGCAGGTGCACCGGGTGCGCACCCACGCCGGTCGCCCGGAGGACCAGGGCTGGTTGACCGCGGCCGTCCGCGACGTCGTCGAGGCCGGCGGGCCGGAGCTGCTGGCCAGCAGCGTCGCCGAGCTCGACGTGCGGCCGGTCTTCACCGCCCACCCGACCGAGGCCTCCCGGCGCAGCGTGCTGACCAAGATCCGGCACCTGTCCGACGTGCTGGCCACCCCCACCGAGCCGGACACCTGGGGGCGCCGGCGGCAGGACCGGGATCTGGCCGAGCTGGTCGACCTGATCTGGCAGACCGACGAGCTGCGGCACAACCGTCCGACCCCGCTGGACGAGGCCCGCAACGCCATGTACTACCTCGACGAGGTGCTGACCACGACGATGCCGGCCCTGCTGGGCAACCTGGGTGAGCTGCTCGCCGAGCACGACGTCCGGCTCCCCGCCGACCACCCGCCGCTGCGCTTCGGCAGCTGGATCGGCGGTGACCGGGACGGCAACCCCTACGTCACCCCGGAGGTCACCCGCGAGGTGCTCCGGCTGCAGGGCGGTCACGCCATCGGCGTCGCCCTCGCCCTGGTCGACGTCCTCATCTCCCAGCTGTCCAGCTCGACCGTCGTGGTCGACGTCGAGCCGGACCTGGAGGAGTCGCTGCGGCGCGACCTGGCGCACCTGCCCGGGCTGGACGCGCGGGTGCTCGAGCTGAACGCGCAGGAGCCCTACCGGCTGAAGCTGACCTGTGTGCGGGCCAAGCTGCTGAACACCCGCAAGCGGTTCGCCGCCGGCACCACGCACGAGCCGGGCCGCGACTACGCCGGGGCCCCGGAGATCCTGGACGACCTGCGCGTCGTCGCCGACTCGCTACGCCTTCACGGGGGCGCCCTGGTGGCGGACGGTCGGCTGGCCAGGGCCAGCCTGACGATCGCCGCGACCGGCCTGCACCTGGCCACCCTGGACGTGCGCGAGCACGCGGAGAAGCACCACCAGGCGGTGGGGCCGATGCTGGAGGCGGCCGGTGCCGCCGGCGAGCAGGGGTACGACGCACTGACCCGGGACGAGCGCACCCGGCTGCTCGGCGAGGAGCTCGGCTCCCGGCGTCCGCTGCTGAACCGTGCCGCCCCGCGCGAGCAGACGCTGGCGGTCTTCGACGAGATCCACGAGGCGCTGACCACCTACGGCCAGGACGCGGTGGAGACCTACATCATCTCGATGACGCAGGGAGCCGACGACGTGCTCGCCGCCGCCGTGCTGGCCCGGGAGGCCGGGCTGGTCGACCTGCACGGCGACACCGACGGGACGGGCACCTTCGCGCACGTCGGCTTCGCCCCGCTGCTGGAGACGATCGACGAGCTGCGCGGAGCGGCCGACCTGGTCGACAGGCTGTTGTCCACCCCCGCCTACCGGGACCTGGTCCGGCTGAGGGGCGACGTGCAGGAGGTGATGCTCGGCTACTCCGACTCAAACAAGCAGGCCGGGGTCCTCACCAGCCAGTGGGGCATCCACCAGGCGCAGCGGGCGCTGCGGGACGTGGCCGCCCGGCACGGGGTACGGCTGCGCCTCTTCCACGGCCGCGGCGGCAGCGTCGGCCGGGGCGGCGGTCCCACCTACGACGCGATCCTGGCCCAGCCGAACGGTGTGCTCGAGGGCGAGATCAAGTACACCGAGCAGGGCGAGGTGATCTCCGACAAGTACTCCCTGCCGGCGCTCGCCCAGGAGAACCTGGAGCTGGCGCTGGCCGCGGTGCTGCGGGCGGCCGCCCTGCACCGGGACCCGCGCACCACCGCCGAGGAGCGGACCCGCTACGGCGCGGTGATGGACGTGACCAGCGACGCGGCCTACGCGGCGTACCGGAGCCTGATCGACGACGAGGACCTGCCCGCCTACTTCGTGGCCGCTACCCCGGTGGACCAGCTGGGGGCGCTGAACATCGGCTCCCGCCCGAGCAAGCGACCGGACACCGGCAAGGGGCTGGAGGGGCTGCGGGCGATCCCGTGGGTCTTCGGCTGGACCCAGACCCGGCAGATCGTGCCCGGCTGGTTCGGGGTCGGCTCAGGGCTGCGCGCCGCCCGGGAGGCGGGGCACGGCGAGGAGCTGGCGCAGATGCTGGAGCACTGGCACTTCTTCCGCTCGGTCATCTCCAACGTGGAGATGACCCTCGCCAAGACCGACCTCGAGGTCGCGGCGCACTACGTGCAGACGCTGGTGCCGACCGAGCTGCGGCACATCTTCGACACCATCCGCGCCGAGTTCGAGCTGACCGTCGCCGAGCTGCGCGCGCTCACCGGTGAGGAGCACCTGCTGGACGACCAGCCCGTCCTGCAGCGCACGCTGGCACTGCGGGACAACTACCTGGACCCGATCTCCTACCTGCAGGTGGAGCTGCTGCGCCGGCTCCGGGAGCGCCCCGACGACGACGCCGGCGAGGAGATGGACGAGCTGCAGCGTGCCCTGCTGGTGACCGTCAACGGGGTGGCCGCCGGCCTGCGCAACACCGGATGAGAGACCTCTCATGAGAGGGGTCCTCATCCACGGGGTGCACCCTGAGAGGTATGACGCGCACACGCCCGCACCTGACCGCCGCCCTCTCCCTCACCCTGGCCCTGGGTCTCAGCGCCTGCGGCGGGGACGAGAGCTCACTGGACGGGGTGAACGCGGACGCACCGGTGGACATGACCACCGACGACGCTGCTGCGGGTGCGACCGACGGGGCCACCGCCACGGACGGCACGGCTGACGACGCCGGCTCCGCCGGCGACCAGGCGGCATCCACCGACACGGCGGCCGCCGCCGACGACGTGACCGCCGCGGCGCTGGCCGCGATCAGCACGGCCGAGGACGCCGTCGGGGGCACCGCCTACGAGATCGACGACCAGGACGGCGACGGCACCTGGGAGGTCGAGGTCGCCGTCGGGGACCGCTCGCACGAGGTGACCGTCTCCGCCGACGGGGCACAGGTCGTGGGGACCCCGGAGGAGGACGGGCTGGACGCCGACGACGCGGCCGCTCTGGAGGCCGCCCAGGCCACCCTTGTCGGTGCGATCGAGACCGCCGTCGACGAGGTCGGCGGGGTGCTCGACGGGGCCTCCCTGGACGAGGAGGACGGCAGCCACCGGTTCGAGGTCGAGCTGGACCGCACCGGCGGCGACGACGACGACATCACCGTCGTCGTGGACGCCGCGACCGGGGAGGTCGTCGCCAGCGACGCCTGACCCGCCACGGACGCGACGCCCCGGCCACCCTGGCGGTCGGGGCGTCGCCACGTGCTGAGATCATCGGCCCATGCCCGAGGGTCACACGCTGCACCGGCTCGCCGCCTCGCTCGACGCCACCTTCGCCGGGGGGACCCCGGCGGTGAGCAGCCCGCAGGGGCGCTTCGCCGACGGCGCCGCCCTGCTGGACGGGCTCGCCGTCCGCCGGTCCTGGGCGCACGGCAAGCTGCTCTTCGTCGACTTCGCCGAAGAGCGCACGCTCTACGTGCACCTCGGCCTCATCGGGAAGTGGTCCGTGCTGCCGGTCGCGCCCGTCGGCAGCGAGCCCCCGGCCACCGGCGCGGTGCGGCTGAGGCTGCTCTCCCAGGCGCATGTGGCCGACCTGCGCGGTCCGATGGCCTGTCAGGTGGTGGACCCGGGCGCGGTCACCGACCTGGTGGACCGGCAGGGCCCGGACCCGCTGCAACCGGTGGGGGAGCTGAACGACCCGGACCAGGCATACCGGACGATCTCCCGGTCGGGCCGGAGCATCGCCGAGCTGCTGATGGACCAGGGGGTGCTGGCCGGGGTCGGCAACATCTACCGCTGCGAGGTCCTGTGGCGGCACCGGCTGCACCCGCTGAAGCCGGGGAAGGTGCTCAAGCGCACCTCCTGGCAGCTGGTATGGGACGACCTTGTGGCGCTGATGCCGCTGGGGGTCCGGACCGGCACGATCATCACGCTGGACGACGTCGCCGCCGACACCAGGGCGGCCCTGGAGCGGGGCGAGACACCGCAGGTGCCGCGTGAGTTCGCGGTCTACAAGCGCCCCGGTATGCCGTGCCTGCGCTGCGGCGCCCGGGTCCGGCAGGCGGTGGTCGCCGGCCGGAACCTGTTCTGGTGCGGCGGCTGCCAGCGCCGCACCTGAGGACTCAGCGCTCCCAGACCTGCGCCCGCCAGGCGAAGCGGCCCTCGTCCCCGCCCAGGATCCCGGTCAGCAGCTGCCGCGGCGAGGGGTAGTCCGCGGGCAGCGCGGCCAGGTACTGCCGGTGCGCCTCCAACGAGGCGACCGCCCGGTCGAAGGTGTCGGTGACGTCCACCTCGTGGGTGGGCTGGTGGCCGGCCGCGGAGGCGACCCAGCGCACCCCGTCCCAGGGTTCGTGACCCTCCTCGACCAGTTCCGGGAAGATCCACCGGTTGCCGGCAGCGGCGACCGCGTCCAGCACGGTGAGGCCGACCGCCCGGTGGTCCGCCTGGTTCAGCCCGCCGCCGGGGAAGCTCTCCGCGTGGGTGAGCGTGGTCACCACCTCGGGGCGGTGCACCCGGATGGCCCGCGCCAGCTCACGGCGCAGCCGCAGGTCCGCCTCGAGCACCCCGTCCGCGAAGCCGTCCAGGAAGTGCACCCGGGTGACCCCGACCTCGGTGGCGCCGTCCCGCTCCTCCTGCTCGCGCACCGGCCCGGCCTGCTCCGGCGCCATCGTGGCGATCCCCGCCTCGCCGCGGGTCACCAGCAGGTAGTCCACCTGCCGGCCCGCCGCGGTCCAGGTGGCCACCGCCGCGGCGGTGCCGTACTCCAGGTCGTCGGGGTGCGCGGCGATGCACAGCGCACGCTGCCAGTCGGTGGGGAAGGGTTGCAGAGTCATGACAGCATCTCTAGCACGGCACGCTCCAGGGCGCGCGTCCTGGCCGCGGGGTCCCGGTGCCGGGCCCGGGCGGCCTCGGCGATGGTGGTCCCGTGCTCGTAGAGGTCGATCACCCGGGGGTCGATGTAGGAGCTGCGCGCCACCGTCGGGGTGTTCCCCAGGTACTCCGAGACCTCCACCACCGCGCGGCGCACCGCCCGCCGGCGGGACGCCCGGGTGTCCCCCTTCTCCTCGCTCAGCGCCAGCGAGGTCGCGGCCAGCACCGTCGCGTGCCAGGTACGGAAGTCCTTCGCCGTCAGCTCGCCGCCGAGCAGCTCGCGCAGGTAGAGGTTGACCGCGGCGGCGTCCAGGTCCGTCCACCGGCGGGCCTCCTGGTAGGCGAGCAGCCGGCCCCCGGACCGGCGGCGCCGCATCCGGTCCAGGGCGGCCACCACGTCGGCGTCGTCGATCTCGATGACGTGCTCGATCCCGGACTTGCCGGTGAACCGGAAGACCAGCACCTGCCCGCGCGAGCGGACGTGCCGGCGTTCCAGGGTGGTCAACCCGTAGCTGCCGTGGGCGTCGGTGTAGGCGTCGCTGCCGATCCGGAAGTACCCCAGGTCGATGAGGCGCACGGCCACCGCCTCGGCGCGCGCCCGGGGCATACCCTCCAGCGCCAGGTCCCGGGCGATCCGCCGCCGGGCCGCCGGCAGCCGGGACGCGGCGGCCAGCACCCGGTCGAACTTCATCCGGTCCCGCTTCAACCGCCACTGCGGGTGGTAGCGGTACTGGCGCCGTCCGGCGTCGTCGGTGCCGACCGCCTGCAGGTGGCCGTTCGGGTGCGGGCAGATCCAGACGTCACGCCAGGCAGGAGGGATGACCAGCGCCTTGATCCGCTCGACCTCGGCGGGCGGCAGGCGCTCGCCGCCGGCGTCCAGGTAGACGAAGCCCCGGCCGGACCGACGTCGGGTCCAGCCGGGGGAGGAGGGGGAGACGGTGCGCAACCTCGGCATGGGAGCAGATTAGGGGGCCTACCCCCTCGCTGATAGTCTGAACGGTGCCGTCAGGACGGCCGCGGATCCACAGTGCCCCGGTGAACAGGCCCGGGAAGCGCCGCGCAACGAGACCAGAAGGAGTCGCCCATGGCGAACGAGACTGCCGCCAAGCAGGAGATCATCAAGGAGTACGCCACGACCGAGGGCGACACCGGCAGCCCGGAGGTGCAGGTCGCGCTGCTGACGCACCGCATCAAGGAGCTCACCGAGCACTCCCGGCAGCACAAGCACGACCACCACAGCCGCCGCGGCCTGCTGCTGCTGGTCGGCAAGCGCAAGCGTCTCCTGCGTTACCTCGAGGAGATCGACATCGAGCGCTACCGGTCGCTGATCAAGCGACTCGGACTGCGCCGCTGAGACGTCGCAGGGGAGCGGTTCCCGGTTCGGGAGCCGCTCCTCTGCGTAGGGGTGGGGTGGGCACCGGGTGCCCGCCCCGCCGCAGGACCAGCCGGGCACAACGACGATGCCCCGTGCTGTGAGACGAAGTGAACAGAAAAGGAGGACCCATATGGAGGGTCCAGAGATCACCGCAGCCGAGGCCCGTATCGACAACGGCAGCTTCGGCACCCGCACCGTCCGGTTCGAGACCGGGCGCCTGGCCAAGCAGGCCGGCGGCTCCGTCACCGCCTACCTCGACGACGACACCATGCTGCTGTCGACCACGACCGCCGGCAAGTACCCGAAGGACCACTTCGACTTCTTCCCTCTGACGGTGGACGTCGAGGAGCGCATGTACGCCCTGGGCAAGATCCCGGGCAGCTTCTTCCGTCGCGAGGGTCGCCCCTCGACCGACGCGGTCCTCACCTGCCGCCTGATCGACCGCCCGCTGCGCCCGACCTTCGCCAAGGGCCTGCGCAACGAGGTCCAGGTCGTCATCAGCGTCCTCTCGCTGAACCCCGACCACCAGTACGACGTGCTGGCGATCAACGCCGCGTCCCTCTCCACCCAGATCTCCGGGCTGCCGTTCAGCGGCCCGATCGGTGGCGTGCGGGTGTCCCTCATCGACGGCCAGTGGGTCGCCTTCCCGAACTTCTCCGACGCCGCGCGCTCGACCTTCGACATGGTCGTGGCCGGTCGGGTCGTGCAGGGTGTCGACGGGGGCGGTGACGACGTCGCGATCATGATGGTCGAGGCCGAGTCCACCGAGGCCACCTGGGACCTGGTCAACTCCGAGGGAAAGCAGGCGCCGACCGAGGAGATCGTCGCCCAGGGCCTGGAGGAGTCGAAGAAGTTCATCAAGGCCCTGTGCCAGGCGCAGGCCGAGCTGGCCGCCTCGGCTGCCAAGGAGGTGCAGGAGTTCCCGCGCTTCCTCGACTTCGAGGACGACGCCTACGCCGCCGTCGAGGGTGCGGTCAAGACCGACCTCGCCGCGGCCCTGCAGATCGCCGGCAAGGCCGAGCGGGAGGACCGCATCGCCGAGATCAAGATCGCGATGAAGGGCCAGCTGCTCGGGCTGCACTGGGACAAAGCCGGTGACAGCGACGTGACCGAGGACGCCCCCTTCGCCGGGCGCGACAAGGAGCTCGACGCCTCCTACCGCGCCGTGCAGAAGCAGCTCATCCGTGAGCGCATCCTGCGCGACGAGGTGCGCATCGACGGTCGTGGCCTCAAGGACATCCGTGCCCTGTCGGCCGAGGTCGAGGTCATCCCGCGGGCGCACGGCTCCGCGATCTTCGAGCGTGGTGAGACCCAGATCATGGGCGTCACGACCCTCAACATGCTGCGCATGGAGCAGCAGCTGGACACCCTCTCCCCGGTGACCCGCAAGCGCTACATGCACAACTACAACTTCCCGCCCTACTCGACCGGTGAGACCGGTCGCGTCGGCTCCCCGAAGCGTCGCGAGATCGGTCACGGAGCGCTCGCCGAGCGTGCCCTGATGCCGGTGCTGCCGACCCGCGAGGAGTTCCCCTACGCGATCCGGCAGGTCTCCGAGGCGCTGAGCTCCAACGGCTCCACCTCGATGGGCTCGGTCTGCGCGTCCACCATGTCGCTGCTGAACGCGGGTGTGCCGCTGCGCGCACCGGTCGCCGGCATCGCGATGGGTCTGGTCTCCTCCGAGGTGGATGGGCAGATGCGGTATGCCGCGCTGACCGACATCCTGGGGGCCGAGGACGCCTTCGGCGACATGGACTTCAAGGTCGCCGGCACCAAGGAGTTCGTCACCGCCATCCAGCTGGACACCAAGCTGGACGGCATCCCGGCGGAGGTGCTGGGCGGTGCGCTGACCCAGGCCCGTGACGCACGTCTGCACATCCTGGACGTGATGAACGAGGCCATCGACGCCCCCGACGAGATGAGCCCCTACGCGCCGCGGGTCATCGCGGTCAAGGTCCCGGTGGACAAGATCGGTGAGGTCATCGGCCCGAAGGGCAAGATGATCAACCAGATCCAGGAGGACACCGGCGCGGACATCTCGATCGAGGACGACGGCACCGTCTACATCGGTGCCACCGACGGTCCGTCCGCGGAGGCTGCCCGCGCGGCCGTGAACGCGATCGCGAACCCGCAGATGCCGGAGGTCGGCGAGCGCTTCATGGGCACCGTGGTCAAGACCACGACGTTCGGCGCGTTCATCTCCCTGCTGCCCGGCAAGGACGGCCTGCTGCACATCTCCGAGATCCGCAAGCTCGTCGGCGGCAAGCGCATCGACGCGGTCGAGGACGTGCTGGCCGTGGGTCAGAAGGTCCAGGTCGAGCTCAAGGAGATCGACCCGCGCGGCAAGCTCTCGCTGGCCGCGGTGAGCAGCGGCAACGACTCCGGTGGCAGTGACACCGACGGCAGCGACGCCGGGGGCACCGGCGACGACGCCAGTGCCGATGCCGAGGCGCCGGTGGCCGACGCCGTCGAGCCGGTCGCCGTCGAGCCGGTCGCCGTCGAGCCGGTCGCGACCGAGCAGACCGTCGAGGCCGATGCCGAGGGTGGCGCCGACGAGGCGTCCAGCGGCTCCGACGAGGAGGGCGACCGTCCGCGGCGCCAGCGTCGTCGGCGTGGCGGGCGTGGCCGCGGCGGCAGCAGCAACGGTGACGAGCAGGGCGCGGGCGACACCGACGCCTGACGCACGACGCTGACGCACGACGAGGGCGGGCCCGGTGATCCGGGCCCGCCCTCGGGTGTCGGTGCGGTCTGTGCGGTGCTCAGGCCGCCGAGGTACGACGGATACGCGGCGCGGGGACGCCGACGTGCCAGTGCATCTCCATGTGGGTGCGACCCTCGGCGTCGGTCACCGGGACCCAGGTGAGGACCCGGTCGGTGGACGTCCTGGACAGTGCGCGGATCGTGGCCATGCTGGCCACCTCCTTCTCTCGTTCACTTTCTGTTCATCTAGAGTACCTCAAGATGTACGGAAGGTGAACTGGACACGTCCGCAGCGTGTCGACGGCCCTCTGTCAGCGTTGCAGGGGGACGCGCTGGACGGCCTTCGAGACCACCGACTCCAGCGGGCCGCGCCGGTCTCGGGAGGCCACCACCGCGCCGATGACGACGGTGAGGGCGGCCTGCAGCGCCAGGCCGGAGGCGGTGTGCCGGGCCAGCGGTCCCACGTCCCCCAGCGGGCTGGCCAGCAGCAGCACGTGCGCGGTGTAGAACGTCAACGACATGGTGCCGGCGCCGGCCAGCACCGACCACGGCAGCGACGCCGTGACCCGGACCAGCCACAGGCATACCCCGAGGACCAGGAGCGACGTGCCCACGGTGTGAGCCAGGTCCACGACGGACCCGCTGTGCGGCACCCACACCCCGAGCCACCAGCCGCTCTCCGCCGGATGGGTGCCGTAGAAGCCGGTGCGCTGGAGACGGTCCAGCCCGGTCAGGGTGGACGGCCCCGGCGGCATCGTCGACAGCAGCGCCGTCTGCACGCCGGAGGAGCGGGTCAGCAGCGCTGAGGCGCCCAGCGCCGCGGAGGCCAGGCCGGCGCCGCCGAGCAGCAGCACGCGGGACCCCGGGAGGCTGCCGCCGCTCTCGCGCAGCAGCC
The DNA here is from genome assembly GCF_045032955.1 of Serinicoccus shuyuelongi. Classification (NCBI taxonomy): domain Bacteria; kingdom Bacillati; phylum Actinomycetota; class Actinomycetes; order Micrococcales; family Ornithinimicrobiaceae; genus Serinicoccus; species Serinicoccus shuyuelongi. The sequence continues at coordinate 169,542 of NZ_JBJFZU010000005.1, read as the reverse complement.
GCCCCACCGCCAGGCCGACGAAGAGGTAGGTGGCCCAGGTCAGCACCGGGTAGTACCCGGTGACCAGGATCTGCAGGACCATGTCCAGGGGCCGGCTCAGCAGCATCACCAGCGAGGGGACCTCGCCGGTCGCCTCGGGCAGCACCCGACGCAGCAGCAGGCTGGCCACCGGGCTCAGCAGGCCCCAGCCCAGCGCCAGCAGCGCCAGCCGGGAGGCGCGCCAGGTGAGCACCGGGAGCGCGCAGCAGAAGAGCACGGCGTAGTAGGTGAGGATCACCGCGATCCCGGAGCCGAGCAGGCCGAGCCACAGGCCCAGCACCCCGACCAGGGCCGCCCGCACCAGGATGCGTCGGCGCAGGCCGCCGGGGTCCGAGCGGACCACCGCGAGCGGGCTGGCCAGTGCCAGGCTGACCCCCGCCAGCACCGCGAAGAGCGCCGCCGACCGGCCGGCGACCAGCTGGAAGCGCCAGTCGACGCCTCCCGGGCCGATGCCGACCTCGCGGTCCACCAGGTGGGCGGTGAACATCCCGAGCAGGGCGACCAGACGGGCCAGGTCCACCCCGACGAGACGCTGGTGCAGCACCGTCGTCGCCCGGACTACGCCGCGGTCCAGGCGACCAGGCGCACCTCGCGGGCGGTGCGGCCGTCCTCGGCGACCACCCGGTCGCGCCAGGCGCCGTCGGGTTCGAAGCCGGCCGTCTGCAGGAAGGCCCGGGTCGTCCCGGCGTCCGCCAGCACCCAGGCGCCGACGGCCTCCAGGTCGTCCGCCCCGGCGCGCAGCGTGTCCACCGCGGCGTTCAGCAGACGGGACCCGTGGCCGTCGCGACGCCCCTCGGGGTGGACCCCGCCGTCCAGGATCATCCCGGTCGTGCCCGGGGGTAGGCCCGGCTCGTCCTCGGCCGGGCCGAGGGCGACGTAGCCGACCACCTGGGGTCCGGCGCAGGCGACCAGCAGCCGGTGCCTCGGCGTGGGCGGGTGCTCCAGCGACTGCCGCCAGACCGCACCGAAGCGGGGGCCGGTGAGGGCCTCCAGCACGTCGGGGTCCAGGATGTCCGCGTACTCCGCCTGCCAGACGAAGGCCTGCACCAGGCCCACCGCGGGGGCGTCGTTGGTGCGGGCGGTCCGGACGCTGGCGTCGGCCTGCGGCGTGCTGGGGTGGGGATGGCTCACCCGGTCAGTCTCCCACCCCGGCTCCGGACCGGGCTGCACGCCCAGCCGCCGGCTGCGGCTCGTGTGACAACGGCGACGTCGTCCGACGTCACCGGTGTGACATGAAGGGCCTGCTCTCTGGCACACTGGGGACATGTACGGCAACGACTTCGGCCCCGATGCTCCCCTCAACGCTGCGGAGACCCCGGAGTACGAGGAGGCCCTGCGCGAGCACATGGAGTACTTCGACCGGCTGGTCGAGGACGACCAGCGGATCGAGCCGCGGGACGCGATGCCGGAGGCCTACCGGAAGACGCTGATCCGGCAGATCGCCCAGCACGCGCACTCGGAGATCATCGGTATGCAGCCGGAGGGCAACTGGATCGGTCGCGCCCCCAGCCTGCGCCGCAAGGCGATCCTGATGGCCAAGGTGCAGGACGAGGCCGGTCACGGGCTGTACCTCTACTCGGCCGCCGAGACGCTGGGGGTGGACCGCTCCGAGCTGCTCGACAAGCTGCACAGCGGCCGACAGAAGTACTCCTCCATCTTCAACTACCCCACGCTGACCTGGGCCGACGTGGGCACCATCGGCTGGCTGGTCGACGGCGCCGCGATCATGAACCAGGTGCCGCTGTGCCGGTGCTCCTACGGCCCGTACGCCCGGGCGATGATCCGGGTGTGCAAGGAGGAGTCCTTCCACCAGCGGCAGGGCTTCGAGATCCTGTGGGTGCTGTCCCGGGGGACGGAGGAGCAGCGGGCGATGGCCCAGGACGCCGCGAACCGGTGGTGGTGGCCGGCGCTGATGATGTTCGGACCGCCGGACTCGGGGGAGAAGGCCACCGAAGGGCATACCCGGCAGAACATGGAGTGGGGCATCAAGCGGTTCTCCAACGACGACCTGCGCCAGAAGTTCGTCGACATGACCGTCCCGCAGGCCCAGAAGTTGGGGCTGACCCTGCCTGACCCGGACCTGCGCTGGAACGCCGAGCGCGGGCACTGGGACTTCGGGCCGATCGACTGGGACGAGTTCTGGCGGGTGCTCAAGGGCGACGGACCCTGCAACGAGCAGCGGATCGCCACCCGGGTCGACGCCCACACCGAGGGGGCGTGGGTCCGCGAGGCCGCCACCGCCTACGCCGCCAAGCACGCGGCGGCGGGCGCCGGCCAGGACGTCGCATGAGCAGCGGGCACCATCAGGGCTGGCCGCTCTACGAGGTCTTCGTGCGCGCCAAGAGGGGGCTCTCGCACGTGCATGTGGGGTCGTTGCACGCACCGGACGCCACCATGGCGCTGCGCAACGCCCGCGACCTCTACACCCGCCGGCAGGAGGGCGTCTCCCTCTGGGTGGTGGCCTCGGAGGACGTCACCGCCTCCAGCCCGGACGAGCGGGACAGCTTCTTCGACCCGGCCGCGGACAAGGTCTACCGGCACCCGACCTTCTACGAGGTGCCCGACGACGTGGAGTACCTGTGAGCGCCGGCACCGCGACCGACACCCACACGGCCTACCTGCTCGGGCTGGGCGACGACGCGCTGGTCTACGCGCAGCGGCTCGGCGAGTGGCTGACCCACGCCCCGCAGATCGAGGAGGACATGGCCCTGGGCAACGTCGGCCTCGACCTGCTCGGACAGGCCCGGGCGCTGCTCACCCGCGCCGGTGAGGTCGAGGGCCGCACCCCGCCGCGGGACGAGGACCAGCTGGCGATGCTGCGCAGCGAGCGGGAGTACCGCAACGTGCAGCTGGTGGAGCAGCCGCGCGGCGACTTCGCGCACGAGATGGCACGGCTGCTGTGGTTCTCCAGCTACCAGTGCGAGCTGTATGCCCGCCTGCTCACCTCCACCGACGAGACCCTGGCCGGGGTGGCCCAGAAGGCGCTCAAGGAGGTCGACTACCACCGCGACCACGCGACCAGCTGGGTGCTGCGGCTCGGGGACGGCACCGCCGAGAGCCACACCCGGATGCAGGCCGCGCTGGTCGCCGTGCAGCCCTACGTGGCCGAGCTGGGCGAGGACCACGAGGCGGCGCGGTGGGCGACCGAGCAGGGCATCGGCGTGCTCCCCTCCTCGCTCACCGAGGCCGTGAACGCCCGGGTCTCCCCGGTGCTGGAGCAGGCCACCCTGACGATGCCGGACCCGCCCCGCTGGCACGCCCGCGGCGGCCGCGAGGGGGTGCACTCGGAGGCGATGGGCTACCTGCTGGCGCAGCTGCAGCACATCGCCCGCAGCCACCCCGGAGCCAGCTGGTGACCGTGCTCGTCGACCCGGTGCAGGAGGCCGCCCGTGCGGTCCGTGCCGTACCCGACCCCGAGATCCCGGTGCTCACCATCGACGACCTCGGGGTGATCCGAGAGGTCGAGACCGCCCAGGTCCGGGGTCGCCCCGGGCTCCGGGTGACGATCACCCCCACCTACTCCGGCTGCCCCGCCCTGCAGGCCATGGTCGACGGCGTCGTCGAGGCCGGCACCCGGCGCGACGTGCCCGTCGAGGTCGTCACCCGGCTGTCCCCGGCCTGGACCACCGCGTGGATGAGCGAGCAGGGCCGGGAGAAGCTGCGCCGGTTCGGGATCGCGCCCCCCACGGGGGAACGCGCGCACCGCGACGGCCCGGTCCCCGTCGGCCTGCAGCTGAGGCAGGTCGCCTGCCCCCGGTGCGGCTCCCGGGACACCGAGGAGGTGGCCCGCTTCGGGTCCACCGCCTGCAAGGCCCTGCGCCGGTGCCGTGCCTGCCGCGAACCCTTCGACGAGTTCAAGACGATCTGAGAGATGCCCCGTTGAGCCTGATCCAGCAGCCGACCCGCCGCCGGGCGACCTTCCACGAGCTCACCGTCAGCCGGGTGGACCGGCTGACCGAGGAGGCGGTCGCGATCAGCTTCGCTGTGCCGGAGGAGCTGCGTGCGGAGTTCGCCTTCGCGCCCGGCCAGCACCTCACCGTGCGCGCGGACATCGACGGTCAGGACGCGCGCCGCTCCTACTCCTGCTGCATCTCCCGCTCCCGGGCCCGCGAGACCGGTGAGGTCAGGGTCGCCGCCGCGCGGGTGCCCGGCGGAGTGATGTCCGGCTGGCTGAACGAGGCGGTGCGGGTGGGTGACACCCTGCAGGTGATGACCCCGACGGGGTCGTTCACCTGCGAGACCCGGCCGGACGCCCGGCGTCACCACGTCGGGGTCGCCGCCGGGTCGGGGATCACCCCGGTGCTGTCCCTGCTGGCCACCGTGCTGGAGGAGGAGCCGGGGTCGCGGGTGACGCTGGTCTTCGGCAACCGGCGCACGGACAGCATCATGTTCCTGGAGGAGCTGATGGACCTGAAGAACCGCTACCCGGGACGGTTCACCCTGGTCAACGTGCTCTCCCGGGAGCCGCAGGACGCGCCCCTGCTGACCGGGCGGATCGACGAGGAGAAGGTGCGACAGCTGCTGGCCACCCTGGTCCCCGCCGACGAGGTGGACGAGTGGTACCTGTGCGGGCCGTTCGGGATGGTCCGGACCGTGCAGCAGGCTCTCGCCGAGCGGGGTGTCGACGCCGAGCACGTGCACCACGAGATCTTCCACGTCGACGACGCCGGCGCCCCGGTGGCGACCACGCCTCCGGTCCCCGTCGACGAGGGCGCCCCACCGGCGGCCGTCGCGACGGTGACCCTGGACGGGCGCACCACCACGGTGCCGATGCCCAGCAAGGACGAGACGATCCTCGCGGCGACGCTGCGCGAGCGGCCGGACGCTCCCTTCTCCTGCACCGGCGGCGTGTGCGGCACCTGCCGGGCCCGGCTGGTGGACGGGGAGGTGCGGATGGAGCGCAACTACGCCCTGGAGCAGGACGAGGTGGAGCGCGGCTACCGGCTGATGTGCCAGTCGCACCCGGTCAGCGAGCGGGTCACCATCGACTACGACGCCTGAGCGGACCGCCGGTCAGTGCGGCAGCAGCTGGTGCCAGGCCAGCCCGAGCTCGCCCAGCAGGGTCCGCAGCAGGGGCAGGCTGACGCCGACCACCGCGTGGTAGTCGCCCTCGATACCGGTCACGTAGGGCCCGCCCAGGCCGTCGACGGTGAAGCCGCCCGCCACGTGCAGCGGCTCCCCGGTGCCCACGTAGTGCGCGATCTCGGCGTCGCTGAGGTCGGCGAAGTGGACGAGGGTCGAGGCGGTCGCCCCCAGGGTGGCCCCGGTGCCGGCCTCCCGGTCGTCGATGAGCCAGTGGCCGGTGTGCAGGGTGCCGGTGCGTCCGCGCATCCGCTGCCAGCGCTCGACGGCCACCTGCGAGGAGTGCGGCTTGCCGAAGACGTCTCCGTCCAGCTCCAGCACCGAGTCGCAGCCGAGCAGCAGCGCGTCCGGCGCGTGCTCGGCACCCACCTGCTCGGCCTTGGCCCGGGCCAGGGTGAGGGCCACGTCGCCGGCGTCCAGCCGGCCGTGCTCCTGCTGCGCCGCCTCGATCACCGCGTCCTCGTCCACCCCGGAGACGATCACCTCCGGGTGGACGCCGGCCCGGGTCAGGGTGGTCAGTCGCGCTGGTGAGGCCGAGGCCAGGACGAACGGGATCATGGCGGCCACCCTAGCCCGGTCCCCGGCCCGCTCAGAGCTCCTCGAGGACGGCGGCCCGGAGGGTGTCCAGCCCGACGCCGCCGATGTCCAGCGCGCGCCGGTGGAAGGCGCGCAGGTCGAAGTCGGCCCCCTCGCGGGCCCGGCACTCGTCCCGCAGCCGGAGCCAGAGCCGCTCGCCGATCTTGTAGGACGGCGCCTGCCCCGGCCAGCCCAGGTAGCGGTCCAGCTCGAAGCGGACGAAGCCCTCGTCCATGTTCACGTGGTTGTTCAGGAACTCCCAGGCCTTCTCGTAGGTCCACCCGCCGCCGCCGACCTCGGCCGGGGCCTCGAAGCCGCAGTGCACGCCGATGTCGATGACGACCCGCGCGGCCCGCAGCGACTGACCGTCGAGCAGACCCATCCGCATACCCGGGTCGTCCATGTAGCCGAGGTCGGCCATCAGCCACTCCGCGTAGAGGGCCCAGCCCTCGCCGTGCCCGGAGGTCCACGACGCCAGCCGGCGCCACCGGTTCAGCAGCTCGGACCGGTAGACGGTCTGCCCGATCTGCAGGTGGTGGCCGGGCACGCCCTCGTGGTAGACGGTGGTGAGCTCGCGCCAGGTGGAGAAGCGGGTGACGCCCTTGGGCACCGACCACCACATCCGCCCCGGCCGGGAGAAGTCCTCGCTGGGCCCGGAGTAGTAGATGCCGCCGGTCTGGCTGGGGGCGATCATGCACTCGATCCGGCGCACCGGGCCGGGCACGTCGAACTGGCTGTCCGCCAGCTCGGTCACCGCCTCGTCGGCCTTGACCTGCATCCAGTCCCGGAGCGCGTCGGTGCCCTCGAGGGCGTAGGCGGGGTCCTCGTCCAGGATCGCCACCGCCTCCTTGACCCCGGCCCCCGGACGGATCCGCTCGGCGGTCTCCTCCATCATCGCGGTGATCCGGGCGAGCTCCTCCTGCCCCCAGCGGTAGGTCTCCTCCAGGTCGATCACGGCCCCGAGGAAGCTGCGCGAGCGCAGCTGGTAGAGCTCGCGCCCGCAGGCGTCGGACTCCGGCGCGGTCGAAGCCAGCTCGTCCTCCAGGTATGCCGCGAGGTCACCGAACGCCGCCTTCGCGCCGGTCAGCGCGGTGGCCAGGTGCTCACGCAGGGCCGCGGGCTGCCCGGCCGCCTCGTCGGTGAGCGCGTCGAAGCTGCTGGCCTCCGTGCCGGCCTGGTCGCGGCACTGCTCCGCGACGGCCCGCACCTGGCGCAGCGGGGGAGCCTGCCCCCGGTCGGCGCCCCAGCGCAGCGCGGAGGCGTACTGCTCCAGCGCGGTGGGGACGGCCTCCAGCCGGGCGACCACGGTCTCCCAGTGGGCCTCGGTGTCCTTGGCCATCAGGTCGAAGATGTCGCGGACCGCCTGCGGGGCGGAGGCGATCACGTTGAGGTCGACCGGGGCGCGACCGGCCAGCACCAGGTCCAGCTCCTCGACCTCCAGCCCCAGTCGCTCTCGCAGCGCAGCCACCGTGACCCGGTCGGTGTCGTCCACCGGGTCGGCCCCGGAGAGCAGCTCCAGGGTGGCGGCGGACTGGTCGCGTCGGGCGCGCAGGCCCTCGACGGACAGGTCGTCGATCCGGTGGTCCTGACCCGCGACCCCCAGGTAGGTGGCCTCCAGCGGACTGAGCGCCACCACGGCGTCCAGGTGGTCCTCGGCGATACGGTCGATCTCGGTGAAGGTGCGGCTCGGCGTAGTCACCCCGGCAACCTACCGCCACCCGGTCGGGGTGTCGGGCGCACCCTTACCCTGGTGCCGGTGAGCGCTGCAGCAGGGGACCGGTCCTGATGGCCAGGCGTCGGCGGACCGCCGACCCACGTCGGGACACCGAGCGATGGTTCCTGGCGCACGGCCTGGCCTACTTCGTCCCGGACGAGCGGGCGGCCGTCCGCTCCGCGCTCCGGGCCCGCCACCTGGTCCCCCTGGTGGTGCTGGTCCTGGTCGGCACGGCTGCCCTGGGTGGGCTGCTCGGCTGGGTGTCCCAGCAGGTCAGCGCGGCCCCCGCGCTGTGGGCGTCGTCGTTGCTGGTGATCGGGGTGCTGTACGCCGCGACCGCGCTGCACGCCGGACCGATCCTGACGTTCGGGCTGCGGCGCACCGTCACCAGCGTGCCGCTGCTGGTCGGCTCGGCGATGCGGGCGCTGCCGCTGCTGCTGCTCTTCGTCGGCTTCCTCTTCATCAACGCCGAGGCCTGGCAGATGAGCGCCAGCCTCAGCTTCGCCACGCACTGGCTGGTGGTGCTGATGCTGCTCGGGATCGGCGTGGTCTTCCAGCTGGTCCGGCTGCCGGAGGAGGTGGACCTGGTCGACGACGCGGTGGACGAGGCCTTCCTGCGGCGCACCTGCCGCGGCACCCCGATGGCGGACACCCAGGAGCGGTTCGCGGCGGACCCGCAGGTGGACGCCCCCTCGCTGGCCCGGGTCACCGGCCTCGAGCGGTGGAACCTGGTGCTGGTGCTGCTGGTGATCCAGCTGGTCCAGGTGCTCGCCCTGATGGTGGCGGTCTTCGTCTTCCTGCTGGTCTTCGGCTCGATCATCATGAACCAGGAGACGCAGCTGTCCTGGACCGGGCTGGCGCAGACCCAGCACGTGCCGCACCTGGGCAGCGTCTCGGCCGAGCTGGTCAAGGTCTCCCTCTTCCTGGCCGGCTTCTCGGGCCTCTACTTCATCGTCAGCGCGGTCACCGACGAGACCTACCGGGCCCAGTTCTTCTCTGTGGTGACCCGCGAGCTCGAGCAGGCCGTCGGCGTCCGGGCGGTCTACCGGGCGTTGCGGGCGCAGGAGGAAGACCCGGCGCACCCGGAGCAGCACCCTCCTGGATAGCGTGTCGCGCATGAGCCAGCGCTGGGACCCGGAGCACTACACGCACTACTCCGCCGAGCGGGACCGGCCGTTCGACGAGCTGCTCGCCCGGGTGCCCGACATCGCGCCCCGCCGCATCGTCGACCTGGGCTGCGGGCCCGGACACGGTCTGACCCGGTTGCGCGAGCGCTGGCCGGAGGCCGACGTGCTCGGGGTGGACTCCTCGCCGCAGATGGTCGCCGCGGCACGCCAGGGTGGGGCCCGCGCCGAGGTGGGCGACGTCCGCTCGTGGGCGTTCGCGCCGCAGCAGCCGGTGGACCTGCTGGTCACCACCGCCACCCTGCAGTGGGTGCCGGGCCACCTGGCGCTGCTGCCGGACCTGGTGGGCCGGGTGCGTCCGGGCGGGATGCTCGCGATGACCGTGCCCGGCAACTTCGACGAGCCGAGCCACACCCTGCGCAGGGAGCTCGCCGCCCGTCCCCCGTATGCCGAGCACCTGGCCGGGGTCGCCTCGCCGGCCGCGCACGACCCCGCGGACTACCTGGCCGCACTGAGCGTCGCCGGCTGCACGGTGGACGCCTGGGAGACGACCTACCTGCACGTGCTCGACCCCCAGGACCAGGACCCTGACCCGGTGTTCACCTGGGTCTCGGCCACCGGTGCCCGGCCCACCCTGCAGGCGCTGCCGGAAGAGCTGCGCAGCGACTTCGTGGCGGAGTTCACGGTGGCCCTGCGCGAGGCATACCCGCGGACGGAGGTGGGTGTCCTGCTGCCCTTCCGTCGGGTCTTCGCGGTGGCCCGGGTGAGCGAGGGCTGAGGTGGGGGCGGGCACCGTCCGGTCCACGAACCTGGCCCGCCCACGGCCGGACCCGGGGACGCCGCGCATGACCGGCATCGACAAGCTGGACGTCCCGGCGATCGAGCTGCGCGTGCCGGGACCCCGGCACGGCGACGGCTCGGGCGTCGTCGGCGACCTGGTCGGCGACGACCGGCACCACGGGGGCGCGGACAAGGCGGTGTACGCCTTCGCCCGGGAGGAGCTGGACCGATGGGAGGTCGAGCTGGGCCGCCCCCTGCGCGACGGCGTCTTCGGCGAGAACCTGACCACCGAGGGGATCGACCTGGACGGCCTGGAACCGGGCCGGGAGCTGCGGGTCGGGACGGCCCTGCTCCAGGTCTCGCTGCCGCGGCAGCCGTGCGCGACCTTCGCCCGGCATCTGGGTGAGCCCCGCTGGACGAGGAGGTTCACCGAGCACGGGGCGTGCGGGGTCTACCTGCGGGTGCTGACGCCCGGCCGGGTGGTGCCGGGGGACCCGGTCCGCCTCGGTGCCTCCCCGGGGCACGGGGTGAGCATGCGGGTCACCTTCGCGGCGGCGATGGGCGACGACGAGGCGGCCGCGCGGGTGCTGGCGGCCGGGTGCCTGCCCGCGACCTACCACGCGGCGCTGCAGCGTCGGCTGGAGCGACGAGGCTGAGGAAGCGACCCTGGCGCGGGCCCCACGGGTATGCGAGGGTTGCCCGACATTCCGTCACCAGGGAGGGTCCTGATGTCCCCAGGCCAGATCGGTTTCGCACTCCTCGTCCTCGGACTCTTCCTGCTCCTGGGCAAGATCGTCCGGGTCCGGGCCGGCTGGGCGCAGAAGCTCTTCCTGCCCAGCTCGATCATCGCCGGCGTCATCCTGCTGCTCCTCGGCCCGCAGGTCCTGGGGCGGGTGGGTGGCCCGGTGGGGGAGAGCGGCCTGTTCACCGAGGGCATCCTCACCGTCTGGAGCGCGCTGCCGGGGCTGCTGATCAGCGTGGTCTTCGCCACCATGTTCCTCGGCCAGAAGCTGCCGACACCCGCCCGTGCAGGCCGCCTGGTCGGGCCGCAGCTCTCGCTGGGTGTCGCCCTCGGCTCCGGCCAGTACGTGGTCGGCCTGCTGCTCGCGGCGGTCGTCCTGGTCCCGCTGCTCGGGGCGCAGCCGATGACCGGTGCGCTCATCGAGATCGGCTTCGAGGGCGGTCACGGCACGGCCGCCGGGATGCGTCCGGTGCTGGAGGACCTCGGCTTCGGCGAGGGCGCCGACCTGGCCGTCGGGCTCGCCACGGTGGGCATCGTGGGCGGCGTGGTGATCGGCATCGCGCTGATCAACTGGGGGGTGCGGACCGGGCGCACGGAGATCCTCAAGGGTGACGTGCAGGCCTCGATCGAGGAGCAGAAGGGGCTGTTCCGCGCCGACGAGCACTACCCCGCCGGGACGATGACGAGCCGCCCCTCCTCGGTCGAGCCGCTGTCCCTGCACATGGCCCTGGTCTCGGTGGCGATCCTGCTCGGCTGGTGCGTGCTGGAGGCGCTGCGCTGGGTGGAGGCCCGCACCTACGGCACGGTCCTGATCAACGAGGACACCCCGCTTGAGATCTTCGCCTTCGTCCCGCTGTTCCCGCTGGCGCTGCTGGGCGGGGTCGCGCTGCAGGCGATGGCGACCGCGTTCAAGGTCGACCACCTGATCGACCACCAGATCATGCTGCGGATCCAGGGATGGGCGCTGGACTTCCTCATCGTCGCCGCGATCGGGACCCTCTCGCTGGAGGCGATCGGCGACAACCTCGGCACCTTCCTGCTGCTGGCGGTGGCCGGCATCACCTTCAACGTGGGCCTGTTCCTCTGGTTCGCCCCCCGGATCATCGGCCGCTACTGGTTCGAGCGGGGGATCGGCGACTTCGGCCAGTCCATGGGCGTGACGGCCACCGGGCTCATCCTGATGCGGATCACCGACCCGGACGCCGAGAGCCCGGCCTTCGAGGCGTTCGGCTACAAGCAGCTGGTGTTCGAGCCGTTCTTCGGTGGCGGCCTGGTCACCGCGCTGGCCGTGCCGGTGATCTTCCTCACCGGGATCTGGCCGCTGTTCTTCGTGATGCTCGCCGTTTTCCTGCTGGCGCTGGGGATCGGCTGGTTCTACTTCAAGCCGCGCGCCGAGGCCGAACGCCGGGAGCTGCATGAGCAGGGCGCCGAAGGGGCGGGCGCGGTCACCACCTGAGCGTCCGCCTCAGCGCGGCAGCGCTGAGGCACGCCAGCCGCCGGGTCCGACCGCCGGGCGGGGACGGGCGAAGCGGCTGCGTGCCGTCCACAGCGTCCCCGGGGTCCGGGCGCCCGACCCGCTGCCGGTGTCGTCGGCCGGCCCTGAGCCCGCCGTGAGCACGGCGGTCAGCGCCGCCAGCTGCACCGGGGAGGGGTGGCCACGGACGACCCGGATGACCGGGACGGCCTCCGCGGTCGTCGTCGGCTGCTCCTGCACGGGATCCACGGCGCTCACAGCGGGATGTTCCCGTGCTTGCGGGGCGCCCGGTTCGAACGCTTGGAGCGCAGGTGCCGCAGCGCCCGGGCGACCTGGACCCGGGTCTGGGCGGGCTCGATGACTGCGTCCACGTAGCCGCGTTCGGCGGCGACGTAGGGGTTGGCCAGGGTGTCCTCGTACTCCCGGATGCGCCGGGCCCGCTCGGCCTCCACGTCCCCGCCGGCGGCCGCGACCTCGGCCAGCTCACGCCGGTAGAGGATGTTCGCGGCACCCTGGGCGCCCATCACGGCGATCTGGGCGGTCGGCCAGGCGAGGTTGACGTCGGCGCCCAGGTGCTTGGAGCCCATCACGTCGTAGGCGCCCCCGTAGGCCTTGCGGGTGATCACGGTGACCAGCGGCACCGTGGCCTCGGCGTAGGCGTACAGCAGCTTGGCCCCGCGCCGGATGATGCCGCCGAACTCCTGATCGGTGCCGGGCAGGAAGCCGGGCACGTCCACGAAGGTCAGGATCGGGATGTTGAAGGCGTCGCAGGTCCGCACGAAACGGGCCGCCTTCTCCGAGGCGTCGATGTCCAGGGTCCCGGCCAGCTGCATCGGCTGGTTGGCGACCACCCCGACCGAGCGGCCCTCGACCCGGCCGAAGCCGACCACGATGTTCGGCGCGAAGAGCTCCTGCACCTCGAGGAACTCGCCGTCGTCGACGACGGTGCCGATCGCGGTCCGGATGTCGTAGGGGACACCGGCCGAGTCCGGCACCAGGGTGTTCAGCTCCTCGTCCTGGGCGTTCACCTCGTCGTCGGGGTCCTCGTCGTAGGCCGGCGGGTCCTCCAGGTTGTTCTGCGGGAGGAAGCCGATCAGCTCCTTGGCGTAGTCCAGGGCGTCGTCCTCGTCGTCGGCCAGGTAGTGCGCCACCCCGCTGGTGCTGTTGTGCGTGCGTGCCCCGCCCAGCTCCTCCATGGTGACGTCCTCGCCGGTGACGGTCTTGATGACGTCCGGGCCGGTGATGAACATGTGCGAGGTCTGGTCGACCATGACCACGAAGTCGGTGATCGCCGGCGAGTACACGGCACCTCCCGCGCACGGGCCCATGACCAGGGAGATCTGCGGGATGACCCCGGAGGCGTCCACGTTGCGCCGGAAGATCTCGGCGTACAGGCCGAGGGCCACCACGCCCTCCTGGATGCGGGCGCCACCGGAGTCGTTGATGCCCACCACGGGGCAGCCGATCTTCATCGCCAGGTCCATCACCTTGACGATCTTCTCCCCGAAGACCTCGCCCAGGGAGCCGCCGAAGACGGTGAAGTCCTGGGAGAAGACGGCGATCGGTCGACCGTCGACGGTGCCGTAGCCGGTGACCACCCCGTCGCCGTAGGGCCGGTTCCGGTCCTGGCCGAAGGCGGTGGACCGGTGCCGGGCCAACGCGTCCAGCTCGGTGAAGCTGCCCTCGTCCAGCAACGCCTCCACCCGCTCCCGGGCGGTCATCTTGCCCCGGGCACGGTGCTTCTCGAGGGCGGCGCTGGAGCCGGCGTGGACGGCGTCCTGCACGCGGGCGCGGTGGTCGGCCAGCCGCCCCGCGGTCGTGCGCAGGTCAGGTCCTCCGGCGTCCGGGTTGTCGGCGCTGACGGTGTCGCTCATGGGCACAACTTATCGTTGGCGGCATGCAGACCCTGCGCTGGGACGCGCCCGAGTGGCACGAGAGCCTCGGGTCGACGAACGACGTCGCCCTCGCCGACGCCCGGCCCGGCCGGGTCGTCGTCGCCGACCACCAGAGCGCGGGGCGGGGGCGCCGGGGCCGCACCTGGAGCTCGCCGCCGTTCACCTGCCTGGCGATCAGCGCGGTGCTGCCGGCGCCGGCGCCGGCGACGTCGGGCTGGGTCCCGCTGGCCGCAGGGCTGGCGGTCGTCGCGGCGCTGGGACGGAGCCGGTGGCCGGTGCGCGCCGTGCTCAAGTGGCCCAACGACGTGCTGCTGGAGACGGGTCCCCGACCGGGGAAGATCTGCGGCGTGCTCGCCCAGGTGGCGCCCGGGGGCGCCGTCGTCGTGGGTGCCGGCATCAACGTGGACCACGACGCCGACCAGCTGCCGGTCCCCTCCGCCACCTCCTGGCGGCTCGCCCGGGGTGGTGCGCCGTTGCCGGACGGAGCCCGCGCCTCGCTGCTCGAGGACTACCTGGCACGGCTCGCCGAGCTGAGCGACGCCCTCGGTGCCGGGGACGTGGCGGCGGTGCGGACGGCATACCTGGACCGGTGCTCCACCCTCGGCCGGCAGGTGGTCGTGCACCGCCCGGACGGCGGCCTGACCGAGGGCCGGGCCAGCGGGGTGGACGCCTCCGGCGCGCTGGTGGTGGACGGTGAGGGGACCTCGGTGCACCACGCCGGGGACGTGGTGCACGTCCGCCCCCAGTAGCCTGCTGGGCATGGATGCACCGACGATGCTGCAGCTGACCAGGCACGGCGAGCACGTGGTCGAGGTGACCCTGGACCGGCCCGGGTCGATGAACGCGGTCTCGACCGCGCTGGCCGAGGAGCTCACCGCCGTGACCGCCGCGCTGGCCGCCGACGCCGACGTCCGCGCCGTCGTGCTGACCAGCAGCCACCCACGCTCCTTCTGCGTCGGGGCGGACCTCAAGGAGCGCAACGGCTTCACCGACGCCCAGATGATGGAGCACCGGCTCATCACCGCGCGGGCCTACCGGGGGGTGCTGGACCTGCCGATGCCCGCGGTCGCCGCGGTGGAGGGGTATGCCCTCGGCGGTGGCCTGGAGATCGCGCTGTCGTGCGACCTGCTGGTGGCCGGGGCGGGGGCGACCCTCGCGCTGCCCGAGGTGGGGGTGGGCGTCATCCCCGGCGGGGGCGGCACCCAGCTGCTCACCCGGCGGGTGGGCTGGTCCCGGGCGGCCTCGATGATCTTCACCGCCCGACGCCTGGACGGGGCCCAGGCGCACCGGCTGGGGGTGGTGGACGAGCTGGTGGAGGCGGGGGACGCCCGCGACCGGGCGCTCGAGCTGGCGGCCGGGATCGCGGCCAACTCCCCGGTGGCCGTGCGCAACGCCAAGAAGGCCATGCGCCTCGGGATGGGCACCGACCTGGCCGCCGGTCTGGAGATCGAGGACGGGTGCTGGCGGGCCACCGCCTTCAGCGGTGACCGCCGGGAGGGGGTCGCCGCCTTCGCCGAGAAGCGGACCCCGAGGTGGCCCGGACGGTGACCAGGCCTCATACTGGCCGCTCAGAGTTGTGTGAGGAGACGACGTGACCAGAGTGCTGCTCGCCGAGGACGACCCCACGATCTCGGAGCCGTTGGCCCGGGCCCTGCGCCGTGAGGGCTACGAGGTGACCCTCGCCCCGAACGGCCGGCAGGCGCTGGCCGAGGCGACCGGTGACCCCGGCCACGACCTGCTCGTCCTCGACCTGGGCCTGCCCCAGCTCGACGGTGTCGAGGTGTGCCGCGCGCTGCGGGACTCCGGGGTGCGGCTGCCGGTGCTGATGCTCACCGCGCGCAGCGAGGAGGTGGACACGGTCGTCGGGCTGGACGCCGGCGCCGACGACTACGTCACCAAGCCGTTCCGGCTCGGCGAGCTGCTGGCACGCGTCCGGGCGCTGCTGCGGCGCGGCTCGGGGAACGCCCCCTCGCCCTCGGGTGCCGCCCTGCGGATGGACATCGAGGCCCGTCAGGTCTTCCTGCACGACCGGGAGGTGCGCCTGACGACCAAGGAGTTCGACCTGCTCCGCGTGCTGATGCGCGAGGAGGGCAGGGTGGTCTCCCGCGACGTGCTGATGCGGGAGGTGTGGGACACCTGGTTCGGGTCGACCAAGACCCTGGACATGCACGTGTCCGTGCTGCGCCGCAAGATCGGCGACGACGCCCACAGCCCCCGGCACATCGTCACCGTGCGCGGTGTCGGCTTCCGCTTCCAGAACGACCCTGACGGCCCGGACGAGACCGACGACCCCGAGGGGAGCCGCGTCCTCGACGCCGCAGACGGTGGGAGCTGACGTCCGCGATGCGGTCCGTCCTGCGCGAGCTGTCCCTGCGGATCGTGCTGTCCGTGATGGCCGTGTCCGTGCTGCTGGCCGGGGCCTCGGCGTGGCTGGTGCGCTCGGTCGCGATGCTGCAGTGGGAGGACCGCACCAAGGAGCCTGAGTGGCTCATCCCGGCCAGCATGGTGATGATGGGCGCGCTGCTGGCCGGCATCGGGGTGCCGATGGCCCGGTCGCTGGCGGACCGGACCTCGGAGACCGTCGCCGCACCGCTGCGGCTGCTGGCGCACCGCACCGACGAGCTCTCCTCCGGGGGGTTCGCGCTGGACCCGCAGACCCGCCCCGGGCGGGTGGTGGAGCCGGACCCGTGGAAGGCCGGGATCGCCGAGATCGACGCGGTCGCCCGGGAGATCGACCGGCACCACCACACCCTGGGCCGGGCGCTGGTCTTCGAGCGCTCGTTCGCGGCCGACGCGTCGCACCAGCTGCGCACCCCGCTGGCCGCGCTGCTGCTCCGGCTGGAGGAGATCGCCCAGTCCACCGACGCGTCCGAGGCCCGCGCCGAGGCGGAGATCGCGATCGGCCAGGTCGGCCGGCTCACCGGGGTGGTCGAGGAGCTGCTGCAGCGGACGCGGGCCGGTCACGCCAGCGGCGGTGCGCTGAGCGCCGCCGACGCCGTGCTGGCGGGCCTGGACGAGGAGTGGACCCCGGCCTTCGAGGAGCGTGGACGGTCGATCGAGCTGACCGCGGAGCGGGGCGTCATCGTCGAGGCCAGCGCCTCGGCGCTGTCCCAGGTCCTCAACACGCTGGTCGAGAACGCCCTGGCGCACGGCCGGGGGCAGGTCCGGGTGCACGTCGCCCGCTCCGGCCCGTCGGCCGTCTTCCGGGTCGCCGACGAGGGGCCGGGGATCCCGCGGGACCTGGCCCGGGTGATCTTCGACCGGGGACGGACCACCGGGTCCGGGACCGGCCTCGGGCTGGCCGTGGCCCGGGACACCGCGGAGTCGCTGGGCGGACGGCTGGAGCTGGTGCAGACCGCACCCCCGGTCTTCGCCTGCTACCTGCCGCTGGCCGCGACGCCCTGACCCGCCTCCCGGGGGTCGGGCACCGGCGGGATCTCGCCCCGGAACACGAAGGTGCGGTAGGCCCAGAAGCGGAAGACGGTGCCGAGCACCAGACCGATGCCGTTGCCGGAGATGTTGTCGGCCAGCTGGCTGTCCAGCCCGAGCACGTACCGGGAGAAGCCGAGGCAGGCCAGCGCGATCCCGAGCCCGACCGCGTTGAAGGCGACGAACAGGGCGAACTCGTGGGCGACCGGCTGGCTGCGCCGCCGCCGGAACGTCCAGAGCCGGTTCCCCAGCCAGGAGAAGACGGTCGCCACCGAGGTCGCGATCACCTTGCCCCACAGGGGTGAGTCGTCCATCGGCGCCCCCAGCAGCCCCGGTATGCCGAAGACGAGGACGTTGTAGAGCACCGTGTCCAGCACGAAGGCGAGGGCCCCGACCGTCCCGAACTTGGCCACCTCCTGGACCAGCACGCGGTAGCTCCGCACGGCGCGGGCGGCCACGGAGGAGCGGGGGGAGGTCACGGGGCGGGAGTCTAGGCGGACGCCCTGGGTAGGCTGGGTCAGGTGAGCTCTCCCACTCCCCTGCGCGCGGACGGCGGGTTCCCCGTCGTCGGCATCATCGGCGGCGGCCAGCTGGCCCGGATGTGCCAGCCGCCCGCCGTCAACCTGTCCCTCACCCTGTCGGTGCTGGCCGAGTCCCCGACCGCGAGCGCGGCCCTGGTGGTGCCGCACAGCCCGGTCGGTGAGCACACCGACACCGAGGCGGTGCTGGCCTTCGCCCGGGAGTGCGACGTGGTGACCTTCGACCACGAGCACGTGCCGACGGAGGTGCTGGCCGCGCTCGAGGCGGACGGCGCGGTGCTGCACCCGAGCCCGCGGGCCCTGGTGCACGCCCAGGACAAGCTGGCGATGCGGCGCCGGCTGACCGAGCTGGGCCTGCCCTGCCCACGCTGGGCGCAGGCCCGCACCCGGGCCGAGGTGGAGGCCTTCGCCGCCGAGGTGGGCTGGCCGCTGGTCGCGAAGGCGCCCCGCGGCGGGTACGACGGCAAGGGGGTGCTGGTGTGCCGGACGGCCGACGACCTGACCGGGTGGCTGGCCGGGGTCGGCGAGGGCGGGCTGGTGGACGGCATCCTGCTGGAGGAGGCTGTCCCCTTCACCCGCGAGCTCGCTGCGCTGGTGGCCCGCAGCCCCAGCGGTCAGGCCGTCGCCTGGCCGGTGGTGGAGACGGTCCAGACCGACGGGGTGTGCACCGAGGTGATCGCCCCCGCCCCCGAGCTGGACGACGAGCTGGCCCGGGACGCGGTGCAGGGGGCGCTGCGGATCGCCGGCGAGCTCGGGGTCACAGGGGTGCTGGCGGTCGAGCTCTTCGAGGTGCGAGACCCGGAGGGGGGCCGACCGGCATACCTGGTGAACGAGCTGGCGATGCGCCCGCACAACAGCGGCCACTGGAGCATCGACGGGGCGGTCACCAGCCAGTTCGAGCAGCACCTGAGGGCGGTGCTGGACCTGCCCCTGGGCGACCCGTCCGCCCGCGACCCGTGGACCGTGATGGGCAACGTCCTCGGCGGGGAGCACCCCGACCTGTACCCCACCTACCGGCACCTGATGGCCCGGGACCCGGGCCTGAAGGTGCACCTGTACGGCAAGGGCGTGCGTGCCGGCCGCAAGATCGGGCACGTCACCGTCGGTGGCGGCCAGGAGGACGACCCGGCCTCGCTGGCGGCGCTGCGGGAGCGCGCCCGGCACGCGGCCGACTACCTGCAGGGAGTGGTGACCGAGTGAACGCGTCGACGCGGTCGGGGGACGCGGGGGGACCTGAGTCCGCTCCTCTGGTGGGCCTGGTGATGGGCAGCGACAGCGACTGGCCGGTGATGGAGGCCGCCGCCCAGGTGCTCGGCGAGTTCGGGGTGCCCTACGAGAGCGACGTCGTGTCCGCGCACCGGATGCCGACCGAGATGATCCGGTACGGGCAGGAGGCCGCCGGGCGCGGTCTGCGGGTGATCATCGCCGGCGCCGGGGGTGCCGCGCACCTGCCGGGGATGCTGGCCTCGGTCACCGTGCTGCCGGTGATCGGGGTGCCGGTGCCGCTGAAGCACCTGGACGGGATGGACTCGCTGCTGTCCATCGTGCAGATGCCGGCCGGGATCCCGGTCGCCACCGTCTCGGTGGCCGGCGCCCGCAACGCCGGGCTGCTGGCGGTCCGGATGCTGGCCGCGGGGGAGGGGGAGCGGGCAGCCGAGTGGCGCCGACGGCTCGCCGCCTTCGCCGAGGAGCTGCGCGACCAGGCGCACGCGAAGGGCGAACGGCTGCGTAGGCTCTGACCTCATGAGCGACGTCGAGCTGTTCCGGACCACCG
Source organism: Serinicoccus shuyuelongi (assembly GCF_045032955.1). NCBI lineage: Bacteria > Bacillati > Actinomycetota > Actinomycetes > Micrococcales > Ornithinimicrobiaceae > Serinicoccus > Serinicoccus shuyuelongi. The sequence goes on along the minus strand of NZ_JBJFZU010000005.1, from coordinate 150,374 downwards.
AGGACCACGAGGCGATGCGCGCCGCCCTGCGGGAGATCGCCGACGAGCTGATCGCCCCGCACGCGGCCGCCGTCGACGAGGAGAGCCGGTTCCCCGACGAGGCCCTCAAGGCCCTGGTGTCGACCGACTTCCACGCACCGCACATCGCCGAGCAGTACGGCGGCGTGGGTGCCGACGCGCTGGCCACCTGCATCGTCATCGAGGAGGTGGCCCGGGTCTGCGCCAGCAGCTCGCTGATCCCGGCCGTCAACAAGCTGGGCACGATGCCCCTCATCCTGGCCGCCGACGAGGACCTCAAGGCGCGCTACCTGCCGGCCGTCGCCGCGGGGGAGGCGATGTTCTCCTACGGGCTGTCCGAGGCGGGCGCGGGCTCGGACACCGCCGGGATGACCTGCCGGGCGATCGAGCAGCCGGACGGCAGCTTCGTCCTGAACGGGCAGAAGTCCTGGATCACCAACGCCGGGGTGAGCGAGTACTACACCGTGATGGCGGTCACCGACCCGGACGGACCCCGGGGCCGCAACGTCACCGCCTTCGTGGTCGAGAAGGACGACGAGGGCTTCACCTTCGGGGCGCCGGAGAAGAAGCTCGGGATCAAGGGCAGCCCCACCCGCGAGCTGCACTTCGACGACTGCCGGATCCCGGGGGACCGGATGATCGGCACGCCCGGTGAGGGTCTGAAGATCGCCCTGCGCACCCTGGACCACACCCGGGTCACCATCGGCGCCCAGGCCGTCGGGATCGCCCAGGGGGCGCTGGACGTCGCGCTGGGGTACGTGAAGGAGCGGCAGCAGTTCGGCAAGGCCATCGCCGACTTCCAGGGCATCCAGTTCATGCTGGCGGACATGGGCATGAAGCTGGAGGCGGCCCGGCAGATGGTCTACGTCGCAGCGGCCAAGTCCGAGCGCAGCGACCCCGACCTGTCCTTCTTCGGCGCCGCCGCCAAGTGCTTCGCCTCGGACGTCGCGATGGAGATCACCACCGACGCGGTGCAGCTGCTGGGCGGCTACGGCTACACCAAGGACTTCCCGGTGGAGCGGATGATGCGGGACGCGAAGATCACCCAGATCTACGAGGGCACCAACCAGGTCCAGCGGGTCGTCATGGCGCGCCAGATGCTCAAGGGCTGACCGGCTCCCTCGGGTACCTCAGCGCCCGTCGTCGGGTGCTCCGGTGCTCTGCGCGTCGTCGCCCGCACCGCGGGCCACCGCCGAGCGCTCGTAGACCAGCAGCTCGCCGGTCACCCGGCTGACGCCCAAGGTCTCGTCCTGGACGATCGGCGCGGCGCCGTAGTCGTAGGTCACCACGGCGGTGACCTCCGCGGTGCCGTCCGGCAGCTCGGTCGCCTGCAGGTCCGAGACCTCCAGGCCGGCCAGGCCGTCGGCGATGTCGGGGTGCAGCCACGCGTCCTGCGTCATCAGCGCGCGTGCGGCATCCAGGCCGTCGTCGTCCAGGGTGGTGTAGAGGTCCTCGGCGAGGTCGCGCGCCTCGTCCGAGGTCACCGGGGTGCCGGCGTCCTGGGTGGTCGAGGTGTCGCCACCGCCGTCGTCCAGACCGGAGGCGATGTTCCACACCAGCCAGCCGAGCAGCGCCAGCAGGGGCACCGCGACGAGCCACCCCAGCCACATCGAGCGCCGGGCCGGTGGCGTGGTCCTGCGCGCGGTCGAGGTGCCGGGCGCGGCCGCGGGCGGCGTGGCGGGCGTCACCGTGCGGCGCGGCGCGGGTGTGGGGGCGGCGGCAGGGGCGGCGGCACCTGCGGCGCGCGCCGGGCGCTGGGCGGCGAACGTCCGCGTCGGGTCCGCGGTCGGCACGGCCTGCGTGTGGTCGGCGTCGGCGGCTGCCGCAGCACCGGTCCCCGCGCCGGAGCCGCCGTCCGCCACCGACCGCAGCTCCTGCGCGGCGCGACCGGCGTCCCAGCGGGCGGCCGGGTCCGGATCCAGCATCCCGGCCAGCACCAGGGTCAGGGCGCCCGAGCGCCGGGGCGGACGGACCTCCTCGTTGACGATGGTGTGCAGCTGGGCCACGGCGTTGGAGCGGGTGGGGAAGGGGCGCTCGCCCTCCACCGCGGCATACAGGGAGGCGCCCAGGGCCCACACGTCGGAGGCGGCGCTGGCGTCGTCGCCACGGGCGAGCTCGGGGGAGAAGTACGCGGCCGTGCCGGAGACGAAACCGGTCCGGGTCAGCTGCGGGTCCTCGTCCGCCCGGGCGATGCCGAAGTCGGTGAGCTTGGCGTCGTCCTCGGCCCCCTCGGCGACGTCGGCCAGCAGCACGTTTGCCGGCTTGACGTCCCGGTGCAGGATGCCCGCCCGGTGCGCCGCGGCCAGTGCGGTGGCGACCTGTGCGCCGATCGCCGCGGCCCGCTCGGGGCTCAGCGGGGTGCCCTCCTCGATGAGCTCGGCCAACGAGCGGCCCTCGACGTACTCCATCACGATCCACGGCGAGCCCTCGTGCTCGAAGGCGTCGTAGACCCGGACCACGTGCTCGTGCGCCAGGGTGGCGCTGGTCCGTGCCTCGCGCATGCCGCGGTTCAGCAGCAGCTGCGTGTCGGCCTCCCCGGCCACCCGCTTGAGCGCCACCTGGCGGCCCAGCTTCTCGTCGGTCGCCAGCCAGACGTGGCCACCGCCGCCACGGCCCAGCGTGCGGACGATCCGGTACCGGTCCGCGACCAGGGTCGGATCCTCGTCGACCGGCGCGGGCGTCGTCGTGTCGGGGTCCGGGTCGGGCGAGCCCTCAGAGCTCGCGTCGTGCGGTTCGGCCATGGTCCACCTCCGAGGGACAGGGTAGTCGGACCGCTCAGGGCTCGACGGTGATCGCCTGGCCCTGGCGCAGGGCGGTGAACAGCTGGGTCGCGCCCTGCTCGTCCCAGAGCACCGCGCTGCCGACGTTGGTCTGGTAGTTGGTGTCGGCGACCGGCACGGTCACCGAGTTGCCACCGCCGGAGGCCACGGAGCGCATCGCGAGGGCCAGCTGGCCGGCCTCGACCAGGGAGGTGTCCTCACCCAGGGCGATCGCCCCGCCGGTGGCGGTGCCCACCTGGTGCAGCTGCCACGGGACCAGCACGGTCCCCGGGGTGGCCATCTTCGCGGTGAGGGCCGCCAGGAACTCACGCTGACGCTCCACCCGGCCCATGTCCCCCAGCGGGTCGCTGTAGCGCATCCGCACGTAGCCCAGGGCCTCCTCGCCGGTCAGGTCCTGGCAGCCGGCGGGCAGGTCGATGTGGGCCCGGTCGTCCTGCATCGGCTCGTCCAGGCACATCTGCACGCCGTCGACCTCGTCGACCACGTCGACGAAGCCGCCGAACCCGATCTCCAGGTAGCCGTCGATCGGCAGCCCGGTGGCGCGCTCGACGGTGTCGACCAGCAGCTGCGGTCCCCCGGTGGAGTGGGCGGCGTTGAGCTTGTTCCACCCGCCGTCCCGGATCTCGACGTAGCTGTCCCGGGGAAGGCTCACCAGCGTCGGGTCGCCGAAGGTCGGCACGTTGAGCAGCATCACCGTGTCCGCGCGGCTGCCCTCGATGGCGCCACCGCCGACGCTGGACTGCTGGTCCTCGGTCAGGTTCTCCCGGCTGTCGGTGCCGACCAGGAGGTAGTTGCTGCCGGCCGCGGCCCCGGGGCGGTCGGCCACCTCCGGTGTGGCGTCGAGCCGGTTGATGCTGCCCCACACCTGCGCGACCACGACCACCATGACCACCAGGTAGGCCGCCAGCAGCAGCGCCAGCAGGGCGATGACGCGGCGCACGCCGTACCGGGGGCGCCGCCGGCGTGGGGGCCGCGGGGGACGTCCGCCCCGTCCGGGACCGGCGCCGCCGCCTGCGACGGGCCGGGTGTCGCGGTGGGCGTCGTCGTCGCGGTACCCGTCGTGCTGGTCGTACCGCTCGTCGTACCGCTCTTCGTGGCGCCCGTCGTACCGCTCGTCCCCGCTGCCGGGTGCCTGCGCATACCCCTGGTCGTGCCGGTCCTCGTCGAAGCGCCCGCCCCGTGGGATCCGCTCCGTGGGGTCGGGGTCGGAGCGCCGTCCGTCGCGCGGGGTGCGGGGTATGGGACGGGTCCAGTCGTCCTCGGGGTGGTTGGGCACGGGAGGAGAGCCTACGGCCTCCACCTTGCCCATACCTGGGAGCGCCTCCTCCGCCGCGCGTGTCCGACCCGGGTACCCTCGCCGCGTGAGCACCTCCGAACGTCCCGGCACGCCCTCCCCGCCGGTGTCGGTGATCATGCCCATCCTCGAGGAGGAGCAGCACCTCCCGGAGGCCGTCCGCTCCGTCCTCTCCCAGGACTACGACGGCCCGATGGAGGTCGTCCTGGCGGTCGGGCCGAGCCGGGACCGGACCCGCGAGGTCGCCGACGCCCTGGCCCTGGACGACCCCCGGATCGTGGTGGTGGACAACCCCTCGGGGCGGACCCCGGACGGGCTGAACGCGGCGATCGCCGCGACCCGGCACGAGATCGTGGTGCGGATGGACGGGCACGGCGAGCTCAGCGAGGGCTACGTCCGGCGGGCGGTCCAGGTGCTCGAGGAGACGGGTGCCGCCAACGTCGGCGGCGTCATGCTGGCCGAGGGCTCCGGCCCGATGCAGGAGGCGGTCGCCGTCGCCATGCGCTCACCGCTGGGGATGGGCAGCGAGCGGTTCCACGTCGGTGGCGAGGCGGGACCGGCGGACACCGTCTTCCTCGGGGTCTTCCGCCGCGAGTGGCTGCGGCGCGTGGGCGGCTACGACACCGCCTACGCCCGCGCCCAGGACTGGGAGATGAACCACCGGATCCGGGGGGCCGGCGGCGTCGTCTGGTTCACCCCCGAGCTCACCGTCACCTACCGGCCGCGCGCGAGCTTCGCCGGTCTGGCCCGCCAGTTCCACACCAGCGGCCAGTGGCGCCGCCAGGTGGTGCGTCAGCACCCCGACTCGGTCCGCGCCCGCTACCTGGCCGCCCCGGTCGCGGTCACGCTGGTCGGCCTCGGCGCGGTCGGCGGTCTCGCCTGGCGACCGCTCTGGGCCCTGCCGCTGGGGTATGCCGCCTCGGTCACCGTGGGTGGGTTCTGGATCGCCCGCGGCCGGCCGGCAGGCGTGGTGGCCCGGATGCCCGCCGTGCTCGCCACGATGCACCTGACCTGGGGGGCCGGTTTCCTGCGCGGCCCCCGCCGCTGAGGGGCCGCCCCAGCAGCAGCGCTCGTGAGAGAGCGCCGTCAGGACTCGGTGGGCGGCTGCGGCTCTGGGGTGGGCTCGTCCACCGCGACCCGCAGCGGTGCTCCGGTCCGGGCCACCACCTCGTCGACCGACACGCCCGGCGCCACCTCGCGCAGCACCAGGCCCTCGGGGGTGACGTCGACGACGGCCAGGTCGGTGATGATCCGCTGCACGACCTGCAGGCCGGTGATCGGCAGGTCGCAGCGCTCGACGATCTTGGCGGTCCCGTCCTTGGCCACGTGGTCCATCAGCACGATGACCTTCTTGGCGCCCATGACCAGGTCCATGGCCCCGCCCATCCCCTTGACCATCTTGCCGGGGATCATCCAGTTGGCGATGTCCCCGGTGGCCGACACCTGCATGGCGCCCAGGATCGCGGCGTCCACCTTGCCGCCCCGGATCATCCCGAAGCTGGTCGCGGAGTCGAAGTAGGAGGCACCCGGGCGGACCGTGACGGTCTCCTTGCCGGCGTTGATGAGGTCGGCCTCCTCCTCACCCTCGTAGGGGTAGGGGCCGACGCCCAGGATGCCGTTCTCCGACTGCAGCACCAGCTCCACGTCGTCCGGGACGTAGTTGGGCACCAGGGTCGGCATCCCGATCCCCAGGTTCACGTAGTCGCCGTCGTGCAGCTCGGCGGCGGCACGGGCGGCCATCTGCTCGCGGGTGAGCGCCATGGTCAGGCCTCCTCTGGCTGGCGGGCGGTGCCCGGGCGGGGTCGGGTGGTGCGCTTCTCGATCCGCTTGTCGGTGGCCTGCTCCGGCGTCAGAGGCAGCACCCGCTGGACGTAGATGCCGGGCAGGTGGATCTCGTCCGGGTCCAGCTCGCCCGGCTCGACGAGCTCCTCCACCTCGGCCACCGCCAGCTGGGCCGACATGGCGCACAGCGGGTTGAAGTTGCGGGCGGACTTGTTGAAGACCAGGTTCCCGTGCCGGTCGCCGCGGGCCGCGCGGACCAGCGCCACGTCGGAGAAGATCGCATGCTCGAGCACGTGCTCGCGGGTCTGTCCCCGGGCGGTGAACGGACGGGTCTCCTTGGCCGGTGACTCGGCCACGACCGTGCCCTGGGCGTCGTAGCGCCAGGGCATACCCCCCTCCGACACCTGCGAACCGACGCCGGTGGGGGTGAAGAACGCCGGGATGCCCGCCCCCGCCGACCGGAGCTTCTCGGCCAGCGTCCCCTGCGGGGTGAGCTCGACCTCGAGCTCGCCGGAGAGGTACTGGCGGCCGAACTCCTTGTTCTCGCCGACGTAGGAGGCGATCACCCGACGGATCCGACGCTCCGACAGCAGCAGGCCGAGCCCGCCGCCGTCGACGCCGCAGTTGTTCGAGACGACCTCCAGGTCGGTGACCCCGAGCCGGAGGACCTCGTGGATGAGCACGGTGGGTATGCCGGAGAGCCCGAACCCGCCCACCGCGACGGTCATCCCGTCGGTGAGCCCCTCGAGCGCCTCGGCTGCAGTGGCGACGACCTTGTCCATGCCGGTGAGGCTACCGGTCGGGACCCACCTGCCCGGCCGGCACCCCCGCCCGGTGGTCGACCCGCTCGGCCACCATCCGGCTGTCCCCGTCCGCGGGTGCCGCGCCACGGACCAGGACCGCGGAGCCGTCGCTCGCCAGCACCTGCAGCACCTGGCGGACGAAGTGTCCGGGATCCGTGCCGGTGACCAGGGACCGGGCCCCGGTCGGCAGCTCCGGGAGGTCGCTGAGCAGGTCGGCGTAGCTGACCCGCTCACCACCGGTGACCAGGGCGGTGTCGTCGGCCGCGCACTCGTCCCAGGCGGTGAAGTCGTCGGCGTAGCTGGCCAGCTCGGCCGCCTCGTCCATCACCCCCGAGCGGAGCTCGCTGCCGAAGCTGCGGGCGAGCCCGGCCAGCGCCACCGCGACCACCTCGTCGCAGTCGTCGGCGAGCTCGCTGTCCGGGTCGGTGGTGACGAGCACGTCCGCGCCCTCGTGGGTGTCGACGGTGAGCGTGGCCCCCACCGACCACACCGCCAGCGCCCAGTAGGCCAACCGCCAGTGCGGGGCGGGCAGGTCGACGAGGACCACCGACCCGGGGGCGACGTCCATCCCCTCCTGCAGCGCGTTCGCGGCCTTGGCCACCCAGGTGCGCAGCACCGCGCGAGAGATCTCGATCCGCTCGCCGGCGCCGCCGGGGGTGTCGTCGTAGTAGGTCAGGGCCGGCCGGGTCGCGTCGGTGGCGACGGCCTGGGCCAGGATGTGGGCTGGGAGCTGCACAGGCCCCACGCTAGCCGGTGGCCTTGCCCGGCGGGCAACCGCCGGGCAGGGTGGTGCGCTGTGAGCATCCCCCGACGTCGCCGCTGGACCCCGGCGTCCCCGCTCGTCGTGGGGCAGACCTGGGGGACCCTGCGGCGCGGGGCGGGGGACCCCGCCTGGACGGTGCGCGCCGGGACGCTGTGGCGGGGGATCCGGACTCCTCTGGGGCCGGTGACGCTGGGCATCGCCGCCCGTGACCCGCAGGCACCGGTGCTGGCCCGGGCCTGGGGGCCCGGGGCCGAGTGGGTGCTGGAGCACCTCCCGCGGATGCTCGGCGAGGAGGACGACGACTCCGGGTTCACGCCGCGGCACCCGGTGGTCCGGGACGCCGCCCGACGGCACCCGGGGTGGCGGGTGCCGCGGACCGGCCTGGTGCTGGAGTCGCTGCTGCCGGCGGTGGTGGAGCAGAAGGTCACCGGCCAGGAGGCCTTCGCCGGATGGCGGCGGATCGTGCACCGGGCGGGGGAGCGCGCCCCCGGCCCCGGGGCCGAGCTCGGGCTGTGGGTGCCGCCGGGGCCCGCGGACCTGGCCGCCCTGCCGTCCTGGGAGTGGCTGCGCGCGGGGGTGAGCCCGCAGCGCTCGGCGACCCTGGCCCGGGTCGTGCAGGTGGCGGCCCGCCTCGAGGAGTGCACCGGGATGTCGTCGGCCCGCGCACGGGCCCGGATCACGAGCGTCCCGGGGGTGGGGGTGTGGACCGCGGCGGAGACTGCTCACCGGGCACTCGGAGACCCGGACGCCGTCAGCTTCGGCGACTACCACGTGGCGGCCGACATCGGCTGGGCCCTGACCGGCTCCCCGGTCGACGACCACGCCCTGGTCGAGCTGCTCGCCCCGTATGCCGGGCACCGGTACCGGGTGCAGCGGCTGCTGCAGCTGGCCGGGGTCCACCGGCCGCGGCGCGGTCCGCGGATGGCGCCGCGGACCCACCTGCCGGTCAGCCGGGCGGGGGGCCGCTGAGGACCCGGACCGGCACCGTCAGGCCCTCTCCGGCGAGGGCGACCTCGAGGCGGGCCGCCACCCTCCCGGCGAGCACCGGGTCACCGTCCGCGCGGACGGCGTAGCCCACCGGCGCGGCGTGCTCCACGGCGGCTTCCTCGTGGTCGAGCAGCGCCAGCCGCACGGCCCGCAGACCACGGTCCTCGTCGGTCTCCGGGAGGACGGACGGGATCCCCACCTGCTCGGCCCTGGGGGTGCCGGGCGGTGCTCCGAGCGCGGACCGGACGGCCTCCCGGTGGCCCAGGGCGAACCAGTCACCGGGGCCGGTACGGGTCAGCGACCCGGCCCCGGCCGGTGGGGCGTCACGCCCGGTGGGGCCCCGCGGTGCGTCCCCCTGCACCAGGTGGTCCAGGCCCCGCAGCAGCGCGGCACCCACCCCGTCGGCCTTGCCCTTGACCAGGTCCGCGGCGGCGGCGACCTCGTCACCGACGGCCCGCGCCGTGACCGCGAGCCGGCGGCCGTCGGCGTCGACGTGCCCGCCGCCGCGCAGGTCGTCCAGCACGCTGACCCCGCAGGCGCCGAGGGCGAAGTCGGTCTGGCCCTCGCGCCAGGGACGTCCGGCGGTGTCGCTGAGGACGAGGCCGAAGCGTCGGGGCGTCGTGCCCTGCTCGCCCTGCACCGCCGCGTACAGCTCGCGGGCAGCCCGGTCCGGGTCGGGCGGCAGCAGCAGGAACCCACCCTCGGGGCCGGTGTTGGACGCGTCCACCCCGGCCGCGGCCAGCACCGGCCCGGCGACCGCCTCGACGACCTGGGTCAGCCCGGCGGGGGTGAGCCGTTCGGCGACCACCCGGGTGCTCTGCGCACGGATGGCGGCCAGCCGGGCGGCATCGCTGTCTGCGTCGGTGGCGTCGGTGCGGGGCAGGTGGCGCAGCCCGGCAGCCTTGGAGACCAGCTTGCTGGAGACGACCAGCAGGTCCCCGTCGCGCAGCCCGCCGGCCTGGGCCGTCAGCGCCCGGGCCAGCTCGGCGGCCAGGTCGGTGCGGGTGGTGACCTCGGGCAGCCCGGTGAGCGGCAGCACCTGGACCGGACCGCCGGTCGGGGCGCTCACCGGTCCCCGACCGGCACCGCGGGGGAGAGCTCGGCGGCGAGGTCCAGGGCGGCGCCCGCGATCCGGGCGGCTCCGGCCTCGTCCCGCATCAGCAGGTCCAGCGCCCGCACCGGCAGCCGTGGCGGGAAGGTGGCATCGGCATCGGCGTCGTCGACGAGCCAGCCGCCGAGGAAGTCGGCGTACAGGCCGGCCACGCCCGCCGCGCTCACCTCGACGCCCAGGGGGGCCAGGCAGGCGTCCGCGTGTCCCCGGACCGGTCGGCCGCCCAGCAGGGGGCTCACCCCGACCACCGGCGCGCGGGTGCCGCGCAGCGCCTCGCGCACCCCCGGGACGCCGAGGATGATGCCGATGGAGACCACCGGGTTGCTCGGCGGCAGCAGCACCACGTCGGCGGAGCGGATGGCCTCCAGCACCCCCGGGGCCGGGGCGGCGTCCGCCAGCCCGGCCACCGTGAACCGGCGTGCCGGCAGCCGGGCCCCGTGCCGCACCCACCACTCCTGGAAGTGCAGCGCGCGCTCACCGCCGTCCTCGTCGTCCACCACCACGTGGGTCTCGATCGGGGTGTCGGTCGCGGGCAGCAGCCTCACCTGGCGCTCCGGCAGACCCCACCGGCGGGCGAGCCGGTCGGTGACCTCGCTCAGGCTCAGCCCCTGGCCCAGCCAGCGGGTCCGTGCGAGGTGGGTGCCCAGGTCGCGGTCCCCGAGGCCGAACCAGGACGGTCCCACGCCGAGCGCGTCCAGCTCCGCCTTCACCTCACGGGTGTCGCCCGCACGGCCCCAGCCCTGCTCCTCGTCGACGCCCCCGCCGAGCGTGTAGAGCAGCGTGTCGAGGTCGGGGCACACGCGCAGGCCGACCAGGGTGATGTCGTCGCCGGTGTTGCCCACCACGGTGACGGTGGACCCGGGGTCGTCGGCCACGGCAGGGGTGCGGAGCAGGCCGCGGACGAAGCGGGCGCCGCCGACGCCTCCGGCCAGGACGGTGATCTGCATACGTCCATTGTGGGTGGTGGGGGACGTTTATCAGATCCGGGGTTGACTCTGAGGGATGACACGCGTGTAATTCAGGGGTGGTGACCTTGCACCGGGGCGGCTCGGACGCAGGTGTCGCGGCGGCGGACACGTGTAGGCGAGAGGTCGAGGAGGAGCCATGCACGAGCTGGAACTGATGTCCATGATGCACGGGATCGAGGAGACGGAGGAGCAGTCCTGGCAGGAGCGCGCCCTGTGCGCGCAGACCGACCCGGAGGCGTTCTTCCCCGAGAAGGGGGGATCCACCCGCGAGGCCAAGAAGGTCTGCGTCGGGTGCGAGGTGCGTTCCGAGTGCCTGGAGTACGCCCTCTCCAACGACGAGCGGTTCGGCATCTGGGGCGGGCTCTCCGAACGGGAACGACGCAAGCTGAAGAAGCGGGCGGTCTGAGCCCCGACCGCCCGGTGCCGGCGCTGCCCACCGGGCACCGCCGCCGCCTGCGCCGATGACGACGACACCGCCGACCCGCGACGGGCCCGCCCGTGGCGGGCGGACCGTCGTCGAGGACGTCACCGCGGTCCTGCTGCACCCGGGGGGGAGCCCCGGTGACGCCGACACCACCGGGGGGCTGCTCGCGGCGCTCGCGGCGCAGCGTCGACCCCCGACCCGCGTGCTGCTCGTCGGTCTGGACCCCGACGGCGAGCAGGCCGAGCTGTTCCGGACGGGGGCAGAACGGACGCTCGGCGTGCGGGCGCAGGTGCTCCCCGACCCCGGCTCCCGCCGGCAGCAGGTGGAGTCTGTGCGGGCGACCCTGCCGCAGGATCCCGGTCACTGGATCTGGTTCCTGACCCCGGACTCCACGCCGGAGCCGGGCGCCCTGGGGGCGCTGGTCGCGGCCACCCGCCGCAGCAGCCGGGTGGGCATCGTCGGGCCCAAGCTGGTGCACGCCGACGAGCCGCGGTTGCTGCGGGCGATGGGCCACCACCTCACCCCGGCCGGCCGCGGCGCCGACCCCGCCGAGGCGGCGCTCGTCGACCAGGGACAGCTCGACCTGCGTCAGGACGTGCTCGGGGTGCCGCTGGCCGGGTCGCTGGTCAGCAGCTCTGTGCTCGAGCAGGTCGGTGGCCTGGACGCAGCCTTCGACGAGGACGGCGTCGACGGGCTGGACCTCGGCTGGCGCAGCCACCTGGCCGGCCACCGGGTCGTCGTCGCCCCGGACGCCGTCGTGCAGCAGGGAGCGGACGGTCTGGGGGTGCGGGACCCCCTGCGCACCCGGGTCCGGCTGCGCCAGGTGGCGCTCGCCCGGGGGCCGCTGCGGGCCGCGCCGGGTCGTGCCCTCGGGGTGCTGCTGAGCAGCCTCGCGGCCGCGGTGCTGCTGCTGCTGGTCAAACGGCCCCGGGAGGCGGCCGGGGAGTGGGCGGACGTGCGGGGCGTGCTCAGCCCTGCCCGGGGGTGGGGTGCCCGCCGCCGGTTCCGCGGCCGCCGGGTGGTCGACCCGCGCGACCTGATGGGCCTGCACGACCCTCCCGCGACCGGGTGGCGCAGCACGATGGAGACCGTCGGCGACGCCCTCGACCCGCGCCGGCGCCGGGGCAGCACCCCGGGTCGGGACGCCCGGCGCAGCACCGAGAGCGGGCCGGTCTCCGAGGACTTCGCCGAGCTCGCACCGGGGGGCCAGGCCCGGCCCCGTCGGTGGAGCTGGTCCCTGGCGTTCGCGCTGCTGCTCGCGGCGGGCGCCACCGCGTGGGTGGGGCGCGACCTCCTCTCCGCCCTGCGCCCGGGGGCTCCCGGCCTCGTCGGCCCCGAGCTGGGGGTGGCGGCCACCGACGGTTCTGCCCTGTGGTCCTCGGCCACCCAGGCGTGGCGCGGCGCCGGGCTCGGGCACGCAGGGATGCCCGAGCTGTGGTTGCTGCCGGCCGCCGCCCTCGCGTCCCTGGTCGGCCTGGCCCCCGGTGCCGGTGCCGGCCCGGCGCTGGCCTGGTTGCTGGCCCTCGGTCCCGTGCTGAGCGTGCTGACCGCCTACCTGGCCCTGCGCCGTAGCACCCACCGGCGCTGGCTGCGGGCCGGGATGGCCCTGGGGTGGGCCGCCGCCGCGCCCCTGACGGTCGGCCTGGCGCAGGGGCGGGTGGGACCGGTCCTGGTGCACGTGGCCGCGCCGCTGCTGCTCGCCGGGCTGGTGGTGCTCTCCTCGCGACGCGGCGGAGTGCGGCGCACGGCGGCCACCTTCGCCACCGTGCTCGGGGTGGCGCTCACGGCGCTGTGGGTCCCCTCGGTGCTCCTGCTGTCGTCCGCGGCCGGCCTGGGCCTGCTGGTGCTGGGGCGGGGCCGGGCCCGGTGGCGCGCAGCGGTGCTCGCGGTGCTGCCGTGGGCGCTGCTGCTGCCCTTCCTGCCCGGCCTGGTCGCCGACCCGGTGCGGATCCTCGGCGGTGCGGGTGCCACCTCGGCGACCGCGCTGCTGCCCGCGGCGGCGCAGCCGTGGCAGCTCCTGCTGCTGCATCCGGGCGGCGGGCTCGACCCCAGCGGCTGGGAGGCGCTACCGCTCTGGTCGGCCGTGCCGCTCTGGCTGGCAGCGCTGGCCGCGCTGCTGCTGCCCGGCACCCGCGGGCGGCGTGCCGCGGTGCTGGTCGCCGCCGCTCTCGTCAGCCTGGCGGTCGCCCAGGTCGCCACCCGGACCTCGCTCGGGGTGCTGCCGGACGGTCACCTCGAGCAGGGGCTGGCCGTGGTGGCCTGGCCCGGGACCGCGCTGTCCCTGGCCGGGGCGGGCCTGCTGCTGGCCGCTGCCTCGGCCCTGGACCAGGTGCTGCCGGAGGGGCGCCGGTGGCGTGCACCCCGGCCGCTGCTGGGGCTGGCGGCGGGCGCCGTCGTGGTGCTGCCCGGACTGGTCGTGGCGTCGTGGGCGGTGTCCTCCTCGACCGGCACGTCCGGTCTGCAGCCGGCGCGGGAGCCGTTGCCCGCGGTCGCCGCCGAGCAAGCCTCCGGGCCGGGGGCGCTGCGCACCCTGGTGCTGGAGCCCGGGTCCGGCGAGCGCGAGCAGCAGCTGGTCGTCGACCTACGGGCGGAGGAACCGGAGCCGGCGCGGATCCTGCGGGACCGGGCGGCGGAGCTGGCGACGGGCATACCGCCCCGGGACGCCGTCGAGACCACGGCGCAGACGTTGACCGGCGGCGCGGCGGGTGCCGAGGTGAGCGAGCAACTGGTCGACCTCGGGGTCGGCTACGTGCTGCTCGAGGCCGGCGAGGACCATCCGGTCGCCGTCGACCTGGACCGGGTGGACGGGCTGACCCGGGTCTCCAGCCCGCCGGGATCGGTGCTCTGGCGGATGGCGGAGAACGACCCCGCCCGGGTCCGGGTGCTCGACGAGGACGGCGATCCGTCGGCGCGGGTGGACGTGCTGGGTCCGCACGCCAGCGCCCGCGGCACCGTGGCGGACGTCCCGGACGGGGCCACGCTCGCGGTGGCCGAGGGTGCCGGCTGGGCCGAGCACGCGACCGTGCGGGTGGACGGGGAGCAGGTCGAGGTCTCGGACCCGGCGGCGATCCCGCTGCCGGAGGGCGGACCGACCGAGATCGAGATCTCGGTCGCGAGCACCTGGTGGCCGTGGCACGTGGTGGCCCTGCTGCTGGCCGCCGTCACCGCCTTCCTGGCGCTGCCGGTGGGGCGGACCGATCCTGAGCCGGAGGGCGGGCGATGACGACACGACGACGCTTCACGGCACTGCGGGCCGGCGTGCTGACGCTCGGCCTGGCGGCCCTGGTCGGCTGGGGCATCACGGACGGTGCCTGGGGGGACCGCCCGACCGGTGCCGTCCCGTTCGCAGATCCCTCGGCGCCGACCTCGTCGTCGCCGGCGGGCGGGGAACCGGTGGAGGACGCCTTCGTCCGCAGCGCCGCCCTGGGCTGCCCGGGTGTCGACGGCATCGGCGGAGCGGTCCGCGCCGCGACCGGGCCGCCGGAGCTCCTCGCGGCCGCCCACGCCGGCGGCACCGCGGAGGTGGGCCTGCACATCGTGGGGACCAGCCCGGAGGGAACCGCCGGGGCCCCGGACGCCACCCTCGCGGCCGGTGGGGCGAGCCAGCTGCTGCAGCTGGGGGCGGACGTCGGTGCCGTGCTCGAGGGGGGCGACGTCGCAGCCCCCGGCCTCGTCGGCGGACAGCTCGCGGTGAGCACCGGCACCGGGGACCGGGGCGCCCTGCTGGCCCCGTGCACGCAGGGGTCGGAGTCGCTGTGGCTGCTCGCCGGTGACGACGGGGCCGGACGCTCCGAGCAGGTGGTCCTCACCAACCCCGGCACGGACCCGGTCCAGGTGGAGCTCGAGGTGCGGGACGAGGACGGCCCGGTGGAGGGCGCCGGGGACAGCGGGATCGTCGTCCCGGGCGGTGCGCAGGTCGTACGGGTGCTGGATGCCCTGGCACCGGGTGTCGCCGCGCCCGCGGTCGGGGTGCGGTCCAGCGGCGGGCCCGTGGTGGCGCACCTGCTCGAGCGGGAGCAGGACGGCACCACCGACCTCGGCCGCGCGGCCAGCGCCGCGGTGGCGGACCCCGCGCGCGACCTGGTGGTCCCGGCCCTGCCCACCGAGGCCGCGGAGCTGACCCTGCGGGTGCTCGCGCCGGAGGCCGAGGCACTGGTCGAGCTGCGCGTCCTGGGCGAGGCCGGGGCGGCCGCCCCGGCCGAGGCCGCGGTCCGGGTCCCGGCCGGGGGCACGGTCGACCTGCCGCTGGAGGACCTCCCCGAAGGGGTGGCCGGCCTACGGCTGCGCTCCGACGCCCCGGTCACGGCCGCGGTGCTGCTCCGGAAGGTCCCGGCCGGCGACGACCCCGTCGCCATCGACGAAGCGGCCAGCACCTCCGCCGCCCCCGATGACGCGGCCAGCACCTCCGCCGCCCCCGATGACGCGGCCAGCACCTCCGCCGCCCCCGACGAGGAGCAGGACACCGTGGTCCGACCGGCCGGTGACCTCACCTGGACGGGGGCCACCGTGCTGACCCGGACCCCGGTGGGGATGGCGGTGCCGCCGGTGCCGTCCGCGCTCCCGGACGCCGACCTCGCCCTCGCAGTCTCCGCCGTCGACGCGACCTCCGCCGAGGTGCTCTGGCTGGACGCCGAGGGCGCCGTGGTGAGCGAGGAGATCACCCTCGCGAACGACACCAGCATGCGCCTCGAGGTCCCCGAGGGGACGGCCGCCGTCTGGGTGCGCAGCACCGGTGCCGCGGGGATCGCCGCCGCGCTGCACGTGGGCGGCCAGGACGCCCTCGGGCCCTACGCCGCCTCGGCCACGCTGCCGGCGGTGCCCTGGACCCGCGAGGTCACCGGCGTGCTCCGGCAGGTGCCCTGAGTCCTCAGCCCAGGTCCTCGGGGTTCCGCCCCAGCATCCGGGCCACCTGCTCGGTGACCACCTCACCGACCAGCGCCGCCAGCTCCGCCTCGTCGCCTGCGCGGTGCTCGATCGGCCTCCGGTAGAGCACCAGGCGCGGCGAGAGGTCTCTTTCCGCGGGGAAGAGACGACCGAGCGGGATCCCGTGCTCCCAGGGGGCGGGGTCGGAGGGCGGGACGTCCTCGACCGCGAGCTCGATCCCCAGCGGTCGACCCACCCGGTGCTCCACCGTCTCGGCGGCGTCCAGCACCATCTCGTCGAAGCGGTCCCGGCGGGCTCGCATCGCGGGGACGGCCGGCCAGGCGAGCGGGCCACGCATACCCCGCCCACGTCGGTCCCGGCGCCCAGTCATGAGCCCGACCCTAGACGACCGCCCGGTGACCCGGGACCGGCCGAGGGCGGGGTGGGACCGCAGGATCGGGGGTGGCGGCGCTTAGAGTGTCGGGCGTGACCCTGATTCGCCAGTGCTCGAAGACGGCGTGCGTCAGCCCTGCCACGTCGACGCTCACCTACGTCTACGCGGAGCAGACCGCGGTGCTGGGTCCGTTGGCGACGTACGCGGAACCCCACAGCTACGACCTCTGCGAGCGGCACGCCACCCGGTTGACCGCCCCGCGGGGATGGGACGTCGTCCGGCTGGAGCTGCCCGAGGGCGAGCCGCGTCCGCCGGTGGACGACCTCGCGGCGCTCGCCGACGCGGTCCGCGAGCACCGCGGCAGCATCGTCCGGGTGGAGACGGGCCAGCGGTCGGAGGCCGAGCGGCACTCGGTCACCGAAGTCGCCCGGCGCGGGCACCTGCGCGTCCTGCGCGACACCTGACCCGGGTGAGCAGGTGAGCACGCGGCTGGACCAGGTCGTCAAGGCCAACGACATCCGGGGCGAGGTCCCGGACCAGCTCGACGCGGAGGTCGTCCGTGCCCTCGGGTCCGCGTTCGCCCAGGTGGTGGTCCTGCCCGAGGGTGAGGCCGGGGTGGTCGTCGGCCACGACATGCGCACCAGCTCTCCCGAGCTCGCCGACGCCTTCGTCGCGGGGGTGCGCGACCAGGGGGTGGACGTCACCGCGATCGGGCTGTGCTCCACCGACGAGCTCTACTACGCCGCCGGCTCGCTGCGGCTGGCCGGCGCGATGGTCACGGCCAGCCACGGACCGGCGTCCACCAACGGGATCAAGCTGTGCCGCAGCGGGGCGCGCCCGGTCGGGATCGACACCGGACTGGCCGAGATCCGTGACCTCGCCCGGTGGTCCCTCGAGCGGTCGGCGGTGCACCCGCCGAGCGAGCGTGCCGCGCCGCGGCGCGGCACGTTCGACCGGGCGGACCTGCTCGAGCGGTATGCCGCCCACCTGCACTCGCTCGTCGACCTGTCCGAGGTCCGTCCGCTGCGGGTGGTGGTGGACGCCGGCAGCGGGATGGCCGGCCGGACGGCGCCCGCGGTGCTGCCGGCGCACCTGCCGGTGCTGATGGTGCCGCTGCACCACGAGCTGGACGGCACCTTCCCGCACCGGGGCCCGGACC
This sequence comes from Serinicoccus shuyuelongi, assembly GCF_045032955.1. NCBI lineage: Bacteria > Bacillati > Actinomycetota > Actinomycetes > Micrococcales > Ornithinimicrobiaceae > Serinicoccus > Serinicoccus shuyuelongi. The sequence continues at coordinate 133,028 of NZ_JBJFZU010000005.1, read as the reverse complement.
CGCTCGACCCGGCGAACCTGCGGCTGCTGCAGGACGCGGTCCTCGAGCACGGGGCCGACCTGGGGCTGGCGTTCGACGGGGACGCCGACCGCTGCGCGGTGGTCGACGAGACGGGCCGGCCGGTCGCACCCGGCCACATCGCCGCCCTCATCGCCCGCTCGGTGGTCGCCGCGGAGGTGGCGGCCGGGCACACCCCCGCCGAGGTCTCGGTCGTGCACGGCTCCGTCGCGTCCCGGGTGCTACCCGAGGCGATCGCGGCGCTGGGCGCACGGGCGGTGCGCTCGCCGGTCGGGCACTCCTTCGTCAAGGAGCTGATGGCCCGGCACCACGCGGCCTTCGGGGCGGAGCACTCGGCGCACTACTACTTCCGCGACTTCTGGCACGCCGACTCCGGCATGCTCGCCGCCCTGCACGTGCTGGCCGCCCTCGGCCACCAGCCGCTGCCGCTGTCCCGCCTGGTCGGGGACGGCGGCGGCTACGTCGCCTCCGGGGAGATCAGCTCGGTGGTCGCCGACGTCGGCGCGGCCACCGCGCGGGTCCGGGACTGGGGACTGCGCCAGGGACTGGAGCCGGACGGCTTCGACGGGCTGGCGCTGGCGCACGAGCAGCAGCCCTCCTGGTGGCTCTCGCTGCGACCGAGCAACACCGAGGCGCTGCTCCGGCTGAACGTCGAGGCACGCGACCCTGGCACGATGGAGCAGGTCCGGGACACGGTCCTGGGCCTGGTGAGACAGGAGACCTGAGATGACCGGAGCACAGCTCGACCCGTGGGTGCGCGACATCCTGCGCTGCCCGGTGGGACGGCACCCGCTGCTGGACGTGCAGGACGAGCAGGGCCGGCCCGCGCTGCAGTGCGACCAGGACTGCGGCGGCCCGGGCCACCGCCGTCGCTACCCCGTCCGGGACGGCATCCCGGTGCTGCTGGCGGACGACGCCACCGACGTCACCGTGGAGGGCTGAACCGCCGTGCCCTACATCGACGAGGCGCTGCTCGACGACGAGAACGAGCTGGCGCGCAAGGACTCCCGGGAGACGCTGCGGGCCCTGGCCTCGGCCGGCGCCCAGGTGCGGGAGGCGGTGACGCTGACCCAGGAGGCCGGGATCGAACGGCTGGCGACCATGGACCGGCCCCGGTCGGTGCTGGTGGCGGCCATCGGTGGCTCGGCCATCGTTGCCGAGGTCCTCGAGCTGCTGGCCGAGCCGGGGTCGCCGGTGCCCGTGCAGGCGCGGCGCAACCTGCCGCTGCCCGGCTGGGTCGGTCCCCTCGACCTGGTGGTGGCGGTCTCCCTGTCCGGCCGCGCCCCGGGCCCGCTCGCGGTGGCGGCGGAGGCCGCCCGGCGCGGGGCCATGCTGCTGACCGTGGGGGCCGACGACTCCCCGCTGGCGCAGGTATGCCGTCAGGCGCGGGGGGTGCACGTCGGCGTGGGCCGCCACCGCACCAGCTCCCGGACGGCGCTGTGGACGCTGCTGACCCCGGTGCTGATGGGCGCGGACCAGCTGGGCCTGCTGGAGGCGCCGGTGACGACGCTGGAGGCGGTGGCGACCCGCCTGGACACCCGGGCCGAGCAGATGCGGCCCTCCTCGGACTCCTTCGTCAACCCGGCCAAGGTACTGGCGATCTCGCTGGCCGAGACCGTGCCCGTGGTCCTGGGGGACGGACCGCTGGGCGGGGTGGCCGCCGCCCGGGCCTCCTCGATGCTGGCCAGGACCGCCCGGGTGCCCGCCACCTTCGGTGAGCTGCCGGACGCCGCGAGCGGCATCGTGGCCTGCTTCGATGGGCCCTACACGGCCATCGGCGGACGCCGCCCCGGCACCTACGACGACTCCCGCATCCGGCTCGGGGACATCGACACCTCGGGCTGGGAGCCCCACCACTTCGCCGAGCCGGAGGGTGAACTGATGGAGCGGCGCGGTGGTGCCGCGGACGGCGGCGGCGAGTCGGACATCTTCGCCGACCCCTACCTGGACGGCCCCTCGCCGCCCCGGCTGGGGCTGCTGATGCTGAGGGACGCCCCGACCGAGCCGGCCACCCCCGAGTCGGTCCAGGCGGAGGCGCTGACCGATGCCGTGCTCACCACGGCCAGGGAGGCCGGGGTGCGGGTGATGGAGGTCCAGGCCGAGGCCGGGGCCCCCATCGTCCGGCTGGCGGACCACGTGGCGGCGGCGGACTTCACCGCCACCTACCTGGCGCTCGGGCTGGGGCTCGACCCCTCCGTCTCGCCGCACGTGGCCGACCTGCGCGACCGGACCCGCTGACTCAGACCACCGGCTGCGACTCGCGCAGCACGTCGGTGAGCAGCCGGCGGGTGAGCAGCACCCCGCCCCGGACCGTGAGCACCCCGACGACCAGGGCCACCAGCACCGTCAGCACGGTGACCGGGTCGACGACCAGGGCGAAGCCGGCCAGCGGGAAGGTCAGCAGACCACCGGCGAGCGCGCCCAGCACGGTGACCGTCAGCACCGGGCCGGCCACCGTCCGGGTCCGGGCCCGTTCGATGGTGGCGCGGGGCATACCGAGCCGGTCCAGGGCCAGGTAGAGGTCGCGCCGGTCGAAGACCTCGGCCGCGGCGTGCACCGTGGCCGCGGCGGCCAGGGTGAGGTAGGACAGCCCGATGGTCACCAGCACGCCGGTGCGCATGTCGGCCATCAGCACCGCGTCGCTGCCGCTGCCGTCACCACCGGAGAGCGCCAGCGCCACGCCCACCACCACGCTCACGAACGAGACCAGCGCGACGCCCTGGACCTGACGCCAGACGGCCCGCGGGTCCTCCAGCAGGGTGCGGGCCGCGAGCAGGCGCTCCACCGCCCGCGGACCGGTGGCCCGCCTGGCCGTGCGCCGAGCCCCGAGCGCGAGCACCGGCGGGCCGATGAGAGCGAGCACGGCCATCCCGCAGGCGAGCATGCCGACCACCACCACGACGGTCATCACCAGACCTCCGACCAGCTGCGGGAGCTGCTGCCCGACGACGACCAGCACCAGGACGGTGCCCGCCCCCGCCACGGCCTGCAGCAAGCGGGTGGGGGGCGCGTCCTGCCGGGTCCGCACCCCCAGCGGGGTGATCGCGACCCGGCGCAGGCCGAGTGCGGCGGCACCGGCCGCCGTCCCGACGACGACCAGCAGCACGACGGCACCCAGCCACGGCGGCGGGACGATCTGCGCCGTGCCCAACCGGACCCCGGCGAAGTGCAGCATGCCGAAGAGCGGGGCCATCGCCAGGTGGCCGAGCACCCCCAGCGCCGCCCCCACCACCGCCACCAGGGTCGACTCGACCAGCGCAAGACGGTGCAGCAGGCGCCCCGGGGCGCCGACCAGGCGCAGCGAGGCCAGCCGTCCGTCGCGGCGCCGGGTCGACAGCCGCACCGCGGAGGTGGACAGGCTCAGCATCGGTACCGCGAGCAGGGCGCAGGCGACCGCGGCCAGGGAGGCGTAGAACAGGCCGTCCTGCTCCCTCCCGGGGCGGGCACCGAGGGTGAAGAAGAACTCGGCGCCACCGGCCACCGTCAGGGCGAGCGCGGTGACGACGGCGTAGGCGAGCACCGGCAGGGCCTGGCTGACCCGGTCCTGCGGGGTGCCGCGCAGCAGCAGCCGGAGCAGGCTCATCGGGTCACCTCCACGGCCACGACCTGCCCGTCGGCCAGGTGCACCACCCGGTCGCAGGTCCCGGCCACCGCCTCGTCGTGGGTCACCACCACCAGCGTCCGTCCCTGCGCGGTGGTGCTGGCCAGCAACGCGGACATCACCTCGGCGGAGGTGGCCGAGTCCAGGGCCCCGGTGGGCTCGTCGGCCACCACCAGGGTGGGGGAGGACACCTGCGCGCGGGCGATCGCCACGCGCTGCTGCTGCCCCCCGGAGAGCTGGCCGAGACGCCGCTGCTCCAGGCCGGCCAGGCCCAGTGCCGCCATCCCGGCCGCGGCCTGCTGCTCGGCCTGCTGCCGGGGACGGCCGGCCAGCAGCAGCGGCAGCGCGACGTTCTCCACGGCACTCAGCTCGGGGAGCAGCAGCCCCTGCTGGAAGACGAAGCCCATGTGCTGCAGCCGGATCGCGGCGCGTCCCTCGGCGGAGGCACCGGCGACGTCGACGACGCCGGTGCGGGTGCTCAGCTGCACCGAGCCGGTGTCCGGGGTGATCACCCCCGCGACGCAGTGCAGCAAGGTGCTCTTGCCCGACCCGGAGGGGCCCATCACGGCCACCGCCTCACCGGGCCACAGGTCGAGGTCGACCCCGGCCAGCGCGGCGGTGCTGCCGTAGGTCTTGGTCAGGCCCCGGGCCAGCACCGTGGGCCGGGGGGATGCGGGTGTCGGGAGCGGGGCGGGCACGTGGCGTGCGGTCGTGGTGTCCATGCCCATACCGTCGCGGCAGGGACCCGCCCGACGCGTCGGCCCGTCGTCGCATCCTGGGGCCGGCCGGGTCAGACCCTGGGTGGAGGCCCACCCGTGACAGACTGCCTCCGGTGAGCACCGACGCCCCCGATCCCGGTCCCGCCGATCCCCGGTCCCGGGCCAGCAGGGAGGTCGAGCCGGGCGTCGAGCGCGACTTCGCCCGCAACCTGTCCTACGGCGAGTACCTCGACCTGCCCACCCTGCTCTCGGCGCAGCACCCGCGATCGGTGCCGGCCCAGCACGACGAGCTGCTCTTCATCATCCAGCACCAGACCACCGAGCTCTGGCTGCGGCTGGTGCTGCACGAGCTGTCCAGCGCCTGCGAGCTGATGGCCGCCGACGAGCACCGCCCGGCGCTCAAGCGGATCGCCCGGGTCAAGCACATCCAGGCCGCGATGACCGAGCAGTGGTCGGTGCTGGCCACCCTCACCCCCAGCGAGTACGCCCGGTTCCGGGCGTTCCTGGCGACCGGGTCCGGCTTCCAGAGCTGGCAGTACCGCGCGGTCGAGTTCATGCTCGGCAACAAGAACGCCGCGATGCTGGACGTCTTCGCGCACGACGAGGGGCAGCACCGGGGCCTGGTCGAGCTGCTGCACCGGCGCAGCCTCTACGACGAGGTGCTGGCCTGGCTGGACCGCCGCGGGCACGAGCTCCCGGGGTCCGTGCTGGGCCGGGACGTCACCGAGACCTACCAGGCGGACCCGGGCGTGGTCCGGGCCTGGTCCCTCGTCTACGCGGACCCGGACCGGTACTGGGCGGAGTACGAGATGGCCGAGGAGCTGGTGGACCTGGAGGACAACTTCCAGGTATGGCGCTTCCGGCACCTGCGGACGGTGGAACGGATCATCGGCAGCAAGCCCGGCACCGGTGGCTCCAGCGGGGTCCCCTTCCTGCGCCGGGCCCTGGACCTCACCTTCTTCACCGAGCTGTACGACGTCCGGTCCGCGATCCAGGACGTCACCCCGGCGGGCTACCACGGGGGCGACGGCGATGTCTGACCCGGGCACCGGGCCGAGCCGGGAGCAGGCGCGCCGGCTGGACGCCGCCGACCCGCTCACCCCCTTCGCCGAGCGTTTCGAGCGTGCCGAGGGGGTGCTGGCCTATTTCGACGGCAACTCCCTGGGCCGGCCGGTCGCCGGGGTCGCCGACGCGATGGCCGCGTTCGTCCGGCACGACTGGGGCAGCCGGCTCATCCGCTCCTGGGACGAGGGGTGGATGGGGTGGCCGGAGGAGGTCGGCGACCTGGTCGGCTCTGCCGCCCTCGGCGCCGCCCCCGGCCAGACCGTGCTGGCCGACTCCACCACCGTGCTGCTCTACAAGGTGCTGCGCGCGCTGGTCGACCACCAGGTCGCGCTGGACCCGGCCCGGACCGAGCTGGTGCTGGACACCGACAACTTCCCCACCGACCGCTACGTCGCCGAGGGCATCGCCGCCGAACGCGGGCTCCGTCTGACCTGGATCGACGCGGACCCGGACACCGGGGTGAGCCCGGAGCAGGTGCGGGCCGCGGTCGGGGAGCGCACCGGGGTGCTGCTGCTCTCGCACGTCGCCTACCGCTCCGGCTGGGTCGCCGACGCCGAGGCGATCACGCGCCTCGCGCACGAGGCCGGGGCCCTGGTCCTGTGGGACACCTGCCACTCGGCGGGGTCGGTGCCGGTGCACCTGGACGACTGGGGCGCGGACGCGGCGGTCGGCTGCTGCTACAAATACCTCAACGGGGGTCCGGGCGCCCCCGCGCACGCCTACCTCGCGGCGCGGCACCACGACATACCGTCGCTGCGGCAGCCGGTGCAGGGCTGGATGGGGCGCCGCGACCCGTTCGCGATGGAGCAGGGATACCGGCCGGCGGCCGGGATCCGGGCCCTGGTCAGCGGCACCCCGCCGATCGTCGGGATGCTGCCGGTCCGGATGGGCGCCCAGATGCTCGCCGAGGTCGGGATCGAGGAGGTCCGGGCCGGCTCGCTGCGGTTGACCGACTTCGCCTGGCAGATCGTCGACTCCTGGCCGGAGGAGCTGGGGATCCGGGTCGCCAGCCCGCGCGAGCACGCCCGTCGCGGCGGGCACATCACCCTGCGCCATCCGGCCTTCGCCCCGGTCTACCCGCGGCTGTGGGAGCGCGGCGTCATCCCCGACTTCCGCTCCCCGGACGGACTCCGCCTGGGCCTGGCGCCGCTGTCCACCACCTTCGTGGAGGTCTGGGACGGGTTGCGCGTGGTGCGCTCCGAGGTCGAGGCGGCGATGGGCCGCTGACCGCGGCGTCTACGCTGGGTCGGTGAACGAGAGCACCCACTACGACCTGGTCATCATCGGCAGCGGATCGGGGAACTCCCTGGTCACCCCCGAGATGGAGGGCCGCCGGACCGCGGTCGTCGAGGGCGGCGTCTTCGGTGGTACCTGCCTGAACGTCGGCTGCATCCCGACCAAGATGTTCGTGTATGCCGCCGAGGTCGCCACCACCGTGCGGGACGCCGCCCGGTTCGGTGTCGACGCGACCCTCGACCAGGTCCGCTGGGCCGACATCCGGGACCGCGTCTTCGGCCGCATCGACCCGATCAGCGACGGCGGGCGCGACTACCGCGTCCACGGACCGGACACCGAGGCCTACCTGGGCCACGCCCGCTTCGTCGGCGAGCGCGAGCTCGAGGTGGAGATCACCCGGCCCGGCGGCCGGCACCCGGTGGGCGAGCGGGTCCGGATCACCGGCGACCAGGTCGTCGTCGCGACCGGGGCCCGCCCGGTCGTCCCGGAGGCGATCACCCGCTCCGGGGTGCAGTTCCACAGCTCGGACACGATCATGCGCATCCCTGAGCTGCCAGCCAGCCTCGTCATCGTCGGCGGCGGTGTGATCGCCGCGGAGTTCGCGCACGTCTTCGGTGCGCTAGGGGTGGAGATCACCGTCGTGGCCCGCGGCGACCGGCTGCTGCGGGCCCTCGACGTGGAGCTGTCCCAGGCCTGGACCGACCTGGCCCGGACCCAGTGGCAGGTGCGCACCGGGGTGGAGCCGACCGACGCCCGGCAGACCCCCGAGGGGGTGGAGCTGACCCTGTCCGACGGGTCGCTGGCCACCGGCGAGCTGCTGCTGGTGGCGACCGGCCGCCGGCCGAACACCGACGACCTCGGGCTGGAGCACACCGCGGTGCGGACCCACCCGGACGGCCGGGTCGTGGTGGACGAGCACGGCCGCACCGACGCACCGGGGGTCTGGGCGCTCGGTGACGCCAGCTCCGAGCACCAGCTCAAGCACGTCGCCAACCAGGAGGCGCGGGTGGTCGCGCACAACCTGACGCACCCCGAGGAGCTGCACGCGTTCGACCACCGGTTCGTGCCGGCCGCGGTCTTCACCCACCCCCAGGTGGCCACCGTCGGTCTCACCGAGGCGGAGGCCATGGACCAGGGGCACCGGGTCACCACGAAGGTGCAGCGCTACGGCGACACCGCCTACGGCTGGGCGATGGAGGACTCCACCGGCCTGGTCAAGGCCGTCGGCGACGCCGACACCGGGAGGGTGCTCGGGGTGCACATCGTCGGCCCGCACGCCAGCACCGTCATCCAGCCGGTGATCCAGGCCCTGAGCCTGGGTCCCGACGTGGACGCGCACACCCTGGCCCGGGGGCAGTACTGGATCCATCCGGCGATGGCCGAGGTGCTGGAGAACGCGCTGCTCGGGCTGACCATGCCGGAGCAGGAGGGTCCGGGCACGTAGCATGAGGTCATGCCCGACACGATGACTGTGCCGACCACGTCGATGGACCACAAGGTGCGTGACCTGGCGCTCGCCACCCAGGGGCGCCACCAGATCCGGCTCGCCGAGCACGAGATGCCCGGGCTGATGGCGCTGCGCGAGCGGTTCGCCGCCGAGCAGCCGCTGGCCGGCGCGCGGATCGCCGGCTCGCTGCACATGACGGTGCAGACCGCCGTGCTGATCGAGACGCTGGTGGCGCTCGGCGCGCAGGTGCGCTGGGCCTCCTGCAACATCTTCTCCACCCAGGACGAGGCCGCCGCGGCCGTCGCCGTCGGCCCGCAGGGCACCGCGGACGACCCGCAGGGGGTGCCGGTCTTCGCCTGGAAGGGCGAGACGCTGGCCGAGTACTGGTGGTGCACCACCCAGGTGATGCTGTGGCCGGACGGCCAGGGGCCGAACCTCATCCTGGACGACGGGGGCGACGCGACCCTGATGGTCCTCAAGGGCCGGGAGTGGGAGCGGCAGGGTGCCGTGCCCAGCCCGGAGGCGGACGACCCGGAGGAGTGGCGGGTGGTGCTGGAGACCGTGCGCCGCGGCCTCGCCGAGCACCCGGACCGCTGGACCCGGGTCGCCGAGGGCATCACCGGGGTCTCGGAGGAGACCACGACCGGGGTGCACCGGCTCTACCAGCTGCACGAGGCCGGGGAGCTGCTCTTCCCCGCGATCAACGTCAACGACTCGGTGACCAAGAGCAAGTTCGACAACACCTACGGCTGCCGGCACAGCCTGATCGACGGCATCAACCGCGCGACCGACGTGCTGATCGGCGGCAAGGTCGCCGTGGTCTGCGGCTACGGCGACGTCGGCAAGGGCAGCGCCGAGGCGCTGCGCGGCCAGGGCGCCCGGGTGATCGTCACCGAGATCGACCCGATCTGCGCTCTGCAGGCCGCGATGGACGGCTTCCAGGTGGCCCGGCTCGAGGACGTCATCGGCTCGGCCGACTTCGTCATCACCGCGACCGGCTGCCGGGACGTGGTGACCGTGGAGCACATGGCGGCGATGAAGGACAAGGCGATCCTCGGCAACATCGGCCACTTCGACAACGAGATCGACATGGCGGCGCTGGCCCGGGTCCCCGACGTGCAGCGCACCGAGATCAAGCCGCAGGTGCACGAGTGGACCTTCGCGGACGGCCGCTCGATCATCGTGCTCTCCGAGGGGCGGCTGCTGAACCTGGGCAACGCGACCGGTCACCCCAGCTTCGTGATGTCCACGAGCTTCGCCAACCAGGTGCTCGCCCAGATCGAGCTGCACACCCGGCCGGAGGCATACCCGGTCGGCGTGCACACCCTGCGCAAGGAGCTGGACGAGGAGGTGGCACGGCTGCACCTGGACGCGGTGGGCGCAGGTCTCACCGAGCTGACCAAGGAGCAGGCCGGTTACCTCGGGCTCGACGTGGCCGGGCCGTACAAGCCCGACCACTACCGCTACTGAGCCGGACGGACAACGCAGGAGGACCTCGTGAGCGCACGCGTACTCGTCGTCGACGACGACCTGGCCCTGGCCGAGATGCTCGGCATCGTGCTGCGCAAGGAGGGCTACGAGGTCGCCACCTGCGGGGACGGCGGGCGCGCGATGCCGATGTTCCGCGAGTTCCGCCCGGACCTGGTGCTGCTGGACGTGATGCTCCCTTCCCAGGACGGCATCGAGGTATGCCGCGCGCTGCGGCAGGAGTCCGGGGTCCCGGTGGTGATGCTCACCGCGCGCACCGACACCAAGGACGTGGTGCTCGGTCTGGAGGCCGGGGCCGACGACTACGTGGTGAAGCCGTTCAAGCCGCAGGAGCTGCTGGCCCGGATCCGGGCCCGGCTGCGGCGCGCCGACACCGGTGACGACGCCCGGCTGCAGGTGGGCGACGTGCTGATCGACGTGGCCGGGCACGAGGTGACGCGGGACGGGGAGCAGATCCCGCTCACCCCGCTGGAGTTCGACCTGCTGGTGGCGCTGGCGAGCAAGCCGAGCCAGGTCTTCGACCGGGAGTCGCTGCTGGAGCAGGTCTGGGGCTACCGGCACGCGGGGGACACCCGGCTGGTGAACGTGCACGTGCAGCGCCTCCGGAGCAAGATCGAGCAGGACCCCGAGAACCCCCAGATCGTGGTGACGGTACGTGGCGTCGGATACAAGGCCGGCCACCCCTGAGCCCGCGCGGGGATCCCGCCTGCTGCGGAGCTGGCGGGGGTCCCTGCGCGTCCGGGTGATCACCTGGACCGTGCTGCTCGGCGCGCTCCTCGGGGTGCTGCTGGGCACCGTGCTCTACGAGCAGGTGGCCCGCGGCCTGGTCGACCAGGCGGTCGCCAGCGCGGAACGGGACTCCGCCCAGCAGGTCTCGCAGGCGCAGCAGGCCTTCGACTCCACCGACCGACGGGACGACAGCGGGCTGCGCGCCCTCGCCCTGGAACAGATCCAGTCGATGATCGGTCCGTCCGCCGAGGACGGACGCCGGGTGCTGATCACCCCCGCCCTGGGCAACGAGACGGGCGGCGTGGTCGAGGCGATGGGCGTCGGGGTCGACGAGCAGGACATCCCGGCCAGCCTGCAGGAGTCGATCGCGGCGGACCCGGAGAACCAGCAGGTGATGGTGGTCCCGGTCTCGCTGGTCGGCGGCATCGACGGGGCGTCGGACGTGACCGCGGTCGTGGTGGGAACCCGGGTCTCGCTGGCCCGGGCCGGCGCCTACGACATGGTCATGGTCTACCCGTTGCTGCGCGAGCAGGAGACCCTGGACCTGCTGCGCCAGCTCTTCCTGCTCGGTGGGCTGGCGCTGGTGCTGCTGGTCGCCGGCCTGGCGCTGCTGGCGACCAGGATGGTCACCCGGCCGGTGGAGGAGGTCGCCAAGGCGTCCCAGGAGCTGGCCCGAGGGCACCTGGACGAGCGGCTGCCGGTGGCCGGCACCGACGAGATCGCGCAGCTGGCCACCTCGTTCAACACGATGGCCGACTCGATCCAGCACCAGATCCGGGAGCTGCGCTCGCTCTCCCAGCTCCAGCAGCGCTTCGTCTCCGACGTCTCGCACGAGCTGCGCACCCCGCTGACCACGATGCGGATGGCCGGGGACGTGCTGCACGCCTCCCGCGAGGACTTCGCCGCCCCGGTAGCCCGCTCCGCCGAGCTGCTGGACCAGGAGCTGGACCGCTTCGAGGGTCTGCTCGCCGAGCTGCTGGAGATCAGCCGCTACGACTCCGGGGCGGCCACCGTGGAACGGCACGACGAGGACGTCGTCCCGCTGATCCGGGCCGCGGTTGACGGGGTCCGGCCGTTGGCCGAGCGGCTCGGCTCGGAGCTGACGCTCCGGGTGCCCGAGGACCGGGTGGACGTCTGCATGGACGGGCGCCGGATCTCCCGGGTGCTGCGCAACCTGCTCACCAATGCGCTCGAGCACGGCGAGGGACGACCCGTCGAGGTCACCCTCGCGATCACCACCGAGGTGGCCGCCATCTCGGTACGTGACCACGGCATCGGGCTCGACGAGGACCAGCAGCGCCAGGTCTTCGAGCGGTTCTGGCGGGCGGACCCGGCCCGGACCCGTACCACCGGGGGCACCGGCCTGGGACTGGCCATCGCGATGGAGGACGCCCGCGTGCACGGCGGGTGGCTGCAGGTGGGGTCCGCGCCCGGCGCCGGGGCCTGCTTCCGGCTGGTGCTGCCGCGCACCCACACCTACGTGATCGCCGAGGAGCCACCGCCGGTGCCGACGGCCGCGGTGCTGGCCGGGGTCGGCGGTGCGGCGGGGCGCGGCGCCCTGGCCGTCGCCGGCAGCGGCGGATCCGGCGACGCGAGCGCCGAGGACGGGACCGTCCCCCCGGTGGTGCTGGCGCTGGCGACGAGGCAGGAGCGATGATGCGACGACGCCCGATGGTGACGGCACTGGCAGCAGGGGCGGTGCTGGCGCTGACCGCGTGCTCCGGACAGCTGCCCACCACCCCGGCCCCGGAGCCGGGGCTGCCGGTGGTGGTGCAGACCGAGCGGGAGGTGGACCGGTTCCTCTCCGAGGCGCAGCCCGGGGACGGCCCGGCCGAGATCGTCAGTGGTTTCCTGCGGGCGAACGTCGGTTTCGCCGGTAACAACGACGTGGCGCGCAGCTTCCTCACCACGGACCTGGCCAGCCGGTGGGTGCCCACCTCGGACGTGCTGATCTACGACCAGACCCCAACGGTGACCGAGAGCGGCGGCGGCTCCGTCGAGGTGCAGGTCGAGGTGGTCGGCCGGATCGACGCCCAGGGACGGCTCACGGAGCAGACCCCGCGCGAGGCGAATCGGACCTTCACCCTCACCGAGGTGGAGGGCGAGAGGAGGATCAGCAGCTTCCCTGAGGACTTCGGGTTGTGGCTCTCCCGGGCCGAGGTGGAGCGTTCCTTCCAGGCGACGAACCTGTACTACCTCAACACCCAGCGCGGCTACTTCGTGCCCGAGGTGCGCTGGTTCGCCGACGGGGAGGGGTTGCCCACGGCGGTGACCCGGGCACAGCTGGCCCCGCTGCCGGAGCACCTGGTGGGGGCACTGCGCACGGCGGCCACCGACGGCCTGCGGCTGGCCACCCCGGCGGTGCCGGTCTCCTCGGACTCCCTGGTGGCCACGGTCAACCTGCAGGGGTCCACGGTGGCCCAGGACGACACCATCGCCGAGGAGCTGCAGAGCCAGCTCGCGCACTCCCTATTGGCGCTGCCCGGGGTGGCCGGTGTCGAGGTGCAGGTGGCCGGGCAGCCGCTGCAGCTGCCGGGGCAGGAGAGCCCGATCACGGCGACCACCGAGCTGCCGTTCACCGACGTGGAGCGCGACGTGGACCTGGTGCTGCTGCGGGTGGGCGAGGAGCTGGTCCCGGTGGACCCCACCCAGTACGCCCTGCGCAACCTGCCCGAGGAGGAGGTCGCCGACCTCGACCTGCCCCAGGTGGAGCTGGGCTGGACCGGGGTGGCCGCGACCGCGGACCTGGGTGACGTCGCCGCCGTCTCCGAGGACGGGCTGGCGCTGTGGCGCTGGCAGGACGGGGACACGCACACCAACGAGGGGATCGGTGACGCCCTGACCGACCCCGCGGTCGACGCGCAGGGGGCCTTCTGGCTGGCCGGGGTGCACCGCAGCAGCGGGACCCCCCGGATCTGGTCGGTCGACCGGGAGGACCTGGAGGCGGTGGCGCGGCCGGTCGAGGCCGACTGGCTGCGGGACGACGAGCGGGTGGAGTCGTTGTCGGTGTCCCCGGACGGCAGCCGGCTCCTGGTGGTCCTGCACGAGGAGGACGAGGAGCGCAACCGGGTGGTGCTCTCCGGGATCATCCGGGACGCCGCCGGGGAGCCGCTCGGGCTGACAGCCCCCGCCTCGGTGGCCCCCAACCTGGTGGACGTCACCACCGCGCACTGGGCCGGCACCGGTGACGTGGTGCTGGTCGGGCAGCGCTCCGGCGACCCGGCCCCGCGCGCGTTCAGCCTGCGCCTGGGGGAGTGGATCAACCCGTACGGGGAGCTGCTCGGGCTGACCGATGTGGTGGCGGTGCCGCGCCGGACTGGGGCCGAGGCGATCGCGCAGACCGAGGACGGCGGCATCTACACCCCGGAGGGCGAGGCGGGCTGGGGCTCGGTGCGCAACGCCGACGAGGTGGTCGTCCCGGGCTCCTGAGAGTCCCCGCCTCCTGCGGATCGCTCCTGCTCGGGCGCCCTGTGGACGACCACGTCGTGGTCGTCCCCGGCCTGTCAGGGTGGGGTATGCCGTGGCGCCCGGGGACCGACCTGCGTGCCCTGCTCGAGCTGGCCGCGCCGAGCGGGTGCGGCGGGTGCGAGGCCCGGGGCTCGCGCTGGTGCCCGGCCTGCGACGCCGTGCTGCGGGCCACGCCACCGCGGCGGTGGTGGCCCACCCCGACCCCGCCGGGGATGCCGCCGACCTGGGCGGGTCCGGCATACCAGGGCGTCGTCCGCGCCGCGGTGGTGGCCTGGAAGGAGTCCGACCGGGTGGACCTGACGCACCCGCTCTCCACGGTGCTGACGGCCGCCGTCTCCGCAGCGCTCCTCGGGTCGCCGGAGCACCGGGCGGCGCTGGCCGCGGGTCGGCCGGTGCCGGTGGTCCCGGCGCCCTCGGCCCGTTCCAGCACCCGGGCCCGTGGGCGGGCCCCGGTCCGAGAGCTGGCGAGGACGGCCCTCGGTCCCGGGGTGGTGGTCGACGCCCTGCTGCTGGGCCGCCCGGTGCACGACCAGGCCGGGCTGTCGGCCGCGGAACGGGCCCGCAACCTGGCCGGTGCCCTCACCGTGCGGGCACCGCTGCGGACCGGACTGCGCGACCTGCCGTGCGTGGTGGTGGACGACGTGGTCACCACCGGCTCGACCCTCGCCGAGTGCGCGCGAGCTCTGTCGCAGGCCGGTTCCGGGCCGGTCGTGGCGGCCGTGGTCGCGGCCACCGCGCGCCACCCGACGGGTCCTCTACCGCCGGTCGTCGGCGCGGACTAGGGTGTCTGCATGGAGCACCTCGTGAGCGTCAGCGAGGGGGTGAGGCCGGAGGAGAGCAGGCGTCGTCGCTGACGCCGGACAGCCGGACAACACACCCCACGTTCGCCATGGAGGACTGATGGAACTCACCGTCACCGGTCGCAAGAAGGACATCCCCGAGCGGTTCCGCCGCCACATCGAGGACAAGCTGGAGAAGATCCCGCAGCTGGCCCCGCGCGTGCGTCGGGCGGAGGTGCTGCTCACGCACGAGGCGAACCCGCGCCAGGCCAAGGAGGCCGAGCGCTGCGAGATCACCTGCTACGTGCACCGCACGGTGGTCCGGGCCGAGGCCGCCGCCGACGACGAGTACGCCGCCCTCGACCTGGCGATGGCCAAGCTCACCGAGCGGCTGCGCCGGCTCAGCGACAAGCGGCGGGTCAGCCACACCGGCAAGCACCGCCTGCCGTCGGTGGCCGAGGCGACCTTCGGCCTGCCCACCGAGCCGCTGGCGCCCGCGACCGAGGAGGAGCCGGCCGAGGACCTCAGCCCCGAGGAGGCGGTGGACCGGGCGCTGCAGACCGAGGGGAACAGCCCCATCGAGATCCGCGAGAAGGTGCACGCCTCCGTGCCGATGACCGTCGGTGAGGCGCTCAACCAGATGGAGCTCGTCGGGCACGAGTTCTTCCTCTTCCACGACTCCGAGCACGACCGCCCCAGCGTCGTCTACCGGCGGCGCGGCTGGTCCTACGGCGTGCTCCGGCTGGACATGGACGATGCCGGGCAGACCGGCGCCGACGAGGAGCCGGTGGCCTCCTGACCTCCGCAGCACAGCCCGGCAGCGCCACGGGGCACGACACCACGGTGTCGTGCCCCGTGGCGTGGTGAGCCGCGTGCGCACGCTCAGCACGGCGCAGGCCCGGCGGATCGCCCTGGCCGCGCAGGGGTTCGGGCGGCCACGGCCCCCTGCCCCCGGGGCCCGGCACCTGGCGGCGGTGGCCCAGCGGCTGGCGGTGGTCCAGGTGGACAGCGTCAACGTGCTGACCCGCAGCCACTACCTGCCCTTCTTCTCCCGGCTCGGGCCCTACGACCCCGCGGTGCTGGACCGGCTCCGGGACGGCACCGGCCGGCGGGGGCGGGCCCGGGCCGGGCGGCGGCTGGTGGAGTACTGGGCGCACGAGGCGGCGCTGGTCCCGCTGGAGAGCTGGCCGTTGTTCGGATTCCGGATGGAGCGGCCCCGGACCAGGGCCTGGCGCGAGTCGCTGGAGCAGCAGCACCCGGGGCTGCTGGAGGCGGTCGCCTCCGTCGTCACCGACCACGGGCCGATGACCGCCCGAGAGGTCGAGGCCCGGATGCCGCACGCGGCCCACCGCCCGAGCGACCACTGGGGCTGGAACTGGTCCGCCGTCAAGACCTCGCTGGAGTGCCTCTTCGAGATCGGTGCGATCACGTCCGCCGGCCGGACCGCCCAGTTCGAGCGGCTGTACGCCACCCCGGAGCGGGTGCTGCCCCCGCCGGTGCTGGGCAGGGCCCCGGGCGCCCCCGACGCCCCGGGGGAGCAGGAGTCCGTGGTCGAGCTGCTCCGGACGGCGGTTCGGGCGCACGGGATCGGCAGCCAGCGCTGCCTGGCGGACTACTTCCGCATCAGGGGGCCGCGGGTGGACCGCGCGCTGGCGGTGCTGGAGGAGCGGGGGGAGGTCGAGCGGGTGCGGGTCCAAGGATGGGACCGTCCCGTCTTCCTCGACCCGCAGGCGCGCCGCCCCCGGCGGGTGGAGGGGGCCGCGCTGCTGAGCCCTTTCGACTCCCTGGTCTGGCAGCGGGAGCGGGTCGAGGCGCTGTGGGACTTCCGCTACCGGCTCGAGATCTACGTCCCGGCGGACCGCCGGGTGCACGGCTACTACGTGCTGCCCTTCCTGCTGGACGAGCTGCTGGTCGGCCGGGTCGACCTCAAGGCGGACCGGGCCCGGGGCGCCCTGGTGGCCCGGGCCGTGCACTGGGAGCCGGGCACCGACGTGGCCGCGGCGGACCCCCGGCTGATGACCGAGCTGGAGTCGATGGCGGGGTGGCTCGGTCTGGAGCGGGTCGAGCTGCCACCCGGGTGAGGGCCGAGGCCGACGCTCACCCCCGGGCGGGGGGTCCCATCTCCGCGGCCAGCACGTCGTAGCGGACGAAGTCCTCGACGGTGCCGTCCCGCAGGCGCTCGCCGTCCCGGTCCCGCCCCACCTCGCGCAGACCGGCGGCGGTGGCGACCCGCCGGCTGGCGGTGTTGCTCGCCGCGGCCCGCCAGCCGACCCGGCGCAGCCCCAGCCCGTCCGGTGCCGGGCCCAGGGCATACCCCAGGGCGAGGCGGACCGCCCGGGTCATCAGGCCCCGACCCCGTGCCTCCGGGTGCGTCCAGCAGCCGAGCTCGCCGGCGGTGAGCGAAGGGTCGAGGCCGCGCAGGTCCAGGCTGCCGCACGCCCGGCCCGTCGCCGCGTCGGCGACGCACCAGCCGATCCCGGACCCCTGGGCGGCGGCCAGCCGTAGGCCCGCCAGGTAGCCGTGCGCCTGCGCGGGGCCGTAGGGCGTGGGCAGGTCTGGCAGGTACTGCAGCGACCGGGGGTCCGTGCAGGCCTGGACCACCCTGTCCACGTCGTCGTCGTCGTCGCGCCACGCCCGCAGCAGGACCCCGGCGCCGCGCAGCTCGGGCACCTCCAGCCACCGGTGGGCCGGTCGCCGGGGCTCGTCGTGCGCCAGGCTCGCGACCCAGCCGTCGCGGGGGCCGCAGTCCCCGCCGTCCTGCCCGCCGCCGGCCAGCAGCCCCCGCACCTGCTGCGGGGCGGAGAAACCCAGCTGCCAGGCGACCCGGGCGGAGGCCCAGTTCCCGGCCTCGGCGCGCCACCGGGCCACCCGGAGGCCGGTGCCGAAGGCATACCCGAGGGCGAGGTCCAGGGAGCGGGCAGCCAGGGCCCGGCCGCGCAGGTCCGGGTGCACGGCATACCCGACCTCGGCGGCGCCGTGGCCGTCGGGGCGCAGCTCCACCACCGCGCCGGGACGCCACCCGGAACCGGCACCGGCAGTGTCGTCGTCGGCCAGCTCGGCGACCCACTGCCACGGCGTCCACGGCCCGGGGTCGTCCCAGCGTTCCTGCGCCACCCGGACCCAGGACCGGGCGGAGGTCGCGTCCCGGACCGGGACCGCGTCCCCCCAGCGCCGGCACTGCTCGTCGTGGCCCAGCGCGAGCAGCAGGTCGGTATGCCCGGACCCGGGCGGCACCAGGCGGACCCCGTCCCCCTCCAGCACCGGCCCACCCACCGTTGCACCTTCCTTCGCCATGGCGGTTAGCCTAAGGGGGTGCCGAATCTGTTCGAGAAAGTCCTGCGTGCCGGGGAGAAGTCCGCCCTTCGCCGTCTGGAGACCATCGCCAAGCAGGTCAACGCCCTCGAGGAGGACTTCGAAGGGCTGACCGACGCCGAGCTGCGTGAGGAGACCGATCGGTTCCGCGCCCGGCTGGCCGACGGCCAGACGCTGGACCAGATCATGCCCGAGGCGTTCGCCGCGGTGCGCGAGGCCGGCAAGCGGACGATCGGCAAGCGGCACTTCGACGTGCAGATCATGGGTGGCGCCGCGTTGCACCAGGGCAACGTCGCCGAGATGCGCACCGGTGAGGGCAAGACGCTGGTGGCGACCCTGCCGTCCTACCTGAACGCGATCGCCGGCAAGGGCGTCCACGTCATCACGACGAACGACTACCTGGCCCAGTACCAGTCCGAGCTGATGGGGCGCGTGCACCGGGCCCTGGGGCTGGAGACCGGCTGCATCCTGAGCTCGATGACGCCTGCCCAGCGGCGCGAGCAGTACGCGCTGGACATCACCTACGGCACCAACAACGAGTTCGGCTTCGACTACCTGCGCGACAACATGGCCAGCTCGCTCAAGGACCTCGTCCAGCGTGAGCACAACTACGCGATCGTGGACGAGGTCGACTCGATCCTCATCGACGAGGCGCGGACCCCGCTGATCATCTCCGGCCCGACCGACCAGGCGACCAAGTGGTACACGGAGTTCTCCAAGCTGGTGCGCCGGCTGGAGCGGGGCGAGGCGGCGGACCCGCTGCGCGGGATCGAGTCCACCGGCGACTACGAGGTGGACGAGAAGAAGAAGACGGTGGGTGTCCTGGAGCAGGGCATCGAGAAGGTGGAGGACTACCTCGGCATCGACAACCTGTACGAGTCGGCGAACACGCCGCTCATCGGGTACCTGAACAACGCGATCAAGGCCAAGGAGCTGTTCGCCCGCGACAAGGACTACGTCGTGATGGACGGGTCGGTGATGATCGTCGACGAGCACACCGGACGCATCCTTCCCGGGCGCCGCTACAACGAGGGCATGCACCAGGCGATCGAGGCCAAGGAGGGGGTCGACATCAAGAACGAGAACCAGACCCTGGCCACCGTCACCCTGCAGAACTACTTCCGGATGTACGACAAGCTCGCCGGGATGACCGGTACCGCGCAGACCGAGGCCGCCGAGCTGCACAAGATCTACCAGGTGGGGGTCATCTCGATCCCGACGAACATGCCGATGGTCCGCCAGGACAAGGCCGACCTCGTGTACCGCACCGAGGAGGCCAAGTTCGGCGCCGTGGTCGACGACATCGCGGAGCGGCACCGGGCCGGCCAGCCGGTGCTGGTCGGCACCACCTCGGTGGCCAAGTCGGAGTACCTGTCCGACCAGCTGCGGCGGCGGGGCGTCAAGCACGAGGTGCTGAACGCCAAGCACCACGAGCGTGAGGCGTCCATCGTCGCCGAGGCGGGCCGCAAGGCGGCGGTCACCGTCTCCACCAACATGGCCGGTCGAGGCACCGACATCATGCTCGGTGGCAACCCGGAGTTCCGGGCGGTGGCGGCGATGCAGGCGCGTGGTCTGGACCCGCACGACACCCCGGAGGAGTACGAGGCGGCCTGGGACGAGACCCTGGCCCAGGCCGAGGCGTCGGTGCAGGCGGAGCACGACGAGGTGACCGAGCTCGGCGGGCTGTACGTGCTCGGGACCGAGCGGCACGAGTCGCGCCGGATCGACAACCAGCTGCGCGGTCGCGCCGGCCGTCAGGGTGACCCGGGGGAGTCCCGCTTCTACCTGTCGTTGCAGGACGACCTGATGCGGATGTTCAACGCGGCGATGGTGGACCGGGTGATGTCCACCTCCGGGATGAGTGACGACGTCCCGATCGAGTCCAAGATGGTGTCCCGGTCGATCGCCAGCGCCCAGTCGCAGGTCGAGGCGCAGCACTTCGAGACCCGGAAGAACGTGCTGAAGTACGACGACGTCCTCAACCGCCAGCGTGAGGTCATCTACGCCGAGCGGCGCCGGGTGCTCGAGGGCGAGGACCTGCAGGAGCAGGTCCGTCACTTCGTCAACGACGTGGTGACCGACTACGTCACCGTCGCCGGTGGGACCGGGATGGCGGACGGCATCGACCTGGAGGCGCTCTGGCAGGAGCTCGGCCAGGTGTACCCGATCGGGATCTCCATCGAGGACGTCGTGGCCCAGGCCGGCAGCCGCGCCGGGGTCACCACCGACCTGCTGGTGCAGGAGCTGACCAGCGACGCCCAGCACGCCTACGACCAGCGCGAGGCCGAGATCGGCGAGGAGGTCATGCGCGACGTCGAGCGGCGCGTGGTGCTGCAGGTGCTGGACCGCAAGTGGCGCGAGCACCTCTACGAGATGGACTACCTCAAGGAAGGCATCGGTCTGCGCGCGATGGCGCAGCGCGAGCCGCTGGTGGAGTACCAGCGTGAGGGCTACCAGCTCTTCCAGGCGGTCATGGAGGCCATCAAGGAGGACTCGGTCACCTTCCTGTTCCGGGCCGAGGTGAAGCCCTCGGAGGCCACCCAGGCCTTGGCGACCCCGACCCAGCAGCTCACCTTCGTCGCGCCCGGCGAGGGCGGCGAGGCCGAGGCGCGTCGGGTGCGACCCGACGGGACCCATCAGGAGGGTGGCAGCGCCGTCGACCCGCAGGACGCCGGGGCAGCGGGGAACCGGGCCGAGCGGCGCAAGGCGGACCGCGCCCGCTGAGGGTCGACCTGCCGGCCTGTCGCCCGGTCAGCCCAGCTCCAGCGCGGTGATGAGCCAGCGGCCGTCGACGCCGCTCATCCGTAGCGCCAGGGCCCGGGTGCGGCCCTCGGTGTGCACCACCGCCGAGATCTCGCAGACGCCGTCGGCGGGGTGGCAGGTCAGCAGCGTCCGGACCACCGGTGGTCGGTGCCGGCGCAGGCCGCGGCGGCGTGCGAGCTGGCCGCGGCGGGCGACCCGGTCCTTGACGTCCGGTGCGAGCCACCGGCTCAGCTGGTCCGCCGGTCGGCTGCCGTCGCAGACCTCCAGGGTGGCGTGGATCATCCGTCGGGCCCAGGCCTGCGCGCTGGGCAGGTCGTGGGTGCCGGTGGCCTGCGGGCCGAAGAACTCGTCCTGCGGTCCGTGTCGCACGTCCACCGCCAAGGCACCCTGCACGTAGCCGTGCCCCTGCGCGGGCCGGTCGACGTGGCGGGGACGCCAGTCGGCCCCGTCCGCCTCGGGCTCCATCCGGGGTGCCGGGGACAGGTGCAGCACCCTTGGTGGTGCACCATGCCCGCTCATCGGTGGCGCCCGTCGTCCGCGGGCACGACCAGCTCCTGACCAGGGCGGATGAGGTCGGGGTCGTCGCCGATCAGGTCGCGGTTCGCGGCATACCAGCGGGGCCACTCGGTGGCGACGTCCGTCGTCGTGGCGTCGGCGCCCAGGTGCCGGGCGGCGATCGACCAGAGCGTGTCACCGCGGTGCACCACCACCGGGTCGGACGACTCGGGCGCCGCCCGGGGCGCCGCCGCGACCAGGGCGACGGTGCCGGGGTCGGGAGGAGTCACCACCGGGGGCGGTGGGGTCGGGGTCCACCCCGGCACCGGTAGGTCGGCGTCGTCGGCGCTCGGCGTCACTCCCTGCGGCGTCACGGCTGAGCCCGTCGCCGTCGGTGGCGTGATCGCCGTGGGTGTCGTCACCGCCGTCGCAGCTGTCGCGGGGACCAGGGCGGCCGCCACCACGACCAGCAGCGTGCTGGTGCACCGGACCGCGCGTGCCCGGAGCCTCTCGGGCGCCGGTCCTGGGCCCGGCGGCGGGTGGTGCGGGCCACGAGCGAGGTCGAGGGTGGCCGCCAGCAGGACGGCGCCGAACCCACCGACCAGCAGGCTCGCGAGGAGCAGGCAGACCGAGGTCAGCGCGGCGGCCGGATCGACCGGGCCGTCGCCGGGCCAGGTCGCCGACAACGCCGTGACCAGTGCGGCCGCGCCGACGCCGGCCACCGCGGTCGCCACCGTCCCGAGGAGGACCGCCCTCGGGTGCAGGGCGGGGTCCGTCTCACCGCGAGGGGCGGCGGGTGTCCGCCCCGATCGCGCCCGCCCTGATGGTGCCCGCCCCGCGTGTGGTGATGTGCTCATCACTGCCCCTTCCGGACCTGGCCGCCTCGCGGGGCGGTCGTCTTGAGGAGGCCGCCGAGACGTCGAATGCGGTCGTTTGCGTTCGTCTGCGTCTGTTTCCGACGGTATGCCTCCGGCTTCGCTGCCGTCAAGGGACGCCCTCAGGTGTGGACGCACAGGACCGAACAGCCCGGGGGTGTGGACCATCCGGTGCCCGGCCTGTGGGGACCTGTGGGGAACGGCCTCGTGTCGACCCCCGGGCTGGCAGGATGACCGGATGCGGTGGCAACGGCTCCTGGAGGACCTGTCCGCCCAGCAGGCGGCGCTGGAGCGGGCCGACCAGGCCGCGGAGATCGCCGAACGCACCCGGGCCGAGCACGGGCAGGTGTCCCTGTCGCACCGCCTGGCCGCCGACCTCGGGCAGCCCCTGCGGCTGCGCGTCCGCGGCGTCGGGTGGGTCGAGGGCCGGCTGGTGGGGTTGGGCTCGGACTGGCTGCTCCTGGACGGCGGGGTCGGAGCCGTCGCCGGGCGGGAGGCGCTCTGCCGCCAGGACGCGCTGGTCGCCGTCGAGGGGCTGAGCGGCCGCGCGGACACCGACGCACGCACGCACCGGCTCGGCATTCGGCACGCGCTCCGGGCGCTGAGCCGGGACCGGGTCAGGGTGCGCCTGCACGACATCGACGGCGAGCACCTCGAGGGCACCGTCGACCGGGTGCTGGCCGACCATCTCGACCTGAGCAGGCACGCGGACGACGAGCCGCGGCGGGAGTCGGCCGTGCGCGGGCGCACCAGCGTGCCCTATGCCACCCTGGCGATGGTGCTGCGGCTCTAGGCGGGGCCGAGGAGCCCCCGATCCGCCTCAGTCCAGGGGGTCGGTGCCGGTCCCCTGCGCGATGGTGGCGCGGGTCTGCTCGTACATGCGCTGGATGTAGGACTCCAGCTCCGAGGCCTCCACCCGCCAGACCCCACGGCCGCCGAGCTTGACACCGGCCAGCTCGCCCGACCGGACCAGTGCCTTGACCTGCGACAACGAGACGTTGAGCGTCTCGGAGACATCGGTCAGCGTCAGGAAGCGTGCCGGGCTCATGGCCCACCCCTCTCCTCGGTGCCGGTCGTGCGGTGCTGTGCCGAGCCTACCCAGTCGTCGGCCGGCGCCGGGCGGCCTGTGGACAGGCTGGCACGGACCTGACGACCAGCGCTACGGTGCGGTAGGGCAGGTCGAGCGGACGAAGGGGGTCCTCGGTGGGACGGGTGACATCGGACCGCGACGGGGTGCCTGCCGGCGGGTCCGCGCCGCGGCTGGCGCGGAGGCTGGAACGTCCGGGGTGGCGCGACCTGCGGCTGGTCGGCGGGGTGCTGCTGGTGCTGCTCTCGGTCGCCGGTGGGGCACGGCTGGTGGGGTCCCTCGACGACACCACACCGGTGTATGCCGCCGCGCGGGACCTGCTGCCCGGCCAGCCCGTGCAGGACGGGGACCTGGTCCCGGTGCCGGTCCGGATGGGTGACCCGCTGGTGCACTACCTCGACGCGGACACGGCGCTGGCGCCCGGCACCTACCTGCTGCGCGGCGTGCCCGCCGGTGAGCTGGTCCCCGCCGGTGCGCTGGGGACGCAGCGCCAGGCCCTGGACAAGACGGTGAACGTGCTCGTGGACGGCACGGCGGTGGCAGGCCTGGGCACCGGATCGGTGGTGGACGTCTGGGTGAGCCGACGGGACACGGACGCGGTCGGCGAGGCATACCTGGACCCGGAGCTGCTGCTGTCCGGTGCCGTGGTGGACCGGGTCTCGGACCAGGGGACCGGTCTGGGCTCCACGCTCGGCAGGGTGGCGGTCGCCGTGGTGGTGCCCGCCGACACGGTGGGGGAGGTGATCGCCGTGGTCGACCAGGAGGCGCGGATCACCCTGGTGCCCGCCCCGCGGGCCGCGCAGGAGCCGCCGGGGTGACCTGGCCGCTGGTGACCGGGGTGGCGCCCCGGTGGGAGAGCGCCCTGGTGACCGTGCTCGGGACCTCGGGACGGGTGCACGTCGTCCGGCGCTGCGCCGACGTCGTCGAGCTGGTGGGCGTCGCCCGGGCCGGGCTGGCCCGGGTCGCCCTGGTCTCCAGCGACCTGCGCGGGCTGGACCGGGAGGTGGTGGCGGCGCTGCAGGAGGCCGGGGTGCACGTGGTCGGGGTGCGCCCGCCCGGGGACGAGGACGGTGCCCGCCGGCTGCGGCGCTGGGGGGTCCGGGTGGTCGTCGGCTCGGAGGTCTCCGCGGCGGAGCTGGACGCGGCCCTGGCCGGGCTGGAGTCCGGGGGCGAGGGCGAGGCGCCCGGACGGCACCCCTTCATCCGTCAGGCCGAGGCGTCGTTCCCGCAGGTCACGCAGGTGCAGGGCGGGGGGCAGCCGGACCGGGGCGAGGATGCCGGCATGGGGACGTCGGGGGACCTGCCCACGGATCCGGGCGACCGAGACCCCGCCCCGCGGCCCGAGCCCGACCGCGATCCCGGCGCCGGCGCCGGCACCGACCCTGACCGTGACCTCGGCACCGACTCCGGGGACGCGGGCCCCGCCGAGCCGGAACCGGGGGAGGTGATCGTCGTCTGGGGCGCCTACGGGAGCCCGGGGCGGACCACCGTGGCGGTGAACCTCGCGGCCGAGCTGGCGACCCCGCTGGAGCCCGTGATCCTGGTCGACGCCGACACCTATGCCGCATCCGTCGCCCAGTGGCTGGCGGTGCTGGACGAGGCGCCCGGGGTCGCCGCCGCCGCCCGTGCCGCGGACCAGGGGAGCCTGGACGCCGAGCTGCTGGTGCAGCTGGCCCCCGAGGTGCGCCCCGGGTTGCGCGTCCTGACCGGGCTGCCCCGCGCCGACCGGTGGCCCGAGCTGCGGGACGCCTCGCTGGCGGACGTGCTCGAGCAGTGCACCCGGGTGGCGCGCAGGGTCGTGGTCGACGTGGCCCCGGTGGTGGAGCAGGACGAGGAGCTGTCCTTCGACACCCGGGCCCCGCGCCGCAACGGCGCCGCCCTGACGGCGCTGCAGGCCGCGGACCGGGTCGTGGTGGTCGGGGTCGGCGACCCGGTCGGGCTGCACCGGCTGGTGCGGTGCCTGGACGCCCTGCCCGGCCTGAGCGCCGCGTCCCGCCAGGTGGTGGTCACCCGGGTCCGTCCCGGCCCGGTCGGTCCGGAGCCCGAGCGTCGGATCCGGGAGTCGCTGCGCCGGTTCGCCGGTGCCGAACGGGTGCACCTGATGCCGGAGGACCACGAGGCGATGGACGCGGCCCTGCTGCACGGCAGGCTGTTGCTCGAGGTCCGCCCCGACAGTGCGCTGCGGCGTTCGTTCCGGTCGCTGGCGGGGCTGGTGCGTGGGCAGGAGCTGCGGGACCGACGTCCGCGGCGTCGGTGGCTGTCCCGGTTCACGCGCCGGGGCTGAGCCGGACGCCCTGTCCCGGCGGACGCCGCAGGTCTGCGACGATGGGACGGGAGGCTCCCTGGGCGGCGACGCCGAGGGACGCGAGGACGTCGACGAGGAGGCCGGTATGCAGACGGTGCGGTGCTACCTACCGCTGGGTCCCGACCAGCTCGCGGAACTGCGCCGGGAGCGGTCCCTGACCGGCCCGCTCACGGCCACCGCCGTCACCGACGCGGTCCGCGCGACGGCGCAGGACCTCGAGGAGGAGGAGGCGGAGCACGCGGTCGCGCAGGTGGCCGCGGAGCGTCTCGTCGCGGACGGCGCCCCGGTGGTGCTCGTCGCCGCCGACCTGGAGGGTGCGGACGTGACGCCCGGGGACGGGCCCTGGGTGCAGGTGTCCGGTCTGACCCTCCCTCGCGTCGCCGCGCTCTACCTGGGCGACGACGTCGTGACGGGTGACCCCCGCGCCCTGCCTGGACCGGACCAGGACCTGGAGCTCGAGCTGTCCTGGTTCGACACCACCGAGCTCGACCTGGTCCTCGACCTGGCGCTCGCCGCCTCCGGACAGCCCACCCACGACCACCGTGGACCGACAGAGAAGGACTCATGATGGATGCCATCGTCGACGTGCCCAGCCCGTACAACGAGCCGGTGCTGGACTACGCCCCCGGCAGCCCCGAGCGGGGCTCCCTGGAGGCCGCCCTCGCGGAGATGGCGGCCTCTCCCGTGGACCTGCCCCACGTCATCGGCGGGGAACGGGTGACCGGGGGTGGTTCGGCCATCGAGGTGGTGCAGCCGCACGCCCATGCGGAGGTGCTGGGCACCTTGCGGGACGGCACCAAGAAGGACGCGAACGCGGCCATCGCGGCGTCGCTGGAGGCCGGCGTCGCCTGGCGAAGGATGTCCTACGAGGAGCGGGCCTCCGTCTTCCTCAAGGCCGCCGACCTGCTCACCGGCCCCTGGCGGGCCCGGATGAACGCGGCGACCATGCTGGGCCAGAGCAAGACCGCGACCCAGGCCGAGATCGACGCGGCCTGCGAGCTCGCCGACTTCTGGCGCTTCAACGTGCACTACGGCCGGGAACTGCTGACCGAGCAGCCCATCCGCAACTCGCCGGGCACCTGGAACCGGATCGACCAGCGTCCGCTGGAAGGTTTCGTCTACGCCGTCACCCCGTTCAACTTCACCGCGATCGGCGGCAACCTGCCGACGGCACCGGCGCTGATGGGCAACACCGTCGTCTGGAAGCCGGCCACCACCCAGCAGCGGGCGGCCAGCGTCATGATGGAGCTGCTCGCGGCGGCCGGGCTGCCCCCGGGGGTGATCAACATGGTCACCGGCACCGGCCCGGCGATCTCCGAGGCGGTGCTGGCGAGCCCGGACCTCGCCGGTGTCCACTTCACCGGGTCGACCGCCGTCTTCAACATGCTCTGGCGGGAGATCGGCACCGGCCTGTCGACCTACCGTTCCTACCCACGCATCGTCGGCGAGACCGGGGGCAAGGACTTCATCGTGGCCCACCCGAGCGCCGACCTCGACGTGCTGCGGACGGCGATGGTGCGCGGCGCCTACGAGTTCCAGGGGCAGAAGTGCTCCGCGGCCTCGCGGGCCTACGTCCCGGCCTCGGTCTGGGCGCAGATCCGCGACGAGATCGCCCAGACGATCGAGGGCATCCAGGTCGGTGACGTGCGGGACTTCTCCAACTTCATGGGGGCGGTCATCGACGAGCGCGCCTTCGCCAAGCACAAGGACGTCATCGACCGGGCCCACCGTGACGACAAGGTCGAGGTCGTCGCGGGTGGCAGCTACGACGACGCGGTCGGCTACTTCGTCCGCCCCACCCTCGCGGTGGTCCAGGACCCGGCGCACGAGATGCTCAGCACCGAGTACTTCGGCCCGATCCTCACGGTGCACGTCTACCCTGACGACCAGTGGTCCTCGATGCTGGACCAGATGGAGTCGGTGGCGCCCTACGCGCTGACCGGTGCGGTGATCGCGCAGGACCGTGCCGCTGTCGGCCAGGCGGTCGAGCGGCTGCGGTTCGCGGCCGGCAACTTCTACATCAACGACAAGCCGACCGGCGCCGTCGTGGGCCAGCAGCCCTTCGGCGGGGCCAGGGCGTCGGGGACCAACGACAAGGCGGGGTCCCCGGCCAACCTGCAGCGCTGGGTGAACACCCGCGTCATCAAGGAGACCTTCGTCCCGCCGACGGACTACCGCTACCCGCACATGGGCTGAGCACCCGCGCCGGTCGCCCGGGTCAGTGGTTCCCGAGCCACTCCCGGGCGACCTGCTCCTCGAGCTGCACCACCTGGTGGATCTGGGCACCGACCATCTGCTCGATCCGACGGCCGAGGAAGGGGATGCTGGCCTCCAGCTCGCCGTCCACCACGTGCGAGGTGACCCCGGGGTCGGGGGTGCGTCGCAGGTGCACGCCGCCGGTAAAGCTCACCGGGACCCCGGGCAGCTCCAGGCTCATCGCCCCCTCGCGGTCCCCGTCGGCGTCCGGTGAGCCCCAGCGCACGGTCTCCACGACGAGCAGCTGGGGTCCGACGACCCTCTTGGCGACGTCGGGCAGGCCCTGGATGTCGTCGCTGGACATGTGCCGCTGGGTCACCACCGTGGTCACGCCGTCGGTCGACGTCTCGATGGTGACGGTCTGGTCGACCGCGCCGGAACGCTCGCAGCGCAGCACCTGGTAGCCGTGGTCGGTCAGCATCTCGAAGGTGCGCTGCGGGTCCGCCGGGTGGGTGACCGTCTCGGTGATCTTCATGGGCACACGCTACGACCTCGGGGTCGGCTCAGCCGCGCAGACGCCGCTGCAGGGCGTGCAGGCGGCGGAGCACGACCCCCTTGTCGGAACGGGTCAGCCCCGCGCGACGGGTCCGCTCGGCCAGGTGGTCCAGGAGGTCCCCCAGCTCGACCATGATCGTGCCGCCCTCGGCCGCCCACGGCCGCGGGTCGGCCGTCAGCAGCGGGGACAGGGCCCTCAGCCGCGCCGACGCGGCCCGGCAGGACGCGTGGTCCGGAGGGCGGTCCGGCTCGCCGATCGCCCCGACCACGAGCGGCAGGGGGCGCGGTTCCTCCCGGTCCGTCGCGGCGTCGGCCAGCCGGTGCGCCAGGCCGTCCAGGAGGGCCTCGGTGACCCCGCTCGCCTCCGACCAGCCCAAATCCGGGGCCAGCCCGGCCAGCTCGTCCACCGCGTGCAGCAGGGCAGCGCCGGAGGAGGTCGCCGGGACGTCGGTCGGCGCACCGGCGGGGCCGTGCGGGCGAGGCATGGTCATCACTGTAGGCCGGGTCGGTGCGCCCCCGCCGCGCTCGTCCCCAGCCGGGTAGTCTGAGCGGCAGCGCACAGCGGCGTGCGCCCCGGCCGTTCGACCCGAGGAGAGCCCTTTCCGATGGTGTCCACAGACACGCTGACCGACCGCTTCTACCAGCACCGGGCCCCGGCCGAGCTGGCTGACCGTGAGCCGGACCAGCTGTCCGCCATGGCGCGGTCGATGGCCGAGCTGTCCACGGGCAGGGCCGCGGGCACGGCGGCGATCAGGGTGCTGAACCCCACCATGGAGCAGGGCGGCTGGACCAGCCGGCAGACCGCGGTCCAGGTGGTCACCGACGACATGCCCTTCCTGGTGGACTCCGTGCTCGGCGAGATCGCCCGTCACGGGCTCTCGGTGCAGCAGCTGCTGCACCCGCAGCTGGTGGTGGACGAAGCCGGCGGACACGTGCTGGACGTCTCGGCGCAACGGGTCGGGGACGGCCAGCGGCTGGAGTCCTGGATCCATGTCGAGGTGGACCGGGTCCCGGACCTGGACGACCGTGAGTCCCTGCGGGCCGGGCTGGAGCGGGTGCTGGGCGACGTCCGGCGGGCCTGCGACGACTGGGGCCGGATGCGTCAGCGCGCACGCGCACTCGTCGACGAGCTGGAGATCAGCCCTCCCCGCAGCGTCGACGCCCAGCAGGTGCAGTCCGCCGTCGACTTCCTCACCTGGATCGACGACCACCACTACACCTACCTCGGCTACCGGTGCTACGACCTGGTCGAGACCGACGAGGGACTGGCGCTGAGGACGGTCCCCGGCAGCGGGCTGGGGATCCTGCGCGACCCCGAGGGGGCGGGGGGCGGCGCAGCCGACGGAGGCGGGACCGGCACCGGGACGAAGGTGCTGCGGCCGCAGGCGGCCGACTCGGCACGGGAGCCGATCCTGCTGGCGGTGACCAAGGCCAACAGCCGGGCGACCGTGCACCGCACCGTCCCGCTGGACTACATCGGGGTCCGTCGCTTCGACGAGTCGGGCGCCGTCATCGGGGAGCACCGCTTCCTCGGGCTGTTCACCCAGAGCGCCTACGCCGAGTCCACCACCCGGTTGCCGATCGTGGGGGCCAAGGTCCGCGAGGTGCTCGAGAACTCGGGGTTCACCCCGGACAGCCACTCGGGCAAGGACCTGCTGAGCGTGCTCGAGGCATACCCGCGGGACGAGCTGTTCCAGGCCCCGGTCGAGGTGCTCTCCCGGACCGCACTCGACGTGGTGCGGCTGATCGAGCGCCCGGCCGCCAGGATCTACCCCCGGATCGACGAGTTCGGACGCTTCGTGAGCGCCCTCGTCTACCTGCCGCGGGACCGTTACAACACCACGAACCGGCTGCGGGTCCAGCACCTGCTGGAGGAGGTCTACGGCGGCGAGCTGGCCGACTACGCGACCCGCATCGGGGACGGCCCGCTGGCCCAGCTGCACTTCGTCATCACCCTGCCCGCCGGCCGCGCTGCCGACGAGGTGGACACTGCGGACCTGCAGCGGCGGGTCGCGGCCGTCACCCGCACCTGGGTGGAGAGCCTGGGCGACGCGGTCGCCGAGCACGTGGACGACGAGGGCGCCACCGGCGACCTCGTGGCCCGTTACGCCGACGCCTTCCCGGAGGCCTACAAGGAGGACTTCGACGGGGCCGCCGCCTACACCGACCTGCTGCGTCTCGGCGAGCTGCACGGCAGCCGGGCCTCCGCCCGGCCGCACGTCTACCGCGCCACCGAGGACAGGCCGGGGGAGCGGAGGCTCAAGGTCTACCGGGCGGAGCCGATGTCGTTGACCCACGTGCTCCCGGTCTTCGCGCACCTGGGCCTGGAGGTGACGGTCCAGCGTCCCTACGAGCTGCAGGGACGGGACGGGGAGACGGACTACATCTACGACTTCGCGCTGCGGGCCGCGGACGAGGCCGTGTGGTCCGGCGGCGAGCACCGCACCGAGGAGCAGGTCGCCGCCGCCTTCGAGGACGCGTTCACGGCGGTCTGGGGAGGGGACGCAGAGTCGGACACGCTGAACTCCCTGGTGCTGACCGCCGACCTGGACTGGCGCCGGGTCGTCATCCTGCGGACCCTGGTGCGCTACCTGCGACAGGTCGGCACCTTCAGCCTCGACTACCTGGAGGAGGCGTTGACCAGCAACCCGCGGATCGCGTGGGCACTGATCGAGCTCTTCGAGGCCCGTTTCGACCCCGACGCCGACCAGGACGAGGAGGAGCGCGCAGCCGCCGTCCGGGAGGCCGCGGAGACGCTGACGCTCGGCCTGGACGAGGTGGCGAGCCTGGACCAGGACCGGATCCTGCGGGGGCTGGGTGACGTGGTGCTGGCGGCGCTGCGGACGAACTTCTACCAGCGCGACGCCGACGGCCGACCCAAGGCCTGGGTCAGCCTGAAGCTGCTCCCCGGGCAGCTGGACCTGCTCCCCGAGCCGCGCCCGGCCTTCGAGATCTGGGTCTACGCGCCCCGGGTCGAGGGCAGCCACCTGCGGTTCGGCTCGGTCGCGCGCGGCGGGCTGCGCTGGAGCGACCGCCGTGAGGACTTCCGGACCGAGGTGCTCGGCCTGGTCAAGGCACAGATGGTCAAGAACGCCGTCATCGTGCCCACCGGGTCGAAGGGGGCGTTCTTCCCCAAGCAGCTGCCGGACCCCGGGACCGACCGGGAGGGATGGCTGGCGGAGGGGAAGGCGGCATACCGGACCTTCATCAGCGGGATGCTCGACGTCACCGACAACCGGGTCGGCGGGAGTGTCGTGGTGCCCGAGCGGGTCGTCCGGCACGACGGCGACGACCCCTACCTGGTGGTGGCCGCCGACAAGGGCACGGCGACCTTCTCCGACATCGCCAACGGGGTGGCCCGCGACTACGGGTTCTGGCTCGACGACGCCTTCGCGTCGGGCGGGTCCGCCGGCTACGACCACAAGGGCATGGGCATCACCGCCAAGGGTGCCTGGGAGTCGGTGAAGCGCCACTTCCGGGAGCTGGGGCTGGACACCCAGAGCGAGGACTTCACCGTCGTCGGTGTCGGTGACATGAGCGGTGACGTCTTCGGCAACGGGATGCTGCTCTCCGAGCACATCCGCCTGGTCGCGGCCTTCGACCACCGCCACATCTTCCTGGACCCCGACCCGGACGCGGCCGCCTCCTACGCCGAGCGGCAGCGTCTCTTCGAGCTCCCCCGCTCGACCTGGGAGGACTACGACGCCTCGCTGATCAGCGAGGGCGGCGGGGTGTACCCGCGCACCCAGAAGTCGATCCCGGTGAGCGCCAAGGTGCGGCAGCGGCTGGGGCTGCCGGAGGGCACCACCAAGATGGCCCCGCACGAGCTGCTGCGCGGCATCCTGACCGCCCCGGCGGACCTGCTGTGGAACGGCGGCATCGGAACCTACGTCAAGGCCTCGACCGAGTCGGACGCCGAGATCGGCGACCGGGCCAACGACCCGATCCGGGTCGACGGCTCCCAGCTACGGGTCCGGGTGGTCGGTGAGGGCGGCAACCTCGGGCTGTCCCAGAGCGGACGGATCGAGGCGGCCGCGCACGGGGTGCACGTGAACACCGACGCGATCGACAACTCAGCCGGGGTGGACACCTCCGACCACGAGGTCAACATCAAGATCGCCCTCACGCCGCTCGTGCAGGACGGCGAGATGACCCTGGAGGCCCGGGACGAGCTGCTGGCCTCGATGACCGACGAGGTCGCCCGCAAGGTGCTGCGGCACAACTACGACCAGAACGTGCTCATCGGCAACGGCCGGCACCAGCGCGAGGTGATGGTGACCGTGCACCAGCGGCTGATCCGGCACCTGGGCGAGCACGCCGGGCTGGACCCCGCGCTGGAGTTCCTGCCGGACGAGTCGGAGTGGGCCCGGCGGGAGCGGGCCGGGACCGGTCTGACCAGCCCGGAGTTCTCGGTCCTGGTGGCCTACTCCAAGCTCGGGCTGAAGCAGGCCCTGGCCGAGACCGAGCTGGCCGACGACCCGGCCCTGGTCCGCACCCTGATGGAGTACTTCCCGGAGCCGCTGCGCGAGCGGGCCGAGGAGCAGATCCGCCAGCACCCGCTGCGGCAGCAGATCGTCGTCAACGAGATCGCGAACGCGATGGTCAACCGGGGCGGGGTGTCCTTCGCCTTCCGGGCCGAGGAGGAGACCGGCGCCACGGTGGCCCAGATCGCCCGGGCGTTCCACGTCGCCCGCTCAGTCTTCGACCTCGCCGGGTTCACCGCGGCGGTGGAGCAGCTGGACAACGTGGTGTCCACCGACGCCCAGACCGAGCTCTACCTGGAGATGCGGCGGCTGCTGGACCGTTCGGTGCGCTGGTACCTCAACAACCGGTCGCTCTCGACCGGGATGGACGAGGAGATCGCCCGCTTCGCCGGGCCGGTGCAGGACCTGGTGCCCCGGCTGGGGGAGCTGCTCCAGGGCCAGGAGCGTGAGCGCTGGGCCGAGCGCTCCCGCTGGGCCCGCGAGCAGGGCATACCGGAGGACGTCGCGGAGGTGTATGCCTCGCTGCTGGACAGCTACTCGCTGCTCGACATCGTCGAGCTGGCCGGGGAGCTCGACGGTGACGTGACCGAGGTGGCCCAGGTCTACTTCGCGGTGTCCGAGTCGTTCCGGGTCGACGACCTGCTGACCCACGTCTCGCACCTGCCCCGGGAGGACCGGTGGGCCTCGTTGGCCCGTGGCGCGCTGCGTGACGACCTCTACGGGGTCATGCGCGGGCTGGCCCGCACGGTGGTGGAGCGGACCCCGGCGAACCCCGAGGACCCGCAGGGCCGGGTGCACGACTGGATGGCCGAGCAGCGAGAGGCGCTGGCGCGGACCAGCCAGGTGCTGCGCACCGTCAGCGGGATGGAGGAGCCGGACCTGGCGCCGCTGTCGGTGGCGTTGCGGACCCTGCGCGGGCTGGTCCGGCAGGGCTCGGCGAACTGACCTTTGCGACAATCGGCTCGTGGCCTTTCTCCGGGAGACGTTGGACCGTTCCTCCATGTCGGGTGCCGACGTCGACTGGGTGCACCGGCTGGTCGGTGACTGGCAGATGCTGGCCGACCTGTCGTTCGCCGACCTGACCCTGTGGCTGCCGGTGCAGCAGGACGACCAGGGCGACCCGGACGCCTCGCCGTGGTTCCTGGCTGCGCACGCCCGGCCCTCCACGGGGCCGAACTTCTACCACGACGACGTGATCGGTCAGGCGCCCAGCGCCGAACGGCAGTCCTGGCTGAGCCAGGTGCTGGCCAGTGGTCGTTCGGTGACCCCGGAGGAGGTCGGCTACGTCCGGGAGCAGTACGTCCCGGTGGTGCGCGCCGGGCGGCCGATCGCGGTGCTGGTGCGGCACACCGACCTGCAGAACATGCGCCAGCAGGGCGGTCTCGAGGTGAACTACCTGCAGATCAGCCAGCAGCTGTTCAGCATGATCGGCGAGGGCGCCTTCCCGATGGACAACGTGGCGACGGGCGTCGGCCGTGGCACCCCCCGGGTGGGTGACGGGGTGGTCCGGCTGACCGCCGAGGGTGTCATCGACTACGCCAGCCCGAACGCGGTCTCGGCGCTGCGCCGGCTGGGGCACACGGACCACGTCAGCGGTGCCGACCTCTCCGAGATCGTCACGGCGAGCCTGGTGCCGGGGACCACCGTGGACGAGACGATGCCGCTGGTGCTCACCGGCCGGGCACCGTGGGGGACCGAGATCGAGGCCGGCGCGATCAACCTGACGATGCGCTCGGTGCCGCTCATGCGGGGTGGGGCGCGGGTCGGGGCCCTGCTGCTGCTGCGCGACGTGAGCGAGATCCGCCGCCGGGAGCGGGAGCTGCTGAGCAAGGAGGCGACGATCCGGGAGATCCACCACCGGGTCAAGAACAACCTGCAGACGGTGGCCGCGCTGCTGCGCCTGCAATCCCGTCGGCTGGACGACCCCAAGGCCCAGGAGGCGCTCGCCGAGGCCGGCCGTCGGCTGGCGACGGTGGCCCTGGTGCACGAGACCCTCAGCGAGGGGTTCTCGGAGCGGGTGGACTTCGACGACGTCGCTGTGCGGCTGCTCCGCGCCACCGTGGAGGTCGCCTCGACGCAGGCGGTGGTGACCACCGCGGTGGAGGGGTCCTTCGGCTGGCTGCGGCCCGAGGACGCGACCCACCTGGCGATGATCCTGGCCGAGCTGGTGCACAACGCGGTCGAGCACGGCTTCGAGGAGGGCGGACCCCGGGACCCCGACTTCTCCCCGGAGGTGCTGGTGGGGGCGCACCGGGACCGTCAGCAGGGGCAGGACCTGCTGGAGGTCACCGTCCGCGACAACGGGCACGGGTTCGCCCCGGCCGAGCCGGGGGTGGTGCGTTCCGGCCTGGGGACCCAGATCGTGGAGGCGCTGATCACCGACCTGCGTGGGGAGATCACCTGGAAGACGACAGAGCCGCACGGGACCGCTGTGCGGTTCACCGTGCGGCTACGAGGTCCTTCTACCGGCTGAGAGTCACGGTCCCGGCCGGTCGGCCGCCCTGGGAGAGGGTGGCGGCAGGGCTCAGCTCGCGCGTCGGGCGCGCGCCTTGCGCCGCTTGAGGGCGCGGCGCTCGTCCTCGGAGAGGCCGCCCCAGACACCGGCGTCCTGGCCCGTCTCCAGCGCCCACTTGAGGCAGGTGTCGATCACCGGGCAGGTGCGGCAGACGGCCTTGGCCTCTTCGATCTGCTGCAGGGCGGGCCCGGTGTTGCCGATCGGGAAGAACAGCTCCGGGTCCTCCTCCAGGCATGCCGCGCGGTTGCGCCAGTCCATCAGTGTGTGCTCCTCGCTCCGTGGGCCCGGGGTGGGCCGTCGTGTGGTCGTCGCTCGGAGTAGGATCAGGGATACTGGCCGGGGCGACGACACGTCCTTGTCCGTCTGTGACGGCGTCCCGCAGGGGATCGGTACCGTCATCACTGCCTGTGCCAACGACACGGCCAAGCGCAGTGTTCCCATACTCCCATTGCGACACGGCGTAGCACAAGGACGTTACCGGGAGAATTCGGGCAGATGTGTGAGGCGTCAATCACAGTCGAGCAGGGTGCTGCGTAGGGTGGAGGTCCGTCCACCCGACCCAAGGAGTCCCATGCCTCGCGCCTCGTCCGCCACCTTCGCCGTCGTCGGAGCCCGCGTCCTGCCGATCGACACCGACCCCGTCGAGGACGGTGTCGTGCTCGTGCGGGACGGGGTCATCGAGGCGGTGGGCAGTCGCAGCGACGTCCCGGTGCCCGAGGGTGTCGAGGTCGTCGACGCGGCCGGCGGGTGGGTCCTGCCGGGCCTCATCGACGCGCACGTGCACCTCGGCGTCTGGGAGGAGGGCGAGGGCTGGGCCGGCATCGACGGCAACGAGGCCACCGACCCGGTGATGGCCGCGGCGCGCGCCATCGACGCCATCAACCCGCGTGAGCAGGGCTTCGACGACGCGCTCGGCGCGGGCGTCACCACCGTCAACGTGAACCCCGGCTCGGCCAACCCGATCGGCGGGCAGGCGGTGGCGCTGAAGACCTACGGCGGGGTCGTCGACGACATGGTGCTGCGCAACCCCTCCGGGGTGAAGGCCGCGCTGGGGGAGAACCCCAAGCGGGTCTACGGCGAGCAGAAGAAGACCCCCTCCACCCGGCTCGGGGTGGCGCTGGTGCTGCGCAAGGCCTTCTCCGCTGCTCGGTCCTACCAGGCGAAGCTGGCCGCCGCGGACGGGTCCCCGGTCGAGACCGACCTGGTCAGCGAGACCCTGGTGAAGGTGCTGGACCGGGAGATCCCGTGGCGTCAGCACTGCCACCGCGCCGACGACATCGCCACCGCGCTGCGCCTGGCGGAGGAGTTCGGCTACGACCTGGTCCTGGACCACGGCACCGAGTCCTACCTGATCGCGGACCTGATCGCCGAGCGTGGCGTGCCGGTCCTCTACGGGCCGATGATCGTCAGCCGGTCCAAGGTGGAGGTGCGCCACCGCAGCATCGCGGCGCCGGGCATCCTCGACCGCGCCGGCGTACAGGTCTCGATCATCACCGACCACCCGGTGGTGCCGATCGAGTACCTCATCACCCAGGCCGCGCTCGCGGTCCGCGAGGGGATGGACCGGGACGCCGCGCTGCGGGCGGTCACCGTCAACCCGGCACAGGTGCTGGGGGTGGCCGACCGGGTCGGGTCGCTGACCCCCGGCAAGGACGCGGACCTCGCCTGGTGGTCCGGGGACCCCTTCGACCTGTCGTCCCGGGTGCTGCGCACGTGGATCGACGGCGTCGAGGTCTACAGCTACGACACCGAGGCCGGCCGGGGCCAGGTCCGCCCCCGCTGAACCGCATCCCCCACCGGGCGTCGCCCGTGGTTGCCTGAGCGCCCTCAGTGACCGGGGGTGACCAGCTCGGGCCGGTGCTCCGCCCGCACGCAGTCGGGGCACAGCCCGTGCCCGGGCAGCCGGTCGAACAGGCAGCAGCCGCCCCGCAGGAAGGCCTCCTCGGGGCGTTCCATGCCACCACCGACGCCGGTCGGCAGCCCGGCCCGGCCCAGCGCCCGACCCCCGGGCCGCAGGTCCGGGTCCTGGAGCAGCAGCCGGGCCAGGGCCCACGCCTGTGGCCCGGCGGGCGGGCGGCGGGTCGCCAGCACCCGGGCCGCGCCGACCAGGCTGGAGGAAGCGTTGCTCAGCAGCGCCCGCTGCGGTGTCCGCCCCACCCGGGCGCACGCGTCGTCGAGGTCGCGCAGGCTGCCGCGCACGACCACCCGGGCGATGATCTCGGCCGCCGTGGTCGTCGCGTCGGGGTCGGCACCTGGCCCGGCACCTGGCCCGGCACCTGCCTCGGTGCCGGTCACGGCATACCCGCGCGTCGGGTCCGAGAGCGCCAGGGGCACCGGGCCGCCGTGCCCGGGACTGGCCAGCAGGTTGGCCGAGGACAGGTCCGGCACCCACCGGTGCAGCACCGCCCCGGCCAGGGCCACCGACCAGAGCCGGGAGACCAGGCCCACCTGCAGGGCGGAGACGGCGACCTTGGGGTCGACCGTGTCCACGGACAGGCCGCTGCCCGCGGCCAGCGCTCCCCGTACCGCCGCGATACGCGCTGCGAGCGGGTCGTCCGCCAGCAGCACCGACCAGGGCACCGCGTCGGTGCCTGCCGGCTGCGTCAGCTCGAAGAAGCCCCCGAGCTCGGCCAGCCCGGTCAGGACGGCCCGGGTCACGTGCCGCGCTGGGCGAGCACCGCGCGGGCGGCCGCGAAACGGGCGATCGGCACCCGGTAGGGCGAGCAGGACACGTAGGTCAGCCCCAGCTCCTCGAACAGGCCGATGGAGGCCGGGTCACCACCGTGCTCGCCGCAGACCCCGAGCTTGAGGTCGGGGCGCACGCTGCGCCCGCGCTCGGCGCCGATCTGGACCAGCCCGCCGACGCCGTCCCGGTCGATCGACTCGAAGGGGTTGCCCGGGATCACCTCGTCCGCGACGTAGGTCGACAGGAAGCCTTGCTCGGCGTCGTCCCGGGAGATCCCGACACCGGTCTGGGTCAGGTCGTTGGTGCCGAAGGAGAAGAAGTCGGCGTGCTCGGCGATCTGGTCGGCGACGATCGCCGCCCGGGGCAGCTCGATCATGGTGCCGATGGTCACCTCGAGCTCGGCCCCAGCGGTGGCGAGCTCGTCGGCGACCGTGCGCTCGACGACGGCGCGCTGTGCCTTGAGCTCGGAGGCGTAGGCCACCAGGGGGATCATGATCTCCACCCCGGCCGTCTGACCGTGCTCCTCGCGCACCGCCAGCGCCGCCCGGACGATGGCCCGGGTCTGCATCTCGGGGATCTCCGGGTAGAGCATGCCGAGGCGGCAGCCGCGGGTGCCCAGCATCGGGTTCTGCTCGTGCAGCCGCTTCACCTGGCCCAGCAGCCGGCGTGCGGCGCTGAGCTCCTGGGCGTCACCATCGGTGAGCTCCAGCCGCTGCACCAGCAGCGACTGCTCGACCAGGTCCGGGAGGAACTCGTGCAACGGCGGGTCCAGCAGCCGGACGGTCACCGGCAGCCCGGCCATCGCGGTGAAGATCTCCTCGAAGTCCTCCTGCTGCATCGGCAGGATCGTGGCCAGCGCCTGGGCGCGCTCGTCCTCGCTCTCGGCCAGGATCATCCGACGGACGGCGGGCAGCCGGTCCGCGGCCATGAACATGTGCTCGGTGCGGCACAGGCCGATGCCCTCGGCGCCCAGCTCGCGTGCCTTGGCCGCGTCCTCCCCGGTGTCGGCGTTGGCGCGCACGCCCATCCGCCGGACGTCGTCGGCCCAGGCGGTGATGGCCTGGAAGTCCTCGTTGATCTGCGGCGGGATCAGCTCCAGCGCCTCGCCGTAGACCTCCCCGGTGGACCCGTCCAGGGTGATCATGTCGCCCTCGGCGAAGACCCGGTCGCCGATGGTGAGGGTCCGGCCCGGCACGTCGATCCGGATCTTGCTGGCCCCCGCCACGCAGGGCCGGCCCATCCCGCGGGCGACCACCGCGGCGTGCGAGGTCATCCCACCGTGGGCGGTGAGCACCCCCTGGGCCACGATGACCCCGTGGATGTCGTCCGGCGTCGTCTCGTAGCGGACCAGGACCACCGCCTCGCCGGCCCCTCCGCGCTCCGCGGCGGTGTCGGCGTCGAAGACCACCTCACCGACGGCGGCGCCGGGCGAGGCGGGCAGTCCCTTGGTCACCGGGGACCTGCCGTGCTCGGGATCGATGGCCGGGTGCAGCAGCTGGTCCAGCTGGGCGGGTTCCACGCGCTGCAGCGCCTCCTCCCGGGTCAGTACCTCCTCGGTCACCATGTCCCGGGCGATCCGCAGCGCGGCGGCCGCGGTGCGCTTGCCGCTGCGGGTCTGCAGCAGGTACAGGGTGCCGTCCTCGACGGTGAACTCGATGTCCTGCATGTCCTTGTAGTGGGACTCCAGGTCGGCCATCGTCCGCACCAGCTGGGTGTATGCCTCCGGCAGCACCTCCTCCATCTGCGCCAGCGGCCGCGGGGTCCGGATCCCGGCCACCACGTCCTCCCCCTGGGCGTTGACGAGGAACTCGCCGTAGAGCTCGCTGACCCCGGTGGAGGGGTTGCGGGTGAAGCAGACCCCGGTGGCGGAGGTGTCACCGCGGTTGCCGAACACCATCTGCATGACGTTGACGGCGGTGCCCAGGTCGTCAGGGATCCCGTTGGCGCGGCGGTAGACCCGGGCCCGTGGGGTGTCCCACGAGCCGAAGACGGCGTCGATGGCTCCGCGCAGCTGCTCCCGCGGGTCGGTGGGCAGGTCCCGGCCCAGCTCACGGCGGGAGACGTCCTTGAAGGTGCGCACCAGCTCCTGCAGGTCCTCGGTGCTCAGCTCCGTGTCCTGCTCCACCCCGCGCCGGGCCTTGAGCGCGGTCAGCTCGTCCTCGTAGGCGTGCGGGGCGACGCCCTCGACGACCTCGCCGTACATCTGCAGGAACCGCCGGTAGGAGTCCCAGGCGAAGCGGGGGTTGTCGGCCTCGGCACCGAGCGCCTCCACGGTGTCGTCGCCGACCCCGAGGTTGAGGATGGTGTCCATCATCCCGGGCATCGAGACGACGGCGCCGGAGCGGACCGACAGCAGCAGCGGGTTGGCCCCGTCCTGGTCACCACCGAGGGTGCGGCCGGTGCGCTCCTCCAGCCGGGTGAGCGAGTCCAGGATGTCCTCCCACAGCCCGGCCGGCCACTCGCCGCCGCTCGCGGTGGTCGCGATGCAGGCCGCGGTGCTGACCGTGAAGCCGTCGGGGACGGGTATGCCCAGACGCTTCATCTCGGCCAGGTTGGCCCCCTTGCCCCCCAGCAGCGGGCGCATCGAGGCGTCTCCCTCGGACATGTCGTAGAGATACTGCACGGACTCCCCGGTCATCTGGATGCTCCTCGCGATACGTCGTCGGAGCGCCGTTGCTCCTCGGTCGGTGGCGCCGAGCCTACCGCTGCGGGGCTCACCGTCCCTGCGCCGCCTCGCGGCGCCGGTCCACCACCTCGATCACCCGGCCGGCGGCCTCCTCCAGCGCCAGGTCGGTGGTGTCGATCAGGGGACAGCCGAGGCTGCGCTGGATGCGCCCCACCTCGTCCAGCTCGTCGAAGATCTGGGCCAGCTCGGTGTAGCCGTCCTTGTGCACCCCGGAGCTGCCCATGGCGCGCACCCGGCGGCCCCGGATCTGCTGCAGCCGTTCGGGGTCGATGGTCAGCCCGATGAGCTTCCAGCGGGCGACCTCGCGCAGCTCGGGGGGCGGGGCGATGCCGGGCACCAGCGGGATGTTGGCCGTCCGGTAGCCCAGGTACCCCAGGTACATCGACAGCGGGGTCTTGCCGGTGCGGCTGACCCCGATGAGCACGATGTCGGCCTCGTCCAGGTGGTTGGACAGGTTGCCGTCGTCGTTGGCGACGGCGAACTCCATGGCGTGCACCCGCTTGAAGTAGTCCTCGCTGACACCGACCGGCCGGACCACCCGCTCCGGGGCCTGCCCGGTGACGGCGCTCAGCGCGGTGACCGCCGGTTCCAGCAGGTCGGCGTGCGCCAGGCCGCGCTCGGTGCACAGCTGGGTCACCCGGGCCCGCAGCGTCTCGTCCACCACCGTGGAGAAGACGACGGTCCGCACCTGGTCCGGGTGCATCCGGGAGAAGGAGTCCTCCAGGCCCTCCATGCTCGACTGACGCGGGTGCCGCATGATGCGGACGTCGTGGTCGGCGTACTGCGCAGCGGCGGCGCGGGCCACCCGGGCCGCGGTGTCCCCGGTGGAGTCGGCGATGACGTGGACCTCGATCGCTGGGCGTGTCATGCCAGGCAGGGTATGCCGCCGCTCAGAGCCGCCCGCGGCCGTGGTGGACGTCCTCGCTGAGCCGGATGACGGCGTAGTACAGCTCCAGGCTCATCCGGGCGAAGGCCAGGTAGATCAGCCCGATGATCGGGGCCGCCACCAGCAGCAGCAGGCCGAGCACGACGGCCCCGCCGCCCTGGGCCATGGTGGTGAACGCGCTGATGACCAGACCGAGGGTCAGCAGGCCCACCAGCAGGGTCGCGATCATGTAGACGATCTTGACGATGCTCGGGGTGACGAAGGTGTCGAAGTTGAAGTCGAAGAGGGCCTTGAGGCCGGCGACGTTGGCCGGGGAACGGCCGCTGGAGGGGTCCGGGGGCGGGGTGGGAGCGCTCATCGCCCCAACGTAGTGGGAAAGTGGGGCCGTGCGACAGAGCGAATCCTCCCCCGGGACGCCGGTGATCGCCGTCGTCGGGCCGACCGCCAGCGGGAAGTCGGAGCTGGGGCTGGCCCTGGCCCTCGAGCTGGGGGGTGAGGTGGTCGGTGCCGACGCCTCGCAGTTCTACCGGGGCATGGACATCGGCACCGCCAAGCTCTCCGTCCCCGAGCGGCGGGGCGTCCCGCACCACCAGATCGACGTCCTCGACCTGGCGCAGGAGGCCAGCGTCGCGACCTACCAGACCTCGGCCCGCGCCGACCTGGCCGCGACCCGGGGACGGGGGCGGGTGCCGGTGGTGGTCGGTGGGTCCGGCCTCTACGTGCGCGGCCTGCTGGACCGGCTGGAGATCCCGCCGACGGACCCGGTGGTCCGCGGACGCTGGGAGAGCGAGCTGGAACGGGTCGGACCGGGGGTGCTGCAGGAGCAGCTGGCGTCCCGGGACCCCGAGGCCGCACGCTCGATCGGCGCCCGCAACGGACGGCGGCTGGTCCGGGCGCTGGAGGTCGTCGAGCTCACCGGCCAGCCGTTCAGCGCGACGCTGCCCACCCGGGAGTTCCTGGAGCCGACGGTGCTGCTGGGGCTGCGGGTGGACCGGGAGGTGCTCGCCGCGCGGATCGCGCACCGGGCCGAGGGCATGTGGCGCGACGGCCTGCCGGAGGAGGTCCGTGAGCTGGACCGTCGCGGGCTGCGCCGGGGCAGGACGGCCTCCCGGGCGGTGGGCTACGCGCAGGCGCTGCGTCAGCTGGACGGGGAGCTGACGGCGGCGCAGGCGATCGAGGAGACGGCGGTCGCCACCCGGCAGCTGGCCCGTCGGCAGGTGGCCTGGTGGCGACCGGACCCCCGGGTGGTCTGGCTGGAGCACGACGCCCCCGACCTGCTCGAGCAGGCGCTGACCCTGGTGCGGGAGGTCAGCCCCGGCTGACCCGCAGCACCCGGAAGCCCTTGCTGCTGCCCTCCCGGGTGACCCGCACCGGGCCCATCACCTCGGGCAGGCTCGCCGTCAGCCAGCTGTGCAGGGAGTCGGCGCCCAGGTTCTTCTGCACCACCAGGTATGCCGCCGCCCGCTCGTGCCCGGCGAGCCGGGGCAGCCAGCCGAGCAGCAGTTCGTGCAGCGCCTGCTTGCCGACCCTGATCGGCGGGTTCGACCAGATCAGGTCGAAGCGCACCCCGGGGTCCACCTGCTCGGGGGTGGCGACCCGCAGGCGGGGGCACCCGAGCGCGGTGGCGTTGCGTCGGGCCAGGTCCAGCGCCCGCTCGTTGACGTCGACGGCATGCACCTCGGCGGCGGGGGAGCGCAGCGCGAGGGTGAGGGCCAGCGGTCCCCAGCCGCAGCCCAGGTCGAGCAGGGTGCCCTCGGGGGGCGGGGGCGGCGCCTGGTCGAGCAGCACCCGGGTGCCCTTGTCGATGCCGTCGGGGGAGAAGATGCCGCCGGCGGTCACCACCTCGACGTCCTGGCCGGCCAGCCGGACGGGGACCCGGCGCAGGGCCTCCGGCGAGGCGGGCCGGGCGGAGAAGTAGTGCTCGGAGGTCATGGCGGCGCCCAGTCTAGGGGGCCACGGCGCGGCGACCGGCAACAAATCGGTGGTCCCCGGCGTTGCACCGGTGAGAGGCTGGACCGGTAGGCCAGGCGTTCCACCCGGGACGACCGGCATACCGGGGCACCCCGCCCCACCCGCCCGACCTGAAGGAGACCATGCCAGCACCGCACACCGACGACGTGACCGAGGGCCGCCACCCCGTGACGGACCGCCGCGCCGAGGCCCTGGAGTACGACGGCGACCAGTTGGACCGCGAGGAGCGGGCCGCGCTGCGCCGGGTGGCCGGGCTGTCCACCGAGCTCGAGGACGTCACCGAGGTCGAGTACCGGCAGCTGCGGCTGGAGCGGGTCGTGCTGGCCTCCGTCTGGGAGGACAACGGCCAGGCCACCCTGGAGGACGCGGAGAACTCGATGCACGAGCTCGCCGCACTGGCCGAGACGGCCGGCTCGACCGTCCTCGACGGGGTGATCCAGCGTCGGCAGAAGCCGGACCCGGCGACCTACCTGGGCTCGGGCAAGGCCGTCGAGCTGCGCGAGATCGTCGCCGCCGAGGGGGCCGACACCGTCGTCTGCGACGGCGAGCTCGGCCCGTCCCAACGTCGTGCCCTGGAGGACGTCGTCAAGGTCAAGGTCATCG
This sequence comes from Serinicoccus shuyuelongi, assembly GCF_045032955.1. NCBI lineage: Bacteria > Bacillati > Actinomycetota > Actinomycetes > Micrococcales > Ornithinimicrobiaceae > Serinicoccus > Serinicoccus shuyuelongi. The sequence goes on along the minus strand of NZ_JBJFZU010000005.1, from coordinate 89,059 downwards.
ACCGGACCGCGCTGATCCTGGACATCTTCGCCCAGCACGCCAAGAGCCGGGAGGGCCGCGCCCAGGTCGAGCTGGCCCAGCTGCAGTACCTGCTGCCCCGCCTGCGCGGCTGGGGTGAGTCGATGTCCCGGCAGGCCGGTGGTCGGGTCGCCGGGGGTGAGGGCATCGGCTCCCGTGGCCCCGGTGAGACCAAGATCGAGCTGGACCGGCGGCGGATCAACACCCGGATCGCCAAGCTGCGCCGCGAGATCGCCGGGATGAAGACCGTCCGGGACACCAAGCGCTCCGCGCGCCGGGCCGGCCGGGTCCCCAGCGTCGCCATCGTCGGCTACACCAACGCCGGAAAGTCCTCGCTGCTGAACCGGCTGACCGGGGCGGGTGTGCTCGTCCAGGACCAGCTCTTCGCCACCCTGGACCCGACGACCCGGCGCACCGAGAGCGAGGAGGGGCGCGGCTACACGCTGTCCGACACCGTCGGCTTCGTGAAGCGGCTGCCGCACCAGCTGGTGGAGGCCTTCCGGTCGACGCTGGAGGAGGCCGCCCAGGCGGACGTCCTGCTGCACGTGGTGGACGGCTCGCACCCGGACCCGGAGGGTCAGGTCGCCGCCGTGCACGCGGTGCTGGCCGAGGTCCTCGACGCCGACGAGCAGACCATCGACATCCCGGAGATCATCGCCGTCAACAAGGCCGACCTCGCGCCGGCCGACGTGCTGGACCGGCTGCGCCGGGCATACCCCCGGGTGGTGGTCGTCTCGGCCCGCACCGGCGAGGGCGTGCAGGAGCTGCTGGAGAGCGTGGAGGCGGCGCTGCCGCGCCCCGAGATCCTGGTCGACGTGCTGCTGCCCTACGACCGGGGCGACCTGGTGGCCCGGCTGCACGACGAGGGCCAGGTGCTCTCCGAGGAGCACACCGGGCAGGGCACCCGGCTGGAGGCGAAGGTCGAGGAGGACCTGCACGGCCAGCTGCGCGACTTCGCGGTCTGAGCCTCAGCCAGCGGTGCCGAAGGCCTCGGAGCCCAGGTCGGCCTCGCCGTCCGTGATGGCCCGCACCACCCGGGCGGCGACCTCGTCGGGGTCGAGACCGGTGGGGAGGCGGGGTGCCTGCCCGTGCACCGGGCGGTCCGCCAGGCCGGTCTCGGTATGCGGCGGCCGGACGTCCAGCACGTCCACCCCGGAGCGCCGCAGCTCGCTGCGCAGGGCCCGGTCCAGGGCGGTGAGCGCGGCCTTGCTGGCCGAGTAGGCGCCCATCCCCGCCATCGGTCGTTCCGCGAGGACGGCGCTGAGGTTGACCACGTAGCCGCGCGACTCCTGCAGCAGCGGGAGCACCCGCCTCAGCAGGAACGCCGGCCCGATGACGTTGGTGGTGAAGACCTCCTCGATCACCTCGTCGGGCGTCTCCAGCAGCGACCCGAAGGCGGCCACCCCGGCCGCGTTGACCAGACCGTCGAGCCCGCCCAGGTGCTCCTGCGCCGCGGCCACGAGCCTGTCCCCCGTGGTGGCGTCCCCGAGGTCGCCCACCACCACCGGGGCGCCTGCCAGCACCTCCCGCAGCCGATCCTCGTCACGGCCCACCAGCAGCACGGCGGCACCACGGTCGGCGAGCGTGCGGGCGATCCGGGAGCCGAGCGCCCCGCTCGCACCGACGACTGCGACCCGGTGCCCGTCGATCTCTCGTCCCGTCATCTGCTCACCGTACGCTGAGCGGCGTGAGCACCGCTGAGCACGACCGGTTGGCCACCTCCGAGGACTCGCGGGCGCCGTGGCGCCGGTGGGGCCCGTACGTCTCCGCGCGGCAGTGGGGGACCGTGCGCGAGGACTACTCCGCCGACGGGGACGCCTGGGCGCACCTGCCCTTTGAGCACAGCCACCTGCGGGCCTACCGGTGGGGCGAGGACGGGCTGGCCGGTCTCTGCGACGTCGACGGCTTCCTCAACCTGGGGCTGGCGCTGTGGAACGGGCAGGACGACCGGCTCAAGGAGCGGCTCTTCGGGGTGACCAACCCCCAGGGCAACCACGGTGAGGACGTCAAGGAGTACTGGTGGGCCCTGGAGGGCACCCCGACGCACAGCTACGCGAGCTGGCTCTACCGCTACCCGCAGCAGGCCTACCCCTACGCCGACCTGGTCCGGGTCAACGGAGAGCGGGGGGTGCACGAGGAGGAGTACGAGCTGGCCGACACCGGGATCCTGGACCAGGACCGCTTCTTCGACGTGCAGGTCCGGCACGCCAAGGCCGCCCCCGGTGACATCTGCGTCGAGATCACCGCCACCAACCACGGCCCGGAGGCCGCGCCGCTGCACCTGGTGCCGCAGCTGTGGTTCCGCAACACCTGGTCATGGGGGCTGGACGAGCGTCGTCCGCACCTGTGGGCCGGGCACCGGGAGCCGGGCCTGACCCAGGTGCTGGCCCGGCACCGGGTGCTCGGGTCGCTCCAGCTGAGCGCCACCTCCGGCCCGGGCGCCGAGGGGGTCGACCCCACCCTCGTCTTCTGCGACAACGAGACGAACCACGCCGCGCTCTACGGGGGCGAGGCCGGGACCGGCACCGGGGCATACCCCAAGGACGCGGTGGACCGCGCCGTGGTGCACGGGCAGCGCGACGCCGGTAACCCCGGGATGACCGGCACCAAGGTCGCCCTGTGGTGGCAGCTGGACCGGGTCGAGCCCGGGGCCAGCGTCACCGTGCGGCTGCGGCTCAGCGAGTCCGGGCCCGGCCACGGCGACGCGGCGCGGGACGGGCGTCGGACGACGGCGCCGACCGTCTTCGACGAGCAGGTGATGGCCGACCGGGAGCGGGAGTGCGACGAGTTCTTCGCGGCGGTGATCCCGGAGCGTGCCGGTGACCAGGACGCGCTGGTCGCCCGGCGGGCGTTCGCCGGCCTGCAGTGGGGCAAGCAGCTCTACCTCTACGACATCGCGCGGTGGATCGAGGGCGACCCGGGCCAGCCGCCCCCGCCGCCGGGTCGGCACAGCCGGACCGGCGGCCGCAACACCCGCTGGCGGCACGTGAACCTGGCCGAGGTCATCTCGATGCCCGACGAGTGGGAGTACCCGTGGTTCGCCACCTGGGACCTCGCCTTTCACTGCGTCGCGATCGCGCACGTCGACCCGTACTTCGCGAAGTGGCAGCTGCTGCTGATGTGCCGGGAGTGGGTGATGAACCCGAACGGCCAGCTCGCCGCCTACGAGTGGAACTTCTCCGACGTCAATCCACCCGTGCACCCCTGGGCGGCCTGGCAGGTCTACACCATCGACGGTGGCCAGGACCGCGACTTCCTGCACCGGGTGGTGCTGAAGATGCTGCTGAACTTCCCGTGGTGGGTGAACCGCAAGGACTCCGAGGGCTCCGACGTCTTCGAGGGCGGCTTCCTCGGGATGGACAACGTGGGTCTCTTCGACCGCTCCGAACCGCTGCCCGGCGGGCAGCGCCTCGAGCAGGCCGACGCCACCGCGTGGATGGGCATGTTCTGCCTCAAGATGCTGAGGATGTCCGCCGAGCTGGCCCGCGAGGACGCCGCCTGGGACGAGGTGTCCACGAAGTTCCTGGTGCACTTCCTCTCGATCGCCGACGCCCTCGACGACTTCGGGTCCCGGCACACCTCCCTGTGGGACCCCGAGGACGAGTTCTTCCACGACGTGCTGGTCGCCGCCGACGGCACCGCCTACCGGATGCCGGTCCGGTCGATGGTGGGGCTGCTGCCGCTCGCCGGGGTCTCGATCGTGCCGGACTGGGTGGCCACCGAGCTGCCCGACCTGACCGACTTCTTCCAGGGCTGGACCGAGCGGCGTCCCGAGCTGGCGGACTCGCTGATCCACACCACCCACCGCGGCTTCAGCAGGCGCACCCTGTCGCTCATCTCCCGGGACCAGTGGCAGTCGCTGCTGCGCCCGCTGCTGGACGAGGGGGAGTTCCTCGGCCCGCACGGCATCCGCTCGCTGTCCGCGGCGCACCGGGACGGGGTCCGGGTCGACCTCGACGGGCAGCCGCTGAGCCTGGCCTACGTGCCCGGCGAGTCCGACTCCGGCATGTTCGGCGGCAACTCCAACTGGCGGGGGCCCGTCTGGCTGCCGGTGAACGCGCTGCTGCTGGACTCGTTGCGGGTCTACGGGCGCGGCGCCGGTGCCGGGCTCGAGGTGGAGTACCCGACCGGGTCGGGGCGCTCACTGGGTCTGGAGCAGGTCGCCGGCGAGGTGGAGGACCGGATCATCGGCCTCTTCCGCCCCGGCGCCGACGGGCGTCGCCCCGGTACCCCGCGGCACCATCCCGCCGGGCCCTTGTGGGATGCGCACCCCACGTTCAGCGAGTACTTCCACGGCGACACCGGGGCCGGGCTGGGAGCCTCGCACCAGACCGGGTGGACCGCCCTGGTGGCGCACTTCATCTGCGCGCCGGAGGGCATACCGAACCGCTGACGAGCCGCTCCGCCCTCACCGGAAGCGGTCCGCCACCTCCTGCACCCTGGCCACGTGCGCCGGCCAGTCGTAGCCGCCCACCAGGTTGGTGTCGCCCTCCCGGGCGCCCACCCGACCGTCCAGCCCCTCCCGCAGGATGTCGGCGTGCCCCGCGTGCCGGTGCGTCTCGGAGTTCATGTGCACGAGCATCGCGTGCAGGGTGGGGTGGCGCCGATCCTCCGCCCACCACGGCACCGTCCCGGTGACGGTCAGGTCGGTCGACCCGATCGTCCGGTCCGCCCAGGCGCAGGCCCGGTGGTACAGGCCCAGCACCTCCTCCCGGCCCTGCTCGGCGACCAGATCGATGTTCGGGTCGGTCCCGGGTGCCTCCCAGTCCCAGCCGGGTGCCTCGTCGAAGGGCGCCCCGAAGCAAACGCCGAAGTACTCGGCCTCCACCCAGGCGAGGTGCTGCACCAGACCGAGCAGGTTGGTGCCGGTGGAGGTCAGCGGGCGGTGCGCGTCGTACTCGTCGACCCCCTCGACCTTCCAGACCAGGCCCTCGCGCGCCGAGCACAGGTACCGGTGCAGCGTCTCCTTCATGCCCGACATGTCGTCCATCTCCCGAACCTAGCGCCGCCCACCGACGTAGGTTGGGTCCATGGCACGGGTCACCCAGCGGCGTCGGGTCCGGCGGCTGCACGCCGACGGCAGCACACGTGAGCGAGCGGACGTGCTGGCCGGCGAGGAGCCGCTGGAGGTCAGGGTGGACGGACGGGCCTTCTCGGTGACCATGCGCACCCCCGGCGACGACTTCGACCTGGCCGTCGGATTCCTGCACGGCGAGGGGGTGGTGCGCTCGTGGGCCGACGTCGCCCAGATCGACTACCGCTCCGGGATCGGCGCGGACGGGATGCGGGACTACAACGTCGTCGACGTCCGGCTCGCGGACGGGGTGCCGCCCCCGGACCCCTCCCTCGAGCGGCACGTCTACACCTCCTCCTCCTGCGGCATCTGCGGCACCGCCTCGATCGAGTCGGTCCGCCGTGCCGGCGCGTTCGACCTCGGCCAGGACGCCGGGGTCACGCCGCTGGCACAGCTGCTGGCGCTGCCGGACCGGCTGCGCGAGGGGCAGGCGGTCTTCGACCGGACCGGCGGGGTGCACGCCGCGGGACTCTTCCTCCCCGGTGACCGGGAGGGCGGCGGGGGAGGGGACGGGCTGGTCCTCGCCTGCCTCCGGGAGGACGTGGGCCGGCACAACGCGGTGGACAAGGTGGTCGGCTGGGCGTTGCGCGAGCGGGGCCTGCCGCTGTCCGGGAGCGTCCTGCAGGTCTCCGGCCGCGCCTCTTTCGAGCTGGTCCAGAAGGCGGCGCTCGCCGGGATCCCGACCCTGTCCGCGGTCTCGGCGCCGTCCTCGCTGGCGGCCGAGCTGGCCGAGGACGTGGGGCTGACGCTGCTGGGGTTCAACCGGGGCACCTCCCTCAACGTGTACACCGGTGGGCACCGGGTGGGGGCCGGGTCGTGACCTCCTCCGCCGGTAGGGACCGGCTCCGGGCGTCAGACGTCCAGGTGCTGCCGGCGACCGGGCGCTTCGAGGACGTGGCCGCGGTCGTCGGTCCGCGCCGCCCCGAGGCCCCCGCCTGCTGGTGCCTGGCCCACCGGCTGCGCACCGCCGAGATCACCGAGGACGGCCGCGACGTCCGGGAGCGGACGATGCGCGCCCTGTGCGCGGACGACCACCCCGGGTCGCCGCCGGGGTTGCTGGCCTACGTCGACGGGGAGCCGGCCGGCTGGGTCGGCTGCGGTCCCCGCCGGGAGATGAGCTACGTGCAGCACTCCCGGCGGCTGGTCCGCGTCCACGACGACGACGTGTGGGTCGTCATCTGCGTCCGGGTGCTGCCGCCGTTCCGCCGTCGTGGTCTGACCGCGCTGCTGCTGGCCGCGGCGCTCGACGCGGCCGCCGCGGCCGGTGCCGACGCGGTGGAGGCCTACCCGGTCGACCCCTCCGGAGGTCGGATCGACCAGAGCATGGCCTACGTGGGCCTGACCGGCTGGTTCGAGGCAGCAGGGTTCACCCGGCTGCAGGAGACCGGGGCGACCAGCGGTGGCCGGCGACGCTGGCTGGTGCGCCGGGAGCTGTGGACGGGCACCTCGCCGGCCGGGGCCGACCGCATACCCTGAACCCATGCCCTCCTCCACCCCCGAGCTCGACGATCTCCTGGTGGCCGCGGTCGGGGGTGTCGGCGGCTCAGACCGCCCCGGTCAGACCCGGATGGCGCACGCCGTCGAGCGGGCGGTGGAGCGCGAGGAGCACCTGCTGGTGCAGGCGGGCACCGGCACCGGCAAGTCGCTCGCCTACCTGGTGCCGGCGATCGCGCACGCGGTGCGCACCGGACGGCCCAGCGTGATCGCCACCGCGACCCTGGCGCTGCAGGCCCAGATCGTGGACCGCGACCTGCCCCGGATCGCCGACGCGCTGGCGCCCCTGCTGGGTCGACGGCCCACCTTCGCGCTGGTCAAGGGCCGGTCCAACTACCTGTGCCAGCACAAGCTCGTCGGCGGTTTCCCGGACGAGGACGAGGACACCCTGCTGGGGATGGGTCAGGTCGACCGGGAGCGCTCGCGGCTCGGCGACGAGGTCACCAGGCTGCGGGAGTGGTCCGAGCTGACCGAGTCCGGGGACCGGGACGAGCTGGTGCCCGGCGTCAGCAACCGTGCCTGGCGGCAGGTGTCGGTGACCGCGCACGAGTGCCTGGGGCAGCGCTGCCCGGTGGTGGCCGAGTGCTTCGTCGAGCGGTCCCGCGAGGCCGCGACCGAGGTGGACGTGATCGTCACCAACCACAGCTTCATGGCGATCGACGCCTTCGAGGGACGCTTCATGCTCCCCGAGCACGACCTGCTGGTCATCGACGAGGCGCACGAGCTCACCGACCGGGTCACCTCGACCATCACCGACGAGCTGACCGCCGGCTCGGTCGGGGTCGCCGCCCGGCGGGCCGGCAAGGGGGACGCCGCCGAACGGCTGACCGAGACCGCGGACCTGGTCTCCGCCGCCCTGGAGGACCTGCCCGAGGGGCGTCTGGGGCAGCTCCCGGAACGGCTGGTCGCCGCCCTGCAGCTGGTCCGGGACGCGGCCCGCGCCGCCCTCTCCGACCTCAAGCCGGACAAGGGTGCCGAGCCGGACGGGGGCGCCCAGATCGCGCTCGCCGCCGTCCAGGAGGTCTTCGACACCAGCGAGCGGATCCTCACCGAGGCCGACCTCGACGTGGTCTGGGTCAGCCACGACCAGCGCCGCGGCAGCGTGCTGCGGGTGGCGCCGATGAGCGTCGCCATGCGCGTCCGCGAATCGATCTTCAGCGAGCGCACGGTGGTGCTCACCTCGGCCACCCTGGAGCTGGGCGGCTCCTTCGACGCGGTGGCCGGCACGATGGGGCTGCGCGGTGCCGGCGCACCCGCCTGGGAGGGGCTGGACGTCGGCTCGCCCTTCGACTACCCGCAGCAGGGGATCGCCTACGTCGCCGCCCAGCTGCCGCCGCCCGGACGGGACGGCGCCGCCCCCGCCGTCTTCGACGAGATCGAGGCGCTGGTCCGGGCCGCGGGCGGGCGGACCCTGGGGCTGTTCAGCTCGCGGCGTGCCGCCGAGGCCGCCGCCGAGGAGATGCGCACCAGGTTCTCGGCCAGCGGCAGCGACATCCCGGTGCTGTGCCAGGGCGACGACCAGATGCCCACCCTGGTCCGCAGCTTCGCCGCTGATGCCCGGTCGTGCCTCTTCGGCACGCTGTCCCTGTGGCAGGGCGTGGACGTGCCCGGCTCCGCCTGCCAGCTGGTGCTCATCGACCGGATCCCGTTCCCCCGGCCCGACGACCCGCTCACCTCGGCACGCACCGAGGCGATCGGGCGGATGGGCGGCAACGGCTTCATGTCCGTCTCGGCGACGCACGCCGCGCTGCGGCTCGCCCAGGGGGCGGGACGGCTCATCCGCCGCGGCGACGACCGGGGGGTGGTCGCCTTCCTGGACTCCCGGATGATGACGGCCCGGTATGCCGGCTTCCTGCAGCGCTCGCTCCCGCCGTTCTGGCCGACCCAGGACCGTGAGCTGGTGCTGGGAGCCCTGCGCCGGCTGGACGAGACCGCCGCGGACCCGTTGCCCGTGCAGCAGCCGGGGGCCCGGGGGATCGGCGGCGCACCGCTGCCCACGGACCCCGTCCCGGTGGCGCGTTCGCCGCGCACCGCGGTCACCGGTGGTCACGCCTGGGACCCGGAGCAGGACGCGGAGCTGCGTGACGGCGTCGAGGCCGGGGTGGGACTGGTGGAGCTCGCCTCGCACCTGGACCTGCCGCCGGACCAGGTCAGCGCCCGGCTCGGGCAGCTGGGCCTGGAGCTGGCGGCTCAGGCCCCGTCGTCGACCGGCTCGGCGTAGACGACCCGGTTGTCCACGTAGGACAGGGCGCCCTCGTCCCACAGCCCGGTGCAGGTGATCAACCGCAGGGTGTCCCGACCGGTGGCGCCGAAGACGCGCTCGGTGGGGAAGGTGTCCTTGGCGTGGTCGCCGACCTCGGTGACGGCATACTCCAGCTGCTCGCCGTCGGCGCCCATCACCTGGATCCGGTCGCCCGGCTCCAGCTCGGTCAACCGGGCGAAGACACCGCCGCCGGTCGGGGAGTCCACGTGCCCGGCGATGACCGTCGGCCCGTTGCCGCCGGGGCGACCCCCCGGGGTGAACCAGCCGGCGTCCGCCGCGTCCACCGGGACCTCCATCGCGCCGTCGGGGGCGATCCCGAGGTCGATCAGGCTCTCGTCGACACCGATGTCCTCGACCACCAGCCGCTGCGGCACGAACGCCGCGCCGTCGGCGCCGTCCTCGGTGCCGCCCGCAGAGTCGTTCTGCCCGGCGTCCCCGGTCCGGGGGGCGGTGTCGATGGTGTCGGTGTCCGTGTCGATGTCCGGGGTCGTCGTCGCGGCGGCAGGCTCCTCGACGACGGTCGGTGAGGCACCCTGCTGCCCGTCACCGGGGCCACCGGTGGCGGGGCCGGGCGCAGCGCACCCGCCGAGGCACAGGAGCATGGCCACGGCGGGTGCGCGTCGTCGCACGTCACGGGGCACGGACGCCCCTGGACGTGCGGGTCGAGGGGTGCGCCTCAGGCACCGGTCTGACGGCGGGCCACCACAGCACCCGCACCGAGCAGGCCCAGGGCGACGGCACCGATGCCGACCCCGGTCAGGGCGGGGTTGATGCCGCCGGAACGCTCGGCGGTCCCGCCGAAGCCGGTCTCGACGCCACCGACCGGGATGGACTCCAGCTGGCCACGGACGGCACCGGGCAGGAAGTCCGCGGTGTGGGTGTCCGCGGAGAAGCCGGCCGGGTTGGCCTCGATCTCGGCGAGCGAGAAGCCCTCGCCGGTGTCGTTGCCGTCATCACCCTCGAGGCCGGTGGTGAACGGGCCCTGGAAGCAGCCGGAGCTGGTCCGGACGTCGCCCTCGCCCATCGGGTTGGGGAAGGCCAGCCGGGGCGGGCCACCCTCGCCGAGGTCGGCCTGGTGGATGTGGGTGGCCGTCTTGGCCGGGCTCTCGTACTCGCCGGTGACACCGGTGGTCTCGATGTCGTAGCAGATGATCTCCTCGTCCGAGTTGATCATGAAGGTGAAGGTGCCCATCGCGCCTTCGGGGCCGGGCGCCGGGTTGCCGTCGGCGTCGACGACGGCCTCGGGGGTGGCGGTGGCGGTGAAGGCGGAGGTGAAGGAGTCGGGGCGGTCGACCTCGGTCTCGGCGGACGCGGGGGCGGCCACGGCTCCGGCGAGCGCAAGTGCGCCGGCGGCGCCGAGGGCGGCGCGGCGACCCACCCGGCTCGGCTTCGTGCTGCTGGTGACAGTGCTCATGAGTGCTCCGTTTCTCGTCTGGCCCCGGTCCAGGACCGGGCTGTGCAGGGGTGTACGCCGGGACGTGCCGGGGCGTTCACCACGGATCGGACGACATCGTCTGAAAGGATGGTCTGAACGTCGGCGTCCCTGCCGACGTATCCCTCTGGTACTACTCACAGAGGGGTCGTGCCAGATGATTCAGCACAGCCCCGCTCCACCTGGACTGGCGCTGCTGGGCCCCCGGGAGGCGAGGACCCTGACGGAGCACGGTGAGTTCGACGTCCGACGTGCGTTCCACGAGCACGGGCAGGTGATCCTTGGGTTCGCGGTCAACGCGCTCGAGGACCGGCATGCCGCGGAGGACTGTCTGCAGGAGACGTTGGTGCGGGCATGGCGGGCACGAGACCGCTACAGCGCCGAGCGTGGGTCGGAGCGGACCTGGTTGATGTCGATCGCGCGGAACGTCGTCATCGACACCCACCGGGCGCGGGTCCGGCGGCCGGCACAGCCGCACGCCGAGCTGCCCGAGCCCCCGTCCACGGCGGTCCCGGGCGTGGACGCCGGGGTGGTCGACCGGGTCACCCTGATGTCCGGGCTGGCCCAGCTGAGCCGGGAGCACCGCGAGGTGGTGGTGGCCGTGCACCTGCACGGTCTGAGGTACGAGGAGCTGACCCGGGTCACGGGTGTGCCGGTCGGCACGCTGCGGAGCCGGATGTACTACGCCCTGCGCGCGTTGCGCGGGATCGTCGGAGAGGAGGTCGAGGAGCATGGACGCTGAGCAGCGACGGGCCGAGCTGGTGCTGGCGGCCGCCGAGGGCACCCTCGACGACGCCGGGCGCGCTCTCCTGGACGAGCTGAGGGCGCAGGACCCGGGCGTGGACGAGGAGGTCGTCGCGCTGCGCGCGACCCTGGACAGGATCCGGCGCCCGGGAGCCGGCTGGGACGAGTCGGCGATGGACCTGGTGCCGGACGCCGGTCTGCTGGACACGGTCCTGGCCCGGACAGAGGGCGAGGACGTCGACGGTGGCGAGAAGGACAACGGCGACGGTGACGACGACGCGAAGGACCAGGACGACGCCCGGCTGCGACTGGTGAGGCCCCCGCAGGAGCCTTCGCAGCCACGGCAGGACCGGCCGCCGCAGCCCGGACGGCGAGGGCTTCTGCTGGGCCTGGCCGCGGCCGGTCTGGTCGCGACCGGTGCCGTCGGCAGCGACGTGCTCCGCCGGGCACGCCCGGACACCCCCACCGGCCCGCCCGGGACGCTGGGGGCTCTGGAGCCCCTGTCGATGAGCGCCACCGGGACCGGCGCCCGGATCGAGGCCGGGTTGATCGCGCATACCTGGGGCACCGAGACGGTGCTGGTCGTGGACGGCGCGGACCCGGGCGCCCGGTACGAGCTCGTGCTGCTGACCGCGGACGGCACCCGGGTCCCCTCGGGGGGCTTCGTGGGCACCGCCGCGCCGCTGGACTGCGAGATGAACGCGGCGGTGCTGCGCGAGGACGCCACCGAGATCCGGATCCTCGGGCCGGACGGCACGACCTGGAGCGGGGCCGCGCTGCCCGCCGTCAGCACCTGAGCGGCGTCGAGGACCTGCTGTCGGTGACCCGTGGCAGGCTGGGCGCATGAACAGCGCGAGCCTGCCGACCCTGGTCCTGGTCACCGGGCCCGAGGAGCTGCGCGCCGAGCGGGCGGTGGACGAGGTGCTGGACACCGTCCGGGAGCAGCAGCCGGAGGCGGAGGTGGTGCGGGTCCGGGCCGCCGGGTACCAGGCCGGGGACCTCCTGGTGCACGCCGGCCCGAGCCTGTTCGGCGGGTGGACGGTGCTGGTGGTGCACGACGTGGACGAGGCCGACGACGCCCTGATCGAGGACCTCGGCCGGTACCTGGACCAGCCGGCGGACGAGCTCACCCTGGTGGTGCGGCACCGCTCGGGCAACCGGGGCAAGCGGGTGCTGGACCGGTTGCGCAAGGACGGGGCGCGGGTCGTGGAGGCCAAGGCGGTCAAGACCGAGGCGGACAAGCACGACTTCGTGGTCAAGGAGTTCTCCGCCGCGCGGCGTCGGATCGCGCCCGAGGCCGTCGGTGCCCTGGTGCTGGCGGTCGGCAAGGACCTGCGCGAGCTCGCCTCCGCCTGCAGCCAGCTGATGCGGGATGTCGAGGGGATGGTGGAGGTCGGCGACGTCACCACCTACTACGGCGAACGGGTCGAGACCACAGGGTTCCGGGTCGCGGAGGCGGCGCTGGCCGGTGACGAGGCCCGGGCGATGGCGCTGCTGCGGCACGCCATGCTCGGCGGCCTGGACCCGGTGCCGATCGTGGCGGTGCTCGCCATGCAGCTGAGGCAGGTCGGCAAGGTGGCCTCGGCGGGTCGCGGGGGCTCGGCCCAGATCGCCCGGGACCTGGGGATGGCCCCGTGGCAGGTGGACGCCGCCCGCCGGAGCAGCAAGGGCTGGGACGGCCCGCGGCTGGGTGCCGCCATCCAGGCCGTGGCCCAGGCCGACGTCGACGTGAAGGGTGGCGTCCGGACCGAGGCCGCGGTCCGCAGCCCGGAGCACGCGGTCGAGCGGGCCGTCCTGGCGGTCTGCCGTCACCGGCACGGCTGAGCGGACTTGGGCACAGCGCCTCCCGCTGCTACCGTTGTCCTTTGCGTGCCCGCCGGTCGTGCGTGCACGCACAGCAGCATCCGTGCTCAAGGTCGTCGCCACGGCATTCCCCACGCCTCGTCCGACCGCGGAGCCCGACCCTCGCCTCACGACACCCGAGAAATCACTGACGCAGGAAGAAGCTACGTGGCAAACATCAAGTCGCAGATCAAGCGCGTGAAGACCAACGCCCAGCGCACCGAGCGCAACCGGGCGCACAAGTCGGAGCTGCGCACCTTCATCCGCCGGTTCCGCGTGGCCGCGGACAGCGGTGAGGTCGCCCCGGCGAAGGACGCCCTCAAGGTGGCCTCCAAGAAGCTGGACAAGGCCGTCTCCAAGGGCGTCATCCACGCCAACCAGGCCGCCAACAAGAAGTCGGCGATGGCCAGGAGGCTCAACGCGATCGGTTCCTGAGACCGAGCACGCCCCTCGCTGACGCGAGGTCGGGGGCGCCCACCGCACCGCGGGAGGGCGCCCTCTGCGCTACCATGTGGGCACGATGACGACCCGCCACGCCCTCCTTGCCCAGCCGCGCTGACAGCACCTGACCCAGCGCGGCGAACCCCTCCTGCGAGAGGGGCTTTTTTGTGCACGGAACCCTGGGACGCCGAGACGACGAAGGACGAGAAGAGACGATGAGCGAGCGCACCCCCGAGCACCGCTACACCGCCGAGCTGGCCGGTGCGATCGAGCGCCGGTGGCAGGACCGGTGGGAGGCCGCCGACGAGTTCGCCTCGGCCAACCCGGCCGGCCCCTCGGCACGCCCCGAGGACCCGCGTCTGCAGCCGGGTCGGGAGCACCGGGTCGTCATGGACATGTTCCCCTACCCCTCCGGTGCCGGTATGCACGTGGGCCACCCGCTGGGCTACGTCGCCACCGACGTGCACGCCCGCTTCCTGCGCACCACCGGCGCGAACGTCCTCTACGCCATGGGCTTCGACGCCTTCGGTCTGCCCGCCGAGCACTACGCGGTGCAGACCGGGCAGCACCCCCGGGTCACCACCGAGGCGGCGATGGCCACCTACCGGCGGCAGTGGCGGATGATCGGCCTGTCGCACGAGCCGGACCGCAGCTTCGCCACCATCGACCCCGACTACTACCGCTGGACCCAGTGGATCTTCCAGCAGGTCCACGACTCCTGGTACGACCCGGAGGCCCCCGCCCGGGAGGGCTCGGGACAGGGCTCGCCCGGACGGGCCCGCCCGATCGGCGAGCTCGTCGAGGAGTTCGAGACCGGGGCGCGCCCCACCCCCGACGGCCGGCCCTGGGCGGACCTGGACCGGGTGCAGCGGGCCGAGGTGCTGCAGGCATACCGGCTGGCCTACGTCTCCTCCGCCCCGGTGAACTGGTGCCCCGGCCTGGGCACCGTGCTCGCCAACGAGGAGGTGACCGCGGACGGCAAGTCCGAGCGTGGTGACTTCCCGGTCTTCAAGCGGAACCTGAGCCAGTGGATGATGCGGATCACCCGGTATGCCGACCGGCTGGTCGACGACCTCGACCGGCTGGACTGGCCGGAGAAGGTGCGGCTCATGCAGCGCAACTGGATCGGCCGGTCCACCGGTGCCCAGGTGCGCTTCCCGGTGGCCGGCGCAGGGAGTGAGGAGGACGCGGGCGGACCGGGTGCGGGGCAGGCCCCTGCCGTCGAGGTGTTCACCACCCGGCCGGACACCCTCTTCGGGGCCACCTTCATGGTGCTGGCCCCGGAGCACCCGCTGCTGGAGCAGATCCTGCCGGAGCAGTGGCCCCAGGGCACCGACCCGGCCTGGACCGCGGGTGCGGCGGACCCGCGGACGGCGGTGAGCGCATACCAGCGTCAGGCCGCGGGCCGCAGCGACATCGAGCGGCAGGCCGAGGGCCGGACCAAGTCCGGTGTCTTCACCGGCGCCTTCGCCACGAACCCGGCCACCGGGACCCCGATCCCGGTGTTCATCGCGGACTACGTGCTGATGGGCTACGGCACCGGCGCGATCATGGCCGTCCCCGGCCAGGACCAGCGGGACTGGGACTTCGCGACGGCCTTTGGCCTGCCGATCGTGAGGACCGTGCAGCCCACCCCGGAGCACCCGGAGGACGAGGCGTTCACCGGGCAGGGTCCGGCCATCAACTCGGCCAACGACCGGATCAGCCTGGACGGCCTCGGCGTCGAGGAGGCCAAGGAGGCGATGATCGCCTGGCTGGAGCGGGTCGGCGCGGGGGAGCCGACGGTGACCTACCGGCTGCGCGACTGGCTGTTCAGCCGGCAGCGGTACTGGGGGGAGCCTTTCCCGATCGTCTGGGACGAGGACGGGGTGGCGCACCCGGTGCCCGAGGACCAGCTGCCGGTGACCCTGCCCGAGGTGCCGGACTACGCGCCGCGCACCTTCGACCCGCAGGACGCCGACAGCGAGCCCGAGGCGCCGCTGGCGCGGGCGCGTGAGTGGGTCGAGACGACGATGGACCTGGGCGACGACCGGGGTCCGGTGCCGGTGCGCCGGGAGACCAACACGATGCCCAACTGGGCCGGCTCCTGCTGGTACTACCTGCGCTACCTCGACCCCCGCAACGACGCGGCCCCGGTCGACCCGGCGGTCGAGGAGTACTGGATCGGCCCCCGCGAGCAGACCGTCGCCGGTGCGCCCGAGGGGGCCACCGACCCCGGCGGCGTCGACCTCTACGTCGGCGGGGTGGAGCACGCGGTGCTGCACCTGCTGTACGCCCGGTTCTGGCACAAGGTGCTCTTCGACCTGGGGCACGTCTCCAGCGAGGAGCCGTTCCGCCGGCTGATCAACCAGGGCATGATCGAGGCCTACGTCTACCGGGACGCCCGCGGTTTCGCGGTGCCCGCGGCCGAGGTCGAGGAGCACACGTCCTCCGACGGCGGCCCGTCCACCTTCTCCTGGGAGGGCCAGCCGGTCACCCAGGAGTACGGGAAGATGGGCAAGTCGCTGAAGAACGTCGTCACCCCGGACGAGATGGTGGAGCAGTACGGCGCCGACACCTTCCGGGTGTACGAGATGTCGATGGGCCCGCTGGAGCAGTACCGGCCCTGGGAGACCCGCGCCGTCGTCGGCAGCCAGCGCTTCCTGCAGCGGCTGTGGCGCAACGTGGTCGACGAGGAGACCGGCGAGGTCACCGTCACCGACGAGCCGATGAGCCCGGACGTGGCCAAGGCCGTGCACCGGACCATCGACCAGGTGGCCGCGGACTACGTTGGGCTGCGGTTCAACACGGCGATCGCCCGGATGATCGAGCTGAACAACCTGCTGACCAAGCTGGACCGGGTGCCCCGCGCGGCGGCCGAGCCGCTGGTGCAGCTGGTGGCCCCGGTGGCGCCGCACCTGGCCGCGGAGCTGTGGGAGCGGCTGGGTCGTCAGGACCTGACCTACACGTCCTTCCCGGAGGCCGACCCGGCGCTGCTGGTGGAGGACACGGTCACCGCGGTGGTGCAGGTCCGGGGCAAGGTGCGCGACCGGCTGGAGGTGCCGGCCGACATCACCGAGTCGGACCTGGAGGCGTTGGCCCTGGCGAGCGAGAAGGTCCGGCAGTTCCTGGACGGGGCGCCGGTGCGCAAGGTCGTCGTGCGCGCCCCCGGCCTGGTCAACATCGTCGTCTGAGGGCGGTGGACGTGGCAGCCACGGCCCCCGCCGGCCGGCAGCGGGTGGCGCTGGTCACCGACGGCGGTGCCTGCGTGCCCGATGGGCCGGGGCTGGCCGTGACGCCGCTGCACGTGCTGGTCGGGGAACGGCGCGGCGCCCGCTCGCGGGAGATCACGCCCGGCGAGCTGGTGGACATCATGCGCGCGGGGCGGGAACGCGTCTCCACCAGCGGTGTCTCGCCGGGTGAGCTGGTCGCCGCCTACCGCGACCTGGCGTCCCGCACCGGCTGCCGCTCCGTCGTCTCGGCCCACCTCTCCGGCCGGGTCAGCGGGACCGTCGAGGCCGCCCGTCAGGCGGCCGCCGTGGTGGCCGACGAGCTGGACGTGCGGGTGCTGGACTCCGGCACCTTCGGGATGGCCCTGGGCTGGGCGGTGCAGGACGGTGCCGCGCTGGCCGCCGGTGGCGGGACCGTCGAGGAGGTCCTCCACCTCGTCCGGCGACGGGCCGCGTCCTGCCGGACCTGGTTCTACCTGGACACCCTGGAGCACCTGCGCCGGGGTGGCCGGGTCGGGCGCGTCCAGGCGGTCGTCGGCTCGGCGCTGGCGATCAAGCCGCTGCTGACGATCACCGACGGGGAGGTCGCGGTCGCCGAACGGGTGCGCACCCGGTCCCGGGCGCTGGCCCGGCTGGTCGACCTCGGGGTGGCGGCCTGCGACACGATCGTCGAGCGGGGCGGCACGGCCAGGGTCGCGGTGCACCAGCTGGACGCGATCGCCGGTGCCGACCAGGTGGCGGCCGACGTGTCGTCCCGGACCGGGGTGGTGCCGACGGTGGTGGAGCTGGACCCGGGTATGGGGGTGCACGCCGGGCCGGGGACGCTCGGGCTGGTGGTCGGCGAGGTCGGCGAGAGGTGACGGGTGAGGCCGTGCACGGGGCGAAGGGGCGAGGGCCCCTCAGCGTCGCCCGAGGGCGGTGATGCGGGCCGAGTCCCGCAGCTCGCTCACCGCGTCCTCGCCTCGGGCCACCTCGGGGTGCGGTGCCCGTAGCGGCGCGTCCAGGGCGATGACCCCGGGACAGTGGCGGCGCACGGAGGCGTCGGCGACCAGGTAGCCGTGCCGCTCCAGCACCCGCTGCTCGCCCCGGCTGAAAGCGTCCAGGTCGGTGCGCACCGCGTTGATGGTCGCCACGACGTCCGCCGAGTAGGCCGCCGGACGGTCACCGGTCCGCGCCCGGGCCGCCTGCTCGGGGTGGTCGCCGTCCCGGGTGGTCGGTCGCATACCGTCCGGGGACTCCAGCGACCAGGTGGCGCCCTGCAGCACGCCCGCGGCGAAGCTGGCCCGCAGCCAGCGCAGGCGCGCCGTCTGCCCACCGCTGGAGGCGATCGCCAGCAGGTGCCACAACCGGCTCAGGCCGGCCCCGGCGTCCCGGCTGCGCAGGGCGCGTCCTGCGTCGCTGACCAGGACGTTCGCGTGGTCGGACCAGACCGGCTCCAGGCCCAGGTTGTCGTAGACGCCGCCGTCCGCGAGCTGGATCCGGCGACGGACGGACTCCCGCACCGCAGCGGGCTCGTCCGGGTCCGGCACGCCCCCGCTGAGCCCCAGCAGGTCGCCGTCCAGCTGCAACGGCGCGAAGAACGGGGGATAGGCGCAGGAGGCCACCACAGCGTCGACGATCCGCAGCCCCGGCGGCGGGGCGGCATACCCCAGCCGGTGGTCCCCGACCTGGCCTCGGGGCGCCCACGACCGGGCGTCGGCGAAGAGCCAGGAGACGCCGTACCCGATCTCGGTGGCGCCGGTGAGCACGACCGGTCCACCCCGCCGGTGCTCACGCAGGTCGGTGCCCCACCAGGGGACCAGGCGCTCCAGCTGGTCGGTGAGCCCCTGCACGCCGGCGTCCGGGCGGGCCCAGCCTCCGGGCCGGAACCGGGACAGCAGGACGGGGGTGCGCAGGTTGCGGGAGGTCAGCCGCAGCAGCGGCTCCGCGACCAGCTCGGACAGGCCGCCGACCCGGGCGGGCGGGCCGTCCGGGTCCGGCCACTCCAGGTCGGGGTGGGTGAGCAGGTTCGCGACGAGGGCACCGCCGGAGACGGCGCTGATGGTGCGCAGCCGGCCCAGCACGCCCAGCTCGTCGAGGCGACGGACCGCGCCCAGGTGGAAGAGGGAGGCGCGGAACCCGCCCCCGGAGAGGCAGAGCGCGGTCCCGCGTCGGTCGCGTCGGGCGGAGGGGCCGTGGTGGGCGGTGGCGCGGGCCGCCTCGAGTTGGGCGAGGGTCGGGTCACCGAGGGGCAGGGGCGAGGGAACATGCGCACGCAACGTCTGCACGGGACCACTGCAGCGGGTGGGGGTGTCGGGCAGGTGAACATGGGCGCCGTGCACGGCGTCGGGAGGATGACGTCTCGGCCCGGGGACCCGGCCCACTATGCTGGCCGACATGCTGGACGCTGCGGGGTTGCGGGTGATGCGGGCGATCGCGGAGCAGGGGTCGTTCACCGCGGCGGCGACGTCGTTGGGCTACACCCAGCCCGCCGTGTCGCAGATGGTGCGGCGGTTGGAGCAGCGGGCGGGCACGGTCCTCGTCGAGCGGATCGGCCGGACGGTGCGGCTGACCGAGGCCGGGCAGCTGCTGGCCACCCGTGCTGCCGACATCCTGGACCGGCTGGACGCCGCCGAGGCGGAGATGACGGCGATCGCGGGCCTGCAGGCGGGGCGGGTGCGGCTGATGGCCTTCCCCTCCTCCTCGGCGACGCTGGTGCCGCGGGCGCTGGCCCGGTTGCGGGAGAGCCACCCGGCGGTCACCGTGCAGTTCAGCGAGGCCGAGCCGCCGGAGTCGCTGGCCGCGGTGCGGGCCGGCAGCGTCGACCTGGCCGTCGCTTTCGCGTACGAGGGGACCGACGCGGGACGCGGTGAGGACGACCTGTCCGGTCTCGTCGTGCTGGACGTGCTGGTCGACCCGGTGATGCTGGTGCTGCCGCGCGAGCACGAGCTCGCCGGGCAGGACGAGGTCGACCTGGCAGACCTCTCGGCGGACCGGTGGATCGCCGGGTGCCCGCGGTGCCGAGGGCACCTGCTCAGCCTGGCGCACGGTGCCGGCTTCGACCCGGACGTCACCTTCGAGACCGAGGACTACGTCGCCGTGCTCGGGTTGGTGGCAGCAGGCCTGGGTGTGGCGCTGGTGCCGCAGCTCATCCTCAGCACGGTCTCGCACCCCGACGTGGTCATCCGCCCCATCTCGCCGCCGTCGCGGCGGACCGTGCAGGTCGTCACCACACCGGACCTGCGCAAGGTCCCCTCGGTGGCCGCTACCCTGTCCGCCCTGTGCGCCAGCGCACGGGAGCTCGGCGGGCACGGGGCAGGAGAGCACGTCCCCGCGCCGTAACGAAGCGTCCTTGGCTCACTCGCGGGCGTGCGGGACCAGCCGTCCCAGCTCGTCCCGGGCGACCGCGACGTCCCCGTGCAGGTCGGTCCTGAGCACGACGGCACCGATCTCCTGCAGCAGGCCAAGCGCACTGGGCGCGGGATGGCCGAAGGTGTTGTCGGCGCCGACCCCGATGAGCGCGATCGTGGGGTCGAGTTGCCGGGTCAGCACCTCGTCCTGGGCGGCGGAGCCGTGGTGGGCCACCTTGAGCACGTCGACCTCCCGGCCCCTCAGCAGCGCGCGCAGCGGCCGCGCCCCCTCCGGCTCCAGGTCCCCGGTGAGCAGGACGCTGGTCCCCGCCACCTCGACGTCCAGCACGACGCTGCTGTTGTTCGCGTCGTCCAGGCCGGGCGGCAGCGGTGACGCCGGGGCGAGGACCCGGACCCGCGCCTGGCCCCAGGCGCCGTGCTCACCGGCCCGCGCCGTCCGCACCGGTATGCCCGCGGCCGCCAGCTGCGCGCGTGTCCGCCGGGCGTTCTCCGGCGGGTCCGCGAGCGGGCTGACCAGCACGGACTCGACCTCGGTCGAGCCGAGGACACCGGACAGGCCACCGACGTGGTCGGCGTGGAAGTGGGTCAGCACCAGCAGCTCCACCACGTCCACGTCGAGGTCGCGCAGGCAGCGCGACGCGGCGGCCGGGTCCGGCCCGGTGTCGACCATCACCGCGGTCCCCGGACCGCTGCGCAGCACGAAGGCGTCCCCCTGCCCGACGTCGCAACCGGCGACCACCCACCCGGGCGGGGGCCAGCCGCGCACGCCCGGGACGGGTGCCACGAGGACCACCCCGACGAGCGACAGCGCCGCCACCGCCCACGGATGACCACGGGCCCGGGCCAACCACCAGGGACCGGTGAGCAGGGCGGCCACGGTGAGCGCGGTCAGCAGCCACGCCCCCGCGACGCCGTCGACCCAGTCGAGCGTCCCGTACGGGAGACGCGAGCACACCCGGGCCACCCGGGCGATGACCCAGGCGGGCAACGCCGCCGCCCAGGCGAGAGCGGTCGCCGCCGGCAGCCACAGCGGCGCGACCACCGCGGACGCGACCCCGAGGACCGTGGTCGGCGGCACCAACGGTGCGGCCAGCACGTTGGCCAGCACGGCGACGGTGGTCACGCTGCCCTGCAGCAGCACGATGACGGGGGCGCAGATCACCTGGGCGGCCAACGGGACCGCCGCGGCCCGTGCCGGCAGCTCCGCCCAGCGGGGCAGTCGGTCCGCCATCCACAGACCCCAGGGCCGGGCCCAGAGCACCAGCCCCAGGGTGGCCAGCGCGGACAGTGCGAAGCCGTAGGAGCGGGCCAACCACGGGTCCACGCACAGCAGGAGGGTGACCGCGGCGCCGAGCGCGGGGAGCGTCGCGCGCTGCCGGCCGGAGGTCAGCGCGAGCAGGCCGACCGTCCCCATCACCCCGGCCCGCAGCACCGACGGCTCCGGACGGCAGAGCAGGACGAAGCCCACCAGGGCCAGCAGCACGACGGGGGTCCGCCACCGGCGGGGCAGCCCGCAGCGGGCGGCCAGCAGCGCGACCCCGCCGACGACGATCGCGACGTTGCTGCCGAGCAACGATGTAAGGGAAGTGTAGTCCGAACAAACTCTAGTTTGAGAGCTTGTTGAGCTCCGTTCCTAGTGTCTTGGTTGTCTCCAAGAACTCGTAGGCCACCTGGCGTACCGCAACCTCGACAGGGTTACCCGTGAAGGGGCGGGTTCCTCCTTGATCTTCGAACGACCAGCCCAGGCCATTTTGGTGGACCATACGTTCGTAGGCGTCATCGAGGTGAGGATCGACGTGGGCACCGCCTTCCTTGTGGGCCAGGGAGCTAACGAGTTCCCACCGCGACCACGAGTGGTCGTCCACCTTCATGACAGGTCCGTTCCACCACTTCTCGTAGGGGACCAAGCCGAAATCGAAAGGTCCGCCTCCAAGCAGGGGAACGTACTTGCCATCGGCTGAGCCGTCGCCAAGCGACGTGCCTCGGAGCATTACGAGCCCGAGGGTGCTTATCAAGTTGGCTGGGTCCACGGGCCCCGCTGTGTCAAGAAATGTGCAATTCTTCTTGATTCCCAACTGGCCCAATATGGAGTGAGAACTCTTCGTGTCGTGCAAGAGCACCCTCAAGGAGACGGCTAGGCGCTTGGCCTCTGCTGAGTAGCCAGCATCGAAGGAAGCGGATGACGCCTGCAAAAATTGCACCGTCTCACGATAGGATTCAAGTACGCGATCTCGATCGCGTGCGATTTTTCGTTGCTCTACCTTGGCGCGTGATGCTCGACCCATGCGGTGATACTACGGACGCGGCGGGCCCAACCAGTGCTCGGGCCGAGGCCGGCCGAACACTGCGCCCGCTCTGGCTCGATCTCGTCGTTGGAAGGGCTGGGGTGGACGAGAAGGTCCTGAGACAGAGTGGCTCGAATTCCGTGGGAAGAGGCAGCATGAAGAGCAGGGTTCTGTTGGCCATCGCCGCTGCAGCAGTGGTGGCGGGGTGTTCGGGCGAGCCAAGCACGACCGTCGAGACCGTGACGGAGACCGCCACCGTCACCGTCACCGAGACGGTCACCGAAACCTTGACGGAGACCGCCACGGCGACCGTCACAGTGGAGGCCACTGCAGCGGCCGAGCCGACGTCGACAGAAGAGGACGGCCAGGAAGAGGAGCCCGCGGCCGCTGAGCGGACGACGCCGGTCGTAGCCGAGGATGACCCGAACTACGACGTCTACGAGCTGCTGGCGGCCAACGAAGGGGCTGAGTGGTACCAGCAGGTGCGGGGGGCGACCCGTGACGCGAACCTGCTGGAGGTGGAGACGTCTATCACCGACCCTAGGGGCACATCCGGCAGCGCGGAGGCGCGGGCGGCGCTGGAGGTGTGTGAGGCAGCGGTGACCTACATGGAGGCCACGGGTGAGAGCGAGCCCACGGTGCGGGTTCTGGAGTCGGATGGGTCCACGTTCGTGGTCCGGGCCGGCGTGTCCGGGTCGAACTGTACCGAGGCGTGAGCCCGGACGCACGAAACCGCCCCCACCCTCCCGGAGGAGAGTGGGGGCGTTCGTGGTGCAGGGGCGCCTACTTGCGGTCCTCCCAAGAGACGACGGCCCGCGGGGGCACGAGGGCCATGTCACCGACGAGCGGGAAGGTCTCTCAGGACTGCCGCACGACGAGTTCTCCGTCCGTCACCTTGATCCGCCACCGTGCCCCGCCGCGCACCAGATCGAGGCTCGTGGTGCCCGTGGTCGCGACGTGACTGCTGACCACCCCCAACGGGTTCCCAGCTTGAGGTACGAGCAGCGTCACGAGGCGAGGTGATCGTGCCCGTGACTCCGCCGTGATCCGAGCGCTCGGTTGCATCGTCTTCCACCTGGTCCCGATCCACGCGTCGTGGGACCGGTCGTCAGCGAGCCGGTGTGAGAGTGCGGTTCCCCGACCCAACCAGTACATCGTGAACTGCGCGCGTGCGCCGGCGAGGCGGTACCCGTTGTCGAGGACACGCACCTTGGTGTCGAGCTCGACGTGCCAGTGCTGGCGGATGGGGGCGCCGGCGGCGGGGTCTGCGGTGTCGATGACGAGCCACGCGTCGGGGCCGGTGAGGTAGATGACACGGCGGCGGACGTCGGCGTCGCCGTAGCCGTGGTCGAGGAGGGTGAAGTCGTGGGCGTCGTCGCTGACGTGCTGGGCGACGATCTCGACGGGCGCGTTGTCGTCGTGGTCGACGCCAGGCAGGAAGGCGACGTTGTGCGCCTCGCGGGACTTGAGGTACCTGACCTCCGGGGAGCCGGCCTGGTAGCTGTGGAAGCCGGAGTCGGTCAGCCAGCGTTGGCCGGCGGCGTAGATGTGGACACTGCCGCGGTCCTGGTGTGCGTGGCCGCGGTGGTGGATGCCGTGACGGATGACGGTGTGGGACTCCTGGTCGAGCGGCTTCTTCTCGCCCCACCCGCTGCGGGAAAGGATGTAGCCGCGGTCGAGCACGACGACACGCTCACTGGGCGTCTTGCCGCTTCGGCCGCCCGTGGCGGCGTACTCGGTCGCTTCTCCGAGACGTGGGGCAACCTTGCCTCGCACGGTGTCACCGATCTGGGTGATCTCCCCGTTCGGCAGGGTCATGTGCGCCAGGACGTAGGCAGCCCGGTCCAGGCGGTGCTGCACATCCTCCGGGGGTGCGATGCCCTCTGCTTCCACACGCCTCCAGCCCAGTGCCCACCACTGGATGTTGAGCTCGTGGTATTTGATCGCGCCCTCGTCGTTGCCGCCTTGCTCGTCGAAGGTGGTGCGGAACTGGGTGCGCATCCGCTCCACGGCCTTGTTGATCGCGTCGGTGTCGCGGAGGGTGGCGCCGAGGACGAGGAGGCCCTGGTGCTGGTGCAGCGCGTGGTTTTTCTGGACGATGTGCTTGTCGTCCATCAGCCAGTCCCGGTGGTACTTGAGCAGCTCGACGAACCATTCGTCCTCGGGGCCGACGAGAGGCGCGCCGAGGCAGAACTGGATCGCGCGGGTGCCGTCGGCCATGTCCTTCCAGGCAAAGTCGGACGGCGACTCCTCGGCGGGGATGTTGGTTTCGGCCCAGGACCGGGCGACGTACAGCCACTCACCGCGTGCGTCATTGACCCCGTCGAGCGCGGCCCACCGGATGGGGTTGAGCCAGCGCAGGGTGTGATGCTGGAAGCGCCAGTTGCGGTCCTCGAACGGGTCTGCTGCCCAGTTGGTGAACTCTCCCGTCCACACGGGTTGAGGGGGCAGCCGCAGCTGGCCGGCTCGGTAGGAGTCGAGCAGGCTGTCTAGGTTCTTGGGCCGTTGGAAGACTGCTCCGAAGGCTTGCCGTGTGCTCACGTCGGCATCGAGGTCGGCGACGGTTACGGCTGGTGCTTGGGGCATCCGCCCAACCTACCTGGACGCACGAAAGTGCCCCGCCCAGCGCGAGGCTGGGCGGGGGCACTCGTGGTGCTGGGGCTACTTGCGGTCCTCCCAGGAGACGACGGCCTGCGCGGGGGTGGCCGCGACGGTCATGCCACCGGCGAAGGCGAGGGCCGCGAGGGCGGCCGCTGCGATGCGCTTGGTCATGGGGTTCACCTCCCCTCGGCGGTAGTCGGGGTGGTGGGGTTCAGCTGGCCCAGAGGATCGGGCCCAGTAGCTGGACGAGCAGGATCCCGACCAGGGCGCAGACGACGAAGAGCGCGACGTCGAGCCAGTCAGCTCGTCGCACCGTCGTCCCGGTACGCCCCACCCTGGGCGTGGTCCGCGATGCCGTCGCCGTCGAGGTCGAGGTGGCGGCCACTTGCGTCGTCCTGGCCGACGAGGTCGGCGGCGGGGCCGTTGACGATGCGCCGGTCACCGTCGGCGTAGAGCGCGACGTCCTGGACCGGCACAACCTTGCCCTCGAGCACGGGCATGAGGGTCTGGGATACGACGCTCGTGACGAGCACCACCACCGCGGCGACCAGGGCCACGGTCGGGTGGTCGTTCAGCGCGCCGATGCCACCGACGCCGGCGGCGATGCCGTTGATGGTGTTGACGACCGCGCCGGCGACCCGCACGGGCCGGGGCTTGGTCGCGGGCATCTCCTGGTAGGTGGCGGCCATGATCAGACCGCCTCGGGGGTGTTGGTGGCGGCGCTGGAGAGGCGGGCGCCGAGCAGTTGGGCGATGTCCTCGGCCGAGGCTCCGGCACCGGAGTCCTTGACCGCCTGGAGAACGTCCTCGCGCAGGGCGTCGGCCATCGCGGTGCCGACGACCGTCGGGTCCATCTGTTGGCCCTGGAGGGCCTTGAGCACCTGCTGGAGCAGCACGGTGTTCGCGGCCGCCCTGCGGTTGCCGAAGGCGGGGTAGGCGCCGAGTTGGCTGACCTCGCCCGTCACCGGGTCGGGGTAGGGGTACTCCGCGATCTGCTTGGCCGTCGGCTTGGCCTCGACGGCCTGCCGCAGCTTCCTCATCTCGTCGAGCATGGTCATGCTGTCCTCCAGATGTGCGAGTAGGGACTTGCTGGGTGTGGTGGTGCCGCCTGTGAAGCCGTAGTCCTCGGCGTAGGTACCGGCCGCCGCCTGCGACAGGGGCCCGAAGGCGCCGTCCTCGGCGAGGGTCTTGCCGTAGAGCGCGTTGTAGCCGCGCTGGAAGGTGCGGGCCTCGGTGGTGATCGGCACGCTGGGCGGTGGCTGCGGTGCCGGGGTGGGCGGCGTGACCGGGGTGGTGACGTGGCCCTTCTCGTACCGGGCGGCGAGGGCGTTGATCTCACCGATCCGCGCGTACGCCTTGTTGCCCGGGCAGGACGTGGAGAAGCCGGTGTCGCGGTGGCCACCGTTGAGGCGTGCGTTGACGAGGGCACCCTCGCGCTTGAGCTGCACAAGGAGCCGGGCGATCGCGTCGACCTGCTGGTCGGTCAGGTCCTGGATGTCGGTGTTCCCCGGGACTGCGATGCCGAGGCCGTAGGTGTTGTACCCGGCGGTGTGGCTGGAGGCGCGGTTGATGCCGTGGCCCTGGTAGGCGCGGCCGGAGGGGAACACGACGTAGGAGTAGGAGATCCCGGCGCCAGCGGGTCGGGTCCAGCCGGTGTCGGCGTACTTGAACCGGTCGTAGCCGATGCGGTCGATGAGCCGCATCTCCTGCCGCTCTCGGGCCGTGGTCGCGTTCGCGGGCAGGTTGTTGGTGACGGCGTGGTGCAGCCATGCGGTGGTCGCGGGCAGGTCTCGGATTCGCCAGCCGAGTCCGTAGGCAGACCCCCAGTTGGGTCGCATGACGACGTTGATGAGTGCCTTGCTGGCCATGGGCCCTCCTGGGCATGGGTGTGGGCCCCACCAGGCGGCAGGGCTCCTCGGGGTGGGGTGGGTCAGGTGGTCTGTGCGTCCAGCTGGTCGAGGCGTCGGCGCTCGGCGCGGTGGCGGCGCAGGATCTCCAGGACGCGGCGTTCGATGCGCGGCGGGGGCGGGTCGGCGCCGGCTTCCTGCCAGTCCTCCTGCTCGGTGAGGGCGTCCACGAGCATGTGGGTGTCCTCTTCGAGCATCCGCAGCCGGCGGGTCTGCGACTGGATCAGGTCGCCCTTCTCGGCGTCCGAGGCCTCGAGCTTCATCACCCGGTTCGAGAGGGCGTCGTAGGGGGTGGCGCGGCGCTGGATGATGGCCACCCAGATCGCGGCGAGGGCGGTGATGATGACGCCGGCGACGGTGGCGATGGGGCCGAACCAGCTCATGCGTCCCCCCTGACCGCCCGGTCCTCCCGGGTGAGGTATGCCGCGGTGACGACGATGCCGACCATGGCCAGGTGCAGGCCGGCGTAGTAGTAGCCGCCGCGTATACCGCTCCCTGGGCCCTCGTCGAGGTAGATGACCCACGCCCACAGGTAGGACAGGGCCCGGATCACTGGGCCGACGATGAGCAGGGCGACGGTGGCCCAGGCGCCGCGGCGGGTGATAAGCGTCCACAACGCCATCGCTGCAGGGACACCCCAGATGAGTGCACCAACCGATCCCGGGATACGGGTGTGCCAGGCGTATGGGTTAGACCCACCGATGCCATCGGCGACCCCGGCGGCCATGAGGGCCCAGACGAAGACACACGTGAGGAGTGCGGGCATCCGGGCCGGGTGCGGGTGGACTGGCTGTGTGGTGGTCACGTGGCCTCCTGGATGGGTGGCTGAGCGGCCGCGCAGGGCGGCCGGGCATGCGAGGTCAACTAGGGTCGACGCCATGGCTTTCGAGTGGACCCCTGATGAAGTCAGGGCGGCGATGAGCACGTGCACCCCGCAGATCGACGAGACGGGTGACCAGTACCCGTACTGCACGACCCACCAGACGTTCATGGACCTGGAAGAAAACTGTCCGGTGGTGTTGGACATTCTCGATGCGCTGGAACCAGCGGCAGCGAAAGGGCCTAGCGGGGTTTCAGCGCAGGTGGTTGAGGTCAGCAAGGGCTAGGGTCGGCCGATGGACAAAGAGGCCGCGCAGCTCGAAGTGGAAACAGCTCTCGACGAGCGAGCGATCCCTGGGGTGGATGCCTATGACACCGAGCGGGTGATGGCTGACCTGGGTCAGCGGCTCGGTGAGGATTGGGCCTCGGTGGCCGCACTCGCTCGCGGTGACGATGCCACCTTCTGGGACGTGGCAGACGCTCACTCCTACCGCCTCCGGGACTAGAGTTCTGCGACTCAGGCGGTCAGTAGGACGACGCTCTCGAGCGTCGGACAGGTCGTGTTGCGCAGCATCGACACCTCGATCTCGACACCCCACCGTCCGGCGAGAGCAGCGAGCGGCTCGATGACGAGGTCGAATTCGCCGTTGCCCCCGGCGTGCATCAAGGTCATCTTGCTGTCGCTCATCGAGTGGGACGACACCACTGCCGAGCTGGCGGGCGACAGCGACGAACGGCCGAGCAGGCCATAGAAGTGCTTCTGCAGTGACTGGGCACCGGTGGAACCGGTCTGTGCGCCGTAGGTCGCCTTCAGGAAGATGTAGCCGTCCTGGGGGCCACGGAAGCGCAGCTGCAACCGCTGACCCGAGGTGATGTCGGAGTTGATCCCCGTGACGCTGGAGGTGACGTGGTACGTCTTGCGCCGGGGCGAGTCGTCGCCGATCGAGTCTGCGCGCAGGAGCCCGGGCTCGGCGGCCGTGCCGATCTTGCCGCCGTGGTCGTGGGACATGATTCCGCCGGAGTCAGTGCTGCGGTCGGTGTCGCCGGTCGGCTGGGTGCCGGAGGTCGCGAGGATGCCACCCCAGCGAGCGCCGAGGCCGAAGGTGTTGTTCGTGCCGGTGTTGTTGCGCGAGAAGATCCGCGACAGGTAGTTGGACCGCAGCCCATACCGCTTCCCGCCGAAGTCTGATTCCCTCACCATCACGTTCGAGCCGTAGTCAGCGAGCAAGCCGATGCACCCCTCGATGCCCTTCTCGACCGCGGCGTTGGACTCGGACAGGACGTTGGCGACCTCCACCATCGGACACCGGTAGAAGCGCCACGAGGCGCCCGCCGCTGTCTTCAGGGTCGTCGTCATGTTCCGGATCTCCAGGTGTCCCAAGACCGAGTCGCACCGCAGGGACAGGATCTTGTGGGCGTCGCGGTCCTCCGTGGATCCCAGGAGCAGGACCTGTCCGAGCACCACCCGGTGGTCGAGGGTCACCGCCTCGTCCCAGACTCCCGGTAGGAGCGTGACGGTGTAGAGGTGCCCGGAGCGGACGACGTCGGGCACCATCGACAGCGCCTTGCTGACGGTCCGGAACGGGGCGTGCTGCGCACCCGACGCGGTATCGCTACCGGTCGGCGACACCCAGAACGACGTCGTGGTGGTCGAGGCCGAGGGCATGATCTCGCCCAGGCGGCCGATGATCTTGGGTGGGAGGTCACCCGCGGGGGTTGCCTTGGGGATGATGGTGTGAAGGCTCACGGTGCTCCTTCCAGCAGGGCGTCGGGATCGCCGCCGGCGTCGAGGTACTCGCGACGCATGTCCGCTATCTGCTGGGGCAGGGCGGCGACGCGGGCCCGGCGCTCCTGCTCGACGAGGATGGCGCGGCGGTGCTCGTCGAGCTTCTCGTCGGACCAGTCGCGGTAGTAGGCGTTCAGCTCGTCCATGGGTCTCCTCAGGCGGGGGTTCCGGGCAGCGTCGTAGGCCATGACTGATTGGTCACGTAGGACACGGTGCAAAAACTGAGCGTTGGCGGGCTGATGAGGACAAATGCGCCGGCGACGTTGATATAGAAGCGGGTGTAGACGCTGGTCGGGATGAGTCCGTATACCGATATGGGCGGTCGAAATCCGTCTGGCATGAGGTTGGCGACACCGACGGTGCCGGAGGCATTGGAGTCCCGTGTGAGCCCCCAAAGATTGAAGAAGACCTGATCGCCTACGCGGCGGATCTGAAAGGTCGACACGCCGGTCCAGCCGTTCTCAGCGATCAGGGTCGCCGACATGTCACGCCACCCCGTGTCACCCCACACCATCCGCTCATCGGCGCCCTCACGGACTAGGAGCCTCTTCCCCACGGTGTTGTCCCAGCGCCACGCGAACTGCTCGGACTCCACGAACATGCCCTCGTCCTCGGTCTCGACCAGGCCGATCGCACCGCCCGGCCCGGGCACACCCCGCAACCCGCGAGGCAGCGTCAGGTCGAGAAGCTGCGAAGGGGACTCGCCGCGGATCTCGGCGTCGGCAGTCTCCCCAGGGGTGACGGTGCCAATGCCGAGAACGTTCGGCGGCCCGGCAATACCGAACTCCTGCGCTTCGGCCTTCAACAGGTAGTCCTGCTCGATGTGCACACCGAGGTCGTCGACGACGACACCGAGAGCCGCCAGTTGCGCCTTGACCGCCTCGTCACCAGAGCGCAGGGCGTAGTCGATCGACGTCGCCAACGTCTGCCACCACGCGGCCGAGGGATGCGTGTCGGAAGGCCCCGGGTACTGGATGCCGTTCTGCGTCTTGGGCACTACGTCCTCCTGAGGGGGTCGGCGTCGAAAGCGGCAAGGGTGGAGGTGGACCACTCGGTGTCACGAGCGGCGAGGGCCGCGGCCGCCCAGACGGTGTCGTACTGGCCGAGGGTCACGTCGAGGCGCTCCACGGTCCGGGTCTGCACGTCGAGGAACGTGTCACCGGACCCGTTGGCGACAACGTGGCGGATCCCGACGATGCGGCCGGTGATCCGCAGTCGGGACCGCGCGTCGTCGAAGACCCGCACCAGGTCCCCGAGCTGCAGACGGGGGTCAAAGGTGACCGGCACCTGATGCAAGACCGGCTGGGAGTTCGCGTGGTGGCTTGCTAGCCAGTCCGCGAGATCGACGGCATGTGAAGACAGCTGCACGTGCCATGAGGCGTCGTGCACCAGGGCTGGTGCGTCGGCGGGTCCGGTGATCGTGGAGGTGGTGGACTCCTGGACGCGATGACCGATACCCCTCGCGCGGACGGCTGGAAACTTGTCGCCGTACCGGGCTCGCCACACACCGGTTGAAAAGGAGTCGTCCGGGACACGGGCCGTCAGGGCGTCAGCGGCGGCGTTGACCGTGTAGGCGAGGACCCACGTGCGTGGGTCGACGTGCCGCATCGCGACCGCCGAGAACACCGAGGACGGTGACCAGCCCTCGCCGCCGGTTGAAGACTCGTCGACCCGTGCCGCGCCCAGCAGGGTTCCGCGTAGGTAGTTGAGGTCTTCGATGCCCTGGCCTCCGAGCGAGCCAGGCAGGAGCGTGACGGACGTGTCGACGCCGAGCCAGTCCTCGAGGTCGTCGGGATGCAGAACGTGCTCGTAGGTTCCAGTGTCGAGGCCGGACCCGCCGCCCTCCCAGACCGTGACCCGCTGCTCGAGGGAGCGGGTCGTCGAAGCAGACTGCCATTGCACGGTGACCTCGGACGCCGACTGTCGGTGGTCATGGGACCAGGTCAGGTCGAGCAGGTCGTCGGTGGCGGTGAGGTCGCGCACGGGTGTTGTGCCGCCGTCGAGCCACGCCCGGTCAGCCCACACGACCCGGCCGAGCTCGTCGATCCACCACTTCGCGCCGACAGCGTCCGCATGCTCAGAGATCAGGCTGAGAGTGTCCCGCTCGACGATGCCGGGGACGATGGTCAGGGTCGTCTGCGCCGGGAACAGGCCCCGGCGAAACAGCGTCGTCGGGGTATAGTCCAGGCCCACGAAAGGGTTGGCAGTGCCGGGGAAGCGGGCAATGACCGCGCCAGTGCGGACACCAGGGGCGCTGTAGGCGCGGACCCGGTCCAGCGGGGCGGACGCCATGCCTGCGGGCATCGTGAACGTGCCCGTGCCCTGGCCGCCGGTATCTGCGCGGACCTCCAGCGTCAGCGTGGACCCGGACACTGTCACCCGGAGCATCCCCATGCGGGTCTCAGAGGTCCGGGCAGCGGTTGCGACCGTCGTCGTCGTGCCGCCGACGACCACCTGGGCACGGACCTGCGACGCGACCCAGCCGATGCGCACCAGGTAGGAGCCGAAGTACGCGGTCCACGAGGGGTTGTGCCCGTCGACGACCATCTGCATCATCTCGAACGGGCCTGAGGCTGCGAGGGTGTGCGTAGCGCCGGCAGGGAGGTACCAGGCGTCCGGGGACTGCAGCGACAGTCCCCACGGCGCGGCCGCAGGCGCCGGGAAAGCGGTCTCCGTGCCTACACACTCGTCGAGTGCACCGACCTCTGGCCACGCGGAGCCCATCATCGTGGCCGAAACGACCGCCCCGGATCCCCACTGGGGGGTGGCCCGGTAGCCGCACCGGCGCATGACGTAGTCCACGAGCCACAGGCCGTTCATCTGGGCATATCGGGACGTCTGCCGACCATCGATGCGAGGCGGCATCACACCAGCGACCGGGTCCATCGTCACGGGCCGGCGCAGGCGATCGATGTTGTCGACGAGCTCGACGGAGACGGACCCGTCAGCGACGGACCCATCAGCCTTGTCAGTAACACCGGTGAGGACCTGGACGTCCCCGAAGCCCGCATCGCCCATGCGAACGATTCCCGGCGTGCCGGACACGGGCGGCCATGCCCCCGAGCGGGACCAGGGAGTGCGCACCCGCTCGGTGACGTCATCCGGTGCGATCAGGTCGGCGTCGCCCGTGGCCGCCGTGAGCTCGCGGACGCCCATCGAGCGGGACACAGAGACGCGCTCGACCTCCATCGCGATGCCGTCGACCGTCACCGACGCTGAGGGTGTCGTGACATCGGCGGCCGTGGACCACCCAGCAATCGTCTGCATCAGCGGGACCCGAGCTCGACGATCGACGCGGAGCCACTGAGGTGCTGGCGGCCCTGCTGCGGCTCGGCCCGCAGTGCGGACCGATCCATGCCAGTGAGCACACCGACGATGCCCTCACCCGGGCTCCATCCCACGGGGCCGTCGGTGAAAGAGACCGCGGGGCGAGCCACACGCGCGAAGCCGGAGACACCCGGGGTTATCCAGTGGATGTCGTCGGGCACAGACCAGGTGGCCGACACCGGTGCCATCGGCACCTCGGGGGCCACCGATGCGGTCAGGTTGCTCCCCCGCGTCTTATCCGCGGCGTAGGCGGCCAGCTGGAGCACCCCCGACCCCTGGGCATAGGTAGAGACCGTCACCCGGGACCCAGGCAGTACCGGCAGAGTGGCCGGCGTACCCATGTAGGCGATGCCATCGGTGATGAGCAGCGACCGCGGCGACAGAGACCCGTCAGCCAGAACGACAGGGCCACCCTCGACCGCGGCCGACGACGTGAAGAACCCGGGCATCAAATTTGCCTCACGCGGCAGCAGCACGCTCGTGACCGCCGCCAAGTCGGTGACGAACCGGAACGGCCCCGGCCCCCATACGCCCTCGACGAGGTCGAGCAAGGAACCCAGCTCAGTCGGCGTCCGCGCATCCCATGACACCGGCACCGTGCGCAGAGAGCGCGGCGCCACCTGCATCTTCCGGACCCCCGCCAGCGTCACCCGCTCCGACGAACCACGGACTGTGGTTGCTGACACGTCCGTCGCGCACTCCAGCTGCAGCGCGCCGGCGCCTGTGCCCACAAGGAACATCAGCGACCACCCCTGTCCTTCGAGTAGGAGCGAGAGGCGGACACGACCTCTGCCATCACGCGGCGGTCAACAACGAGCTGTGCCGGGCGGTCGGAAACGGATTCCGCTAGCGACGCGACCCGGTCACCCAGGGCAGCGATCTGCGAGGTGATACCTGACATGTCGGCCGACTGAGAAGGGGTGGGCCGGTACGACGGGGCCAGGGTCGTAAGCCGAGGAGCCATCGCGGTGTGGCGGTAGTCCTGGACGGATCCGCCGTCTGCTCGCTTCAGCGCGCCCAGGAGCGCCATCTTGTCGATGCGCTGCTCGTTGATGGCGTGCATGAGGCCCAGCCCGTAGTGGTCCACCGACGCGGTCCGGTGGACGAACTCACCGTTGGACAGGGCGTAGGGGGTGCGCCCGGCCATCGCGGGAACGAGGTCGTCCGTCGGGCCTCCTGGGCCGTGCACTGGCCCGCCGAGAGCCCTGTACTCCACGATCGGGCCGCCGTTGGCGCGTCCACCGGAGGCGGCGACGACCGCTGCACCGAGGCCGACGATGCCGCCGCGAAGTTGGGCCTGGATGTTGACCGTGGCCCACTGCATGGACGCCCAGCCGAGCGCGCCGTTGACGTCGCCGTAGAAGGGGTTCGTGTTCGCCCCGACCCTGGCCTCTCCGTAGGCAGCGTTCGCTGCTCCCAGAGCGAAGGACAGCGACCCCATGAACGGAACGTTCTCGCCGAGGATGTCGGCGGTCGCGGCGGAGCGGCCCGTGATGCCCAGCGCGGAGTTCAGCTCGTCGATGTAGCTCTGGTGGTTGCCCAAGATATCCGAGGTCGCCTCGGAGTCGTTGGTCGCACCCAGGGCCAGCCCGAGGGTGGCACCGTGCTCGGTGGCGTCGCCCCGGATCTCCGAGGTGGCGAACGAGTCGTTGACGAACGCGATGGCTTGCGCCACCTGGGCGTCGTAGGGGTTGAGGTCGCCCACCACCTCGACCGTGGCGCCGAGGTCGTACTGCCGGACTACCTCGGCGGCCGTGGTCTCCCCGGCCAGCAGCTCCGCCTGCACCTGGTCGGCCATGTCGGTGCCCCAGCGGGCGGCAACGGCCTGCAGGACGGGGATCCCGTCGATCATGGTGTCGGCGTAGGCACCAACGATGGCGTTCGCCTGGTTGCCGACGGCGCCCTCGATCCGGGCCAGCGCGGCAGGGTCCTCCAGCGCCTCGGCGAGCAGCGGTGCACCCTCGACGCCCATCCGCTGGAACTCGTCGATGACGCCCTGGCTGGCCACCCGGGACAGGGCGACCATGTTCTCCTGCCAGCCCAGCTGCGCCTCCTGCTGGCGCTCCAGCTCAGCGATCCACTTGTCGATGCTGACGGTCTGGCCGTCCCAGAAGTCCTCCCAGGAGTCGTCAGCCGTCTCGGTGGCGTCGGCCTGGGCCTGTGCCCACTCCTGGGTCTCGGTGTTGACCGTGGCCAGTGCTCCGGAGCCGTCCACCATCGCGTCGGACACCCCGGTGATCTGCTCGCGCAGATCGAGGTATGCCTGGGCGGCTTCCTCGCCGTTCTCCATCGCTGCCTGGGAGTACGGAATCCAATTCTGCAGGGCCTTCGTCGCGCCCTCCTGCGACGCGGTGTAGGCGTCGGCCTGTGCCTGCATCCGGCGGGACTGGACCTCCAACTGCTCGGTGGTGACCTCGCCGGCGCCCTGGGCCTCGTTGAGCCGCTGCTGCGCTTCGGTGGCGCGCTCGGTCTCGCCCCACATCCGCTCCAGCGTCCCCGTGAGAGACCGGGCTGCACCGTCCTGACGTTCCGTGGTGCCACTGACGGTCTGCACGCTGCGCGACTGCTCACCCAGCAGAGCGATGACCCGCTCCCGTGCGCCCGTCTCACCCTCCAGTGCAGCCGTGATGTCCCGGACGTCACCACCGAGGGACTGGTAGTACTCCAGGTGGCCGTCCTGCTCCAGCTGGGCGGTGAGCATGGCCGTGGTGTTCTCGGTGATGGCACCGGTCTGCTCGTCCAGGGTCGTCCGCAGCTCCTCGACCCGCTGCCGGGCCTCAGCCTGCTTGCCCGCCCAGATCGTCAGGGCTGTGGCACCAGCGGCGAGTGCGATACCCCACGGGCCCATGAGCAGCCCCGTGAGGGACTTGAGGCCGGTGGCGGCCCGCGGACCGATGATGCCCAGCTGACGCAGTGCACGGCCCGTCTCCAGGGCCCGTGGCGCGAGGAGCAGGAACCCGCCGGCCAGCAGCGACGTGGTGCCCACTGCGGCGCCGCCCCAGGAGACGAGCTCCTGCAAGGGCTGGGGCAGGTCGCTGATCGCGCCGAGCGCGTCAGCGCCGAGAAGGGCGACAGCGTTGAGGACCGGCAGGAACGTGTCACCGAGGGAGATCGCCGCGTCGACCGCGTTGTTGCGCAGCACCTGCAGCCGGGACGCGACCGTGTCGTACCGTTGGGCGGCCTCATCCGCGAGCGCGGTGTTCTCGGCGAAGGCGGTGTTGCCGGTGGTCATGGCGTCGGTGAAGATGTCCGACCCCGCGGCGGCGCGGCGCAGGGCGTCACCGACGCGGATGTCGGTCATGCCGAGCTCGTCGAGGACAGGCTGCACCGACTGCCCGGAGGCCTCCATCTGGCCGAGGCCGCTGATGAACGCGGTGATGGCCCCGCCGGCGTCGTCGCGCCAGGCGGTGGAGAACTCGGCCGCGGACATGCCTGCGGTCTCGGCGAAGGTCTGCAGCTTGGCGTCCTGGGTGTCGACCGAGGTGCCCATCTCGATGAGCACACGGGAGAACGCGGTACCGCCGGCCTCCGCTTCGATACCGACCGATGACAAGGCGGTGGCCAGGCCGAGGACTTCGCCCTCGGACAGCTTCGCCTGGCGGCCGGCGCCAGCGAGGCGCAGACCCATCTGGAGGATCTCGGCCTCGGTGGTGGCGTAGTTGTTGCCGAGCTCGACGATCGAGGACCCCAGGTTGGACGCCTGGTCCGTGGTGGTGCCCATGATGTTGGAGAACCGGGCAAGCCCGGTCGCGGCGTCGTTCGCCGACAGGTTCGTCGTCTCCCCGAGGTCGATCATGGTCCGGGTGAAGCCGGTGATGTCGTCCCTCTTCACGCCCAGCTGGCCGGCGGCCTCCGCGACGCCGGCGATCTCGCCCTGGGCGGCGGGCAGCTCACGGGCCATGCCGCGCAGCTCGTCGGAGAGAGCGGCGTACCCGGCGGCGTTGTCGTCGACGGTCTTGCGGACACCGGCGAAGTCGGACTGCCAGGACACCGCGGCGGCTGCGGACCCGACGAGGGCGCCCGTGGTGACGGCACCGAACGTGGCCAGGGCTGTCCCGGCACGCTGGTAGGCCTGCTCGTTCTTGTCGATCGAGGCACCGAGCCGGTCGACCCTGCCGGCGGCGCGGTCGGCGGCGTCCCCTGCGGCGGAGAACGTCTTGGTGAGGCCTCTATCTGCGCCTTCGAGAATGACGCGGACGGTGCGTGTCGTCACCTGGTCACCTCCTCGGCGTGGGGGTCAGTCGTCGGGAGGG
Organism: Serinicoccus shuyuelongi; assembly: GCF_045032955.1. Taxonomy (NCBI): domain Bacteria; kingdom Bacillati; phylum Actinomycetota; class Actinomycetes; order Micrococcales; family Ornithinimicrobiaceae; genus Serinicoccus; species Serinicoccus shuyuelongi. Next base: position 52,215 of record NZ_JBJFZU010000005.1, on the reverse strand, counting down.
TCAGTCAGGGCTGCACGGGGTGGGTAGGTCAGTCCGGACGCGCCGGTGATCCACCGGGCGTCGTCGTCCTCGTACGTCAGGACCGGGTTGGCCATCGCGTGGACCATGCCGTCGTCCGGTTGGGCACCGAAGTACGCGCCCGGGCGTGAGGCCTTGTCCTTGGCGTGGGCGTCCTCGGCCGCGAGCTTGGGCGTGCACCCGTGGCACCGGATGGCCTTCGTCGCCTGCCAGTGGTGTTTCGCCTGGGCGTGCATCGTGTAGGTGCGTGGCCACCCGCACCCGGGGCACAGGTCCCGTTCGTAGGCCTCCAGGCCCATCGCCAGCAGCCGGTCTTTCTCGGTCCACGGGGCGCCACGTTCCCCGCCCCGGAACTCCGAGACGGGGATCTGCAGCTTGGCGGCGGTCCTCAGCTCGAGGAGGTGGTCCTGGTTCCTCGGGATGCTGAGTACCGCTCGTAGAAATCCGGCGTCACACCCTGGTAGGTGAGCGACGTGTGCGTCTTGTCGAGGGTCTCGTACTGCTCGATGCCGATGACCTCGATGAGGTCGACCCACTGCTCAGCGGTCAGTGACGACCACGCGTCATCCCCCTCCCCTGCGGGGCGAATCGTCGCGGCGTCCTCGAACACTGCACCAGCCACTTCAATCCCCGGAGGGAGGCGCAACAGGCGGACAGCGGTCTGTTCGCCGGCGGTCGAGGCCCTGAGTTTGATCTCGACCCAGGTGCCGTCGAGCTCCGGCTCCAACTCAGCGATGCGGGCCTTGATCTCGTCGATTCGGCGGGCGCGGATGGACTTGGCGGACAGCCGCTTGGGGGTGCCACCCTCGGAGGCCTTGTCCTCCTCGATCAACGCGACGAGTTGGTCCTGCTCATAGGTGAGAGCGGCGAGTTCGCCCGCGATGTCAGGCCGAGAGGTGACGGGCATGATCCGAGTGTTCGTGTGCGACTTGGCGCCGGAGATGAACCCGGGGAGGTCGAACGTCGCGGGCCGGGTCGGGTCGAACTCCGGGGCGTCGTCCTTGGTCTTGGCGGTGGGCTGCTGCACGTCCTTGCGGAACGCGGCACCCGGGGTGCTCGCGGCTGGACTGGGACGGCTGCTGCCGCTGACGCGGTTCTGCTTGGGCATGACGGTGCCTCCTGTGGGGCGACGGGTGGTGACGGGGCGGTGGTCGTGCGGCTGGGCCTCCCGGCCCCGAGGCCCCGTCAGATCACGGGGCCGGGAGGGGTTGTGGGAGCCGGTCAGGCAGCGGGCAGGACGTAGTCGATGCGCTGGTTCTGCACGACGACCTCCTGCGTGACCTGCAGCTCGTCGTTCTCCTCGGGCGCCATCTTCACCTGCACGCCGAGGCGCACCGCGAAGATGTCGACGATCTGGCCCTCGGCGAGCGGCTCGGCGGCGTCCATGCCCCAGCGGACGACGAGGTACCCGGAGGCGTCACCGTCGGAGGACAGGGCCTCGTAGGCGCGGTTGGCCTCGGACCCGTCGTTCTGGACGTCGTAGATGTACTGCAGCGCGTCGATGGTGTAGGTCGTCGCGCCGAGCAGCTCGTACTTGTACTTCGAGCACAGGCGCCGCTTCTCCTTGCGCTCCGTGTTGGCGCCCATGCCGATGCCGAACATGTGGCAGCCGATCATCTCCGCAGTCGCGCCGTCGACCTCGGCGAGAGTCGCGGCGAGGCCCTCCGCGGCGATGCCGCCGGCGGGGATGAAGTCGACGCGGACGGTGCCGTCGGAGGGCACGCCCTGCGGGATCTCGAGGGTCGTCTGGCTCACTTGCCGGCCTCCTTCTTCTCGCCGCTGGTGTTGGCCTGCGGGGTGGGGTTTCCTGCCTTGTCGGTGCGCTGCTTCGCGCGGACGGTGCGGCCGAAGCTGTCGGTCGCGGCCTTGCTCTCGTGGATCGGGAGCTTGTGGCGGGTGGCGTATGCGCGGGAGACGGTCGTCTCCGCCCCGTTGGGGAGCGTGACGCGCACACGCCCGTACGCGGGCTTGCTGTCCTGTGCCATGTGGTGGCCCTCCTCGGGGCGTTGGTGGCGGGTTGGGTGACGGGGCAACCAGCCAGTGGGGGCTGGTGGTTCAGTGGACGGTGGTCTCGTACCGCAGCGCGGCGGACCACCGGATGGGGTCGACGTCCTCGTCCGGTGCGATCTGCACCTGGTCGAAGTACGGCGTCAGGAGCCCGGTATGGCCGGGGACCAGCCGGGCCCGGGCGGTCACCGGCGCGAGCCGCCCGAGGGCCCACCGGACACCCGCGGGGGACCCGGCGGCGACGGTGAGCTGGAAGCCCCACCGGCCCATGGATCGGCCACCGGCGAGGCGGGTGTGCTGCCCGGTGGTGGCGGTGGGCCACAGGACCATGTAGGGCAGCGCGGTGCCGTCGGGGCCATGCGCGACGGCGAAGACGTGCCCGTCGTGCAGGTCGATGCCCTCGGCGTTGACCACCTTCGTCTCGGTGGTCTTCCCGAGCCGCTGGTGCAGGTTGCGGGTGATGGGGGCGAGCAGGACCAGGAGCGCGGCGTGCAGGTCCTCGTCGGTGGGCATCGGCACGGTGGCGACCCCCTGTCTCAGAGCTTGGGCTCGGCGGCCTGGGCCATGGCGGCGATGAAGCTCGCTTCGTGACGGTCGGCGGCGGGGAAGAGGTAGGGCTGCGGGGCCATGCGGGAGGTGCCTTGCTCGACGTAGCGGCCGTAGTGGGCGGTGGGGCCGATCTCGGCGGACATGCGCCCGTTGCGGCCGTCTCCGGTGATGGTGCTGCTGATGGAGGCGCGGAGGTTGCCGCCTACGTACCCCGGCTTGCCTGTGGACTCTGGGGTGCCGACGGGGGCCATGAGGCGGGCGTCGCGGGTGATCGCTGTCGCGGTCTTGCGGACCACCGCGGCACCGCGCGCACCGACGCGCTTGGTCTCGCCCTTGAGGTCAGCGGAGATCTTGCGCAGAGGGTCGCCGGCGGCCACGTGTCAGCCCTCCAGGGTGCGTTGCTGGTTGTGCTCGAGGATGAGGTCGCGGGTGAACCGTTCCGAGCCGTGCTGCTCGTCGATGACGAACATGACCGCGCCCACGAGGTGGACGTCGTTCGTCGCGGACCGGACGGTGACCTCGTGCCCGACCTGGACGTCAGGGACGTCCGCGGGCAGCTGGAGCAGGTACTGGCGGGTGATGATCTGCTGCGTCACGTGCAGCGTCTGCGCGTCGGAGTCCAGCGCCTGCAGGCGGCACGGCACACCCTCACGCCAGTCCGCGCGCTCGTCTTCGGGGCCGCCGGCCACGTAGTGGGGCTGCCCGGGGCCGTAGCCGCCCGTGCCCGGGTCGAACTGGCCGGGGGTGGAGCGCGAGGGGTCGGTGATCGCGACGGCCGCGTTCATGGACGTGACCATGGGCCGCTGGTGGTGCGCGGACCACCCGGTGGGGATGATGCGCGTCGAGCGCAGCGGCATGACCTACAGGCCCGTCACGAGCGGGTTGGTGTGCTCGGGACCAGACCTGCCTGACAGGGGCGGGTAGGCGACGTCGAACCCGAACCAGTCGGCCTGGTCGTCGACGGCGTCTGCGCGGTCTCGCAGGTCCTTCGCGCGGGCCCGCAGCTCAGCGGCGACCTTCGCGCCGTCAGTCTGCAGGTCCTGGGTGCGGATGACCTTGGACACGAGCAGCTCGGACACGGCGATCGCGTCGAGGGCGTCGGCGGCCGCGCGGCGGACGTTGCCGTCGTTGAGAGCGAGATAGGTGTCGATCTCGTCGTCGTCGAAGACCTGGTCGTCGCCCAGCATGAGGTCGGCGATGAGGTGGCGGACCTGCCCGACCTGCTCGGTGTTGTCGGGGGAGGGGGTGCTCATGGTTCGTACCTCCTGGTGGGTGCTCACGTCGTGGGGCGCAGGGCGCGCTGCTACAGCGGGCGAAAGGACCGGGACTTGATGTGCTTCCCGCCAAGCGGCCTTCGTGCGTGATCGCGATGCGTGGACTTCGTGCCCGGACGCACGTTGACGCCTCTACGTGAGCACCCGCCGGGGCGCACGCGCCCAGCTGGGTGCCACCCCGCCCGACCCGCTGGGGGTGCCGGGTCAGGCGGGGTGGTCTTCGGTCAGGACTGCTCGGAGCCCTTGGCCTTCGCGATGGCCTCGACCATCGCCGCCTTCACGGTCGCGCCGGCCAGGTCGACGCCGTGCTTCTCGGCGTAGGCCTTGAGCTGCTCGCCCTTCCAGTCCTCGGACGGGTCACCGTCCGGGATCTGCACCTCCTGCGGCTCGGGGTCCTTCGCCGCCTCCGGCTTCGTGAAGCCCGAGGAGTAGGCCGAGCCCTTGGCCAGCCACGACTTCGGGACCGACACGGCCTCGCCGTCGCTGACACGGACCGCGTCGACGAACTCGTCGCTCTTGTACGTCTTCGCCATGACCGATCAGCTCCCGTCCGAGGCGTAGGCGAACACCGGGTCGCCCGGCGCGGCACCGGTGATGTGCCGGGTGCGCCAGTAGATGGTGTCGTCGTCGAACGACCCCGCGTCGGCCCCGAGCGGGGACCCGCCCTGGGAGTTGCCCTGGTCCGCCCGGTAGCGGGTGTCCGGGGTCTCGTGACCGATGAGGAACCCCTGGTAGAACGCCGGCCGCGGCGAGGACGGCACCGGCAGGATGAACCACGCCGACCCCGGCAGGTCGTCGCGCACCGTGAGGGTGAGGTCACGGAACGGGTTGGTCTCGATGACCGTGACACCGCCCTCGGTGGTGCGGATCTCCTGGGTGTTCAGGATCCGCTGCGCGGTGAACTGCAGGGCCGGGCCGACCACGAGCTGCAGCTGCCCCGGGTAGAGCAGGTTGCCGTCGGTGTCGCGCTTGGTGCGCACACCGGTGACCGCGGTCTGCAGGTTCTCCTGCGTCAGCGCACCGGTCCCGAGGTTGCCGTTGCCGCCGTTGAAGAACGCCGTGTTCGGGGCGCCGGTCAGCGGGTCGGCCAGGGTCCGCAGGGACTCCAGGTCCTCGGTACGCCGCGCCTTGCCCGCCCAGGACTGCGGCACCAGCCGCAGCTCACCGAGCTGGTCGTTGACGCGGGCCTCGAAGGAGTAGCCGAACTGCTCACCGAACTTGCCGACCGAGATCTCCGACTCCCGGATGGCGTACAGCGCCTCCGGGTAGTTGGTGTGCTCCGGGACCTTCGGCAGCGCGGTGCGGGCACCGGCCAAGTCGCGCAGCTTCTTCGGCCGGAAGTCCGGCAGGGTGGTGCGGGCGTGGGTCTTGGTCCACTGGGTCGGCATCTCCTCGTACGCCGCGAGGATCGCGACGGCGAGGACCTCACCGGTGGCGGACCGGAACAGGTCGGACGTGGTGAGCGCCTCGTTGACGGCGAGCTTGCCGCGCTCGTCGCCGTTCCACGCCAGGTGGAGCAGGCGGGCGGTGTCGGCCACGTCGGCCTCGGACATGCGCCGGGGCATGACCCCGGCGAGGCGCTGGTCGTCGACCCCGAGGGACTCGGCCAGGCGTGCGATGGTGCTGGGCATGGTGGTGGCCTCCTCAGACCTGGGCGGGGCGGACGACGGCGACACCGGAGGTGGCGGCGCGGGCACCGGACTCGCCGGCCTTGGGGACGGTGTAGCCCCACGGGTCGCCTTCGCCGGTGGTGGACAGGACGGGGGCGGTGGACCCGGAGCGGGCGGTCAGGTAGACCGCGTCGCCGGGGCCGGTGATCGCGCCGTCGACCTCGTAGGAGTAGGCGCGGGCGTCGGTCACGACCGAGGCGTGGGTGGAGGCGTTGCCGCCCGCACCACGGTCGGTCGCGGCGACACCGTTGAAAACGCCGACGCGGACGGGGTCGTCGGAGACGGTGCCCTCCACGACGGGCAGCGACAGCTCGTTCGCGGGACGCATGTACTCGTTGCGCATGTCAGGCCCCCTTCGGGCTCATGCCGAACGCGCCGAGCACGGTGGCCCGGGACTCCTCGGCGGTGACGGTGTTGGTGGTGTCGGTCTCGTCGACCGTCTGGCCGAAGCCGCGGACCGTGCCGGCACCGGCGGCCTTGGCCACCTCGGCGGCGGCCTCCTTGACGGTGTCGGTGTAGGCGGACTCGTCGAGCGCGCCGTCCTTGACCGGGAGGCCCGCGAGCAGGCCGCGCTCCTCCATGGCGGTGAAGGCCACGCCGGCCTCGCGGGCCTGGGTGGTGATGATGGTCCGCGCCTGGTCGGTGCGGTCGCGGGCGGCGAGGGCCTCGCGGGCCTCGTCACGCTCGGTGGTGGCTGCGTCGCGCTCGGACTCGAGCGTCTGCACCCGGCCGGCGTCCGCCTCGAGCTGGGCCAGGCGGCCCTCCTCGATCTGGGGCATGGTGTCCTCCTTGGGGGACTCATGGGTGGGGGTGGACCCGGCCGGGGCGACCGGGGGCTTGGGGGACGCCTCGGCGGCGTCCGTGGTGGTGACGGGGACGTACTCGGTGCGGGCTCGCACCTGCGTGGGGTCGCCGTCGGCCAGGGTCACGGCCCCGGCGTCGTCGGTGCTGTAGCCCTGCTGGAAGGTGGACCAGTCGTCGGGGGACTCGACCGTGAACCACACCAGCGACTGGTCGGGGTCGAAATCCTGCACCCACACCCACGTGTCCTCGGCGCCGTACGCGCCGCGCAGGGCGTCGATGAGGGCGCGGCGGGTGTCCTCGGTGGACGCCTCGGACACGCGGCCGGCGCGGGCCGACTCCAGCACCGACAGGACCTTGCCGCCGCGGCCGGGGAAGGTCACGAAGTCGACAGAGAAGGCCTCGGTGAGGTTGGTGACGATGGTGCCCTTGCGGCCCTGTGCCTCACCGATGGTGGTGTCGGCGTATGCGGCGATGGACATGCCGATGGAGTCGAGGAAGGTCTCGTCGGTGAGCAGGTCGCGGTAGGGGCCGACGATGGTGGCTTCACCGACCAGGCCCTTGCGATCGGGGTCGTAGGTGGCGTCCTCGGCGAGCACTGCGGCGAGGTCGCGGACGGACCGTTCGGGCCGGTCGTGGCGTTCGGTCTCGCCGGGGTGGTCGAAGAACAGCTTGGTGCCCTTGGCGAAGACCTTGGCGGTGGCGGCGTTCTCCAGGACCTTGCTGGAGTAGTAGCCGCTGGATCCCCAGCCTTCGTCGATGAGTTGCAGCTGGAGCCGTGCGGGCTTGTCGCTGGTGGACTCGCGGACGGTGAGCGTGTGCGACTCGGTGAGGCGCTGGGGCATGGCGTGACCTCCTGAGGGCGTGGCATGGTGGAGAGATGAAGACGTACAAGGGCGTCGCCAGGTACAACGAGGACATGAGCCGGAAAGACAAGCCGGAGTGGCTCCTCGGCTTCGACAACACCGGTTCAGGATTGGATTGCCTCGCCTGTGGTGCTCGGATAGGTGCGCGACCCGATCTGACCGAACGCCACCGGGCATGGCACGCGGCGCTTACTGAAGCAATTGATGAGCGCTGACGACCGGAACGAAGGCGGCGACGGGTGCGTCGAGCACGACTTCGCACCGACCGGGATGGTCCTGGCCCGCGACGGGGCCTACATCACGAACGTCTGCACCCGCTGTGACGCCACGTCGGTGACGACACCGGACCAGGTCACAGGCCGAGCAGGCTGAGCGGGCTCGGGACGAACGAGTCCCGCCAACCCCGGTTCGTACGGCGCGTCACCAGGTCATCCCAGACGACCGCACCGTCCCGGTAGCCCGCCATCCGCCGCTTCCCTGCGATGCGGTCCTGGGTGGCGTCCGGTAGCCCGTCGAACCACGCCCGGGCATCCGGCAGCAGGTCGTCCGGTTCGTCGATGCCGTCGAAGCCGAGGTCGGCCCACGACTTCGCCACGGGGACGCCGGCGCACCGGCACTGCTGGTGCCCCAGCGGGCCGGGCTCGGTGACGGGGAACTCGCGGCCGTGCATGACCAGGCACCCGATGCAGGTGCGCTCGTCGAAGGTGGTCACCCACTGCCACTTCGCGACCACGGTGCGGTTCGCGACGTTCGCGGCCTGCGCCGCAGCGCGGTGCGCGTCGAGGATCTCGGTGTGGGCGATGACGAGTGCCCTCGCGCGGCCCAGGTTGAACGCACCCTCCAGGCGGCGCAGCATCTCGGTGGCGACGGCGTTGGGGTTGGCCCCGGTCTGGATACCTCGCACAAGCGTCGACTGGATCGTCGTCGTCACGTAGGCCGGCAGCAGGGCCGCGTCCGCAGTGACCCCGGCCATGGTGCGCTCCACGATCGCGGCCAACGATGCGGGGTCGACCCGGTCGAAACCAGCCACCAGCGCCGCCGTGCGCGGGTCGGCCGGCGGCAGCTGGGAAGCGAGCAGCCGCAGCTCCCACTCGACAGCGTCCGGGACCATGCTCGACAGCGCCCGCGAAGTGGTCAGCCCGAGGTCATCCACGGCCCGCTGCACGGCAGCTGCGGTGACCTCCGCCGCCTGCTGTGCCCGGCGCGCCCGCAGGATCTGCCGACGCGAGGGCCACTGCCCATCCGTAGACGCGGCGACCAGGTCAGCCAGTGCCGCTTCCCACTCGACGGCTACCTCGGTCCAGGCACGGGCCCAGGCGGCGATGATGGCTCGGTCGGTGGCTTCGAGGGCTGCGTCGATGTGGATCTTGAGGCCGTCGAGGAGCTCGAGCGTGCCGCGGTCGATGGCCACGGGCGCCTACTCGGTGCCGGTGGTGCCGCGGCCCGCGCCGACACCGGCGAGAGCGGACGCGGCGGCCCGGACGTCGTCGGGCAGCTGGATCGCGCCGTTGTCGTCGCGCATGCCCTCGATGACCTCGTCGGCGTTGTCGACGTCCAGGGCGACGAGCAGGAGCCGGATTGTGACCTCGTCCGGGATCTTCCCGGTCTGGTCGGCCTTCACGATGGCTTCGACGATCGTCTTGACGTCGACGTCCTCCAGCGACGGCCAGTCCACGACGATGCCCCGGGACTGCTCGCCGGTCAGGATGACGCGCTCGGCGCCGGTGTACCGGTCGATGGTGACCGTGCCCGTGAGCGGCCCGCGGGGTGCGCGGATCGCGGCGTCGATGACGTGGTCCAGGACCCGGGTGATAGTCCCGGCGGCGAGGTCGCGGCGCATCATGGTGACCAGAGCGAGGGGCTTGTCCAGGGTCTCGGCGGTCGCTCGAGCACCGGTGACACCGGGGTCGGCGGTGAGCATGGTGACGGGGACGTCGGTGGCGGAGGCGACCATCGCGGCCAGGGGTCGGCCGGAGTTCGAGTCGATCGTCGCGCCGGACTTGCCGATGGCCTCGAAGGACTGGCCCTCGGGGGTGATGACGGTGCCACCGACGCCGGTCTCGGCGGGGGAGGCGATCTTGGAGCGGACTTGCGCGGCGCTGCGGGCGTTCTTCGCGGTCGCGCGGAACGCGAACGCGGACAGGGCCTTGACGAGCTTGGCCCAGTCGGTGAGGAAGTCGCGGTAGCCGCGAGCCCACGCCATCGCCGAGGTCAGGTCGGACGTGCCCCACTTCGACCCGGACGGGCGGTTGACCCGCACGTGCAGCACCGGGCAGTCCCACATGACGGGGTGCCCGTCGATGGTCCGCGGCCGCGCCTTGGGGCGGAACCCCAGGGCTGGGTAGTAGGCGGTGCGTGACTGGGTGCGGGTGATGGTGGTCGGCTTGCCGGTCGCGCGGTCCCGTGCGGCCTGCAGCCCGGTCTGGGTCCAGGTCCGCTTGTAGAACCAGGGCGTTTCGGCGTCCTCGGGGTCGGTGAGGACGTCGTCGATCTGCGCGTCGGGGATCGTGCGGACCTGTACCCGGCCGGTGACGGGGTCGGTCACCAGCGACAGGTGAACGTTGCCGTCGGTCATCAGGGACCGCTCCCGCTCCTCGCACGCCTGCGCGGAGGAGAACGTGCTCGCCTGGTCGTCGAGGAACGCCTGCACGACCTCGTTGACGTTCTGGGTGCCCTTGGGGCCGCCCTCGGTGTCGTCGCCGGCGGAGGCGCCGATGGTGACGCCGGAGCCCCACACGTACGCGATGCGCAGGTTCACGGCCCGCCGGATCAGCGGGTCCACGATCGCCATCGTGCGTCCCAGGCGCGCCTCTTCGCGGATCGTGGCCCGGTCCCGCACGGTGCCGTCGTCGGCCAGGGACCAGCCGCGGTCCTCGGCGGCGAGCATCCGCTGCGCGTCGGTGAGGGACTCTTCGAGGGTCTCGACGAGGTGCTCGAGCTGGGCCAGCTCGGAAGTCTGGAGGGTGGTCGTGTCGGCCATGCGGGTCACCCCCATCGCGGTCAGTAGGTCGGTGCCCAGTCGAGCTGGTCCTCGAGGTCGTCGAGCAAGTCGGTGGCCCCGTGGGTCGTGGTGTCGAGGATCGGGACGAGGAGCAGCCGGTGCACGGCCTGGGTAGCGGCGTCAACGGTGTCGTCGTGGGCGGCGCCGGGGAAGTCTCTGGCCTCCTCGGTGAGGTCGGTGACCCACGCGGTCCCTTCGACCTTGAGCGGGTCCGGGAGGAGGACGTCGTCTGCTTCGACGAGGGGGGTGATCGCGACCGCGCGGGCGTACTTCGACCCTTCGGGTTCGACGGGGACGAGGCCACCGACGGTGCCGCGCAGGGAGTTCATCACCGCGGGCCCGTTGGCCTTGTCCTCGACGAGCTTGGCGGTGGCTTGGGGCCACTTCGCGGTGAGGTCCTTCACGGCCTGCACGGTCTGGGTGAAGCCCCACCGGCCGCGGACCTGGTCGAGGAGGAACGCGCGGGTGCCGCGGCGCAGCCAGATCTGGCCGACGACGTAGTCGGAGCTGGTGGTGTCCTTGAACGCCATGTCCCAGGACTGCACGAGCTCGGTGTGCTCGTCGCGGCCGACCTCGGGCACGATGTGCGCACCGTCGGAGCGGACGATCCACTGGGGCAGGTCGTAGCGGGCCCACTGGTCGGCGGGGAAGAGGTTGCCGGTGTCCGGGGTGGGGCGCCCTTGGTAGAGGGAGGCCCATGTGCGGATGCCGGCGGTCTTCTTCCGCTGCTCCCACTGGGCTCGGGTGCGGCCACGGGCGGACACCATGAACTCGCCCTGTGCCCGGCCCAACGGGTCGGTGTCAGGGTTGTCGCACTGGGCGGGGATGTTGAGCTCGACCCACCCGGCGTCCTTGTCGCGGTCCAGGAGGCGGCCGGCGAGGTCGTCGTGGTGCCACCGGGTGAGGATGAGGACGACGGCGGCGCCGGGTGCGAGGCGGGCGGACGCGGCGTCGGTCCACCAGTCCCACACGTTCTCCCGGTAGGTGGGGGAGTCGGCCTGGGCACGGTCCTTGATGGGGTCATCGATGATGAGCAGGTCAGCGGCGCGGCCAGTGATGCCACCGCCGACACCGACAGAGAACACGCCACCTTGGTGGCCGTCGATCTCCCACTCGTGGGCGGCGCCGTTGTCGGCCGCGAGGGTGAGTCCGAGGTCGGGGTTGCTGGTGATGCGGCGGCGGATGGCGCGGCCGTTGCGGTTGGCCAGCGACTGCCCGTAGGACGCGGTGACGATGCGGGTGTCGGGGTTCTGGGTGAGGACCCAGGCGGGGAAGTCGCCGGCGGCGCGGGTGCTCTTGCCCTCCTGTGGGGGCATGGAGATGATGAGCCGGGCGTCGGGGGTGTTCGCGGCGTGGACGAGGGCGGCGTCGATGAGGTCGAGCGCGGGCGTCTGGACTGTGCCGGGGTTGATGTGCCGGGCGAGGTCGCCGGGGGTCGTCCAGCGGCGTGCGGGTGGCTCGAAGTGGCGGGCCGCGTGTTCGGCCCAGTCAGTGGTGAGCGTCATGGTCGCTCACCTCGGCTCGCGGTCAGATGGTGCGGTTGCTCTGAGCCTGCTGTTTGAACGTGCGGGCAGCGATGAACGACGTCGTGGCCAGCGCTAGGAAGACGATGGCTGCTAGCCACACAAGGACGTCGGTCTCTCCTCGCACGAGGCGGACGCAGGCAGCGCCACCGGCGAACAGGGCGAGCATTCCAACAAGCTGGTGCAGGCGCCACGTCCACGGCTGGGGCTGGGGCTGGGGCTGGGGCTGCGTAGCAGAGTCTGGCTCGGCGGGGCCTTCCCGGCGGCTCGGCTCGCTCATACCGGCGACGGTATCAATTCGGTGCGCTGTCCCGTTGCTGCTGAATCGCCTTGCGCTTGTAGCGGTCCAATGCGAAGAACATTACAGGCCAGGTGAGCCAAAGTACTGCGAGGAACCACGTACGCCAATCGGTGTCACCGTTGACGATCTGATACCAGTAAGCCCCACTGAGCAGCACGGCAGCGACGCTGAATACGATCGTGAACTTACTCACCGGAGGAGCAGCGTCATTGGGGGCGGTCGGCACCGGATGATGCTACCGCGATTCAGCCCGACTACGGCTGGACGAGGGATGCGAAAGCGACCCGGGCCGCCTCACAGTTTCAGGGCAGCGCGAATCGCCACCGCCAACTATGCCACATCACGCCCCACGAGCAACAGCCTCGGTCTGTCCGGCGCGCCACGATGCCCAGGCCTCCCGGAAGTCGAGGCACTCGGTGCACTCGACAGGGAACCCACCATCGTCGAGCAGCCAGTGCCGGGGCTTGGTGACCTCGTGGTCGCTGCACCACCGGACGTGCTGCGCGAGGAGCCCCAGGGGTGGGGTGTCTGGTGACCCGGTTGCGTCCCACGTCTCGCCGCACCCCGTGCAGTGGCCGATCTCCTCGTCGATGCGGATGCGGAGGGTGCCAGTGTCCCAGCACGCGGGGCACGGGGTGCCGTGCGGGCGGTAGGCGGGGGAGTCCCAATGGGTGATGACCCGGGCTGCGGACCACCACGCCTTGACCTGGCGATCGGGGCGGTGGCCGATGAACCCGGACAGGCGGATGAGGCGCTTGGTCAGGTGGGGTTCGTCGATGCCGTGGACGTCGCCGAGGGCGGCGGACTGGCGGTCGATGCGGGCGAGGAGGTCGAGTGCTTCGAGGTGGCCGGCGGGCTTGGAGCCGAACCTGGTGCCGGCGTTGTCGTCGGAGAGGTTGGAGGAACCGGTGGTGGCCTGTTGGAGCTGGTCGAGCAGGGGTGGGTGGGTGACGGCGTGGATGGAGGTGGTGCCGTCGTCTCGGGTGATGCGTTCGGTGTTGGTGTGGGACTGGACGAGCTCACGGATGTGGTCGGCGGCGAGGAGTTCGGGGCGAGTCATGGCTGGTCCTCCTGGGTGGGGGCGAGGTGGTGGCAGTCGAGTCGGAGTGCCGTTGAGAGGGTGAGCACACGCTTGCTCACGGATGACCGGTGAGGCTGAGGTGCGGTGAAGGCTGGTGAATGCACGTTCGTGGTCGAGGCTCTGTAGGTTGCTTTCTCATGAGCACTCCCGATGAGCCGAAGCCGAAGCGCAAGCCGACGATCGATCCTCTTCCGGCACGAGAGGTAGGGACGTCGGCCAGTGAGCAGCCGTTCGCGCTGAGCCTGGTCTGGGGCATCATTCTTTGCGCTGCTGGCTGGGTGATTTACATCCTCGCGCTGGGAAGTCTCGATCCGGGGCCTTGGCCGGTCATCGCGCTCTTGACTTCGATCATTGGAATCGTGGCCGTGGGTGTCGGGGCGCACCGACTCTTGGCGGCGCTCGAGGTGCACATGGCGAATGCTCGTTCTCGCCACGGAGCCCAGCAAGACCGTCAATCCTGAGGGGCGCCTCACGCGCCTTCACCTCCGGCTAGTGCCCGCAGGTGGCGCGGCACGACCTCACCGACCAACGCCTGCTGCCCCTCGGTCAGCTGAAGGTCACCCAGGATCCGGCGGATGACGTCAGCGACCAGGGCGCCGGTCTGCTCTGCGACGCGGACCCGGCGTTCGTCGACGCCGGCCTTGAGCGCGGCGGAGGCGTAGGCGGCGAGCTTGTCCTGGGCCTCGACGAGCAACCGGTAGGCGACGTGCGCGGTTGCCTGCTCGGTGGTCTTGTCGATGGGTCCCTCGGGCCCGTGGCCGTGCTCCCGGGAGGTGCGGCCCCATTCCAGGTCGGCGTCGGGGACGTCCTGGATCCGTTGCCGCCAGTAGGTGACGATCCCGGCCTGGTACTGGACGAGCTCGACGAGGGCTTCGGCGGGGTGGATGTCGGTGCGGGCGGCGAACCGGGTGGCGTCGGCGCGGGCGGTGGCTTCTTGGACGCGGCGGTCGGCGGCGGCCTTGACGGCGGGTGCGGAGCCGCCGTGCCAGCGGCAGACGGTGCCGCCGGGGATGGGGGTGCGGGCGCATTGGTTGCCGGTGCGTTTGGAGATTGCTTTGCAGCGGTTGGGGTCGGTCACGGGGTCTCCTGTCCGGTTACGGTGGGCGGATGGGTGATGAGGGGAAGCGGGCGCGGGGGCCGTACCTCGGTTGGCCGATGCTGTTGCTGATAGCTGCTGGCGGGGCCGTCGCGGGAACCGTCGGCACTGCCCTGAGCCCCCGCATCGGGTTCGGGTGGACGGCCATCGTGATCGTGTTGGCGGCGGTCCTCACGGCGGTCGCGGTCCTGTGGGTGCAGCGACTGCGCGGCGGCCGGAAGCGGGAGGTCTGAGTCGTGGAGCCTGACGGGGCGCAGGGTGGGCGCAAAGGTAGGCACCAACTGCTCGGTGTACTGGCAACCTGGGTCGGGTTGCTGATGTCGCTCATCAGCGGCGTCGGCTGGTTCCTGCTCTGGCGGGGCGTGGAGGCGGGAACCGTTCTCGGGGTCGTCGCCCTTCTGCTGGGGCTGACCGGTCCCGGGGTGCTGCTCTTCGCCCTGTCCTACCGGCGTCGTCTCCGCGACCAGGGCAGGCTCTAGCTCGGCCGCGAGCCGGTTGGCGACGCTGTCGACCCGGTTGGCGGTGGCGACCAGGTGCGGCCGGCCACGGGCGGCGTAGGCCGCGACGATCGCGGCGGCGACGTGCAAGGACCGCACGTCCGGGTGGACTTCGGCGGGTTCGACGTCACTCATCGGGTCGCCCCCGACCCCGCCACATGCAAGAGGTCTCTTCGCGTGCGTGAATGGCCACCCGAACGTTCGCTCTCGTGCAGACTTGCAGGATGGAAATCGCAGCGCTGATCGTGTCGATCGTGAGCGCAATAGGCGGAGCAATCGCAGTCGGGGTCGCCATCAAGGCCAACGGATCTGCGGGTAGGTCGCTCATCAAGGCAGAAGAGGCCAACCGGCTGGCCGAGAAGGCGAACGAGTACTCGGACCGTGCTGAAGCCCGTGAGCTGGAGCGGAATGATGTCCACTGGGAGTGTCGGACCGAGAGCAAAGGGGTCGTGAAGTTCGTGAACGAGGGCCAAGACCTGGCCCGCAACGTGACGATTGCAGCAGGCGTGTGGGATGGGCCGAGGCAGGTGCGTCGAGCGGATGAGGTCCGCCCAGGTGCAGGACTGCGCTTCGAGTTTCGAAGCGAGGCACAAGATCGGGAAGCCAGGGTCTACAGCGCCTCCAGCACCATCGGTGGGATGCCCCGACTGTATGACTCCACGTTGGGACAGGGTGAGTTCATAAGCGTGCGGGTCACTTGGGAGACTCCGAAGGGTCGCCCCTACGTCTGGGATGGCAGGGCCGTTTACAACGACCTGGGTGTCGAGTATCCGTGAGATTCGCTTCATTCTGCGGCTCGTGCCCGTGAGTGTGTGCCCGTGAGGTCTGCCGCGTAGACGGCGAGGGCGTAGGCCTGCCAGATGTCGGCGCGGAAGCCGTGGAACCATCCGGGCTCGGCCTTGGTGCCCTTGCCGTGGTTGGGCTGGCCGGGGGCGAAGCGGTCGACGAGGGCTTGGCGGACGTTGGAGTCCTTGGCCTTCGCGGAGTGGCAGTGGTGGACCTTTACGGGCTGCCGGTAGACAAGGTCGACGGGGATGTGGGTGTAGGGGATGGTCTCGTAGAAGCGGCCGACCCAGACGCAGGTGTCGAAGACGGTCTTGCCGACGGCCATGCCGTAGGAGGCGACCATCTCGATGACGGCCTTGTCGACGACGAGCCCGCTGAGCTGGAGGCGCTCGAGGAGGTCTTCGTTGTCGGTCTTGCCGAAGTCCAGGGGTCGGCAGGTGTCTGCGTCGATGACGCACCACCCGGATTCGATGTTGCCGGGGTCGATAGCCAGGATGCGCATGGTCAGTCCTCTCGGTGGGTGTGCTCGATGTGGCGTGCTGGGTCGTGGTCGCCCCAGCGCGGTGGTTCGGTGACGCGGGAGTAGTGGCCCTGGAAGATGAGCTGCAACTGGGTGACGGCGCCGTGGCGGCTCTTGGGGATCCCGATGCGCAGCTCGGATGGGTCTGCGTCGCCGGACAGGTCGCGGTGCAGGAGGAGGACGGTGTCGGCGGCGGCTTCGATTTCGCCGGACTCGCGCAGGTGGTGCATCTGGGGTGCCCGGTCGGCGGTCTGTTCGCTGGCGCGGTTGATCTGGGCGAGGGCGATGACGGGGACGTCCAGTTCGCGGGCGAGGAGTTTGAGGCCGCGGGCGATGGCGTCGACCTGGACGCGGCGGTCGTTCTTGGGGGCACCGACTGGGGGTGCGATGAGGCCGAGGTAGTCGACGACGACGGGGCCGACGTCGGGGGTGGTGCGGCGCAGCGCCCGCAGGTGTGCGCGGATCTGCGCGAGGGACATGCCGGAGCGGTCGTCGATGGTCATGGGCAGGGCGGCGAGGGTGTCGCCGGCGGTGTTCAGCTTGTCCCAGTCGTCGGCGGTGAGTTCGCGGCGGAGCATGCGGCCGCCGTCGACGGAGCCGATGTTGGACAGGAGCCGTAGGTGCAGTTGGGTGCGGGGCATTTCGAGGCTGTACATGACGGGGTGTGCGTGGCGGTGGGCGGCGTCGAGGAGGATCTGGCCGGCGACGGCGGTCTTGCCGATGGAGGGGCGTGCGCCGACGATGTAGAGCTCGCCGGGCTTCCATCCGCCGATGGCGTGGGTGAGCCGGGACCAGGGGGTGGGCATGCCGGGCGGCGCGGTGAGGGAGTTGAGGGCGGTCTCGATGGCTTGGGCGTGGGTGGGTGCGACGTCGCGGGTGGTGACGAGGGCGTCGAGGCGGGCGCGGGCTGCGTCGACTGCTTCGAGGGCGTCGTCGGCGGTGGTGGGGTTCGTGTCGGTGGCGGCGAGTTCGCGGCCGGTGGTGGCGATGGTGCGCAGGGTGTGGGCGTCTCGGACGATGCCTGCGTGCCAGGCGGCGTTGGTGTGGGTGATGACGTTCGCGGCGAGCTGGTGGAGGTAGGGGGTGCCGCCGATGCGGTCGAGGAGACCTTGGGTGCGCAGGTGTTCGGCGACGGTGAGGACGTCGGCGGGGATGCCGGTCTCGGCGAGGTGGAGCGCGGCGGCGTAGATCCGTTCGTGGGCGGGCCGGTAGAAGTGCTCGGGGGTGAGGGTTTCGGCGACATCGGTGAGGGCGTCGGTGGACACGAGGATGGATCCGAGGACGGCCCGTTCGGCTTCGACGGCTTGGGCGGGGAGGTGCTCGGGCAGGTGCTCTGGGTCGATGGGCTGGGCGCTCACGTTGGGTCACCACCTGGTCGTGGGGTGGCGACGTCGTCGAGCATGGGCAGGTTGGCCCAGGGGTCGGCCTTGGCCTGGGCGTGGTCGCGGAGGGCGGTCTCGAGGTCGCCGGCTTCGTGGCAGGCGTTGATCCATGCCTTGGGTGAGCGGACGCGCTGGGTGGCCAGGAGGCTGTCGAGGTGGTCGAGTCTCTCGTCCTCCTCCTGCCAGCCGAGGAGTCCCGCGACGTGGCTACGAGGGGTAAGGGGAGAAGAGGGACGGGACGGGTCGGGACGGGGGTCGCGAACTTCGGGCGAAGTTCGGCTGTTGTTCGGGCGAACATCTGAGCCCTTACGGCTGCTCCGGACGTTCCTCATCCGCTCCCGTGCGGCATCCCTCTCGGCCCTGACCTGCGCTCTTGTCGGCTGGTAGTCCTCCCAGTCGTGGAAGCGGTAGGCGTGTGTGGGCTGGCTGTTCCTGCCACGGCGCGGTTTCGCGGAATCGGTGCCGTGGTCGTTCTCTGGCTGAGATGTGGCGGGATTCTGGCTGGATCGTGGCGGGATCTTGGCAGCCCGGCGCCGGGGAGCGGGGTCGACCGCGTCCCAGAGTCCGGCCTCGACGAGGGCTTCGGCGTCGCGGCGGCGGCCGCCGAGGGCGAGCAGCGCGCTGGTCGGGACGATGCCGTCGGTCTCGTTGCTGGCGCAGTAGGACCCTGCGGTTACCCAGAGGGCACGTGCCCCGGGGGGCAGGCTCATCCACTTCGGGTGGCCCCAGAGCTTGTCGTCGACCTTGAACCAGGTCATCAGGTGGTTGTCCTTTCGAGTCCAGGGGGCGGTGGTCGGCCTTGGCCGTCTCTCGGCCGCCCGGGCGTGTGTCCGGGCGGCCTGGGGGCGGTCAGGCGTGCCAGACGGTGCGGCTGGTCTGTCCCTGCACGAACTCGATGACCTGGTCGAAGGCGTCGCGCAGGACGTCCTCGGGGCGGGTCAGGCGGTAGCCGAGGGCGAGGTTGCCGCCGTTGATGCGGTAGCGGAACCGGGCCTCGACGCGGTAGGCCTCGCCGCGCTCGAAGGGCTGCAGCGCGAGGGAGAACTTGTCGGGGATCGCCAGGGATCCCTTCTTGCCGGCGGTGGCGTTCTGCTCTTCGGTGTAGAGGAGCTGGGTCTCGCCGGAGGCGATCCGCTGGGAGGAGGCGAAGTCGACCTTGGTGGTGGCCTGGAAGGTCTGGGCGAGCTCGAGCATGTCGGCACCGGAGGGGGTG
Source organism: Serinicoccus shuyuelongi (assembly GCF_045032955.1). NCBI lineage: Bacteria > Bacillati > Actinomycetota > Actinomycetes > Micrococcales > Ornithinimicrobiaceae > Serinicoccus > Serinicoccus shuyuelongi. The sequence goes on along the minus strand of NZ_JBJFZU010000005.1, from coordinate 33,630 downwards.
ACGAAGTTGGGTAGGTGGTCCTCGATGAACTCGGCGAAGTCGGCCTGGGTCATGAGCTTGCCGTCGTGGGCGGTCCACTGCTGCCAGTCCTTGGTGGCGGGCAGGGCGAGGGTGATGGTGTGGTCGCCGTAGCCGGCGGCGTCCTCGGTGCCGCCGGAGGTGAAGCCGTGGGCGTTGATGACGGCTCGGATGGTGCCGGCCTTGGTGTTGGCGTAGAGCTCGGTCTCGGGGAGGCCGTGCTTGGCGAGGGCGTCGATGAAGGAGTCGACGTTGGTGAGGGTGATCTGGCCGGTCTTGCGGTCGGGGTGGGCGGGAAGGATGCCGAGCTTGTCGCGGACGTCGATGACTCTGGCCTGGCCGTCGGTGTCGCGGACGATGTAGAGGCCGACGGTGTCGTCGGCTGGGATCGCGTGCGGGGTGACGGACTCCTGGGCGGTGGTGATGAGGTCGTGGTTCTCGGTGTTCTCGGGCATGGCTCAGTCCTTCTTGGTCTTGACGGTGATGACGGTCGTCCCGCTGCCGGGGTAGACCTGGGTGTTGCTGACGTAGCGCCGCCCATCGGTGATGACGACGTGGTTGTCGGTGATGACGACGGACTCCTCCTCGCCGGTGGCGAGGTCGGTGCAGGTGACGCGCGTGCCCTCAGCCATCGGTGCCGTCCTTGACCTCGCCGGTGACGGGGTCGACGCCCTTGGGGACGGCGACCTCGCGCAGCGACTCGAAGGTCATCTGGTTGGGGTCGTCGCGCTGGAGGTTGCCGTCGCTGCCGCGGAAGAAGATGGAGGCGCCGCGGTTGTGCTCGGGGAGCTTGAGCTTGATCTCGTCGGAGACCTGGAGGGCCTCGTCGTTGCCCTTGAGCGGCTCAACGGTGATGGTGAGGGTGAGGGAGCCCTTCTTGCCGGTGTCCTCGACACGGGCGACAAGGTCGCGCAGGCCTTCACCGAGCTCGTCGTGGGTGCGGCCGCGGTTCTGTTCCCGGATGAAGTCCGCGAGGGGCCGGACGGGTGGGTGGTCGGTCATGGTGGTGCCTTCCTGTGTGGGTGGTGCCGGTGGTGGCTGGGTCAGAACGGGGGCTCGTCGTAGGTGGGGGCGCCGCCCCAGCCGCTCTTGGCGGGATCCGGCTTGGGGTCCCAGGGCTGGCCGGGGCCGTCGGGCGTCGTCGTGGTGGGTCGGGCGCTGCCGGCGCCGGCGGAGGGCTGCTGCTGGCCCTGCTGGCTGCTGCCCTGGTTGCCGCCCCACGAAGAGCCGCCGCCCTGCTGCTTCGGGGCCTTGGTGACCGCCGCGGTGGCGTAGCGCAGCGAGGGCCCGACCTCCTCGACCTGCATCTCCATGACGGTGCGGTTCTCGCCCTCCTGGGTCTGCCAGGAGCGGGAGACGAGGCGCCCGGTGGCGAGGACGCGGTCGCCGCGGTGCAGCGACTCCGAGACGTGCTCGGCGGCCTCGCGCCACACGGAGCAGCGCATGAAGAGGGTCTCGCCGTCCTTGAACTCGTTGGCCTGCTTGTCGAAGTGGCGGGGGGTGGAGGCGATGGTGAAGTTGGCGACCGCGGCACCGCTGGGGGTGAAGCGCAGCTCGGGGTCGGCGGTGAGGTTGCCGACGACGGTGATGGGGGTCTCTCCGGACATGGGTGGGTCCTTCCGTTCAGGCGGCGTTGGTGCCGCGGTGGGTGGTGCTGGTCTGGTTGGGGAGCCACACGCGGATGCCGCGGCGCTCGACCCATCGGCCGCCGACGAGGTCGCGGGGTGACTCGTTGTCGTGCGCCAGCTCCTGGTGGTGGGTCTCGCAGAGGCCGGTGCTGCGGCCCTTGGCTTCCTGGCGGCGGCACCCGACCTCGGTGCACTTCCGGTGGGTGCGGGGCTCGCTGGGCTCGTCCTGCCGGGGTGGGCGGGCGTTGAGGATCTGGCGGACCCCGGAGCGGGTGAGGCCGTGGGCGTCGGCGATCTGCTGGTAGGTGGCGCCGACCTTGCGCTCGGTGGCCATCTGCTCGACGACGTCCGGGTGCACGGAGCGGGGGTCGCGGAACTTGATGCCGAGGTCGTGCGCGAGCTCGCGGACGTAGGCGGGGCTGAGGCCGTAGCGTTCGGCGGTCTCGGCTGCGGTGAGGTGCTCGTCGCGGCAGGCGAGGAGGTCGGCGCGGTCGATGGCTGGTGGGCGGCTCATGCCGCCGCTCCGTCCGTGAGGGTGGCGACGACGCAGGCGATGAGGTCTCGTGCTGCTGGTGGGGTGACGGCGTTGCCTGCGAGGCGGACCTGCTCGCGGCGGTTGCCGAGCATCACGTAGCTGGTGGGGAAGGCCATGGCGCGTGCGCACTCGGCGGGCTCGAGCATCCGGAAGAGGACGTCGTCGACGTGGGCCTCGGCTGCGGCGATGTCGCCCGGGGTGAGGAGCGACTGGTGCCCGGTGGTGGTGATGGTGCGGGCGACCTCGTGGATCGGGGTCGACATCTGGCCCTGGTCTCCGCGTGCGGTGTTGTTCCGCATGAGCAGTGCGTGCCGGGCGGTCGTGGTGACCGCGTCCAGCGGGTCGCTGGTCGGGCGTGCACCGCGGGTGTTCGAGCCGTAGTAGGAGGTGATGAGGGCGTGGTGGTTGCCGGACGCCGTGAGTGTGGCCAGGGGGTGCGCGGCTGGTCGTGCGGTCGATCCGCCGCCGCGCAGCTCAGCGATGAACGGCGGGGCTGGGTAGGCCAGTCCGGTCTCCAGGCGGGTGGTCTGGGTCCGCAGGGCCCGCTCCATGGACTGGGCGACCTTGCCGTCGCGGCCCTCGACGGGCACGGCCAGGGCCTTGGACTCGATGGTGTGCAGCGTCCGCAGGGGTTCGTCGACCGACCATGCCCGGTAGTAGGAGTTCGGGTCGCCGTGGCGGGCGTGCTTGGGGTCGGCGGCGTCGTAGGTGTTGCCCGCGGCCTCGAGGTGGATCGGGGTCCAGTAGCGGGCGATACCGGCGGCGATCCGCTTGCGGGTCTTCTCGGCCAGGGGCCTGGCACGGTCGCCGATGCGCTGGCCGGGGATGTCCCAGTCGATGATGGTCGACGCGGGCAGCCATGCGGGCTCGACGATCTGGTTGCGGCAGGCGACGTTGGGGCACCGGTAGACGTACTGGGACCGGTAGCGGCCGACGCCGGTGTGGTCGGGGCGCTTCCATGCCTGCATGGCGGCGACGGTCGTGTCGCAGCTGTCGCAGTAGGCCTTCGGGCGGAGGGCGGCCTGGAAGTCGGGCCGCACGTTGCCCTTGCGGTGGAAGACGACGTAGAGGCGGTCGCGGGACTGGGGTGCGGGGTCGCCGAGCCCGGCGGCGTGCATGGAGTTCAGGGACACCACCTGGTGGTGGTAGCCGAGGGAGTCCATGGCGAGCAGCCACGCCTGGAAGGGGAGCCAGTCGGCGGCCTCGACGACGTTCTCGACGATGATCGCCTGGTAGCGGTGGTGTTCGGTGAAGCGGACGACGTCCCACATCGTGGCGCGGGACCGGTCGGCGGCTTCGTCGGGCAGGGCCTCGCCCCAGAGTTCGGTCTGCAGGGTGTCGCGCTTGCGGCCCTTGGCCCGGGAGTGGTTGGTGCACTCGGGGGAGGCCCAGAGCAGGTCGGTGGCGGGGAAGTAGGGGGGGCTGATCTGGGAGAGGTCGGCGCAGATGTGGTCGGCGTCCTGGTGGTTGGAGTTGTGGGTGTCGATCGCGAGCTGCCAGTGGTTGGAGGCGACGCGAACCTGGACGCCGGGAACGTCGATGGCGCCGGTGGAGGAGCCGCCTGCGCCGCAGAAGAGGTCGGTGAGTGTGAGCATCAGTGGTCTCCTCGTGCGATCAGGTCGTCCCACCAGATGCCGGCCTCGTCGACGTTGCGGGGCACCCACTGCTGGGGGTCGGCGGGGCGGATCCCGGAGAGCCGGTCGAGGCGGGAGATGTCGCCGGGCTGCTCGGGGCGGGGCGGGGTGCCCTGCTTGGGGTGCCGGGTGGTGACGCCTGCCCACAGGACGTAGGCGCAGGCGGCGAGGAACGCCGTGAAGATCGCCACGGGGACGGCGCCGAAGAGAGAGGCGAGGGTGCTCACGCTGGGACCTCCTCGCGCGCTGGCAGCTGGTCCGGGGCCCATCCCTGCGGGGCGGGCTGGATCGGCCAGTCGCGGGAGACGTCGTCGGTCTTGCCCTGGCGGACGAGGTAGCGACCGAAGGACTCAGACTGCTCCCGCTTGGCCCGCACCTGCAGGGCGTGCAGCTCGGGCAGGTCGACCTGCACCTCGGGGAAGCGGTGCGCGATCGTCCAGGCGACCCGGCCGGCGGCGAGGGCGTCCGCGGCAGCGCCGTGGGCCTGCTCGGCGGTGAGGGTGACGCCGTAGTGCTTGGTGACGTCGACGAGCTTGCGGGAGCCCTTGCGGTAGGTGTCGACCATCTTGTCGAGGACGAAGGTGTCGATGACGGGCTCGATGGCCTGGAGCTGGCCGGCGAGGCCGTAGTGCCCGTGGCGCATGCACTCGGCCCAGAGGAGGGTGAGGTCGTAGGTGACGTTGTGGCCGACGACCGGGTATCCCTCGGCTACGGCCTCGAGGAGGCGCTGGGCGAGGTCTGCCGTGGCGAGGGCCGGGTCTCCGCCGTGGGTGCGGGCGTGTTCGGTGGTGATGCCGTGGATGGCGGCTGCGCCGTCGGGGATGGGGATGCCGGGGTCGACGGTCCAGTTGGTGGTGTCGGTGGCGAGGTTGCCTCCGGCGAGGATGACGGCGGCGGTGACGATGCGGTCGCGGTGGCAGTCGACGCCGGTGGTTTCCAGGTCGAAGAGGGCGAGGCGTCCGGTGTGCCAGGCGGTGGCGAAGAGGGTGCTCACGCCGACACCGCCTCGGGGACCTCACCGGTGGTCAGCGTGTGCAGAGCGGCCTGCAGGTGCTCCACGGTGCACTCGGCCAGCGGCAGCGACGCCTGCTTCTCGACCATGCTGCGCGTCTCGTCGAAGCCCAGTCCGTGGGTGCCGGCCTTGGCCAGCAGCTGCTGCCAGACCACGGCGCGCGGGTCCGCGCCAGGGTCGGTGGCGGGCTGCTCGTCCTCGACGACCTCGGCGTCGACCGGCTCGTCAATCGGAGCCTGCTCGGTGGGCTGGTCAGAGTCGTCGGGCCAGTCGCCCTCGCCCGACTCGTCAGCGACCACGGCCGCGTTCTTGAGCTGGTCCGCGCGCAGGGTGATCGCCTCGTGCAGGTCCGGCGTCATGTGCCCGGCGTCCTTGACCCGGGTCCAGAGCGCGCGACACTCGTCGAGGTCGTCGATGGCCGCAAGTTCCGCGAGGTAGTCCGGGCGGGACTCCTCGAGCGCGGCCCGCTCCTGCGCCGGGGCCTCCAGCATCGGCACTCCACCGACCCCGCCCACGAGCTCGACGAGCCGCTTCTTCGTGACGTGCAGGTCCAGCACCGGCACCACGTACCGCGAGGTCTGCGGCTTGCCCTTGACCTCGATGATCGAGGACCGGTCCGCGAGCGACAGCGTCGCCGGGACCAGGTCGCCGACGTGCATCGCCAGCTCGGCCATCGACGGCAGCTCGGCGGCGGCGTTCCAGCCCTTGGACTCCATGCGCCAGACACCGAGGGTCTCGACCTCGGCCAGCATCACCGACAGGCGAGTCGTCGGCTTCTCGATGGCCTGCAGGTGCTCGGGGTCCTGGGGGTCGCAGAAGGTGCCGGCCGGGTCCTTCTCGCCGTCGCAGCGGTGCTTGCAGCCGCCGCGGGTCCAGAACTCGTGCCACTGGGAGAAGCCGCCCTTGACGACGATGACTGGGATGGAGCGGGCGTCGGTGATGACCTCGTGCTCGGCCTTGCCGTCGTTGTCCCAGGGCTGGGCGTTGCCGCCGTAGAGGCTGGCGACCTCGGCGACGAGTCGCTCGCTGGGGGAGGTGAAGCGGAAGCGGTCGAGCTTCTCCGGGCGGGTGTAGGTCTTGCCCTCGCGGCTGGTGCCGGTGACCTTCTGGCCGAGGCGGATTCGGCCCTGCTCGGCCATGCGTCGCTGGATGTTGATGATGGGCATGGGTCATGCCGCCTTTCGGGTGGTCCGGGCGGGCTTGCGCGAGGCGCGGGCGCGACCGGAGGGGGTGATGGGGTGGCAGGCCTTGGCGTGGCTGGCGTGCATCCACGTCTGGCCGGCGATGAAGCCGCGGAAGGCGGCGAACTCCTCGTTGCCCGATGGCACGGGGATGAAGGCGTAGGAGTCGCTGCGCAGGTTGAGGATCGCCGCGCCCGTGGTCTTGAGCATCGGCATGATCGAGCCGTCCGGGAGCCACATCTCGGTGGCGTTGCGTTGGGCGGCCAGCTGCAGCGGCTGCTCGTCGTAGAGGACGTCGTCGGCCTTGGTGCTGCTGGTCTTGGTGTCGACGACCCAGCGGGCCCGCTTGTCGCCTTCGAGCTTCTTGGGCTTGACCCCGGCGAGGTTGCCGTCGAGGCGCAGCCGGTAGATCGCGTCCAGCGTCCCGGCGTACCCGGCCTGGGGGTGGGCGACGGTTAGCTCGGCGGCCTCGACGTCGCGGGTGATGTCGATCTCGTAGTCGTCGAGGAAGCGCAGGTACTGGCCGACGTAGGGCTCGACCTCGTCGTCGTCTGGCAGGGCGCGTCCGGTGAGGTGCGCCTCGGCGTAGTCGTGGATCCGGCTGCCGAGGTCGGCGGCGGTCTCGCGGACGATCTTGACCTCGCGCTTGGTGGCCTTGTGCAGGCAGTCGAGGCAGGTGCCGCACTCGTCGGCGACGCGCTTGGGCTTGCACGGTGCGATGAGCGCTGCGGCGACCATCTGCGGCATGAGGTCGAGGGCCTTCTCGGCGGTGATCTTCGCGGCCCAGGGCACGAGCGCGGGCTTGGAGATCGAGTCCAGGACGTTGGTGATGGAGATGAACTCCCGCCCGGGGTGCTCGGGGTGCCGGTAGTAGCGGCCTTTGTCCTCGGTGGCCTGCGCGAACTTGGGGTTCGTCATGCCGCTGCCCTGCTCTCCTGGTCGTGGGTGATGCACCGTGTGCTGCGGGCGCACTGGCAGACGCCAGTGCCGAAGTCGTGTGCGGGGGACCAGGGGGTGTCGGTCTCGTGGACGCAGTCCTGGGGCTGGTGGAGGCAGTCGGCGATCTCGGCCGGGGCGAGGAGGCGGGGGACCTCGGTGCTGGGGAGGTCGTCGTCGGTCCAGGTGACGATGGCGTTCATGCGCCGATCGCCGCCTCGATCGCCTGCGGGTCGTCCACGGTGTGCAGCGCGTCGCGGAGGGCTTCGAGCAGGTCTTCGCCGGCCTCGGGCGTGAACTCCAGCACCGTGCGGGCGGTGTCGGCGTCGTAGACCTCGATGAGGCGGACCTCGGGGTGGACGGTGACGGTGAGGTTGCTCATGCGCGCACCTCGATCCCGTGCGCCGCGATGAGGGCGGTGGTGTAGACCTTCCGGCCGGTGTCGGGGTCCTCGATGGTGACGAGGAGTCCGTCGCGGATGGGCTTGACCTCGGTGATGCGCCAGACGTCGCCGTGGATGGTGACGGGGTAGCCGGTGCGGGCGGCCAGGAGGTGGCCCAGCACGCCGGCGCCGACGGCCTCGGCGTCTTGGTCGGCCATGATGCGCGGCCGGTCCGTGGTGGTCTCGGGGGCGATGGTGGCGCTCATGCCGACACCGCTTCGATGCTGGCGGTGTGAACGACCGCCACCGGGGCCTCGCGGTTGAGGCCGTGACGAGCCGAAGCGGCACACACCGCCCAGAGGCGAGAGCGTCCGGGGCCGAACTCCTCCGGCGGGCGCGTGAGGTTGAAGGTCTTGCGCGGGATCGCTGACCCGCCGCGAAGGGTGCCGCGCGGGATCGCGGTGATGGTGCTGGTACTGGGGGTGGTGCTCATGGGATGCTTCTCCTGTTCGTTCGGTGAAGCCGGTCACTCGTTGCGCGGGGGCCGGCTTCGCTGTTGCTGGGGTGTGTCAGGCCGGCTTCTTCGCCGGGGCCCGACGGTCTGCGGGGGCGGACGCCTGGCGCATGGCCCGCGCGATGTCCTGCAGCTGGCGGTCGGGGATCGGGCCGCGCTCGGCGAGCATCCGGTCGACGACCTCCTTGGCCTCGGCGCTCATGCCGCCGTCCTCTTTCCCTTGGCGGACTGTCCAGTGCCATGCGACACCGACGGCGCGAAAAGGGTGTTGGGGAGCACGCGAAGGCCCTCCTCGATGCGCTGAGCGACGGTGGGCGTGCACGTGGCGCGCTCTCCGGTGCACAGCTGGTTGATGAACTGGCGGCTGACTCCGGCGTACCGGCCGAGGCGTGCCTGGGAGAAGTCGCCGAGGTCCATGTACTTGCGTAGGAGGTCGCGGTCCTTGAGCTTCATCCATCTACCTCTCGCCATCCGACGGCGCCTCATGGCCTGTTGCTTCATCGTCTCTCCTGTCGTCTTGGTTGTCAAGCACTGTGTGACTAAGTGTTGCATAGCGCTTGACATGCTGTCAACGAATGACACGTTTGTGCTTCCGCAGATGGGGGATGACCTGGGTGGATGGGGTGTCGCGTATTGCTTGACGAAGTGTTCAGCGTCTCGTTGCTACGCTGCTTGACACGTTCGGTCACGGGGAGTGGCCGGCACCCGAGCTGGTAGGAGAGTCTGCGTCCCATGCACGCGCTTCGCCGATACCTGCAGGACGGGCTCGATGCCCGTGGCTGGCAGCAGAGGGACCTGGCGCGTGAGAGTGGACTGTCCAGGCAGCGGGTGTCTCAGATGCTCACGGACGACCGGGGCCTTCTACCGTCGGTGCCGCAACGCGACACGCTCCAGGCCTTGGCCCGGGCGTTCGGGGTGGCGGAGTCGACGGTGACGGCCGTGGCGTTCGAGGCGATGGGGTACGACCTAGCAGCTGTGCGCCGTGAGGCGGACCTGTCCACTGCATCGACAGAGGACATCGTCCGCGCCCTCGCGCAACGCCTGGGGGTCGGACTCGATCGTGAGGACGGTGATGGGCATGGACAACAGTCCGCCCCCAGTACCCGCGCGGGTGACGCCCGTGACGAAGAGCAGGACCCCGGTGGCCACGTCACCGAGTTGCACCGCATGGACCAGGAAGCCAGGGCCGCCGCCGCAGCCCGGCGCGCTGCCGAGGTGCCTGACGACCTCGCCGCCCGCAAGACCGGCAAGGCCTCCCGGGTGCAGCGGGCCCGCGACCAGCAGGACCAGGATGCGCAGGAGTAAAGGTGTCGGAGGACCTGACTGCCCAGCGTTGATGCGAGGCGGTTGGTGATGGACGGCAGTTCCAGCCGGAGGGGCCGCCACCGAGCCTCCTTCCGGATCCGGCCCCTTGGCGTGCTCTTCGGCCTGCTCGTTCTGGCCTGCATCCTGTCGCTGGCGGCTCAGGACTACTGGCCGGGCCGTCTGCGAGGTGAGGACGGACTCACCCGCTGGGGGCTATGGGCGCTCATCGTGCTCTCGGCCGCCGCCTGGTTCTTGCCACGCTTGGACGGGTGGTTGAGGGAAAGGGAACAGGAGAGCGAGCGGCGAGGAGCACTAGCGAAGGCAGACGAGCTGTACAAGGTCCTATCGACGAACTTTCCCCTGATCACGGCCAAGATCCAGACCTACACGACGATCCCACGCAACCAGCGAGCGGATCGGGAGAGCATCGTGGGGGGCGTCTCCTCCGAGGTGCTCGACGCGGCACTCCGGGTCGCGGAGGGGGAGGGCGGCCGCTCCACCCTGTTCTGGTGGCAGCCTGAGCGAGGTGCGTTTGTCCCTGCGGAGTCCAAGGGGCGTAGCCCGATGGCGACCACAGTCCTTAAGCCCGACGCGGACTCGCCTGAATCGCCGTTCATGCAGATGTTGCTCAAGGGCGTGCCTCAGGTCGAAGTGCGAGCCAACCGCTCGAAGCCCTACCGGTGCTACGTGTCTGCCGCGATTCGGTCACTCGATGGCAGGGTGTTCGGGATCTTGACACTCGATCACGTCGAAGAGGACGGCCTGGACGACCAGGACGGGGACGTTCTGTTCGTCCTGGCTGACCTCCTGGCGATCGCGATAGTAGGTAAAAAGGAGGCCCCAGCTTGGACCGCTCCAGCATAGATACCTGCAATACTGGGGGCATGTCAGCGCCGACTCCCAAACCAGAGGTCGCGTTCACGACGCGCCTGGACGAGTACGACGCTGACCCCGAGGGGTACCGCCGCAGGTGGGATCGCCGTGCCGAAGAGATGCTCGTCCGCGATGTCAGTCGTCGAGCGCGTTCCATCCGGAAGGCAGGTGGGCGGCGCCGCTCTGGCCCATCAGGCTGGCTCAACCGATGGCGAGAGGCCTAGTTCCAACGTCGTCTCGGCGCCCTTGCCGACCCTGTCGGTGGTGCCGCCTACGGTCTCACTGCATGTCCTCGTATCACCCATGGAGAGAGCTTCGAGCCCTCACGCACATCGCCGTGCACTGGGTAGAGCTGCACCCCGGAGTCTGGGGCGCCAGCGACGGCCACGCGCGCATCTGGATCGACCACCGCCTCGGCCAGGTCGAACGCCGCTGCACCGTCGCCCACGAGCTTGAACACATCCGCCGCGGCCACCGCGGCTGCCAACCCGAACGGGTCGAGCGGTCCGTGCACGCCGCCGTCGCCCGCCGGCTCATCCCTGACGTGCACCGCCTGGCCGACGCCCTAGTGTGGGCGCGCGGGCACCACGACACCGCCGCCGACGAGCTGTGGGTCGACGAGGACACCCTCGCCGCCCGGCTCGACCCGGTGCACCTGCACCCGGCGGAGAAGGCGATCCTGACCGCGCGCATGGACGGGGTGCACGCGTGGCCCTGAACGTGACCGACCGCGCCATCCTGCAGGCGGCCGCCGGTACCTACACCGAACCGGGCGGCGAGCTGGAGGCCATCACCTACGCGTCCGGAATGAGTCTGGCCAAGACGTACCAGCGGCTCAACGAGCTCATGGCCGACCCCGAGGCATGGGCGGCGGATCCGGTGTCCCTCGCGCTGCTGGTTCGTAGGCAGGAGAAGTACGTGCGCCGGCGCCAGCACCGGCGCCGGGTCACCAACGGGGCGTGACGATCACCGTGTGCCGCTCGAAGATCCGCGGCTGCTTGAGCGACTCCCGGCGGTGCACGACGACGTCGACGAGGGCGCGCAGTTTCTCCCGCCGCTGAGGCATCGGCATCCGCTCCCACTCACCGTGCAGGTCAGACAGGTCGATGCCGTCCAGCGCCCGGGGTGTGAGCATCTGCCGAACGCGACGCTCGGCCGCCTGGATCTGTGGGCGCAGCCGCGCCTCGATGGTGGCGAGGGTGGCGGGGGAGACCTGCCCGTCGGCGGCCGCGGACACGAACCCGTCGAGTCGGTCGTGCAGCGTCTGCAGGTCGGCCCGAGCCGCGGCGACGTCCGGGCGGGGGTCGTCGGCGCCGGCGGCCAGCTGGGGGCCGTGGGCAGTGAGGAGCTCGAGGAGGACGTCGGTGACCCACGCGTCGGTGCCGGCGATGGAACGGGTCACCCGCATGCAGCCGGAGTGCATGCACGAGTACGACGGGGTGCCGCGGTTCTTCACCCTGCGCAGCGGTGCACCGCACTCACCGCAGGTGGCGATGCCGGTGAGCAGGTGCCGGGCGGTGGAGTCGCCGGTCCGTGACAGCCGGGACGGGTCGGTCAGGAGTGCGAAGGCCCGTTCCCAGGACTCGACGTCGACCAGGGGTGCCCACTGGGCGTCGCCGACGATGACGCCCTTGTGGGTGCGCTTCGCCGCGTAGGTGGGGGACGTCGCGATCCTCTTGACGGTGATCTGCAGCCACTGCTGCGGCGGCCACGTCCGCGACGTCGGCGGCCGCGGGGGAGTGACACCCCTGCGGGTGAGGTCCTTGGCGATGGTGTTGCAGGCGTCGCCGGCCAGGACCCGGGTGTAGATCTCGCGGACGATGGGGGCGGTGGTCTCGTCGGGGACCTGGCGCAGGAGGGCGCCGGTGGTGGGGTCGTACTCGCGCCGGTAGCCGTAGGGGAGTTTGCCGTGGGGTGCGCCGGCTGCTGCCCGGGCGCGGACCGCGCGCAGGACACGCTCGCTGGTGCGGGCGGACTCGTCCTGGGACAGGAGGGCGTCGAGGCCGGTGCGGAACCGGGCGTCGCGGGTGGCGAGGTCGTAGACGGTGCCGGAGTAGCCCCAGAGCACGCCATGAGTGGTGCAGAGGTCGGCGAGCTCGGCGTACTCGGCGAGCTGGCGGGTGGCGCGGGAGGCTTCCCAGGTGAGGAGGATGTCGTGCTGGCCGGAGGTGATGGCGTCCGTGAGGTCGGTCCATCGGGTGCGAGCTCGGCCGCCGCTGGCGTAGCGTGAGGCGGACCCGGTCTCGGTGATGACCGCGGTGACGTCCCACCCTTCGCGGGTGGCCCAGGCGCGGCACTCGGCTTCCTGCTCGGAGACGGAGCGGCCCTCGTGGGCGTCGATGGAGACGCGTGCGTAGATGAGTGCCCTCATGCGAACAACTGTACGAATCGACACAGACAATCCCCTCTAGACCTTGCTCCCGCTGACGGCGGACAGGTGGGTCATCCCGGTGTCGCGCATGGCCTGGGTGAGGTCCGGCGGGGTCAACGAGGTGTCCCCGATGACCAGACCGGGGACCAGTCCCCGAGGGTCGGTCGGCAACGGGCCCACCGCGGTGCGGAAGCGGTCCCGGACGTGGTCCACGCCGCGTAGCAACGCCAGGGGCTCACCGGCCGTCTCCGGGGGACCACGCGGTGTCAGCACCGCTACCGCCCGCTGGCCCGGCTCGGCGGGTGCCCACCGCCCCTGTGTCAGCACCTCGCTGCGCCAGCGGGCCTGCGCCCAGGCCGGGTCGTCGGCGAAGACCACCACCGGCGTCCGCGGGGTGCTCACCTGCCCCCGGGACCGTGCCTCCAGCACGGTCGCCTCCAGCACCACCAGCGGTTGCCGTTCGTCACCGCGGGCGATCACCCGTGGCTCGGTGGTCACCAGCAGCCGGGCCTGGGTGACGGCACCCTGCGCCGCCCAGTCCGGCACCGGACCGCTCCGGGCCGCGGCCAGGTGCAGTGCCCCGGACCCGCAGACGAGCGCTATCGCGGCGCCGGCGAACCCCAGCACCAGCACGCGGTCCCTCACCCGCGTGCGCAGGCCCAGGCAGGCCAGCGCGGTGAGAGCGGCACCGGCCGCCACCATTCCGGCCACCCACGGCGGGTGGGGGAGCACCGCGACCAGGACGGCCCACGCGAGCAGAGCGGGCAGGAGCAGCCGCAGGTCGAGGCGGCGGGCCTCCTCACCCACCGGCCCGGACCAGCGGTGCCAGCTGCTCCAGGGTGCGCTCACCGATCCCGCTCACCTCGAGCAGCTCGGTGGGATCGGTGAAGCGGCCGTTCTCGTCCCGCCAGGTCAGGATCCGTCCGGCGGTGACGGGGCCGATGCCGGGCAGCTCCTCCAGCTGCGCCTGGGTCGCCGTGTTCAGGTCCAGCGGGACCACCGGCCCGGTCCCGGGGGTGGTGCCCGAACCCCCTGGGCCGGCGGCCGTCCCGGTCCCGCCCTGCGCGGGTGCCGGCGCCAGGGCGGGCGGGTCCTCGCCGGGGGCGCCCACCCATACCTGCTCGCCGTCCAGCAGTGCCCGCGCCAGGTTCACCGAGCCGGCGTCCGCGGCGTCGGTGAACCCACCGGCGGCCTGCACCGCGTCCCCCACCCGGGAGCCGGTGGGCAGCTCCACCACGCCGGGGGCCTGCACCTCGCCGACGACGTGCACGATCACCGTCTGCGGGCCGGTGGTCGGGGCGTCCCCGTGGGTGCCGCCCGGAGCGGCGTCCCCGCCGGGTTCCTCGTCCGGCGCGTCACCGTGACCTGCCTCCTGCGCACCGCCCGACTCGCCCGACGTGCCCGGCCCGTCCGGCGGTGCCCCGTCGGCGTCGTCCTGGGACCAGCCTGTCGCCTCACCCACCGGCACCGCGCTCGCCTGCTGCTCCACCCACCACCAGCGCACCCCGAGGGCCAGGCAGCCGACCAGCGCCAGCAGCAGCAGCCCCCGGACCGCACGGGCACCGACCCCGAGGTCGGCGGCCCGCAACGACGCGGGCAGCGTGACCAGACGGGGCGCCGTGCTGTCGGGGGCAACGCCGTCGGGGACGACCTCGGCCACGTCGTCGAGGTCCATCACCTCGCGGGGGTCCGGCCCCGTGCCCGGTGCCCGGTCCGGGGGCGTCAGCAGCATCCTCGCCGGTCGGTGCCTCCCCTCGTGGGTCGGGGTGCGGGCCTGCGGATCCATGGCAGCACGCTAGGCAGCCCGGTGGTCCCGGAGAAGGTGCCGCCGCACATCTGTGGACGGCCGGCCGGTGCCGTCCAGGATGTGGACGGCCCGGCACAGCGCACGCACAGGTGGCGTACAGGGCGCATACCGGCTGGCAGGATGGACTTCCACCATGGTCACCTCACCGGCGCCCCCGCTGACCCGGCTGGACGGCAGCCCCGTCCGGGTCCTCGTCGTCGACGACGAGCCCCAGCTGACGGAGCTGCTGTCGATGGCGCTGCGGTACGAGGGCTGGCAGGTCCGGGCGGCGGGGACCGGGACCGAGGCGGTCCGGGCGGCCCGTGAGTTCGGCCCGGACGCCGTGGTCCTGGACATGATGCTGCCGGACGTCGACGGGCTGGAGGTGCTGCGCCGGATGCGCGCCGAGGACCCGGGCGTCCCGGTGCTCTTCCTCACCGCGCGGGACGCCGTCGAGGACCGGGTCGCGGGCCTGACCGCCGGCGGCGACGACTACGTCACCAAACCGTTCAGCCTGGAGGAGGTGGTGGCCCGGGTCCGGGCGCTGATGCGGCGCACCGCCGTCACCGCCGCCTCCAGCTCGGTGCTCGTCGTCGGCGACCTGACCCTGGAGGAGGACAGCCACGAGGTGCGTCGCGCCGACGAGGAGATCCAGCTCACCGCGACCGAGTTCGAGCTGCTCCGCTTCCTCATGCGCAACCCCCGCCGGGTGCTCTCCAAGGCGCAGATCCTGGACCGCGTGTGGCACTACGACTTCGGCGGGCAGGCCAACATCGTCGAGCTCTACATCTCCTACCTGCGCAAGAAGATCGACCACGGACGGGAGCCGATGATCCACACCATGCGCGGTGCGGGCTACGTCCTCAAGCCGGCCGCGGGATCCTGAGGGTGAGCCTGCGACGGCGCTCCCTCCGGGCGACGATCGTCGGCTCCGTGCTGGCCACCTTCGCGGTGCTGCTGCTGCTCTCCGGGACGTTCACCGTGCTCGCCCTGCAGCGCTCGCTGGTGGGGCAGCTGGACCGCGACCTGGAGCTGGCCTCCGCCCGGGACCTCGCCCTCGTCCAGCAGTATGCCGAGCGTCCCGGCTGGGCGCAGGAGCTGGGGCCCGAGGGCGGTCCAGGGGAGGGGCCGGACGTGCTGCGGGCGGCACCCGGGGGCGCCGGGCGCAGCCTCAACCTGGTGCTGAGCACCGAGGAGAGCGGCACCGTCGAGGTGCTCCGCAACAGCGTCGTGACCGCCGACAACACGACCGGGTCGCTGGCCGACGACCAGCTGGCCGGTGTGCTGGAGCAGGCAGGGGAGAGCCGGGTCGGTGAAGGGACCCCGCAGGTCTTCAGGACCACGATGGAGCTCGGCCCGGACATCGGCGAGTACCGGGTGCAGGTCGTGGAGCTGGGAGGGACGCCGGAGGGGGCACAGGGCCAGACCTCGGTGGTCACCGGCCTGCCGCTGTCCGGCGTGGCCGCGACGACCCGGCAGGCCGTCTGGATCCTGGTGCCCACCGGGCTGCTGACGCTGGCGCTGGCGGGGGTGGGGTCGGCATACCTGGTGCGCCGAAACCTGGCCCCGCTGGACCGGGTCGCGGCCACCGCGCGCAGGGTCTCCGAGCAGCAGCTGGCGCACGGCGAGGTGGCGGTCGCGGACCGGGTGCGGCCGGACGACACCGACCCGGCCACCGAGGTCGGCCAGGTCGGGCTGGCCCTCAACAACCTGCTGGACACCATGGAGGCGGCGCTGTCCGCCCGGCACGCGAGCGAGCAACGGGTCCGCCAGTTCGTCGCGGACGCCTCGCACGAGCTGCGGACCCCGCTCGCCTCGATCCGCGGGTATGCCGAGCTGTCCCGCCGCGAGACCGAGCCCGTCCCGGAGCCGGTCCGGCACGCGCTGCACCGGGTGGAGTCGGAGTCGTTGCGGATGCAGGGGCTGGTGGAGGACCTGCTGCTGCTGGCCCGGCTGGACGCCGGGCGCCCCCTGGAGCGGGACCAGGTCGACCTCACCCTGGCCTGCCTGGACGCCGTCGGGGACGCCCGGGTGGCCGGTCCCGAGCACGTCTGGGCGCTGGAGCTGCCGGACGAGCCGGTGGAGGTCGTCGGTGACGAGGCTAGACTCCGACAGGTGCTGGGCAACCTGCTGACGAACGCGCGCACGCATACCCCGGGGGGCACCACCGTCACCACCAGGCTGCGACGCCACGCAGGCACCGTGCAGCTGGTCGTGGCCGACGACGGGCCGGGCGTGCCGGAGCCGTTGCGCCCGACCGTCTTCGAACGCTTCGCGCGCGGCGACGACTCCCGCTCGAGGGCGGCCGGGAGCACCGGGTTGGGGTTGTCGATCGTGTCGGCCGTGGTCCGTGCCCACGGGGGCGGCGTGCGGGTCGAGTCCGAGCCGGGTCGGACCGAGTTCGTGGTGCAGCTGCCGGCCGGTGGTGCGCCGTGAGCGGGCAGCAGCCGGCACGGGTCGGCCCGATGGACCTGTCCCTGACGATGCCGCCCCCGACCCGGATCGACGAGGACCGGTACCAGCGGGCCCGTGACCTGCTCGCCGGTGGCGCGGTGGTGGCGCTGACCGGGGCGGGGATGTCCACCGCGAGCGGGATCCCGGACTACCGGGGACCGGATGGCACCCGGCGGGTGACCCCGATGCAGCACGGCGACTTCGTCACCTCCGCGGAGGCGCGCCAGCGCTACTGGGCCCGTGCCTACGCGGGCTGGAGCAGGTTCGCCGGGGCCAGCCCCAACGCGGCGCACCGCGCCGTCGCCGACCTCGAGGCGGCCGGGCTGCTGAGCCACGTGATCACCCAGAACGTGGACGGGCTGCACCAGCAGGCCGGCTGTCGACGGGTGCTCGAGCTGCACGGCACCCTGACCCGGGTGGTCTGTCTCGACTGCGGGGAGCCCACCGGACGCGGGCAGGTGCACGAGTGGCTGGACGTCGCGAACCCGGGCTTCCTGGCCCACGTGGACACCGCCGGCGAGGTCCGTCCCGACGGTGACGTCGCCCTGCCCGAGGACCTGGTGGCGGGTTTCCGCACGCCCAGGTGCTCGGTCTGCGGTGGCGACCGGCTCAAGCCGGACGTGGTCTTCTTCGGCGGCTCGGTGCCGCGCGAGCTGGTCGAGGTGGCCTTCGAGCTGGTGCACGAGGCCCGGTGCCTGCTCGTGCTCGGGTCCTCGCTGCGGGTGATGAGCGGCTACCGGTTCGTGCGGCGGGCGGCGCGGGAGGGCATACCCGTGGTGGTCGTGACCCGCGGTCCCACCCGGGGGGACGCCGAGGCCACCGTGCAGCTCGACGCCCTCGTCGGGGACGTCCTGGGTCGGCTGGTCACGGACCTGGGTCGCTAGGCTGACGGCGACCACCCGGCCGGGGCCGGGGGACCGCACGGTCCGGGTCGCCCACGTGCAGGACGAGACGGACGAGGAGGTCGTCGTGGTCAGCTACGAGCAGCTCGGCGAGCTGTACGACGCCGAGGTCGTGGACCAGGACGGTCACAAGGTGGGCCGGCTCGACCAGGTCTACCTGGACAACGGCACCGGGGAACCGGCCTGGATCACGGTGCGCACCGGCTTGCTCGGCGGCCGGAAGATCTTCTGCCCGGTCGCCAACGCCGTCGTCGAGGACCGACAGGTGCGGGTGCCCTACCCGGTGGAGATGCTCAAGGGGGCGCCGGAGATCGCGTGCGACGGGCACCTCAACGAGGACGAGGAGGAGGAGCTCTACGACTACTACGCCGTGGAGGAGGGGCCGGCCCCCTCGGCATGACGCGACGACGCCCGCCCCGGCCAGAGGATGGAGGGGCCGGGACGGGCGCCGCGATCGTGGAGCCGCTCAGACGCGGCGCAGGACCGCCGTCACCTTGCCGAGGATCACGGCGTGGTCACCGTCGATCGGCTCGTAGGCCGGGTTGTGCGGGATCAGCCAGGTCTTGCCGTCCCGGTGGCGGTAGGTCTTGACGGTGGCCTCGTTGTCCAGCATCGCCGCGACGATCTCCCCGTTGACCGCGGTCGGCTGCCGGCGTACCACGACCCAGTCCCCGTCGCAGATGGCGGCGTCCACCATGGAGTCGCCGACCACCTTCAGCAGGAAGAGCTCGCCGTCCCCGACCAGCTGACGGGGGAGGGGGAAGACGTCCTCCACGGCCTCCTCGGCCAGGATCGGGCCACCCGCCGCGATCCTGCCGACCAGCGGGACGTAGGAGGGGCGGGGGCGGTCGTCGCCGATCCCGGTCTCGTCGAAGCCGGCATCCGGCGCGGTCGCACCCTCGCCGTCACCGCGGCGGTAACCGGGGCCTTCGCCGCCGGGGTGCACGACCTCGATGGCGCGCGGACGGTGCGGGTCGCGGCGGAGGAAGCCCTTGCGCTCCAGCATCTTCAGCTGGTGCGCGACCGAGCTCGGTGAGGTCAGTCCGACCGCGTCCCCGATCTCACGCAGGCTCGGCGGGTAGCCGCGGTGGTCGATCGCGTCCCGGATGACGTCCAGCACACGGCGTTGCCGGTTCGTCAGCGCCGCGCCGCCGTCCCGGTCCGGCATCTCGTGGATCGTGGCCATGCTCTCCATCCCCTTGCTCGGGTCCCACCCTCGGCGTCCCTCGTGCGGTCCGGTGCTGAGGCATCGTCCCTGGTCAGAGGGTATGTCAGTGGCGGGTGGTTGAGTCCCTGACATGAATACAGCCTACGGGGGCACGACACCGGAGGCAAACACCTGTTCGGCCCGCGTGTCGACATGCATCGTACGGGTGTGCTACACATGGAACAGACGTGCTATCGGACAGCTGTCCGGTGAGCACCGCCACGAGGAAGGTGATCAGCATGAGCACTGCCACCGCGAGCTTCATCTCCGTCCCGCTGCCCGAGGTCGGGCGCGGATGGAGCACGTCCACCCGCAGGGTGGTCGCCACGTCCCCGGCCGGGACGTCCTCGCTCCACCTGACCCGGCGCGGTCGGTTGGCGATCACGGCCACGGTCGCGCTGGCGGTGGCCGTGCTCGCGGCGACGCTCTTCAGCGTCGGCGTCATGGGCCCGGCGAGCGCGGCGTCCTCCGTCGTCGTGGAACCGGGCACCACGCTCTCGCAGGTCGCGCAGGAGCACCTGCCCGGACTGCCGCTCAGCCAGGCGATCGCCGACATCCAGCAGGCGAACCGCCTGAGCGGTACCTCGATCGCCGTGGGTCAGGAACTCGTCATCCCCGGTCGCTGACCGGTTGTCAGGAGCCGGACGGGCGCGGCGCGTCCACCGGTGTGTCCGAGTCCCCGTCCACGTCGCCGCCCAGCGCGTCCCACACGACGGGCAGCTGCTCGGAGGGCATGAAGTAGCCCGCGAGATGCGGGTCGAACATCAACCCGCCGATGCCGGCCTCGCTGTAGGTCTGAGCCGAGTCGACCACCTCGGCGGGTGCCAGGGCGATCGCCCGTAGGTCCTCGTCCGCGCCGATCATCTCGTTCTGCACGGCGAAGTGCCGGGCCCGCTCCGCGCTGGTGAACGTGAGCAGCATCAGCTGGTCGTCGATCTGGGCCGCTGCGGGAGACTCCGCACCGGGCTCGCCGACCGCGACGAACCACCAGTGACCCAGGTCCATGGTGGCCCGCCAGAGCGCGGTCATCCCCTCCTGGTCGTGCGGTCCCGCGACGCGCGCCGCCAGGATGTCGGTCTCCGTCTCCTCCGGGTCCGCCAGCATCCCCAGTCGGGTGGTGGAGGGCCCCGGGCGAGGGGCCGAACCGTCCGCCGCCGGGTCCGTGCCGTGCTGCGAGCCCGTGTCCTTCTTCGGCCGCCGACCCTCGTAGATCGACTCGCGAGGCTGGTCGGAGTCCCCCTGGAACGGCATGTCGGTCGGGTCAGTCATGCCCCCATCCGACCACAGCGCCCCGCACGGGCCAAGCCGGACGCGGGGCGCCGACCGTCAGCGGCACCTCATCCTCAGGGGTGGGCCGTCGGCGGGTCCTCGGTGTGGGGCCGGTTCACCGGTGCCGAGGGGCCGTCCTCGGCCCCGTCGGTCGCGGACCAGCTGTGCGGGACCACGCCGCTGCGGGACGCGCCGTCCGCGGACCGGTGGGTGGGTATGCCGCTGGCCACCGCGGGCGCCCGCGGGCCGCCTGCGCGCCGGGGCCCGTGCCCGTCGAGCTCCACCCGCACCTCCTCGCTGCCGACATGGACCGTGCTGCCCCGCACGCTCAGGTCGACGGGTCCACCGACCTCGACCGCGAGCAGCACCGCCTGCTGTCCGACGGTGACGCGCAGCCGGGACCCATGCCAGCGCATACGCCAGGTGATCCCGGTCCAGGAGTCCGGGAGCCGCGGGTCGAGCGTCAGCTCCCCGTCGTGGTCACGCATCCCGCCGAAGCCCGCGACCAGGGCGCTCCACACCCCACCGGTGGAGGCGACGTGCACCCCGTCGGAGGCGTTGCCGTGACCGTCCGCGAGGTCGACGAAGAGGCCGGCGTAGAAGTAGCGCAGCGCCAGGTCGTGGTAACCGACCTCGGCCGCGACGATCGACTGGACCACCGCGGACAGGGTGGAGTCCCCGGTGGTGATCGGGTCGTAGTAGTCGAAATCGGCCAGCTTCTGCTCGGCCGTGAAGGCGTCCCCGGCGAGGTAGAGCGCCAGCACGACGTCGGCCTGCTTGAGCACCTGGAAGCGGTAGATCACCAGCGGGTGGTAGTGCAGCAGCAGCGGCCGGGTGTGGGCGGGCGTGGCGTCCAGGTCCCAGACCTCACGCTCCAGGAAGTGGCTGTCCTGGGGGTGCACGCCGACGGTCTTGTCGTAGGGGATGTGCATCCCGTCCGCGGCGTGCTCCCAGGCCGTGACCTCGGACTCCCCGAGACCCAGCCGGGCCATCACCCGGTCGAACTGCCGGGGGTCCGCGTCCCGCAGCTCCCGGACACCCTCCACGGCGGCGCGCAGGTTGAGCTGAGCCATCACGTTGGTGAACAGGTTGTCGTTGACGATCGTCGTGTACTCGTCCGGGCCGGTGACGGCGTGGATGTGGAACTGCCGGGAGCCGTTGCTCTGCCAGAAGCCGAGGTCGGCCCACAGCCGGGCCGTCTCGACCAGGATGTCGACGCCCTGGTCACGCAGGAACTCCACGTCCTCGGTGGCCCGGGCGTACTTCATCAGCGCATAGGCCACGTCCGCATTGATGTGGTACTGCGCGGTGCCGGCCGCGAAGTAGGCCGAGGCCTCCTCGCCGTTGATGGTGCGCCAGGGGAAGAGCGCGCCGTGCTGGGACATCTCGGCCGCCCGCCGCCGCGCGGACTCCAGCATCCCGTGCCGGAAGCGGAGCGCGTTCCGGGCCGCCTGCGGGTGCGTGTAGACCAGGAACGGCAGCACGTAGCACTCGGTGTCCCAGAAGTAGTGCCCGCCGTAGCCGGAGCCGGTCAGCCCCTTGGCGGGGATGCCGTGGGAGCCCGCCCGCAACGACGCCTGGCCGAGCTGGAAGAGGTTCCACCGGACCGCCTGCTGCAGGTGCGGCTGGTCCGGGATCTCGACGTCGGACTCCGCCCAGAACCGCTTCCAGGTGCCGGCGTGCTCGGCCTGCAGCTCCGGCACCCCGCGCACCACGGCGCGGTCCAGGGTGCGGGCGCAGCGGTCCGCCAGCTCTCGGGGCGGGACCCCGCGGGAGCTGTGCACCGCGACCAGCTTCTCGATCCGCACCGGCTGTCCTTCGCGGGCGTCCACCCGGAAGACGTGCTTGGCCAGGTCCGGCTCGACGTGCTGGCGCTGGGTCCAGGCGTTGTCCGTCTCGACCCGGTGCTCGGCCATCGTGGCGATGGTCATCCCGGAGTTGTGGCAGCGGTAGCCCAGTAGCAGGCGCTCGCCGCGGCTCTCGTGCAGCACCGGGTCGAGCACCCGGTGCTCGAAGGACTCCGCCTTGCGCGGGTCCAGCCCCTCGCCCATCGCGGCGCTGGTGACGTGGTACTCGTCCGAGCCGTCCTGCCGGTTGAGGATCTGGCTGGAGATGTCCAGGGCGGCGTGCCCGTCCAGCATCTCCACCTCGAAGGTCATCACGGCCAGGTGCCGCTCGACGACGCTGGTCATCCGGGTGGAGGTGATCCGCACCCGCTTGCCGGCGCTGGTGCGCCACACCACGGAGCGGCGCAGCAGGCCGTCCCTGAAGTCGAGGCGCCGCTCGTACTCGTCCAGGTCGGCGGTCGAGAGCAGCAGCGGCTCGTCGTCGACGTAGAGCTTGATGGTCTTCGGGTCCGGGACGTTGACGATGGTCTGCCCGACCCGGGCCAGGCCGAAGGCCTCCTCCGCGTGCCGGATCGGCCAGGTCTCGTGGAAGCCGTTGACGAAGGTGCCGTGCGCGTAGGTGTCCCGGCCCTCCTCGACGTTCCCGCGCAGCCCCAGGTAGCCGTTCGAGACGGCGAACAGGGTCTCGGTGACACCCAGGTCGCCTCCCTCGTAGGCGCACTCGGTGAACGACCAGGGGTCGAGCGGGAAGCGGGTCCGGTCCAGCGGGTCGACGGGCGGGGGCGGGCGGTGGTCGGAGGTGGGTGGCACGCCCCGCCTCAGATCAGCTCGGCGAGGTCGCTCACGACCTCGTCGGCACCCGCGTCGAGCAGGACCTGACGCCCTGCCCCCCGGTCGACGCCGATCACCCGGGCGAACCCGCCGGCGGCGCCGGCCTGGACACCGGAGACGGCGTCCTCGACCACGACGCACCCGGCCGGGTCGTGACCCAGCTGCTCGGCGGCATACCGGTAGGTGTCCGGGCGGGGCTTGCCGGGCAGCTGCTCACGGGTGGCCACGGTGCCGTCGACGAGCACCGGGAACCGGTCGGTGAGACCGGCGCTGCTCAGCACGACCGGTGCGTTCTTCGAGGAGGAGACGACGGCCATCGCGATGCCGCGCTGCTCCAGCGCCTCGACGAGGCGCAGAGAGCCGGGGTAGGCGCGGATGCCCTCACCCTCCAGGACCTCGTTGAAGATCTCGTTCTTGCGGTTGCCGAGACCGCAGACGGTCTGCCGCTCCGGCGGGTCGCTCGGCTCCCCCTGGGGCAGGTCGATGCCGTGCGCGTCGAGGAAGGACTGCACCCCCTCGTAGCGGGGCTTGCCGTCGATGTAGGCGAAGTAGTCCTGGTCGGTGTAGGGCGACATGGGGTTCGGCTGCTGGTCGAGGACCCGGGTGAACATCACCTCCCAGGCCCGCATGTGGACGGTTGCTGTCGGGGTCAGCACACCGTCGAGGTCGAACAGCACTGCGGTCACGGGGTCCCAGTTCACCGCCCAAGCGTAGGACAGGTGGGCGGGGCGTGGGGTGCGTCGGGGGTCGGGTCTACCGTCGGGGTATGCAGCAGGTGGAGCAGGAGCAGTTGTCCGGCGCGGCGCGCGCGGCACTTCGACGGTTGGTGGGCCGGGAGGACGCCGACTTCCGCGACGGCCAGCTGGAGGCGGTGCAGGCCCTGGTGGAGGAGCGGGCCCGGGTCCTGGTGGTGCAACGGACCGGGTGGGGGAAGTCAGCGGTGTACTTCGTCGCGACCGCGTTGCGACGGGCCGCGGGCGCTGGCCCCACCGTCATCGTCTCGCCGCTGCTGGCGCTGATGCGGGACCAGATCGCCGCCGCCGGACGGGCGGGGGTGCGCGCGGTCACGATGAACTCGGCCAACGCCACCGAGTGGGACGAGGTGCGGGCCGCGCTCGCCGCGGACGAGGTGGACGTGCTGCTGGTCAGCCCGGAACGCCTCAACAACCCCCGCTTCCGGGAGGAGCAGCTGCCGGACCTGGCCAGCAGGTGCGGCCTGCTCGTGGTCGACGAGGCGCACTGCATCAGCGACTGGGGGCACGACTTCCGGCCCGACTACCGGCGGATCAGGACGCTGCTGGACGTGCTGCCCGAGGGCACCCCGGTGCTGGCCACCACGGCCACCGCCAACGAGCGGGTGGTCGAGGACGTGGTCGAGCAGCTGGGTGTCGGGGGACGCGGGGTGCGCACGATCCGGGGGCCGTTGGCCAGGTCGTCGCTGCGTCTGGGCGTGCTGCCCCGGTTGACGCCCGAGCAGCGTCTGGGGTGGCTGCTGCAGCACCTGCCGTCGCTGCCCGGCAGCGGCATCGTCTACTGCCTCACCGTGTCCGCCGCCGAGGACGTCGCCGAGGCGCTGCGGGCGGCGGGGCACGACGTGGCCGCCTACACCGGTCGCACCGACCCCGACGACCGGGAACGGCTGGAGGGGGCCCTGCGGGACAACAAGGTGCGTGCGCTGGTGGCGACCAGCGCGCTGGGGATGGGGTTCGACAAGCCGGACCTGGGCTTCGTCGTGCACCTGGGGGCGCCCAGCTCGCCGGTCGC
Source organism: Serinicoccus shuyuelongi (assembly GCF_045032955.1). Lineage (NCBI taxonomy): Bacteria > Bacillati > Actinomycetota > Actinomycetes > Micrococcales > Ornithinimicrobiaceae > Serinicoccus > Serinicoccus shuyuelongi. The sequence continues at coordinate 9,181 of NZ_JBJFZU010000005.1, read as the reverse complement.
CTATTACCAGCAGGTGGGCCGTGCCGGGCGCGCCACCGAGCGGGCCGACGTGCTGCTGCTGCCGGGCTCGGAGGACCGTGACATCTGGAACTACTTCGCCACCGTCTCGATGCCCCGGCAGGACCAGGCGGACGCGGTGCTCACCGCGCTCGCGGAGTCCGGCCGGCCGATGTCGACGCCCGCCCTGGAGACCGTCGTCGACGTGCGCCGCACCCGGCTCGAGCTGCTGCTCAAGGTGCTCGACGTGGACGGCGCGGTGGAGAAGGTCCAGGGCGGCTGGACCGCCACCGGCCAGCCCTGGGTCTACGACCGGGAGAGGTACACCCGGGTCGCCGAGGCGCGGGTCCGGGAGGCCGAGCTGATGGTCACCTACCAGCAGACGGAGGGCTGCCGGATGGCCTTCCTGCAGGAGTGCCTGGACGACGCGACCGCCGCACCCTGCGGACGGTGCGACCGCTGCGCCGAGCCCTGGTATCCCACCGACATCCCCGAGGGAGCGGTCGGTGCCGCCCGGGACCGGCTGGGCGCGGTGGGCGTCGCGGTCGACCCGCGCGGACAGTGGCCCAGTGGTATGCCGCGTCTCGGCGTCGAGGTCAAGGGGCGCATCCCCGAGGCCGAGCAGGCCTCTCCGGGCCGTGCGCTGGCGCGGTTGTCCGACCTGGGATGGGGGCAGCGGCTCCGGGCGGTGCTCGAGGCCGGGACGGCCGGCCCCGAGTCCGCGGGGGAGCCCGTCCCGGACGAGGTCACCCAGGCGGTGGTGCAGGTACTGGCCGGCTGGGGCTGGCTCGAGCGCCCCGTGGGGGTGGTCGCCATGCCGTCCCGCCGGCGGCCGGCAGTGGTCGGGTCGTTGGCGGAGCAGATCAGCCGGATCGGCCGCCTCCCGCTGCTGGGCACCCTGGACCTCGCGCACGGGGGACCGGTGGGCGAGCCCGGGGGCAACAGTGCCTTCCGGCTCGCCAACGTCTGGGACCGCATCGTGGTCGGGCCCGAGCTCGGGCAGGCCCTGGCCTCGGCCCGAGGCCCGGTGCTGCTGGTCGACGACGTGGTGGACTCCCGCTGGAGCATCACCGTGGCTGCTCGTGCGCTGCGCCTGGCCGGGGCCGACGGGGTGCTGCCGCTGGTGCTCGCGGTGGAGGGCTGAGAGGGCGGTCGCCGGGTCGGGCGTCTCGTAGCAGCCCGGTCGGCTAGTAGAGGAAGAACGGGAAGAAGGTGCGGTCGTGCGCGTGCACGATCGCCAGGAAGACCACCGCGTCGAAGAGCAGGTGGATCAGGACCACGTACAGCAGCGACTTGGTGCGGGTGAAGATGTAGCCCTGCAGCAGGGCGAACGGCACCGTCAGCAGCGGACCCCAGGACTGGTAGCCCAGCTCCCACAGGAACGACACGAAGATCGTGGCCTGGAGGATGTTCGCCTGCCACATCGGGAAGTGGCGGCAGAGCAGGGCGAAGCACACGCACATGAAGAAGAGCTCGTCCCACAGGCCGACCGCGTTGACCCCGACGAAGAAGCGGCCGAACTCGCTGGCCGTCTCGATCGGCGGCCAGTTCTGGTAGCTGCCGGAGCGGATGAAGTAGACCGGCAGGATGAGGTAGCCCAGCACCGGGACCGCGACGATGTAGGACCACTGGAACCTGGTCCACCGCCCGCCGGTGAACCACGGGAAGAGGATCGCCTGGCGGCGGTAGACGAGACGGTCCACCAGGACCGGGACCGCGACCGCTGCGGTGAGCACGAAGCCCAGCAGGAAGAACCGGTCCCAGCTGATGTCCGCCGCGACCGAGGTGGTGGACACGATCCCGATCCCGAGGGCGATCAGCAGCAGGTCCCGGAAGAGCTCACGGTGCAGGAAGAACGCGCCGACCAGGCTGGCGACGAGGACGGCATACCCCGGCAGCTGCAGGTGGATGCCGAACAGCAGGACCGCGGACACCGCGACCCCAACGGCGGGCAGCACCTTCAGTGCTGGAGAGGTGGTGTGCGGCACACCAGCAGAGGGTAGTCGACCGGCGAGCGGGGGCCGCCCGGTCAGCCGGACGCCGCCTGCCAGGCCTCCTCCCGACCCACCGAGAACGTGAGGTCGACCTCGTTCCCCTCCGGGTCGGCCAGGGTCCACCACTCGGGCGACTCGGGGTGGCGGACGACCCGGCCACCAGCGGCCAGCGCCGCGTCCACCCGTGCCCGGGCCTGGTCGTCCGGAAGGAAGACGTCGACGTGGAGGCGGTTGCGCTGGGCCCGTCGGGCGGTGTCGGTGGCGTCCAGGTCCTGGAAGACCACGGGCATGCCGAGGCCGCGGGGGTCGACGATGTCGGTCACCCCGGCACGGGGGTCCGGCTCGTAGCCGAGGGCGGCGACCCAGAACCGACGCACGGCGGGGATGTCGACGGCGTCGACGACGACCTGGACGAAGCCCGGCCGGGCCGGGTCGGCGACCAGGCCCGCGGCCCTGGCCACCTGCTGGACCCGCGCCGCCAGCGCTCGGTAGCCGTCGTTCATCTCCCAGGCGTCTTTGGCGGTGCCGAGGACCACCAGGTCCGCACGGACGTCGATGCCGAGCGGCAGCCCGGCGGCATCGGCGAGATTCGCCACCGCGGTGACCAGCGCCGCCGCGTCCTCGGGTGAGGAGGTCGGGTACCCGGCGACGGCCGCGAAGAGCAGCCGCCAGTCCTCGGTCCCGGGGGCGTCCCAGCGGTCCGATCCGGGCTCGAGCGGGAGCAGGTCGGCCTCGTTGCCCTCGGCGTCCGTGACCGTGGCGTGGTAGCCGTGCGCCGCGACGCGTGCCCCCAGGCCCGGCGCAGCCTCCACGGTCGCGGCCCCGATCTCCTGCGCGCGGGCGATGTCGAGGTGCAGCCGGTTCCGCAGGGGCCGCGGCGCGTCCTGGTCCTGGAACCAGATGGGCGGGGTCCGACGCTGGGGGTCGACCAGGTCGTCCTCGCTGCGTGCATACCCGAGTGCGGTCTGCCAGAACGGCATGACCGCCTCCTGGTCGAGGGTGTCCATCGTCAGCTGCACGTCCTGGACAGCGCTCGGATCCGGCATCAGACCCAGCTCCTGGGCCGCTGCGGAGATCCGGGCCGCAAGGGCGAAGTGCTCGTCGGTGAACCCGCCGTCGGGGTAGGGGATGCGCACCTGCACACCGCGCTCGCGCACGTCGATGTCAACCGCGCCACGCGGTGCCGTGGTGAGGACCCGTGCGGCCACGTCCGCTCCGGCCCGGTGCGACGAGGTCACGAACCAGGCGTTCGCCCCCGCTCCGAGCACCCTCCAGTCGCGGGTGCCGTCCGCCAGCTGGAACTCTCGGGCCGTCAGGATCCGCGGGGTGCTCATGCGTGCACTCTGACACCGTCGCGGGTCCGACCGCAGGAGACGGAGGACGGTTCCAGCTCGGTCCCGGTCAGGATCTGTCCGCAGAGAGGCGTCCGGGGAGGGGGCGTCTCAGGCGGCGGACATCCCCCACGCCTCGGCCAGCATCCGATAGCTGCGGCGGCGCATCTCGGGGTCGAAGGTGTAGGTGGTGACGATCAGCTCGTCGAGCTCGTGCGCCTCGGCGAACTCCTCGAGCATCGGCACGACCGTCTCGGCGGTGCCGACCATCTTCACGCTCTGGTGCGCGTCGGCCAGCGGCAGCAGCTCCATGGGCACGACCGAGGCCAGCGACTCCACCGGCGGGTCCAGGGGCGCGGGCTGGCCGGAACGGATCCGGATCGCCATCAGCTGAGCGGTGGTGAAGAGGTATTCGGCCTCCTCCTGGGTGGGTGCGACGAGCACGTTCACCCCGGCCATCGTGGTGGGCCGGTCCACCTGCGCCGTGTCCGCGTCGGCCCGGAAGCGGTCGCGGTAGAGGCTGAGGGCGTCGCGCAGCTGGTCCGGTGCGAAGTGGGAGGCAAAGGAGAACGGCAGCCCCAGCGCCGCCGCGACCTGCGCGCCGCCGGTGGAGGATCCCAGCATCCACAGCGGCACCTGGGTCCCCTCACCCGGGAGGGCGCGGACGCGCGCTCCCTCGCGGGGCGCCCCGAGGTATGCCTGCAGGTCCGCCACCTCGCTCGCGAAGTCGGGCAGATGGCCGCTGGTCCGGGTGAGCGCGGCTGCGGTCATCGGGTCGGTGCCCGGGGCCCGCCCCAGACCGAGGTCGAAGCGGTCGCCGTGCATCGTCGCGAGCGTGCCGTAGTACTCGGCGACCATCAGGGTGGAGTGGTTGGGCAGCATCACGCCGCCCGAGCCGAGCCGGATGCGCTCGGTGGCGTGCGCGACGTGCCCCAGCAGCAGGGAGGTCGCCGAGGACATGAACGCCTCGGACCCGTGGTGCTCCGCCATCCAGAACCGCCGGTACCCGAGCTCGTCGGCCTCCCGGGCCAGGGCGACCGACTCCTCGATGGCGACGGCCGGGGTCATCCCCTGCGAGCGGGGGACCAGGTCGAGGACGGACAGGGGGACACGCGTCGAGGAGGAGCTCGGGGAAGGCATGGTGGGGACAACGCCCGGCACCGGACGGGTATGCCCCACGGCCTCTGGTCGACTCGGTCCCGCCCCTGCCCCTGCGCCTGCCCCTGCCCCTGCGCCTGCCCCTGCCCCTGCGCCTGCCCTTGCTCCTGTGCCTGCCTCTGTCTACCCCTCGTTGGCTCAGGGCGTGGTGGTGTGGCCGGCCGGTGGGGGTCGGCGGTGGGGCGGGGTGTTCAGGTGTGCCAGCGGACGGTGCCGCCGGTGATGGTGGCGTGCAGGTCCAGCTGGTGGACGAGGGTGTGGTGGCGTCCGCAGAGCAGGGCCAGGTTGGTGGTGTCGGTGTGTCCGCCGCGGGCCCAGCCGTGCAGGTGGTGGCTGTCGCACCACTGCGGTGGGGCACTGCACCCGGTGAACGTGCACCCGCCGTCGCGGGCGGCGAGAGCTTTCCATTGCCCGGGGGTGGCGTACCGGGCGGTGCGGCCCAGCACCAAGGGTTCTCGGTCGGTCGACAGCCACACGGGTGTCACGTCCGCCGTGCACGCCAGCTCCGCGGCCTGCCGTGCTGGGACGGACGCGCCGGTCGCAGTGGTCGCGGGGCCGGTCGGTGTCCCGGTGGCCTGGTCGAAGGGGATCATCAGGATCACCGCTGCCCGTGCGCTCGAGGGCGCCGCACCCGGGCGGGACAGGCCCCGACCCACCACGGCCAGCAGCGCGTCGAAGCGGCGCTGGCCCGGGGTCCGCGCATCGGGCTCACCACCGGGGCCGGGGGCGGGTGCGGCGAGGTGAGAGGTCAGCACCCCGTCCAGGGTGGCTGCGGCACTGTCGGGGGCATCGATCGTGAACCGGGTCAGACCCGGGCCCACGTTCCGGTGGGTGATGGTCCGCAGCTCGTGCGCTGCCCGCTCCCGCTCACCCGGTACGGCCTCGATGAGCAGGTCGTGCACCAAGCGGTGGCACACCACCGCCAGGTCCCGATCGGCCAGGTCGACCCGTGCCGCAGCGGCCGTGGCGAGGTCGGTGTACGCCTGGCGTTGGTCCGGGTCCAACGACGACTCCAGGCGCAGCAACGTACGCGCCACGACCGCGCCGCGGTGCACCGCGACCTCACCCGCGGTGACCGCGTCGGCCAGCACCGCGCCCGTCGGGCTCGCCCCGAGCCGGGCCAGGACCATCACCCGGGACGCGGCCTCGGCACTCAACCACGGGATCCGTACCCGCAGCCAGTCCACCAACGACAACCCGACCTGGGTGTGCAACCCCCGCCCGTACGCCTCCCGGGCCAGGGTGAACGCGACCGCCTCAGCCTGGGCCTGGACCCGCCCGGCCTCCTCCAGGCACGCCACGAGCTGCTCATCCAGGACCTGCACCACCTCATCCCCCGACAGGCTCGCCCGTCGCAACCCCCGCCGTGCGCCGTCCAGACCGCCCTGCACCTCACGCGCCGGCAGATCCCCACACCCACCCCGCAACGAGGCGACCACGTCATCCATCACCAGCCGAAACTCATCCCCGTCCAGCCCCTCATCCCACCGGGCGTCGTCCACCCCAGGATCCACCCCGAACCCGGCCACCGACACGTCACCCGCGCCGCCGCCTACCCCCCTGAGAACCTCCATACCTCAACCAACCACACCCCACCGACAGACCCGTCCGGATGACACCTGTCACGGCGCCGCAGTCCCTCCCGGTGAGAGGCTGACCGCATGAGAGCGGCGGATCCCCGGCAGGACGCCTGGGCACGGTGGGGGTGGATCTTCGGCGGGATCTGGTTGTTCTTCTTCCTCTTTCCGCTGGTGGAGATCTGGACCTCCGACCGAACCCTGGTGTGGCAGCTCGTGCCGACCGCGGTCATCGTGGCCTTCGCGGCCGTGTACGTCGCGACCCTGCGCAGCACGGTGTCCCGTGTCTCGGACGGTCGGCACCGCTCCGCCGCCCGACGCGGCCTGCTCGGCCTGGGCGTCCTGCTCGTGCTCGCCCTGATGCTCGCGCTGATGATCGGCTCCAACGCGATGACCGCGCTGCCGTTCCTCGTCTCGATGCCGGTGTTCTTCCTTCCCTGGAGGGCCGTCTGGACGACCTCGCTCGGCGTCCTCGGGGTGGCCGTGGTCGGCAGCACCTGGGCGTGGGGGTTCTGGCCGAGCTCGATGCTCTGGGGCATCTCGGTGCTGGTGCTCGGGATCAGCGTCCTCAGCCGCTACCTGGAGGAGCATCAGGAGTCAGCGGCCGAGACCAAGGGCCAGCTCGCGCTCACCGAGGAGCGGGAGCGCGTGGCCCGTGACGTCCACGACGTGCTCGGCCACTCCTTGACGGTGGTCACCATCAAGGCCGAGCTCGCCCAGCGTCTCGTCGACGTGGACCCGGAGCGGGCCAAGCAGGAGATGGCCCAGGTGCAGGACCTGTCCCGGCAGGCGCTGGCGGAGATCCGCGCCACCGTCGGTGGGCTGCGGATCGCCCGGCTCGCGGACGAGGTCGAGGCGGCCCGGGTCGCGCTGACGGGGGCCGGGATCGAGGGCGTGCTGCCCCCGGACGTGTCGACGGTCGACCCGCGGCACCGGATCACGGTCGCCTGGGTGCTGCGGGAGGCGGTGACGAACGTGGTGCGGCACAGCCGGGCGCATACCTGCGTCGTCGAGCTCGGCGAGTCCTGGTTGCGGGTCAGCGACGACGGTCGCGGCCTCGGCGACGGGCCGGAGGGCAACGGGGTGCGCGGACTGCGGGAGAGGGTCGAGCAGGCGGGCGGCTCGCTCTCGCTGGGTCCGTCGTCCGAGGGCGGCACCGTGCTGGAGGTGAAGCTGTGATCCGGGTCCTGCTCGCCGACGACCAGGCGCTGGTCAGGGGCGCGCTGGCGGCGCTCCTGGACCTCGAGCGCGACATCGATGTGGTCGCGCAGGTGGGGCGTGGGGACGAGGTCGTGGAGGCGGTGCGCAGCGCCCACCCGCAGGTATGCCTGCTCGACATCGAGATGCCCGGGCTCGACGGGATCGCGGTGCTGGGGGCGTTGGCGGAGTCGGGCTTGCCGACCCGGGCCCTGATGGTGACCACGTTCGGGCGGCCCGGGTACCTGCGGCGGGCGATGGACGCGGGGGCGCGGGGCTTCGTGGTGAAGGACACCCCGGCGTCTGAGCTCGCCGAGGCGGTGCGCCGGGTGCACGCGGGGGTCCGGGTGGTGGACCCCACCTTGGCGACGGAGTCCCTCATCGGCGGACCGAACCCGCTGACCGAGCGTGAGCGTGAGGTGCTGCGGCAGGCGCTCGACGGTGCTCCGGTGCAGACCATCGCCTCACGGCTGTTCCTCTCGCCCGGCACGGTGCGCAACTACCTGTCCTCCGCGATCGGCAAGACCGGGTCGACCACCCGGGTAGAGGCGGCCAAGTTCGCGGAGGACCGCGGCTGGTTGTAGCTCGACCGCCCGCGCCCGGTCGCGACCTGGGAGGGTGAGGTATGCCTTTTCGCCAGAACGTCCTGATCACCGGCGCCAGCAGCGGGTTGGGGGAGGAGATGGCCCGTCAGTTCGCCGCCCTTGGGCACGACCTGGCGTTATGCGCCCGCCGGACCGACCGGTTGGCGACGCTGCGGGAGGAGATCCTGACGGCATACCCGGGCGTGCGTGTCGTGACGAAGGCGCTGGACGTCACCGACGACGAGCAGGTGTTCACGGTGTTCGAGGAGTTCCGGGCGGAGCTGGGCACGATCGACCGCGTGGTCATCAACGCCGGCCTCGGCAAGGGCGCGCCGCTGGGGACGGGAAAGCACCACGCCAACCGGCAGACAGCGATGACGAACTTCATCGGCGCCCTCGCCCAGGCCGAGGCGGCGATGACGATCTTCCGCGCGCAGAGCTCCGGACACCTCGTGATGGTCAGCTCGTTCAGTGCGTTGCGTGGGCTGCCGCGGCAGATGGCGACGTATGCCGCGACGAAGGCGGGGGTCGCGCACCTGGCGGAGGGGTTGAGGGTGGAGCTGCACGGCACGCCCATCGCGGTCACCGTTCTCTACCCCGGATACATCGTCAGCGAGATGAGCGAAGGCGCGACGACGGGCAACCGGCTGATGTCGAGCACCACGCGTGGGGTCACGGCGATGGTGTCAGCGATCGAGAAGGAGAAGGCGCGGGCGTACATCCCGGCCATGCCGTGGACGGCGCTGGCGCCGGTGATGAAGCGGGCGCCGATCCCGGTCTTCAAGCGGATGCTCTGAGAGCCGCCGGGTCGGCTGCTTAATTGGTGTAGAGGCGGTTGCGCGAGGTCAGCACCTGCAGCGGACTGCTGGGACCTTCGATCACGGCACTGCTCGGGATGGTGGTCCAGGAGCCGCCGTCCACGCTGACCTCGCCGCCGTACTCGACGGAGATGTAGGGCGCGATGTCCGCGGCAGCCGTGTAGTCGTGGGTGATGTCGCCGTCGGGGTACGGGCCCCCGAGGCTGGTGGTGGGGCCGATGCTGGCTCCGTCGCCGGTGACATAGGTGGCGCCGATGAGGGTCGGTCGGATGCGGACCTCGTGGCCCACGATCGTCGTGGTGTCGATGTCCTGCGGTGCGTACCCCTCCTCGGGCCATGCGAGCTCGAAGTAGACGGGGAGGTTGACCAGGGTCCGGCCGTCCGGCGGCTGGATCACCGTCTGGGGGAGGGCGAACGCGGTGCGGTGGAACTGCTCGACGATCATCGCCTCGGTGACTTCCTCGGCGGGTTCGCCGGAGCGGGCGGGGACCGAGTCCGTGAAACAGGTAGGCGCCAACTCCTCCC
>NZ_JBJFZU010000004.1:0-294969 GCF_045032955.1 Serinicoccus shuyuelongi | reverse complement strand
CCCGGTCACCGACGCCGACCTCGCGGCGGCGTACCGCGCGGACGCCCTGTTCAACGCCCACCGCGACGACCCTGAGTTCGGGTACCGGTTCCTGGCCTATGAGGCCCGCGGTGCCGGCCACACCATGAGCGAGCGGACGGCCTGGCGGTTGTGCTCGGACAACGGCTGGTGGTCCGCCTTCGGTAAGAAGCGGGGCAAGAACGGGAGGAAGCCCGGCCCGCCGGTGCATGAGGACCGGTGCGCTGTGATCGATGAGTTGGGCCGGACCCGGCACGAGTTCACCGCCCAGGCTGCGAACGAGTTGTGGGTCGGGGACATCACGGAACATTGGACCGGTGAAGGGAAGCTCTATGTCTGCGCGTTCAAGGACGTGTACTCCAACCGGATCGTGGGCTACTCCATCGACTCCAGGATGAAGTCGCGGATCGCCGTCACCGCACTGAACAACGCCGTCGCCCGGCGCGGTGACGTCACCGGGTGCGCGGTTCACACCGATCGAGGATCGCAATTTCGTAGCAGGAAGTTCGTCCACGCTCTCAACCACCACAGCATGGTCGGATCCATGGGCAGGGTCGGCGCCGCGGGCGACAACGCCGCCATGGAATCCTTCTTCGCCCTGCTGCAGAAGAACGTCCTGAACCGCGGCCCCTGGGCCACCCGCCACGACCTGCGCATCGCCATCGTCACCTGGATCGAGCGGACCTACCACCGCCGCCGACGACAAGCCGCTCTTGGCCGGTTGACCCCCATCGAGTACGAGACCATCATGACCACACCAGCCGACCAGGCTGCGTGACTAACCACTGTCACCTATCCGTGCAGCAGTCCCCAGCGAGGACGCCACGTCCGCTCAATGATGACGTGTCAACTGTTCTACTTATCTTCGGGGTGCTCGGCCTTGCCAAGGTCTCGCACGCGACGCACCCGACGGACACCGTAGGCAATGAGTTCTACAGCCCCCATCACAAGGAGTGCCACTCCGACGATCGTCCACAGCCCCCAGTCGGTGGTGGCGGAGAGAATCGACACGACCGCCGCCCCAATGATGATCGGGAACCAGAAGTACACGGGCGCCAGCGTAGCGTCCCCTGAGACGCTCGGCGTGGCCAGCTCTTCAGCACCTTCGTCCGCGATGCGCGGACATTCCATCGCGGGCCTCAAAGAGCATCCTGTACTGCCGCACCCGGTGCAGTGCGCTAATCCCGTCGCCTCGGCCGGTACGCCGGACTGCACCGGGCCGGTCGCCAGCTCAGTGCAGTCACGCGAACACCTCCATGCCGGTTCGCCAGGGGGCGATGTAGCGGGGCCGCTGGTGGTGTCGCTCGGGTCGGGTGCGGTTTCCTCCCGGTGGCGAGGACGAGGGTGATCCACCAGCAGCGCGTCCTTGGCCTGCCGTTGAGGGTCGTAAACTCCCGATCATGCAGTGGCGGTCGGTGGTCGAGTTCGGGCACGCCGGCACCACGGCCCACGTGCGACGGCTCGGGCCGGACTCCGGTCCGCAGTACGTCCTCGTGCACGGCATCGGGGTCGGGCACTCCTACTTCACCCGGCTCGCGGCGGCCCTCACGGGGACCGGCGCGAAGGCTGCGGGACCCGGCGGGGTCCACGTCCTGGAGCTGCCCGGCTTCGGCGGAACCCCGAGGCCGCCAGCCCCGCTGACGATCGAGCAGCTGGCCGGGGTGGTGGTCGCCTACATCCGCCACACCGGCCTGGACCGCCCCGTCCTCGTCGGCCATTCGATGGGTGCCCAGGTCGTCCTCGAAGCGGTCCTGCAGGACCCGGCGGTCGCCGGCTCGGTCGTCTCGATCGGCGGTGTCGTCGACCCGGTGGCCCGGTCGGTCGCCCGTCAGGGCCTGCGGCTGGTGGCTGACCTCCTCCTGGAGACGCCGTCGGCCAACTGGGTGGTGCTGCGGGACTACGCGCGCACCGGCCCGCGCCGCTACCTCGAGACCGTCCCGATCATGCTCGGCTACCCGACCGATGAGGCGTTGGCCCGGCTGCCGGTGCCCCTGCTGGTGATCCGCGGGAGCCGCGACCCGGTCGCACCGCAGGCCTGGGCCGAGCACATGGCCCGGCTGGCGCCGGTCGGCCGGCTCGTCGAGATCCCCGGGGCGCACGTGGTGATGCACACCCGGCCCGAGGAGGTGGCCCGCGAGATCGCGACCCACTCGGGGGTGGGCCGAGAGGCGGTCGGGCAATGACCGCCGGCATGGGAGCTCGGCTGGTCGGCAGGCTATGGGCGTGGGTGCGCGACTACGCCTACGTCGTCTTCTGGCAGGCGCACGGGCTGGTCGTGCACCAGGACCCGGCCGTCTACCAGGACCTCTCCGGCGCCCACCTGCCCCCGCCCCGCCCCCCCGTCCTGCTGCTGCCGGGTGTCTACGAGCGGTGGCACCTCATGCGCCCCGTCGCCGACCTGCTGCACGACCTCGGTCACCCGGTCCACGTGGTCACCCGCCTCCGGTGGAACACCGCCCCCGTCGTGGCCAGCGCCGAGCTGATCGCGGCACACCTCGACGAGCACGACCTGCGCGACGTGATCCTGGTCGCCCACAGCAAGGGCGGGCTCATCGGCAAGTACGCGATGACCCACCTCGACCCGCAGGAGCGGATCGAGCGCATGGTCGCCATCTCCACCCCGTTCGGCGGATCGGTCTACGCCCGACTGTTCCTGGTGCCGGCCGTGCGAGCGTTCTCACCGTCGAACCGGACCCTGCGGCTGCTGGGCGACGAACTGCGGGTCAACCACCGAATCACCTCGATCTGGAGCGAGTTCGACCCGCACATCCCCGGAGGCTCGAGCCTGCCCGGGGCGACGAACGTCGAGCTGCCCGTGTCCGGGCACTTCCGGATCCTGGCCCAGCGGGAGCTGCTGGAAGCGGTGAGCCTGGCGACGTCTGATGAGTGAGGCCCAGACCGGACGCCATACGTCCATTCAAAGGACCTGATCTGCTGCGCACGGGATGGCCCTCCACGGGATGTCGACCCGTGTCGCTGCCGACAGCGCGTCTTCGTCGCCTCACGCTGGTAACTTGTGGAGCATGGTACCTGGCGACGGACTCATCCTGACCCAGCTTCGACGCGGTGCCCTGGAGTATTGCGTCCTGGCCATGCTGCAGGGCGGCCGGCTCTACGGTCTGGACATCGCTCGGCGGCTCGCGGCCGGGCAGGTGCTGATGTCCAGCGAAGGCACCCTGTATCCGTTGCTGGCCAGGCTGCGTAAAGCCGGGTTGGTCAGCACCACGTGGCAGGAGTCCACCGAAGGCCCTCCGCGCCGTTACTACGAGCTGACTGGTCCAGGTGTGGAGGCGCTGGCCGCGTTCCGTCTGGCGTGGGCCCCGTTCCGGGACGCGGTGGACGCGGCCCTGACAGATGGATAGACATGACGGCGACCGAGCACCCGCTGTGGATCAGCTACGAGCAGGACCTTCGGCACCTCCTGGTCGATCTAGACCCCGGAGAACGAGCCGAGGTACTGGCCGGGGTCCGAGAACACGTCCACGCTTCGCTGGCAGAGAGAGCGAACACGGGCACGGATGACATCCGGGCCGTGCTCACCGGGCTGGGACCGCCTGAAGCGGTGGCACAGGAGGCGTATGCGGGCCACCGGCCAGCGGCCGACTCACCGAGACGCCGAGCGTCGCCGTCCCTGGCGCGTTCCTGGGTGCCGGTGGTGGTGACGTTGTCCCAGGTGCTGGGGCTCCTCATGCTGCTGGTCATCTCATTCGGGTGGGTTGCGTACTCGGTCGTGGAGACCGGTGATTCCACCGGTGCCGTGACGCGAACCGTCAACTACACCAATTCAGCCCTGCCACGCCTGGCAGCCTCGATGATGATCGTGCTACCGATGTGGATACCCGTTCTCGTCCTTGCCGTCATCAGCGACCTTTGGGGCCGGCGGCACACGTTCATGCACATCCTCCTGCTGCCTGCTGCCGCGGTGCTGCTCGCTGGCACCCCTGATGTGGCGTGGGCCCTGGGCGGTGAGGCCGGTCTTCGTGCCGGGTCATGGGGCTCGCTGGCCCTCGTCCTCGTGGGCTATGGGTGGGCCCTGTGGCACCTGACCGCCCGTGGGTTGACGCGTTCCCGCGACCTGCGCGGATGATCGAGATTCAACGAAAGTCCAACCGAAGAAGCGCGCGACAACCGAACACCAAGAGTTGACCTTCCCGGCGCCGTTCCTTCGATCCCTGCACGGCGGCCTACGAATCGATAGGCCTGTGGCGCGTATAGGTGCGCCCGGCTGATCGCCGCGCCAAGGGACGACGTGGGCGCTTGCCAAGGTGGGGGCCGAGGCCCCTCGCGCATCCGGAAACTGCCGCATGGTGCCTCGACGCGAGTTGATGTGCTCGATTGAGTCTCCGGCAGCGTCCGGTACTTTGGCGAACATGGGTCAGATCGCGGCACCGAGCGCAGCTCCTGCAGCTCCTCGTCGGACCCGCTGGGCGCTGGTCGTGGCAGCCGTGGCCGGTACAGGCCACGGCCTCTTCAGTCTCTACTGGGCGGTGGGCGGGACGTGGCTTGTCGAGACCCTCGGTGAGGACATCGTGGAGACGTTCGCCGACCAGCTGTGGCTGTTGCTTCCCGTCGGCGTCCTCAAGGTGGGGTTCGCCGTTCTCCCCCTGCTGCTCGCTGAAAGCGGGCGACCCATCTCGCGAGTGCTGCGAATAGTGCTGTGGCTCGGTGCCGTCACGCTGGTGGTCTGGGGTGGGCTGAACACGGTCGTAGCCCACCTCGTGCTCGCCGGCGTCATTCAGCCGACGGGAGGCTACGACCATCAAGGAATGATCGGACACGCATGGATCTGGGATCCGCTGTTCCTGCTCTGGGGTGTTGCCCTCGTCATGGGACTAAGGCACCCCCAGCCGCTGCGGATCACGCCCGACCGACAGTGAACGCGCACCGGCAATGGATGTAGCCGCCGGAGGTGCGCTGCGACTCGGTGGAGCAGGTGAAGAAGAGCGCTGCCGGACGACGAGGTGCTCGTCGCCGACGTGCAGATCCAATGGCGGGTCGTCGGAAGAGGCGTCGCTGCCGTGCGTGACGCCAGTCTCGCAGGCGGGTCAGGACGCCTCGGCGAGGATGGAAGACGGCGTCCGTGAAGGCGACGATGCCGCAGTCGGTGTGGTGCACCAGCAGCATCTGGGATCCCGAGCAGCCGCTGAGTGATGGCCTGCGAGCGGATCTCGTCGTCAGTGACCGTCGCTCACCGGGCCGTACACCCGAGAGCCACGCCCATGGGACTCTCAGGTTGCGACAGAGTCGATGAAGCGGGTGTAGACGGCCGCGAAGTGCTCGGGATTCTCGAAGAACGGAAAATGGTCACCGCCTTCCGCACGTGTGAACACCTCCAGCTGCGCGCCCGGGATCTGGCCGGCGATCCACCGCTGCGACGTGGCGTCCACGTGGCTGAGCTCACCCCCGGTCACCAGCGTCGGCACGTCGATGCGCGGAAGCACATCTCGCCAGTCCTGCATCACGTGGTCGAGGACGAGGCGTGCACCGTACGGCATCCGTAGCGTCATGTTCTGCTCGAGCAGATAGGCGAAGTCTTCCTCCGAGATGTCGTCGAGAACCATGGAACGGAGGAAGTTGCGCCGGACTGCTTCCGCGTCAGGACCGAGCAGTCCCTCGACGAAACCGGCAGCGCCCGCGAAGTCCATGATCGCGCCGACCTCGCCTGCATCCTCCTGGGTGAGCCAGGGCACCAACGCACAGACGCTGGGCTGATCGATGAGGACGAGCGACTTCACCCGCTCGGTGCCATAGAGATCGACGAACGAGTACAGCACCGAGCAGCCCATGGAGTTGCCCGCGAGGTGAGCGCGGGTGATGGCGAGGTGGTCGAGGAGCTCACGTAGGTCGGTGGCGAGGGAGGCGATGCGAGCCCCGTTGTCGCTGGCACCGGACCGGCCGTGGTTGCGGTAGTCGTAGACCACCGTCCGGTACCGGCCGTCGAGCACCTTCACCAGCCGGTCGTACATGGCGGCCGTCTGCGACCACCCGCTCAGCAGCACTATCGTCTCGTCGCTGCGCCCGGGGGCCGCTTCGGTGTCCTGATACCGGATGGTGCAGCCATCCCTGGTGACGAACTCTCCCATAGTGGTTCCTCTCCTGGAGGCAGCGCCGGTGCTGGCTCTCGCGTTCATCGTCACGTAGGGAGCTGGCTGCTTCAAGGACTGCGGCCGGGATGTCCGGTGTTCACGACGCACTAGCGTTCCATCGAGTGAAACCTGCGACGCCGCCTTCGGCTGGGCGTGCGAACCCCATCACATCCTGGCTGTCTACATCGCCTCGACACCGTCGCCCTTGTCGTTGCGATTCGGGTGATTGGATCTCAACATGCTCACGTTCGACGTACGGACCGCGCTCCAGCGACAGCTCGACATCGAATGGAGGTTCGCGACAGAGTTCGTCCTCGGTCAGATCGACGAGGACACTGCCCTGTGGTCGCCCGCAGGAGCGGCGACCTACTCGGTCCACCGCACTGATGACGGCTGGTCGGCAGACTGGCCTGACGAGGGGAACGATCCGCCAATGGTCCCCACCATGGGCTGGATCCTGTGGCACGTCGAGTGGTGGTGGACCGACACCCTCTTGTTGGTCCATGGGCATGGTCGGGTCGCACCCCAGGATCACGTCTGGAGCGGGACCACGGACGAGATCGTCCGCCTGAAGGAGAAGTGGGATCGGGTGCTGGCCGACGACGACCTCGAGCGCTTGGTGCAGTGGGCCATGCCGGATCCGCAGCCGCTCGGCCTCATCGCCTCCTGGCTCAATTTCGAGCTGGCCAAGAACCTCGCGGAGATCAACCAGCTCAAGATGCTCCGCGCAGCCCTCGGCTGAGCCGCCTCCCCCAGATCGCGGACGGAGTCTGTCCTCGGCCGGACCTACGGTGATGGCATGCGCTTGGAGAACATCGTCATGCAGTCCCGCGACCCGCAAGCGACCGGTCTGTTCTGGTCCGCGGCACTCGGGCTCGTCGACAATGGCCCCGACACCCCGGACGACTACGAGGGCCGACTGTGGTTCGGCGAGGACGCGTGGCTCGACATCTGCATCGAGCGTGCGACCGAGCCACCACCGGCGGACTGGCGGCTGCACCTCGACCTGCACGGCGGGGGACAGCAGGACGAGGTGGTGCAACGGTTGACCGGCCTCGGTGCCACCCGTGTCGACATCGGCCAAGGCGATGTCCCGTGGGTGGTGCTCGCCGACCCTGACGGCAACGCCTTCTGTGTCATGGAGGAGCGCACGGCATACCGCGACACCGGCCCGATCGCCGCCCTCCCGCTCGACAGCGCCGATCCCGCGCGGGACGCGGAGCTGTACTCCGCGCTCACCGGGTGGGTCCGGGCTGAGGGCGTGGGGCCGGTGACCCTTCGGCATCCGAGCCTGCGAGGTCCACTGCTCGAGCTGTGCCCCGAGCCTGTGCCCAAGACGCGTCAGAACCGCACCCACCTCGACGTCCGTCCGACGCAGGACGGGCCGGATCACCAAGGCCTCGTCGAGCTCGCACTCTCGCTCGGTGCGACCGTCTCGACGGACGACTGGGCGCAGGGCCATCCGTGGACGGTGATGCGCGACCCGTCCGGCAACGAGTTCTGCATCCTGTCCGACCTGCAGGACTGAGCACCTGACAGGATCGAGGACGAGTCATCCCATGGAGGAACTGTGAAACTGCTGCTGACATCGGGAGGTGTCACGAACCCGAGCATCCACGCGGCCCTCGACGACCTCCTCGGCAAGCCGGTCGCCGAGTCCCACGCCCTCGTCATCCCGACGGCGCAGTGGGGCCACCCGATGTGCGGTCCGGGCTCGGTGCACGGACTGCTTGCGGCGGGCGACAGCTGGAGGCACCTCACCGGCCTGGGCTGGGCGTCGCTCGACGTCCTCGAGCTCGCCGCGCTGCCCAGCATCGGCGCCGACCGGTGGCTCCCGTGGGTCCAGGATGCGGACGCCCTGCTGGTCGACGGCGGGGACGCGGCCTACCTGTGCCACTGGATGCGCGAGTCAGGCCTCGCCGAGGTGCTGCCCACCATGCCCGACACGGTCTGGGTCGGTGTCAGTGCCGGAAGCATGGTGATGACACCCCGGATCGGCGAGCTCTTCGTCGAGTGGCCGTCCGCCCCGAGTGACCGCACCCTGGGGGTCGTGGACTTCTCGATCTTCCCGCACCTGGAAGCCTTCCCGACGAACACCCTGGCGGCCGCCGAGCAGTGGGCATCGGACCTTGGCGTCCCCGCCTACGCCATCGACGAGCAGACCGCCCTCACCGTGGTCGACGGCACTGTCGAGGTGGTCTCCGAAGGGACCTGGACGACGTTCGAGCCATGACCGTCGATCCTCGGGAATGTCACGCGGTGGCGTCACCGCCTGCGGTCGAACCCTCGGGGGTGCGCTCACGACCGAGGGCTCGACCCCCAAGGCCAGTCCGCTTACACCACCTCGACCAGCGGGCAGTACGGCAGCAGACCGGTCTGCGGGTGGCAGTTCACGTACTCGAACCCCGCCCCCGGGAGCAGCACGAACACCTCGTGCCACGTGACGACCTGTCGGTCGTCGCCCCAGCGCTTCTTGGCCTCGATGGCGTGGCCGAAGATCTTCAGGTGCGTCTGGTGCGAAGCGGCCCAGCGTTCCAGCAGCTCCAGCGACGCGAAGGCGGCGTACACGGACGTCTCCTGCCGTTCGCGGCCGTCCTCGTCCAGGTTCGTCATGATGCGCAGCGACAGGGTGCTGGTCTCCTCGTCGTGCTCGGACAGGTAGGCCATGCCTTCCATGAGCTTCGGCTGCAGCGAGTCCTCGTAGTCCTGCGTCTGCTCCGCGTCCGCGTCGTGCCAGAACTGTCCCGAACGGATCGTCGTCAGGTTCAGCGGGGTGAGCGCGCGCACCCGCCGCCCAGCGAAGTTGTCAACCGCCACATCTCGGCGCAGCACCGGCATCGCGCCGTCCAAGGACTCCACCGCCGAGATCGGCAATCGGTCGCGCGCAGCACCGAAGTATCCGTTCGTCGTGGTCGAGGCCACCACCGACCCCTCGCACCGGGCCAGCCCGATGCGGTACTCGGGGTCGGAGTAGATGGTCTCTTGCCGGTCGTAGGGGACTACCAGCGTCTCTCGCCAGTACCCGACGTCCTCGGCCGTCCGCGTGTCTTCGGCGAACCAGGCGGAGAACGAGGAGTCGCGCTGCCACCGGGCGTGCCGCTCCGGCTCGGTCCAGTACGCCACCAGGACTGCGTTGACGTAGCCTTCGTCGTCGGTGAACCGCATCGTCTCGTGCGCACCGGGGCCGTCCTCGCCGCCGAAGGAGGCGCGCGCCCGGTCGAAGAAGCCTCGCTGCTGCTCCCACGACAGCTCGCGTCCCTGGACCGCCAGGTAGTCGGAGACCACCGCGGTGACGGGTTGCTCGAAGCGCAGGGTCCACCGAGGGGCGGCCGGCTGGTGCCCGTCGGGACGCTGTTCCGGCTGCACCCGCGGGTACTCGACGTGGAAGGTCATGACGGCTCCGGGTCGTCCCGCAGGAACTCGACGGGGGCCTTGCTGCGGGTGTCGACCGTCAACCCGAAGACTTCTGGGCGGGCGTAGTGGCCCACCGGGTCGAAGTCCAGCTTGCTGCGGGTCAGGTCATCCGGCGACACCTCGGCGTAGAGAGTCTCCTCGCGGTCGAACACCGGCCCGGCGAGCACCTCGCCGAGGGGGCTCACGACGACGCTACCGCCGCGCATGAGCACGTCGTCAGGCTGCTCGCCGATGATCCCGGGGTAGTCGTCGCCGAAGGCGCCACGGGTGATGTACTGGCACGCGCTGAGCACGTAGCAGCGCCCCTCCAGGGCGATGTGCTGCACGCTCGCCTGCCAGGTGTCGCGGTCGTCGGCCGTCGGCGCGCAGTACAGCTCGACGCCCTGGGCATACATGGCTGCTCGCATGAGCGGCATGTAGTTCTCCCAGCAGATGACCGCGCCCACGGCACCGGCATCGCTCTGCACGACGGGCAGTGTCGACCCGTCGCCGAAGCCCCAGACCAGCCGTTCGCTGCCGGTCGGCATGACCTTGCGGTGGTGACCGACGAGGCCCTCGACCGGGTCGACGAGCAGGGCCGTGCAGTACAGCGTCGAACCGAGCCGCTCCACGACCCCCATGACGACGAACACACCGTGCTCGGCGGCGGCACCGACGACGGCAGCGACCTCGGGCCCGTCGAGGGTGACGGCCCCGCGCACGTACCTCAGGTATTCGTCTCGGCCCTCGTCCGTACGTCGACCGACGGGGCTGCCGAAGGTGAGGCCTTTGGGATAGGTGCCGATGAACGCCTCGGGGAACAGCACGAGCGACGCGCCGTTGCCGGCTGCCTCCTCCAGCAGCGTGAGCGCCTTGGCCGTGGTGGCGTCCGCGTCGAAGGGCACCGAACCCGCCTGCACCACGGCGACCTTGCTGGCTCTCATCGGACGCCCTCCTGCTCGCTGGCCCGGACGATAGGCGCTTCCTCGCGGTAGTAGCGGCTGAACAGGTGACGGTAGGTGGCTACCTGCTCGGGGTCGACCGGGGCCGTGAACCGACTGACGACGGCCGTCACCGCGATGTTGACCGCGAGCCCGCTGAGGCCCGGGCCGAGCGGCGACAGCCCGGTGATGGCGACCAGCGCCAGCGCAACCACCCCGGCCACGAGGCCGGCCAGGGCGCCGTGTGGGGTGATGCCGCGCAGGTAGAGCACACCCAGCGCGGTCGGCACCAGCTGCAGACCGAGGCCGAAACCGAGCGCCGAGACCGGCACCAGGTAGCCCGCCCCCTGCGGGCTCAGCGCGATCAGGTACACGAGCAGCGTGAGCCCGGCCACGACGACCCGGTTGACGTTGCGCAGTCGTCGGCCGGTGAGCTCCCGGTCGAAGAAGCGACGCCACACGTCCTCGGCGACCAGGCTCGCCGAGGACAGCAGCTGGCTGTTGATGGTCGACATGGCCGCGGCCAGGATGCCGGCCACCACGAGCGCACCGACGATGGGCAGGTACTCGGCGAAAAGCAGCGGCAGGATCGAGTCTGAGTTCTCGTCCGCACCGGGCACGAGGCCGGGGACGATCGCGGCGATCCCGATGAACATGGGCACCAGCGCCATGAGCCACGAGGTCCAGAACGGTGAGATCGCCGCCACCTTGCCCAGCACCTTCGGGTCGCGCGCGGAGTAGAACTTCTGCCACATGTGCGGCAGCACCCACGCGCCGATGCTGAGGCCGAGCCACAGCTCGAGCATCTCGAACGGGCGACCCGACACGACGAGCCGCGACGGGTCGGCCTCCGCGGCAGAACGGAACATGTCGAGATAACCCGTGCGGCCCGCGACGAAGGCAAGGCTGAAGAGCATCACGGCGCCGAAGAACACCCCCATGAACGCGTCCATCCACACCGTCCCACGGAAACCTGCCCACAGCACGACCGTGGCGACGGAGACCGAGGCGATGGTGACACCGACCGTGTACGGGATGGCTCCGTCGGTGAGGCTCTCCAGGGCCGTTGCGCCTCCGGTCAGCTGGATCAGCATGACCGGGACCAGAGCGCAGATCCCGACCAGGGTGTAGGCGAGGCGCAGGACGGGGCTGCGGTAGTAGTGCTCCATCATCTGCCCGGGTGTGATGAACCCGAACCTCTTGCCGGCCAGCCAGATGCGTCCACCGAACAGCCACACGTACACGCTGACCTGGATGACCGCCCAGGTGCCGAAGGCGGTGAACCACAACCCGTCGCGGTAGTAGGAGCCGAACGACCCGAGCAGCGTCCAGGTGGAGAAGTACGTCGCGCTCATGGACAGCAGCAGTGGAAAGGTTCCCAGGCTGCGGTCGCCGACGACGTAGGAGCCGGCAGTGGCGGAGTTCTGCCGGCTCGTCCACCACGAGATGCCGATGAACGCCGCCATGAAGACGGCTAGGACGACGATGGTGAGCTGGGTGACGGTCATCGCACCTCCACCTCCGGCTCGGCCAGCGGATCGGCGAGCAGGCGCTCATGCAGCGGCCGGAAGTGGACGAAGTACATCGCGATGGCACACCCCGTCAGAACCGCGTTCCAGCTGAGCACCCAGGCGAGCCCGAAGGGCACCGGCCCCACCCAGGTCAGCTGCTCAAAGGCTCCGAAGTACGGTGCCCAGGTCGCGAGGACCGCCACGGCGATCACAACCCAGAGCAACAACTTCGCCGGTCTCACGTTTCCTGGCATGCGTCACCACTATAGGGGGATGCCCCTCGCCCGGGGAGAAGTCAGAGAGGGCTCGAGGCCGGAGAGCTCAGCCGACGCTGGCGATCGGGGCCGCGGCCGGCACCCCGGACCCGTCCCGCTTGTCGTTGGTCTCCGGCAGCTCGACGGCCACCCCGTTCCCGGACGCGGCACGCGGGGGAGCGGCGCCGGCCCAGCCGAGGATGAGTGCGTCCTCACCCTTGAGCAGCCGGTGGCAGCGGACCCCGCCGGTGGCCCGTCCCTTCGTGGGGTATGCCCACAGGTCGGTCACCTTGACGGTGCCGGTCTGGGTGGCGGGCGGGCTGGCGGCAGAACCGGCCACGGTGACGACCACGTTCTCCACCGAGGCGTCCACCGCGGTGAAGCCGACGACCGCGCCACCGGCCCCCAGCTTGATCCCGGCCACCCCACCGCCGGAGCGGCCCTGCGGCCGGACCAGGGAGGCGGAGTAGCGCAGCAGGTGCGCCTCGGAGGTGATGAAGACGACCTCCTCCTCACCGGTCGCGAGCTCCAGGGCCCCGACCACGCTGTCGCCGTCCTTGAGGGAGATGACCTCGAAGCTGTCCCGGGAGGGGTAGTCCGGGTTCACCCGCTTGACGACCCCCTGCCGGGTGCCCAGCACCAGGCCCTGCCCCTCGGTCCCCAGGGTGCACAGGCCGAGCACCTGCTCCCCGGGCGGCATGTCCACGAACGCGGAGACCGGGGCCCCACCGGACAGGTTCGGTGCGTCCGCCGAGGGCGGTAGCGCCGGCAG
Source organism: Serinicoccus shuyuelongi (assembly GCF_045032955.1). NCBI lineage: Bacteria > Bacillati > Actinomycetota > Actinomycetes > Micrococcales > Ornithinimicrobiaceae > Serinicoccus > Serinicoccus shuyuelongi. The sequence goes on along the minus strand of NZ_JBJFZU010000004.1, from coordinate 281,994 downwards.
CTCGACGACGGAGAGGCGGACAACCCGGCCGGCGCTGGTCAGCAGACCGACCTCGCCCCGGGCCGTGGCCCGCACCCGCGCGGTGATGACGTCGTGCTTGGCGCGTCGGCCCGCAGCACGCTCGCCCTCGCCGTCAGCCTCGTCCTCGCTGTCGGCGCCGGAGGTCCGGGCCAGCAGCCCGGTGGAGGAGAGCAGCACCCAGCACGGGTCGTCGGCGACCTCGAGCTGCATACCCGCGGTCGTCCCCGTGGCTGCGTTGCGCCCGGAGGTGGCCGCAGACCCGCCACCGCCCGAGCCGTCGCTCTCCAGCAGCACCGTGCGCCGCGGGGTGCCGTGCTCGGCGGCGACCTCGGCCAGCTCCTGCGACACGACCCTGCGCAGCAGCGCCTCGTCGCCCAGGATCGCCTGCAACTCCTCGATCTCGCGGCGCAGCTCGTCACGCTCGCTCTCCAGCTCGATCCGGGAGAACTTGGTCAGCCGGCGCAGCTGCAGGTCGAGGATGTGGTTGGCCTGGATCTCGGTCAGGTCGAAGACCTGCATCAGCCGCTCCCGCGCGGTGCCGACGTCCTCGGCGGCCCGGATCAGCTGGATGACCTCGTCGATGTCGAGGATCGCGATCAGCAATCCCTCGACCAGGTGCAGCCGGTCCTGCTTCTTCGCCAGCCGGTGCGCGGTCCGGCGACGCACCACGTCGGTGCGGAAGTCGACATACACAGCCAGCAGCTCGCGCAGCCCCAGGGTGCGCGGCTGGCCCTCGACCAGCGCGACGTTGTTGATCCCGAAGGACTCCTCCATCGGGGTCAGCTTGTAGAGCTGCTCGAGCACCGCGTCGGGGTTGAACCCGGTCTTGATCTCGATCACCAGGTGCAGGCCCTTGGTCCGGTCGGTGAGGTCGATGATGTCGGAGATGCCCTGCAGCTTCTTGCTCTGGACGAGCTGCTTGACCTTCTCGATGACCTTCTCCGGACCCACCGTGTAGGGCAGGTCGGTGACGACGATGCCCTTCTTGCGGGGGGTGACGTTCTCTATCCGGGCGGTGGCGCGCGTCCGGAAGCTGCCGCGGCCGCTCTCGTAGGCATCACGGATCCCGTCCAGGCCTACGATCCGCCCGCCGAGCGGCAGGTCGGGCCCGGGCACGAAGCGCATCAGCGCCTCCAGGTCGGCCTCCGGGTGCGCGATCAGATGCCGGGCGGCGCCGATCACCTCCACCAGGTTGTGCGGCGGCATGTTGGTCGCCATCCCGACCGCGATGCCGGTGGCGCCGTTGACCAGCAGGTTCGGGTATGCCGCGGGCAGCACCTCCGGCTGCAGCAGCTGGTCGTCGTAGTTGGGGACGAAGTCGACGGTGCTCTCGTCCAGGCTGCCGGTCATCAGCAGCGCGGCCGGCGCCATCCGGGCCTCGGTGTAGCGGCTGGCGGCGGGCCCGTCGTCGAGGGAGCCGAAGTTGCCGTGCCCGTCGACCAGCGGCAGCCGCATGGTGAACGGCTGCGCCATCCGGACCATCGCGTCGTAGATGGCGGTGTCCCCGTGCGGGTGGTACTTACCCATGACCTCACCGACGACCCGTGAGCACTTGACGTGCGCCTTGTCCGGGCGCAGCCCCAGCTCGCGCATCCCGAAGAGGATCCGGCGCTGCACCGGCTTCAGGCCGTCCCGGGCGTCCGGCAGCGCACGGGAGTAGATGACCGAGTAGGCGTACTCCAGGAACGCCCCCTCCATCTCCTCCTGGACGTCGACGTCGATGATCTTCTCCTCGACGTCGAAGAGGTCTTCGCTCTGCGGGCGCTTGCGACGGGCCATGGGGAGGTGGGGCGACCTTTCGTGCTCACGGTGGGGCCCCGACGGGCGCGTCAGGGTCCGTTCAGGGTATGCCGAGGGCCCGGGATCACGGCGGAGGCGCGGCGGGCCGGGGTCGGCCCAGGCCCAGCCAGTTGGCCCGGGTCGCCTGCACGGCCCCGGGGACGTCGCCCTCGCGGAGCCGGCGGACGATGAGGTCGTGCTCGGCGGGGGAGTCGCTGCCGGTGAGCGAGCCGAAGTGCAGGAACTCGGCCCGCCGCAGCATCGCCGTCACCGCGTCCAGCTGGTCGGCCAGGATCGGGTTGCCGGCGGCCTGGACGGCCACCGCGTGGAAGTCGTCGTCGGCCTGCAGCGCCGCGGCGGGGTCGGGCACCGACAGGGCCTCCCGCAGCCGGGCGGTGGCCTCGTCCATGGTTGCCAGGTCGTCGGCGCCCAGGCGGGATGCCGCGGTGCGGACGGCGAGCCCGTGCAGCTCGGCCGCCACCTCCCGGGCGTGCGCCAGGGTCGTCTCGTCCTCGGGGGAGACGGTGGTCACCCGCCCGGGCCGGGCCAGCACCAGACCGTCACGGCCCAGCCGCAGCAGCGCCTCCCGGACGGGGGTGCGAGACACCCCGAGCCAGGCGCCGAGCTCGGCGTCGTTGATCTTCTCCCCAGGGGCCAGCCGGCCCCGGACGATCGCGTCCCTGATCTGGCCGTAGACGTCGTCGCGCAGCAGGCTGCGGCTGCGTGCGGGGGTGCTGGGGACCGGCATCCACCCAGCCTAGAGGCCGGGACCGCCGCCGCAACGCTGCGATATGCAATATATTGCTGATGTGGTCCGGCCCACGGACCGGGAAGAGAGCACCTCGATGGCACTGTCCGACTACCCCCGCCACCCCCTCACCTTCGGGCCCAGCCCGGTGCACCCGCTGGACCGGCTCAGCGACCATCTCGGTGGGGCGAGGGTCTGGGCCAAGCGCGAGGACGTCAGCTCCGGGCTGGCCTTCGGCGGCAACAAGACCCGCAAGCTGGAGTACATCGTCCCCGACATCCTCGCCTCCGGTGCCGACACCCTGGTCTCCATCGGGGGCTACCAGTCGAACCACACCCGGCAGGTCGCGGCGGTCGCCGCCCACCTCGGGCTCAAGGCGGTCCTCGTGCAGGAGCGCTGGGTGGACTGGGAGGACCCGGGCAACGACCGGGTCGGCAACATCGAGCTGTCCAGGATCATGGGCGCCGACGTCCGGCTCGACGACGCCGGCTTCGACATCGGCATCCGCTCCAGCTGGGAGGCCGCGATCGCCGAGGTCGAGGAGGCGGGCGGGACGGCATACCCCATCCCGGCGGGCGCCTCCGAGCACCACCTGGGCGGGTTGGGCTTCGCGAACTGGGCGCACGAGGTGGTGGCGCAGGAGGAAGAGCTCGGAGTCTTCTTCGACACCGTCGTGGTGTGCACGGTGACCGGCTCCACGCATGCCGGGATGATCGCCGGCTTCGCCGAGATCGAGGACGCGGGCGGGCGGCCGCGCCGGGTCATCGGGATCGACGCCTCCGCCACCCTGGAGAAGACCCGCGACCAGGTCCGCCGGATCGCCACCCACACCGCTGGCCTGCTCGACCTGGGCCGGGAGCTGCGCGACGACGAGATCACCGTGCTTCCCGGCTGGGAGGGGCCGGCCTACGGCATCCCGGACGAGGCGACGGTGGAGGCGATCCGAACGGTCGGCCGGCTGGAGGGCGTCATCCTGGACCCGGTCTACGAGGGCAAGTCGATGGCCGGGCTCATCGACCTCGTCGGCGACGGCACCATCGGTCCGGACTCGACCGTGCTCTACGCGCACCTCGGTGGGCAGCTGGCGCTCAACGCCTACAGCGCGATCTTCGACTGACGCGACCTCGGCGGTGCACCCCAGCACGCATACCCTGTCCCGGTGAGCAGACCCTCGAGCGCCGGCCTGACCCTGGCCGCGGTGGTCCTGGTCGCCCTCAACCTGCGCGGCTCCATCGCCGCGGTGCCCCCGCTGCTGGGGGAGCTGCAGGAGGAGATCGGGCTGTCCACGGCCGGTGCCAGCCTGCTCACCACGCTGCCGGTGCTGCTGTTCGCCCTCGCCGCGCCCGGGGCGGTCCGGCTCGGGCGCCGGGTCGGCCCGGGCAGCGCGATCCTGGTCGGCCTCGCCCTGGTGGTCCTCGGGTCGGTGGCGCGGGTCCTCGGCGGACCGGTGGCCCTGCTCGTCGGCACCCTCGTGCTCGGGGTGGGGATGACGATCGGCAACGTGCTGGTGCCGGTGGTGGCCAAACGGGACTTCCGGGAACGCGCCCCGCAGCTGATCGGGGCGTTCACCGCGAGCCTGGCGGTGGGTGCGTCGCTGACCGCGGCGTTGACGGTGCCGGTGGCGCACCAGTTCGGTTGGCGGGTCGGGCTCGGGGTCTGGGGTGTGCTGGCGGTGCTCGCCGCGCCGCTGTGGTGGCTCGCGGTGGCCCGGCACGAGCGACAGGAACGGCGTGAGGAGCGGCGGGCGGCTGCGGACGACGGGTCGGTCACCACCCGGCCGGCGGTCCGGACGCTGTGGCGCTACCGGCTGGCGTGGGTGGTCGCGGTGGCGCTGGGCACCCAGTCCGCCCTCTACTACAGCTTCACCACCTGGATCCCGACGTACCTCATGGAGGAGGTAGGGCTGGCCCAGGTCACCGCTGGGTATGCGCTGTCCGTCTTCCAGGTGATGGGCATCCCGTTCACCCTCGCCGTGCCCTGGCTGACCAGACGACGGCCCACCCAGGGCTGGATCGGCTGCACCGTGGCCGTGGTGTGGATCCTGGTGCTGCTCGGGCTGGCGGTGCTGCCGCAGGCCTGGCCGCTCTGGGTGGTGGTGGCCGGCGCCGCCCAGGGGACCGGCTTCGCGCTCGCGCTCACCCTGATCGTGCTGCGCTCGGCGGACGAGAGCGTCACCGGGCCGCTGTCCGGGATGAGCCAGCTGATCGGCTACAGCATCGGGGCCGCCGGCCCGTTCGTCGTCGGGGTGCTGGCCTCGGCGACCGGCGGCTGGGCGGTGCCGGGCCTGGTGCTGATCGGGGTGGCGATGGCGGCCTTCGCCTCGATGTGGGTCGCCGGCCAGGACCGCACCATCACCTGACCACCCTTTCTCCGACCGGGCGCGCGTTGTGCTCCGACCGGGCGGGCGTCGTGCTCCGACCGGGCGGGCGTCGTGCTCCGACCGGGCGGGCGTCGTGCTCCGACCGGGCGGGCGTCGTGCTCCGACCGGACGACCGGCATACCCCGCCGGGTAGCGTGCAGACCATGAGCAGCGTTCTCTTCAGTGGTGGCACGGTGGTCGACGGCACGCTCGCCGAGCCCACCGTCGCGGATGTCCTGGTGGTCGACGGACGGGTGGCCCAGGTCGGCCCGAGCCTGGAGGTCGAGGCGGACACCGTCGTCGACTGCACCGGGAAGACGGTCACCCCGGGACTCTTCGACTGCCACGTGCACTTCATGTTCGAGCAGCCCAGCGTCACCCGCGCCCTGCAGACCCCGTTCAGCCTGCCGTTCTTCGAGGCGGCCGGACGGATGCAGCGCACCTTGGCCACCGGGATCACCTGGGTGCGCGACGCCGGCGGATCCGACCTGGGCGTGGCCGAGGCGGTCCGCCGCGGGCTGGTGCCGGGCCCGCGCATGCAGATCGCGATCAACATGATCAGCCAGACCGGCGGTCACGGGGACGACTGGCAGCTGTGCGGGGCGCACGTCGGGTTCATGCCCGAGCACCCGGGCTGCCCCTCCGGCGTGGTGGACGGACCGGTCGAGATGCGCAAGAAGGTCCGTGAGCTGATCCGCGGCGGTGCCGACGTGATCAAGGTCGCCACCAGCGGCGGGGTCCTCTCCCCGCGCAGCAACCCGCTGCACGGTCACCTGCGCGACGACGAGCTCACCGCCCTGGTCACCGAGGCCAGCGCCGCGGGCCTGCACGTGATGGCGCACGCCCAGGCCACCGCCGGCATCAAGTCCGCGATCCGCAGCGGCATCCGGTCCATCGAGCACGGAATCTACCTGGACGATGAGGCGATCGAGATGATGCTCGAGCGCGGCACCTGGCTGGTGCCGACCCTGCTCGCCCCGCGGGCGGTGCTCGCCCAGGCGGATGCCGGAGCCCCGCTGCCGGACGCGGTCGTGGCCAAGGCCCGGCTCGTCTCCCAGGCGCACGACGACTCCGTGCGGCGCGCGATCGAGGCGGGCGTGAAGGTCGCCATGGGCACCGACTCCGGGGTCGGCGTGCACGGCACGAACCTGGACGAGCTGGCCCTGATGCGGGACCTCGGGATGAGCGCCGTCCAGACCTGGCACGCGAGCACCCAGGTCGCCGCCGAGCTGCTCGGGGTCGCCGAGGAGCACGGCACCCTGGAGCCGGGCAAGGTCGGTGACGTCGTCGTCCTCGACGGCGCCTACGACGACCTCACCGGTCTGGGGGAGCGGGTCGAGCAGGTGTGGCTCGCGGGGGAGCGGGTCGCGCTCTGATGCGCCTCCTCGACGCAGCCCAGGTCCGGGACGCACTCGAGCCGGCCGCACTGGTCGCCGCCCTGCGGGAGGTCTTCGCCGCCGACGACGTGCACGTCCCGGAGCGGATGAACCTGCGCCTCGGCGCGGACCAGCAGGACACCCTCCTCGTCAAGCCCGCCTGGCGCGACGGCGGATGGCTCGGGGTGAAGATCGCCACCCACCACCCCGGTAACGGCACCCGTGGTCTCCCCGCCATCCACGGGACGTATGCCCTCATCGACGCGGCGACCGGCGTCCCCGTCGCCGTCCTTGACGGCACCGAGCTCACCCGGTGGCGGACCGCCGCCGCCAGCGCCCTGGCCGCCGACCACCTGGCACCCAGGGTCGTGCGCGAGCACCTGCTGGTCGGCGCCGGGAACGTCTGCGCCGCTGTCCCCGCCTGCTACTCCGCCGTCCGCGACGTGCAGCTGACCCGCGTCTGGGCGCGGCAGCCGGACCAGGCGGAGACCCTCGCCGCCCAGCTGCGGGAGGAAGGCGTGGCCGCCGAGGCGGTCGACGACCTGCGCGCCGCCGTCCGCACCGCCGACGCCATCACCTCTGCCACCTCGGCCACCAGCCCGCTGATCCTCGGCGAGGACGTCTCACCCGGCACCCACGTCGACCTGATCGGCTCGTTCACCCCCGACATGGTCGAGGCGGACGAGGCACTCGTCACCAGCGCCCGGGTGGTGGTCGACGTCCCCGAGGCACGGCATACCTGTGGGGAGCTCGCCGGACCCCTGCGCCGCGGGACGCTCACCGAGGACGACGTCGCAGTCACCCTGGCGGACCTCGCGTCCGGGCGGGACCCGGGCCGCCGGGATGAGTCCGAGGTCACCGTCTTCAAGTCCGTCGGCACGGCCGCCGAGGACCTGGCCGCAGCCGTGCTCGTCTGGCGGGCCACCACCTCCTCCTGAGCAGGGTGGGGCGCAGGCATACCTGTGCGGAAACGGTGTGTCACATCGTTATCAGGACGACCGATGTGACACACCGTTTCCGCACACCCATCGGTCGGCCTGCTCCCACCAGGGATGCCCGAGGACCACCGCCCTAGGATCGGTGGATGACTCTCCATCACGTACGGCGCGGCAGCGGCAACCCCCTGCTGCTGGTCCACGGCCTCGGCGCAGGCTCGCAGTCCTGGGCCCCGATCCTCGAGAGGCTGACCGCAGAGCGCGAGGTCATCGCCGTCGACCTGCCCGGCTTCGGTGAGTCCGCACCGCTGACCGGAGAGGTCTCGATCGCGACCCTGACCGACGCGGTCGCCGACTTCATCGACGAGCAGGGCCTCGGCGCGGTCTCCACCGCGGGCCAGTCCATGGGTGCCCGGATCGTGCTCGAGCTGGCCCGCCGCGGGGTGGGCGGCGACACCGTCGCCCTCGCCCCCGGCGGCTTCTGGAGCGACCGTGAGGTCGCCGTCTTCAGCGGCACCCTGCGTCCCTCGATCAAGCTCGTCACGGCGCTCAGCGGGGCTCTGCCCACCCTGCTGGGCAACCCGGTGTCGCGCTCTGCCCTGCTCGCGCAGTTCTCGGCCCGCCCCTGGGCGCTGTCGGCCGACACCGTGCTGCCGGACCTGCGCGGGCTCGCCACGGCACCCTCGACCGGCGCGGCCATGGACGCCCTGACGAAGGGACCGAAGCAGGAGGGCGCCGCCCGCGGCACGCTGCCCGGACAGGCCACGATCGGCTGGGGCCGCCGCGACCTGGTCACCCTGCCCCGGCAGGCCCAGCGCGCCATCACGGCCTTCCCGGACGCGGAGCTGCACTGGTTCGAGCGGTGCGGGCACTTCCCGCAGTGGGACGCGCCCGAGGAGGCAGCCAGGCTCATCCTCGACCGGACCGCCTGAGGCGTCCCCGGGGATCACTGACCGCTGACCTTCGCCCTCGCCCTCAGCGCGAGGACGCCTTCCGGAAGCGTGACACCGCGAGCGGGATGAAGACGGCCAGCATCAGCAGCGACCCGGCGATGATGGTGAGCACCGGGTTCTGCATCGGGAAGGTGTCCGGCGTCGGTGCGCCGCCCGTGTTGCCGAACAGCTCCCGGGCCGCCTGGACCAGCGCCGAGATCGGGTTCCAGTTGGCGAAGACCTCCAGCACGCGCGGCAGGTTCTGGGTCTGCACGAAGGCGTTGGAGATGAAGGTCAGCGGGAAGAGGATCATGAACGAGGCGTTGTTGATCACCTCGGGCGTGCGCACGACGATCCCCAGCAGCGCCATCACCCAGCTGAAGGCGTAGCTGAACAGCAGCAGGATGCCGACACCACCGAGGAACGAGAGCCAGCCCTCGGTGAACCGCCAGCCGATAACGAAGCCGGTGGCCATCATGATGACCATCGAGACCGCGTTCAGCGCCAGGTCGGCGTTGGTCCGTCCGAAGAGCACCGCCGAGTCGTGCATCGGCAGCGTCCGGAACCGGTCGATCATCCCCTCCTTGAGGTCCTGCGCCATCTGGTAGCCCGAGAAGGTGGACCCGAAGAGCACCGTCTGCCCGAAGATCCCGGCCATCAGGTAATCGGTGTAGTTGACCCCCTCGGTCTCGATGGACCCGCCGTACACCTGGCTGAACAGGACGACGAACATGATCGGCTGGAGCACCGCGAAGAGCAGGATCTCGGGGTTGCGGCGGAACTTGATGAGGTTGCGCCAGGTGACCGTGGCGACGTCGCTCGCCCAGGTCCCGAGCGTCGCGCCCCTGTCGCCCCCGGTCGCCGGCCGCGTGGTCCCGGAGGTGGTGTTCACAGCGGTCATGGTCGGGCTCCCTGCTCGATCGTCTCGTCAGCCGTCTCGTCGGCACGCTCCCGGCCGGTGAGGGCCAGGAAGACGTCGTCGAGGGTGGGGCGGCGCATCCCCGCGTCGTGCAGCTCGACCCCGGTGTCGGCGAGCGCCCCCAGCACCTGCTGCAGCGCCTGCGGACCACCGGCGACCGCGACCGACAGGGTCCGGCCGGAGGAGTCGACCTGCACCTCCTCGGTGCCGTGCCGGGCCAGCACCTCGGACGCGGCACCGCTCTGCGCGGCGTCCACCAGGGTCACCACGACCCGGTGGCCACCGATCTGCGCCTTGAGCTCGTCGGCCGTGCCCTCGGCGATCACCGTCCCGTGGTCGATGACGCTGATGTCGTCGGCCAGGTAGTCGGCCTCCTCGAGGTACTGGGTGGTGAGCAGCACCGTGGTGCCGTGCTTGACCAGGTCCTTGATGACCTCCCACAGGCCGATCCGGCTGCGCGGGTCCAGCCCGGTCGTCGGCTCGTCGAGGAAGAGCACCCGCGGGGTGTTGACCAGGGCGCAGGCCAGGTCGATGCGCCGGCGCATACCCCCGGAGAAGCCCTTGACCGGGCGGTCGGCGGCCTCGACCAGGTCGAACTGCTCCAGCAGCTCACCCGCGCGGGCCTTGGCACGCCGCGAGCCCAGGTGGTAGAGCCGGCCCACCATCTCCAGGTTCTCCCGGCCGGTGAGGTGCTCGTCGACCGCCGCGTACTGGCCGCTGGCACCGATCACCTGGCGCACCGCCTCGGGGTCGCTGAGGACGTCGATGCCATCCACCGTCGCGGTGCCACCATCCGGCTGCAGCAGCGTGTTGAGCACCTTGACGGCGGTCGTCTTGCCGGCTCCGTTGGGGCCCAGCAGCCCCTTGACGGTGCCCTCGGGCACGCTCAGGCTCAGCCCTGCGAGGGCATGCACGTCGCCGGAGCGGGAGTGATAGGTCTTGCGCAGGTCATGCGCCTCGATGATGGCCACGCTGGCATGCTAGGCCCGACCCCTGACATACCCGCAATGCCTTTTCGCCGCAAGCCGAAACGAACCGCTACCGGTCCGCCCCCACCGGTCAGGGCTGCGGGCGCCCCACCCAGGCCATCGTCGCGGCGACCATCGCCCGCACCCCGGTGTCCAGCGTCGGCTGCAGCTCCGGGGCGAAGTGCGAGGAGTGGTTGTCCGGGAAGTCGTGCCGCTCGCTGCCCCGCGCCTCCGCGGCCGCCCACGCGTCGGCGTCGAACGCCCCGAACCCCCAGTAGCAGTAGGGCACGCCCCAGGCGTTCGGCAGCTCGGAGAAGTCCTCCGAACCCATCTCCGGGGTGAAGTCCCGCACCTGCCCGGCCCCGAGCTCGGCACCGAGAGCGGCCCGCACCACCGCGGTGGCGTCCGGGCTGTTGTCGGTGACCGGCAGGTGGTCGAAGGTCTCCACCAGCGGGTCGGGGGCGCCCCAGGCGAGGGCCTCGGCGCGCGCGGTGCGCTCGATGACCTCGAGGCAGTGCCGTGCCACCGCGTCGTCGTAGGTGCGCACCGTCCCCTCCAGCACCGCGTGCTCGGGGATGATGTTGGTCTTCGTCCCGGCCGCGATCCGACCGACCGTCAGCACCGCGGTGGCCTGCGGAGACACCTGCCGGGAGATCACCGTCTGCAGCCGCATCACCAGCGAGGCGGCCATCACCACCGGGTCGATCGCGGTGTGCGGCGCGGACCCGTGCCCGCCCTTTCCGTAGAGGGTGACCCGGAAGTCGTCGCAGCTCGCCATGATCGGCCCGGCCGCCACCTGCACCGACCCTGCGGGCCCCGGCAGCACGTGCTGGCCCAGCGCCACGTCCGGTCGCGGGACCGCGTCGACGAGCCCCTGCGCCACCATCGCCTCGGCCCCGTTGAACTGCTCCTCGGCCGGCTGGAAGACGGCGACCAGGGTGCCGGACCAGTGCTCGCGCCCCGCCAGCAGCAGCCGCACCGACGCCAGCAGCGTCGCCACGTGGGTGTCGTGGCCGCAGGCGTGCATCACCGGGACCTGCTCACCGGCGGCGTTCATGGTGGTGACCGTGGAGGCATACTCCAGTCCGGTGTCCTCGGCGACCGGGAGCCCGTCCATGTCGGCGCGCACCAGGACGGTCGGTCCCTCGCCGTTGCGCAGCACCGCGGTCACCCCGGTCCCACCCAATCCGGTGCCGATCTCGAAGGCCGTCCCGTCCGGATCCATCTCCCGCAGCTCCTCGACGACGCGGGCGGCGGTGCCGTGCTCGGCCATCGACAGCTCCGGGTGCGCGTGCAGGTGCCGATAGAGGTCCTCCAGCCAGGGCCGGACGGTGGGCAGGGCGGCGAGGACGGCGCTGGTGCTCATGCGCCCGAGGGTATGCGCTCGCCGGGGCGGCGCCGTGCGCGGACCGCACCGTGGCAGGCTGGCCGCCATGACCTCGTCGTCCCGCAGGGTGATCCACACCGGTCAGGCCATGGTCGACCTCGTCGTCGAGGTGCCCCGGCTGCCGCCCCGCGGCGGGAACGTGATGGCCGAGACCGCCACCCGGTATGCCGGTGGCTCGGTGACCATCGTCGTCGCGGCCGCCCGCACCGGGGCGGAGGCGGTGCTCGCCGGGGCGGTCGGCACCGGACCCAACGGCGACCTGGTCCGGGAGGTGCTCGCCGCCGAGGGCGTCCGGGCGAGCGCGGCCCCGGTCACCGACCTGGACACCGGGGTCTGCGTGGTGCTGGTGGAGCCGAGCGCCGAACGCACCTTCGTCACCACCCGGGCGGCCGAGCGCCGGATCACCGCCGAGTCGCTGGCCACCAGCCGACCGGCGGCGGGCGACCTCGTCTGCGTCTCCGGGTACACGTTGCTGCCGCCGACCCAGGGCCCGCTGCTGACCTGGCTGGAGGCTCTGCCCGCGGGGGTCGACGTGGTGCTCGACCCCGGCGCGCCGATGGCGACGCTCGAGGCATCCGTCGTCGAACGGGTGCTGGCACGGACCACCGTGTGGACCTCGAACGCGCAGGAGGCGCGGGAGCTGGTCGGCGATCCGAGCGACACGGAGGACAACGCTGCCGACCCCACCCCGAGCGTGGCGGACCTCTGCGAGGCGGTCGCCCGCCTGCTCCCCGAGGGCGCCGTGGTGGTGGTCCGCGACGGCCCGGACGGCTGTGTGGTGCGCGTGGACGGGCGGACCACCGAGGTCGACGGCTTCCCGCAGACCCCGGTCGACACCAACGGCGCCGGCGACACGCATACCGGCGTGCTGTGCGCCGAGGTCGCCGGTGGCCGCGACTGGCCGGAGGCGGCTCGCCGGGCCAACGCCGCAGGGGCCATCAAGGTCACGCGGCGCGGACCGGCGACGGCCCCCACCGCGGCCGAGGTCGACGCCTTCCTCGCGGGCCGCGCCTGACGGTCAGCCCTGCCAGGGCACGCCGAAGCGCCCCCGGTGCGCGACCTGCGACACCTCGCGCCGTCCCCGCCGCAGCGACGGGGAGCGGCGGTCCGGCGCCGGGTAGCCCAGGGCCACCACGCCCACGGCCCGCCGACCTGCCGGCACCCCGAGCGCCTCCAAGGTGGCGGCCTGCCGGGGAGCGGGAACCCCGAAGAACAGCCCGCCCAGACCCTCGTCCACCGCGGTGAGCAGCATCAGCAGCGCCGCCATCCCGGTGTCGACGTCCCAGTAGGGGATCGGCCAGCGCTCCTCGTCCCGGTCGCTCCAGCCCTTGTCCGGGGCGGCATACCTGTCCAGGTAGGCGTCCTTGTCCGAGAGACAGACCACCAGGCAGGGGGCGGTCCGCACCCCCCGCAGCCAGGCGTCCTGCCGCTGCTCGTCGTCCGCCCCGGTGGCCGCGTCCCAGAACGTCCCGCGCTCCTGCGGGCTCACCAGCACCACGAAGTCCCACCCCTGGGAGAAGCCCGCGCTGGGGGCCCGGATCGCGTGCTCCAGCGCACGCTGCAGGACCTCGGGCGGGACCGGCCGGTCCGGGTCGTAGGCGCGGACCATCCGGCGTCGGCGCACCACCTCGCGAAACTGCATACCCCGAGGGTGGCACGGCAGACGACCCCGGCCGCACCGGTGACGGCCACCACCCGACCCGTGTCGGTCCGCGATGGGATAGTGGAGCCATGAGCGCGTCCGAGCCGGAGACCCTTCCCCCGGGCTACCCGCGCGAGTGGGAGGCCGACGTCGTCCTCTCCGACGGCATGGTCGCCCACGTCCGGCCGATCCGCCCCGACGACGTGGAGGCGATCCACGGCTTCCACGCCGCCCAGTCCGCGGAGTCCATCTACCTGCGCTTCTTCGCCCCGATCAAGCGGCTCTCGGACAAGGACGTGCACCGGTTCACGCACGTCGACTACGACGACCGGGTGGCGCTGGTGATGTTCGTCCGCGACGACCTGGTCGGGATCGGCCGCTACGACCGGACCACCTCGGGTGGTCCGGTGGCCGAGGTGGCCTTCAACGTCTCCGACCACCACCAGGGCCGCGGGGTGGGCTCGGTGCTGCTGGAGCACCTGGCCGACATCGCCCGGGAGTCCGGGATCACCCGGTTCGTCGCTGACGTGCTGCCCCAGAACCGGCGGATGATCGGCGTCTTCCGGGACGCCGGCTTCGAGGTGACTCACGAGTTCGACGACGGCGTCATCGCGGTGTCCTTCGACATCGAGCCGACGGACGCCTCCCGGGCCGTGCGGATGTCCCGGGAGCACCGCTCCGAGTCCCGGTCGATGCGGGCCGTGCTGCACCCGTCCACCGTGGCGGTGATCGGGGTCAGCCGCCGCCAGGGCACCATCGGGCGCGCGTTCTTCGAGGACATCGTCGCCGGCGGGTTCACCGGCGCCGCGCACCCGGTGAACAGCCGCGCCGAGCCGGGCACCCTGGTCTGCGGCCGTCCCACGTATGCCTCGGTGCGGGACATCGAGGGCGGCGTCGACCTCGCGGTGGTCGCCGTCCCCGCCGAGGACGTGCTGGGCGCCGTCCAGGAATGCGCCGACGCCGGGGTGAAGGGGCTGGTGGTGGCCTCCGAGGGGTTCGCGGAGGCGGGCACCGAAGGCCGTGCCCTGCAGCACCAGCTGCTCGTCACGGCCCGTCACCTGGGGATGCGGGTGCTGGGGCCGACCAGCTTCGGGCTCATCAACAACGACCCCGAGACACGCCTGAACGCCTCCATCGCCTCGGCCGAGCACCTGCCGCCGTTCGGCACCCTGGGCCTGTTCACCCAGTCCGGTGGCCTGGGCATCGCGATGCTGGCCTCCGCCCGCCGCCGCGGGCTGGGGCTGTCCACCTTCGCCTCGGCCGGCAACCGGGTCGACATCTCCGGCAACGACCTCATGCAGTACTGGATGGACGACGACGCCACCACCGCCGTCGGGCTCTACCTGGAGTCGATGGGCAACCCGCGCAAGTTCTCCCGGATCGCCCGCAAGCTGGCGATGACCAAACCGGTGATCGTGGTGAAGTCCGGGGCCGGCAAGTTCGCGATCCCGCAGGGGCACCGGGTGCGGGACACCCGCGAGCGCCCCGAGACGTTCGGTCAGATGCTGCGCCAGTCCGGGGTGATCCGGGTGGACAACGCCCGCCAGCTCTTCGACGTGGCGCTGCTCGTCACCACGCAGCCGCTGCCCCGCGGGCCGCGGGTCGCGGTGGTCAGCAACAACGACGCACTCGGGTCGCTGGCGGCGGACGCGGCGAGCGCCCGCGGCCTGGAGGTCACGCACGGCCCCGTCACCGTCTCCGCGGAGGCGCAGCTGGAGGAGTTCCGCAGCGTCGTGGAGGCCGCGCTCGCCGACGACGACGTCGACTCGCTCATCGCCTGCTTCATCCCTCCGGTCGCCGACATCGACCCGCAGGTGGTCGAGGCCGTAGGGCAGGCCGTCGCCGGGCACGAGAAGCCGTGCGTGGCCACCTTCCTCGGGATGCGCGGCGACACCGAGGGCACCGGGGTGCCGACCTACCCGATGCCGGAGGAGGGGGTGCGTGCGCTGGCCGCCGCCACCCGGTATGCCCAGTGGCTGGGCCGCGACCACGGCGAGCGGGTGCGCCCCGAGGGGCTGGACCGGGGTGCGGCGACCGAGATCCTGCAGGGGGCGCTGGCCCGTGCCCCGCGGGGGGTGGACCTGGATGCCGACGAGGTCACCGCGGTGCTCGCGGCCTACGGCATCGCGGTCTGGCCGCGGGTGCCGGTGCACTCCGACACCGAGGCGGTCGAGGCCTACAAGAGGCTCGGCGGCACGGTCGTGCTGAAGGCGACCTCACCGGTCATCCAGCACCAGCCCGGACAGGGGTGGGTGCGCACCGGGCTGCGCCACCCCAAGGCGGTGGGGGCGGCATACCGGGACATGGCGGGGCTGCTCGGACCGCTGGGCGTCGAGGGCATCGCACTGCAGCGGATGGCGCCCTCCGGGGTGCCGGTGGAGGTCAACTCGGTCGAGGACCCGCTGTTCGGGCCGGTCGTCGGCTTCGGGGTGGCCGGCCTGCCGATCGACCTGCTGGGGGACGAGGCGCACCGTTTCCCGCCGCTCACCGACGTGGACATCACCGAGATGGTCGGCTCGATCAAGGCGGCCCCGATGCTGGACGGCTACCGCGGCGCGATGCCGGTGGACCAGGCCGCGCTGCACGACCTGATCGCCCGGGTCTCGGTGCTCGCCGACGACCACCCCGAGCTCGCCCACGTGCGGCTCAACCCGGTGCTGGCCCACCAGGACGGCATCGAGGTGCTGGGCGCGAGCATCCGGGTCGCGCCCGCGCCGACCCGGGCCGACGCCGAGCGCCGGTCGCTGCTCTCCGGCGTCTGAGACGATGGGCGCATGGTTCGTCGTGTGAGGTCACCCCTGCCGGACTCGCTGGTCGCCGACATCGAGGCCGCGGGCTACCTGCCGGCCGTCGTGCACGACGTCGTCGTCACCGCGGTCGGCCGGGACACCGTGGTCACCCACCTGGTGCACGCGGAGACGACCTTCGACGAGACCGCGGTGCGCAACCACCTCACCGTGCTGGTGCTCACCGACCGGCGGCTGGTGATCGCGCACGCCGACGACCACGAGGGGCCGGAGCGGCAGCGGCTGGCGACCGCGACCAGTGAGACCGTGCCGTTGCGCTCGGTCCGCGGGGTGATGCTCACGCACGTCGTGCCGGACCCGGAGACCTACGACGGGGGGCTCGCCGGGCGCGCCATCACGCTCACCCTCGGCTGGGGGGCCGTGGCCCGGGTGGACCTGCTGCCGGCGCTCTGCGAGGACCCGCAGTGCGAGGGCGACCACGGCTACGAGGGCACCGTCTCCAGCGACGACATCTCGTTGCGGGTGGCCGCGGAGACCGACGGGGTGGAACGGCTCGAGCAGGCGCTCGCCTTCGCCAGCGAGCTGTCCGCGCGCCTCGGCCGATGACCGGGGCCGTGCCGGCCGGGGACGTGCCTGAGGGAGCCACGCCCGCCGGGGGCTACAGACCACCCGGACCCGGCACCGGGCTGCCGTCCGTGGTGCCCGCCGCGCTGCGGTCCCTGGGCGTGCCCGACCTGCCCGAGGGGGTGCACCCCGCCTCCTGGGAGCTGCCGGAGGCGCGGGTGGTGGTGGTGCTCCTGGTCGACGGGCTCGGCGCCGAGCAGCTGGCCCGCCGCAGCGGGCACGCCCGCACCCTGCGCGCGATGTCGAGCCCGGCGGGGGCCGAGGGGTTCGCCTGCGGGTTCCCCTCGACCACCGCGACCAGCCTGACCAGCCTGGGCACCGGTCTGCCGGCCGGCGGGCACGGGATCATCGGCTGGCAGACCAACTGGCGGGGTCGGCGCTTCAACCACCTCGCCTGGCAGGACGGGCCTGACCCCGCCTCGCACCAGCCGCTGCCGACGCTGTTCCAGCACGCTGCCCGGCGGGACGTGACGATGAGCACGGTCTCCTGGCCGCGGTATGCCGACTCCGGCCTGACCCGCGCCTCGCTGCGCGGAGGGGGCTTCGTGGGTGCGAGCACGCATACCGAACGGACGGAGGGGGTGCTGCGTGCGGTCGCTCAAGGAGGTCGTCGGGGGCGGTCCCTGGTGTATGCCTACTGGGACGAGATCGACAAGGCCGGGCACGTGCACGGCCCGGACTCGCTCGAGTGGGGCGAGGCCGTGGAGGCGCTCGACGCGTGGGTGGCGGATCTGCTGGGGCGGCTGCCCGCGGGTGCGGTGCTGGCGGTGACGGCCGACCACGGGATGGTCGAGGCCCCGCACGGGAGCCGTCGCGACCTGGCCCACGAGCCGGCGCTGGCATCCGGGGTGTCGCTGCTGGCCGGTGAGCCCCGGGCCCCGCAGGCCTGGTGCGCGCCCGGCGCGGTGGACGACGTGGTCGCCGGCTGGCGGGCCGAGCTGGGGGAGAGCGCGGTCGTGCTGTCCCGCGAGGAGGCCGTCGAGGCGGGCTGGTTCGGCCCGGTCCGCCCGGGCTACGAGGAACGGATCGGCGAGGTCGTGGCCGCGATGCTCGGGGACGCGACCCTGCTCGACTCGCGGGACCTGCGCCCGGCGGTCCTGGGGCTGCGCGGGCACCACGGCTCGATCACCGACGCGGAGACCGCGATCCCGCTGCTCGTCACCCAGACCTGAGGCCGGCACCCCTCCAGACCGACCGAGCGTCGCTTGTGGTTGCCCTCAGACGGACCGAGCGTCGCCTGTGGTTGTCCTCAGACCGACCGGGCGTCGCCTGTGGTTGCCACCACCCCGCCGGTATGCCGTCAGCCCGGACCAACTCCTTGATCGCTCAGGGCGGCGGCACCATCGGCAGCGGGCACAGGTCGAGGTCGAAGGGCAACGTGTCCGGGGACAGCGATGCAGCCCGCGCGGCCGCGGAGTTCATCCGGCGCATGTAGTGCCGACGGCAGAGGACCTCGTACTCCACCAGGGGCGCCGGCTCACCCGATAATTCGGCGTCGTCGTCCTCGCCGCCGACGTCACCGACCACCACCTGCTCACCTTCGACGACCATCGTGCCGTCCACGACCCGGGCGTTGACGGTGGCGGGGCGGCCGCACCAGCACAGCGCCTGCACCTGCAACTGCTGGGTCCGGTCGGCCAGCTCGATCAACCGACGGGACCCGGGGAAGAGCTCGGTGCGGAAGTCCGCCGTGATGCCGAAGGCATACACGTCGATCCCCATCTCGTCCACCAGCCGGGCGAGCTGTTCGACCTGCTCCGGCCGGTAGAACTGAGCCTCGTCACAGATGACGTAGTCGATGCGCCGCCCCTTGGTGCGCTGCTCGGCGACGAACTCCCAGAAGTCAAGGTCGTCGTCCACCTCCAGCGCGCCCTTGCTCAGCCCCAAACGTGAGGAGACCACCGCCGCGCCGGACCGGTCGTGCTGGGTGAAGAGAAGGCCGCCCCGACCGCGCACCGCGTGCGTGTGGTCCATCTGCAGCGCGAGGGTCGACTTCCCACAGTCCATCGTCCCGGTGAAGAAAACGAGCTCGGCCACCGCGGCAGTCTACGGGGGAGCGGTCGGGGTGAACGGCATACCTCCCAGGTATGCCGCGCAACCACAGGCGACGCCCGGTCGGGCTGGGAGCAACCACAGGCGACGCTCGGTCGGTCTGAGGGCAACCACAAGCGACGCTCGGTCGGGTGGGGAGAGCCGGTCGGGATCGTCAGCGGCGGTCGCGGGAGCCGAACATGATGTCGTCCCAGCTGGGCACGCTGGTACGGCCCTTCTTGCTCGGTCGTGACTCCTCGGCCTCCCGGGCGGGCGGCTGCTCGGGGGCAGCCTCGTCGTCCGGAGCGTCGTCCTCATCGCGGCCAGCCTCGTCGTCCGGGGCGTCGTCCTCGTCAGCGTCAGCCTCGTCGGCCGGGGCCTCGTCGGGGTCGGACTCCTCGTCGGCCTCCTCGATCTCGTCCACCAGCGCCACGCCGACCGGCCCGTCCGCGTCCATCGGCTCAGGAGCCGCGTCGGCGTCGCTCTCCTCGCTCTCGTTCGCGATCGCGTCGTCGGCACCCGCGTCGTCAGCAGCTGTGTCGCCACGCGCCACGTCCGGGGCAGCCTCGTCGTCCTCGTCCCCCTCGTCGGTGCCGAAGAACTCGTCGAAGGTGACCTCGTTCGGGTCGTGGTGCACCCGGGCGAAGACGGGCTCGGGCTCCTCGTCCCGCTCGGGCTCGGGGACGGCCCCCACCTTCGGCAGCCGCAGTCCCCGGCGCTTGCGCCCGGGGGACCGGCCGACCGCACGCTGGGCCTCCTCCGGCGACGGCGGCTCCACCGGCGCCACGGTCTCCGTCTCGGTCTCGCCAACCCGGATCTCGACCTCCGCCGCGGCCTCGGCCTCGGTCTCGGTCTCGGTCTCGGTCTCGGAAGCCTCCTCGGCCCCCTCCGGCATCAGCGCAGGGTCTCGGGGGTGCGCCGCGGGCGGGTCGCCCATCGTCCCCGGGTCGTAGGACAGCTCCTCCAGCGGCAGCACCTCGTCCGGCATCTGCTGCTGGCCGGGCACGTGCGTCGGGTCGTCCGTGCGGCGGGCGCTGCTCTGCGAGCGCCGGCCGCGGCGCTGACGCCGCTCCCGCATCGTCGCCATCAGGTCCGCGGCGGCCTCGTCCTCACCGTGGCTGGTGCCCAGCAACGGATGTCCGGCCAGCCCGCCCGGCAGGGCCTGCTCGTCCTCGCTCAGCCAGCGCGCCTCGTCGTCCAGCGACTCCAGCGAGCGGGAGCGCACGTCGTAGTGCCACGCGGCGCGGCGCTCACGGCCCCCGGCGGCGAACGCCACGATGACCGTCCAGGGCCCGTGCGCCTCACCCCGGGCCGCGTCCCAGGACACGGCGGTCAGGTCCACGCCCCGGCTCTGCAGCCGCTCCTGGACCCGACGGTCCAGGGTGTGCGAGCCGTCGGTGCGTCCGCTGGCCCGCACCGGCGCGCGCTGCGCCAGCCCCACCAGGTGCTCCCGCTCGGCGAGCACCGGCCCCTCGAAGCGGCGCACCCGGTCCAGGTCCCAACCGGTCGACGTGGCGACGTCCTCGGCCGGCTGCCCGGCCCGGATCATCGCCTGCACGTCGCGGGGGCTCACGGTGGTCCGCCCGTCCTTGGAGAACGGGTTGCCACGGCGGGGGCGGAGCGAGGCCCGGAGACGGTCGTCGACGGGCAGGGCGTACTGCGTGCCGTCCTCGTCCGCGAGGACCAGGCGACCGCCTTCGTCGAGCTCGACGAACTGGAGCTGCTGCATGGTCCACCACTGTGCCACCCCGGCCGGACCAGCAGCGAGAGGGCGCGCCGCGAGGGATACCCTGGAGGGGCCATGATCGCCGCCTCCGCAGACGTCCGTCTCGCCCTGGACCTGTGCGGCATCTTCGTCTTCGCCCTGTCCGGAGGTCTGGTCGGCGTCCGCGCCCGGCTCGACCTCTTCGGCGTCGTGGTGCTCGCCTGGGTCAGCGGCCTCGGCGGCGGCATCATCCGCGACGTGTTCCTCGGCGACCTCCCGCCGGACGGCATCAGCAACGGCTGGTACGTGATCACCATCCTGGTCGCCGGGCTGGTCGTCTTCGCCTTCCACGGCCTCTTCGTCGACCTCTCCCGGCACCGCCCGCAGCTGCGGCTGCGCCGGATCGCCCAGTCGGTGAAGTACCTGGACGCCGTCGGGGTGGCGACCTTCGCGGTCGCCGGTTCGCTCAAGGCGATCAGCCTCGGCGCCCCGCCGCTGGCCGCCGTCTTCGTCGGCGGCATCACCGCGGTCGGGGGCGGGATGATCCGCGACGTCCTCGTCGGCCAGGTGCCAGAGGTGCTGCGCCGCGAGCTGTATGCCCTGCCCGCCCTGCTCGGTTCCTCGGTCGTCGTGATCGCCTCCGAGCTCGGCCACCTGAGCTTCCCGGTCATCTGGGCCGCCCTGCTGCTGGTGCTCGGCATCAGGGTCGCCGCTATCGCCTTCGACCTGCACGCCCCCGTGCCCATCACCCCCTCCCGAGGAGAAGCATCGTGAGCCACCCCACCGCAGAGCCCCCCGAGCAGGACGCCGCCGTCGAGCAGCCGGGCGACCCGTCCCCCACCGGTAAGGACACCACCGCCCAGGACGAGGTGATGGCCGAGATGGAGGAGCAGCTCAGCGAGGTCGAGGACCACGACCTCTACCCCTACCAGGCCATCGTCCTCACCAGCTTCGGCGGCCCGGAGGGCCCCGAGGAGGTGATGCCCTTCCTGCGCAGGGTCACCAGCGGGCGCGGCATCCCGGACGAGCGCCTCGAGGCCGTCGCCGAGCACTACCTGCACTTCGGCGGCAAGAGCCCGATCAACGACCAGAACCGGGCGCTGATCGACGCGCTGCGCACCGAGCTGGACCGGCGCGGGCTGCCGCTGCCGGTGCTCTTCGGCAACCGCAACTCCGAGCCCTTCCTGGTGGACGCGTTCCGCCAGGCCCAGGACGAGGGGATGACCCGGCTGCTGTCGGTCACCACCAGCGCCTACTCCTGCTACTCCTCCTGCCGGCAGTACCGCGAGGACATCGCCGCCGCCCAGCTCGAGCTGCGCGAGGAGGGCAAGGAGGTGCACGTCGACAAGGTGCGCCAGTACTGGAACCACCCGGGCTTCGCCGGCGCCAACGCGCGCATCGTCACCGAGGGTGCGCGGCAGATGCACGAGCGCACCGGGGTGGTCCCGCACCTGGTCTTCGTCACCCACTCGCTGCCGGTCGCGATGGACGACACCTCCGGCCCCGGCGACGACGAGGGCAACCTCTACTCCGCCCAGCACGCCGAGCTGGCCGCCGCGATCACCGCCGAGGTGGGCGCCACCCTCGGCGAGGACGTCCAGCACGACCTCACCTACTGCTCCCGCTCCGGCCCGCCGAGCCAGCCGTGGCTGGAGCCGGACGTGAACGACCACCTGACGGCGCTCAAGGAGCGGGGCGTGCAGCACGTGGTGCTCGCCCCGATCGGCTTCGTCTCCGACCACATGGAGGTCGTCTTCGACCTGGACACCGAGGCCGAGGAGACCGCCCAGGAGCTGGGCCTCGACGTGCTCCGGGTGCCGACCGTGGGCACCGACACCGAGTTCGTCGTCGGCCTCGTCGACCTGGCCGTCGAGCGCGCCGCCCAGGCCCGCGGGGAGCAGGTGGCGCTGCCGACCTGGCCCGGCTCCGACCCGCGCCCGGCGATCTGCCGGCCGGGGTGCTGCCCGAACCTGCGGGTCGCCGCCCCCGCGGCCTGCGGGAGCGACTGATGCCCGCCGCAGGCGACGCCGGGCCTACCGGAGCACCGGACCCGACCGGGGTCCCGGAGGAGCAGCGCCGCGAGCTGGAGCTGCTTGCGGTCGAGCTGGCCCGCGAGGCCGGCGCGATGATCCGGGACACCCGCCCGGACGGCCTCGGCGTGGCGCACACCAAGAGCACCGACCTCGACGTCGTCACCGAGATGGACACCCGCGCCGAGACGTTGCTGCGCGAGCGGCTGGCGGCACGCCGCCCCGAGGACGGCGTGCTCGGTGAGGAGGCGGGTCTGACCGGGGGCACGTCCGGCCTCAGCTGGGTGCTGGACCCCATCGACGGCACCGTCAACTACCTGTACGACCTGCCGGCGTATGCCGTCTCCGTCGCCGTCGTGGTCGGCGACCCCACCACCACCGGGGCCTGGGCCCCGGTGGCCGGCGCGGTCATCAACCCGCGCACCGACGAGGTCTTCCACGCCCGGGTCGGCGGCGGGGCCCACCTGCAGACCCGGGGTCGTTCGCTGCCGCTGCGGGCGGGCGGCCTGGACACCCTGGGGCAGGCCCTGCTGGCCACCGGGTTCTCCTACGACCGGGAGGTCCGCCGGCTGCAGGCGTCCGTCCTGGCCGACCTGCTGCCGCGGGTCCGTGATGTGCGCCGGATGGGGGCCGCCGCGCTCGACCTGTGCCACGTCGCGGCCGGCCGGGTCGACGGCTATTGGGAGTACGGGACCCACGCCTGGGACCGGGCGGCCGGGCTGCTGGTCCTCACCGAGGCGGGCGGCGTGGCCAGCGGCCTGCAGGCCGGGAGCGCGGACTCCCAGGAGATGATCGTGGCGGCCGGGGCAGGGCTGCACCCGGTGCTCCGGGCCGAGGTGGAACGCCTGGTCGGGGCCGGGTCGCCGACCCGCTGAGGGGCCCGCCCGGGTCCTGCCGGGCGGCCCGCGCCACGCCCGGGGGACAACCGCCTCGCGCGACGGGGGTGCGATAGGGCAGAATCCCGCGCGTCACCTGCGGACCGCCAGGTGCGCCCGGGCACAAAAACGGGGTGTACAGCGTTCAGGGACGACGAGAGACCTCGGTACAGGCGAAAGGGCCACAGATGGCGACTGACTACGACGCACCACGCAAGAACGACGACGAGCTCAACGAGGACTCCCTCGAGGAGTTGAAGGCACGACGCAACGACAAGTCCTCGGGCAGCGTCGACGTCGACGAGACCGAGCAGGCCGAGGGCTTCGAGCTCCCGGGGGCGGACCTGTCGGACCAGGAGCTGTCGGTGCACGTGCTGCCGCGGCAGCAGGACGAGTTCACCTGCGCCCGCTGCTTCCTGGTGCACCACCGCAGCCAGCTCGCCAAGGAGGTCGGCGGACTGCCGGTCTGCTCCGAGTGCGCGGCCTGAGCAGGACCGGCACCGCGAGCAGCCGGACGCCGGGCGGCTACCCTCGGTGACGATGACGACACCGCACACCGTTCCCGTCGCGCTGCGACGCCTGGACGCGGACCTCCCGGTCCCCGCCCCGGCGCGGCAGGGCGACGCCGGTGTGGACCTGCACGCCCGCGAGGACGTGGTGCTGGCGCCGGGGGAGCGCGCGCTGGTCCCCACCGGGGTCGCGATCGCCGTCCCCCCCGGGTATGCCGCCTTCGTCCACCCGCGCTCGGGGCTCGCCGCCCGGCACGGGCTGACCATCGTCAACGCGCCCGGGACCGTGGACTCCGGCTACCGCGGGGAGATCCTGGTCAACCTGCTCAACACCGACCGCACCGAGGAGATCCGGCTCAGCCGCGGCGACCGCATCGCCCAGCTGGTGCTGCAGCAGGTCGCGCAGCCCGTCCTCACCGAGGTGGACGAGCTGCCCCCGTCCGAGCGCGGCGTCGGCGGGCACGGGCATACCGGCACCTCGGCGACCCCCATCCGCACCGATCCGCACACGAAGGACTGACCCGACCGTGGCACTCTTTGGCCGACGCAAGAAGGACCTCACCGACGACGAGCTGCTCGGGGACGAGAGCGAGCTCGAGGAGGGGTCGCCACGACCGCACGTGCCCGAGGGCGAGCCCGGGGTCGACCGCGACTGGGTGCGGGCGCAGGACGGTCCCTACGACGTCTCCGAGTGGGGCGACCTGGACGCCCGGATCGACCTGGGGGCGCTCCGGCTGCCCAACGTCCGGGGTATGCAGCTGCGCCTGGACCTGGAGAAGGGCACCGGGCGCGTCATCGGCGCCACCATCGGCTTCGGCGCCTCGCACGCGCAGGTCCAGGTGTTCGCGGCGCCCCGCACCCAGGGCCTGTGGGACGAGCTGCGTGCCGACATCGCCCGTGGCCTCGTCGACGCCGGCGGCGCCGCGGAGACGGTGGACGGGACGATGGGCAAGGAGCTGCGGGCCCGGATGCCCGGCCGCGCCCCGGACGGACGGGTCGCCTACCAGCCGGCCCGCTTCCTCGGCGTCGACGGGCCCCGCTGGTTCCTGCGGGTGGTCGTCAACGGTCCCGCCGCCACCGACGACAACCAGGTCCGCGGCATCCTCGCCTACGTGCGCCGCATCGTGGTGCAGCGCGGCGACGAGGCCCGCCCGCCCCGCGAGGTGCTCACCCTGACCCCGCCGCGGGGCTTCACCGAGGCCCTGGAGAAGGAGGCGGAGGCCCGCCGCGCCCAGCAGAGCGAGGCCCGCCGCGCCGCCGCCCAGGAGGCCGTGCGCAAGGCCCCCTCCGCGACCGGCAGCAGCGACGCCACCGCCGTCGCCGGGATCAGCACCCACCGCCCGACCGGGCCCGCCCAGCACGTGCCCGAGGCGGCTGCCACCGACGCTCCCAAGGCACCGAACAACCCCGACTTCACGTGAGCGCCCCGGAGAGCGCCCAGGAGACCGTCGAGCAGGTCATCCGGCGCCGGATCAGCGAGGCGCTGGGCGGCTGGTACGGGTCGCTGGAGACGGCGCTGCCGACCGTCGCCTTCGTGGTGACCTGGCTGGTCACCGACGCGGTGCGCCCGGCGGTCGTCGCCGCTGCCGCGCTGCTGGTGGTGCTCACCCTGGTGCGGGGCTACCTCGGCGGCTCCTGGCGGTTCATCGCCTCGGCGGTGCTGGCCACCGCGGTCGCCGCCTTCTTCGCGCTCCGCTCCGGCCAGGCCGAGGACGCCTTCCTTCCCGGGATCCTGGTGAGCGCCGCCTACGGGATCGGCGCCGTGGTCTCCATCCTGACCCGGTGGCCGCTGCTCGGGTTCATCGTCGCGATCGGCGACCCGAACTTCGCCGAGCGGCCCGCCGCCTGGCGACGCGACCCCGGCCTGGTCCGGGTCTGCTCCCGGCTGACCTGGGTGCTGGTCGGACTCTTCGCGATCCGGGTCGCGATCATGCTGCCGCTCTACCTGGCCGGCGAGGTGGCCTGGCTGGGGATCACCAAGATCGCCCTGGGCTGGCCGGCCTACCTGGCCGCGGTGGTGGTGATGGGCTGGTTGCTGGCCGTCGGGCGCACCCCCGCCCAGCCGGAGGACGAGGAGAGCGGGACCGCCGCGATCGACCCGTCCACGGGCCCGACCCATGGTCGATGACCGAGACGTGAGCCACCCCGACACCGCGGTGCCGGTGGTCGGCGACGAGGTCCGGCTGCGGGTCGGTGCGGTCGCTCACGGCGGTCACTGCATCGCCCGGGTGGGCGAGCAGGGCCTGGTCGTCTTCGTGCGGCACGCCCTGCCGGAGGAGCTGGTCACCGCCCGGATCACCGAGGTCGGCGGCGGTGGTCGCTTCCTGCGCGCCGACGCCGTCGAGGTGCACGAGCCGTCGCCGGACCGGGTCACGCCGCCCTGCCCGTTCGCCGGTCCCGATCGGTGCGGTGGCTGCGACTGGCAGCACGCGGACCTGGCGGCCCAGCGCCGGCTCAAGGCGCAGGTCGTGACCGAGCAGCTGGTCCGCCTCGGCGGGCTCGACCCCGACGACCTCGGCCCGGTGGTCTGCGAGCCGCTGCCCGGGGACCAGGACGGTCTGCGCTGGCGGACCCGGGTGGAGGTGGCGATCAGCCACCGCCCGGGGCAGGCGCCGGTCAGCGGGCTGCGGCAGCACCGCTCGCACCGGGTCGTCCCGGTGGACGACTGCCGGATCGCGCACCCCGGGGTGCTGGCGACCGGGGGCTTCGCCGACCCCGCCGCCCTGGTCGCCGGCGCCCCGGTGCCGGACCACCGGGTCACCTCGCTCGACCTCGTCGCCCCGGCCGTGGGGGAGCCGGTCGCGGTGCCGCTGGCCCTCCCCGCGCCCCGTCACGGCCGCCGCCAGGGTGGGCGGGGTCGTGGTGGGCGCGGCGGTGCGCCCCGTCCCCGCCCCGTCGGCGCCGTGCCCCAGGTCACCGAGCGCGTGCACGACCAGGACTTCACCCTCTCGGCACGCGGCTTCTGGCAGGTGCACCCCGGCGCCGCGACCCTCTTCACCGACCAGGTGTTGGACTGGCTGGGGCCGCGACCGGGGGAGCGGGCGCTGGACCTGTATGCCGGTGTCGGCCTCTTCGCGGTGCCGCTGGCGCAGGCCGTCGGCGAGCGCGGGGCCGTGCTCGCCGTCGAGTCCGACCGGGAGGCGGTCGCGGCCGCCGAGGAGCACCTACGGGCATACCCCTGGGCGGAGGCGGTCGCCGAGCAGACCGCGACCGTGCTGGACGGCCTGGTGGAGCAGCGCGAGGACATCGACCTGGTGGTGCTGGACCCGCCGCGCACCGGCGCCGGCGCGCCGGTGATGACCGCGCTCGCGGCGCTGGCTCCCCGGGCCGTCGTCTACGTGGCCTGCGACCCGGCCGCGCTGGCCCGGGACCTGGCCACCGCCGCTGAGCTGGGCCTGCGGCTGGCCGGACTGCGGGTGCTGGACGCGTTCCCGATGACCCACCACGTGGAGTGCCTGGCGCTGCTGGTCCCGGACTCCGCGCAGGACAGGTGAGCCTCACCTGACCCCGGGTCACCGGATGCGGCAGGATGAGATCAGGAGCGGTGTCGCTTTGCGGAGGGCGCCCTCGGTGAGATATCTTGACGTCAAGATAAAAGCCAGCGAGTGAAGGAGCGACCCACGTTGAGCACCAACCCGAACAGCTTCGATGCCAGAGGCACGCTGGAGGTGGGGGACGCCAGCTACGAGATCTTCCGGATCAAGAAGCTCGAGCAGGCGGACAACCTCCCGTACTCGCTGAAGGTGCTGCTGGAGAACCTGCTGCGCACCGAGGACGGCGCGAACATCACCGCCGACCACATCACCGCGGTGGCCGGCTGGGACGAGAACGCGGACCCGGACACGGAGATCCAGTTCACCCCGGCGCGCGTCATCATGCAGGACTTCACCGGGGTGCCCTGCATCGTGGACCTGGCCACCATGCGCGAGGCGATGGGTGACCTCGGCGGCGACCCCACCAAGATCAACCCGTTGGCCCCCGCCGAGCTGGTCATCGACCACTCGGTGGTCATCGACGTCTTCGGTCGCCCGGAGGCCTTCGAGCGCAACGTGGAGATCGAGTACGAGCGCAACGAGGAGCGCTACCAGTTCCTGCGCTGGGGCCAGACCGCCTTCGAGGACTTCAAGGTCGTGCCCCCGGGCACCGGCATCGTGCACCAGGTCAACATCGAGCACCTGGCCCGCACCGTGATGACCCGCGAGTCCGGTCAGGACGGTGCGCTGCAGGCATACCCGGACACCTGCGTGGGCACCGACAGCCACACCACCATGGTCAACGGCCTGGGCGTGCTCGGCTGGGGCGTCGGCGGGATCGAGGCCGAGGCGGCCATGCTCGGTCAGCCGGTCTCGATGCTCATCCCGCGCGTGGTCGGCTTCAAGCTCAGCGGATCGGTCCCGGCCGGGGCCACCGCCACCGACGTGGTGCTGACCATCACCGAGCAGCTGCGCGACCACGGCGTGGTCGGCAAGTTCGTCGAGTTCTACGGCGACGGCGTCAGCTCGGTGCCGCTGGCCAACCGGGCCACCATCGGCAACATGAGCCCGGAGTTCGGCTCCACCTGCGCGATCTTCCCGATCGACGAGGTCACCCTGGACTACCTGCGGCTGACCGGCCGCTCCGACGAGCAGGTCGCCCTGGTGGAGGCCTACGCCAAGGAGCAGGGCATGTGGCTGGAGCCGACCGGCAACGCCGAGGCCCGCTACAGCGAGTACCTCGAGCTGGACCTGTCGACGGTGGTCCCCTCGATCGCCGGGCCCAAGCGCCCGCAGGACCGGATCGCGCTCACCGACGCCAAGACGCAGTTCTGCGCCGACCTGGCCAACTACGCCGAGAGCACCGTCCTGTCCGACGTGGACCACGAGCTGGAGAACACCTTCCCGGCCTCGGACGCCCCGTCGCACGACGCCAGTGCCGAGTCCCAGGAGGCGGGCCGCCCGCGGCACTCCGCCCGGCCCAAGGACGGCAGCACCCGCCGTGCCTCCAAGCCGGTCACCGTGGAGATGGAGGGTGAGAGCTTCGAGATCGACCACGGCATCGTCGCGATCGCCTCGATCACCTCCTGCACCAACACCTCCAACCCCTCGGTGATGATGGCCGCCGCGATGCTGGCGCAGAACGCCGTCGAGGCCGGGCTGAGCGTCCCGCCGTGGGTGAAGACGTCGATGGCACCCGGGTCGAAGGTCGTCACCGGCTACTTCGACAAAGCCGGTATGTGGCCCTACCTGGAGGCCCTGGGCTTCCACCTGGTCGGCTACGGCTGCACCACCTGCATCGGCAACTCGGGCCCGCTGGTCGAGGAGATCAGCACCGCCATCAACGAGAACGACCTGGCGGTCACCTCGGTGCTCTCGGGCAACCGGAACTTCGAGGGCCGGATCAACCCGGACGTGAAGATGAACTACCTGGCCTCGCCGCCGCTGGTCATCGCCTACGCCCTGGCCGGCACGATGGACTTCGACTTCGAGAGCGAGCCGCTGGGTCAGGACAAGGAGGGCAAGGACGTCTTCCTGCGCGACCTGTGGCCCGCGCCCGAGGACGTGGAGCGCACGATCGCCTCCTCGATCAGCCGGGACATGTTCACCGAGGACTACAGCGACGTCTTCGCCGGTGACGAGCGGTGGACCTCGCTGGACACCCCCGACGGTGACACCTTCGAGTGGGCCGACGACTCGACCTACGTGCGCAAGCCCCCGTACTTCGAGGGGATGGGCGCGCAGCCGGACCCGGTGCAGGACATCTCCGGCGCCCGGGTGCTGGCGCTGCTGGGTGACTCGGTGACCACCGACCACATCAGCCCCGCCGGGTCGATCAAGGGTGACAGCCCGGCCGGCGTCTACCTCTCCGAGCGCGGCATCCAGCGCAAGGACTTCAACTCCTACGGCTCCCGGCGCGGCAACCACGAGGTGATGATCCGCGGCACCTTCGCCAACATCCGGCTGCGCAACCAGCTGCTGGACGGGGTCGAGGGCGGCTTCACCCGCGACTTCACGAAGGACGGCGAGCAGAGCACCATCTACGACGCGGCCCAGGCCTACGCCGAGCAGGGCACGCCGCTGATGGTCCTGGCCGGCAAGGAGTACGGCTCCGGCTCCTCGCGCGACTGGGCGGCCAAGGGCACCCGGCTGCTCGGGGTCAAGGCGGTCATCGCCGAGTCCTACGAGCGGATCCACCGCTCCAACCTCATCGGTATGGGTGTGCTCCCGCTGCAGTACCCGGCCGGCGAGACCGCGCAGAGCCTGGGCCTGGACGGCACGGAGACCTTCGACATCGCCGGGGTCACCGCGCTCAACGACGGGGACACCCCGTCGACGGTGAAGGTCACCGCCACCAAGGGCGAGGGCGGCGAGTCCGTCTCCTTCGACGCGGTGGTCCGGATCGACACCCCCGGCGAGGCGGACTACTACCGCAACGACGGCATCCTGCAGTACGTGCTGCGGTCGCTGGTCGCCTGACCCGCCGACGACGCGCCGACGACGCCCCGCCGACCGACCGGTCGGCGGGGCGTCGTCGTGTCCGTAAGGCAGGGGTGCGGTATGCTAGGTGACACGTCACGTACCTAGGAGCACCGATGACCAGCACCACCCTCGACCGCCTCGCCGCCGACACCTCGATGGGCCCGGTGACGCTCGACGTCGCCGACCTGGACGGGATGACCGCCTTCTACCGGGACGCGGTGACCCTGCAGGTGCTCGGACAGGACGGACCGGTGGTGACCCTGGGCAGGGAGGGCACCCCGCTCGTGATCCTGCGGCACCGGCCCGGGATGGCGCACGCGGCACCGGGCTCGGCCGGTCTGTTCCACACCGCGATCCTCTTCCCCACCCAGGCGGACCTGGCGGTGGCCGTCGCCTCGTTGGCCACCCGGGCCCCGCGCAGCTTCACCGGCAGCGCCGACCACCTGGTGAGCCAGGCCTTCTACTTCGACGACCCGGAGGGCAACGGCATCGAGCTCTACCGGGACCGTGACCGCAGCCGATGGAGCTGGGTGCACGGCCAGGTGGAGATGAGCACGGTGATGCTGGACCCGCAGGCCTTCCTGCGCGAGCACCTGGACGAGGACGTGCTGGCCGCGCCGGTGAGCGGAGCCGTGGTCGGGCACGTCCACCTCTCGGTCGGCGACACCCGCACGGCCAAGGAGTTCTACGTCGACCGGCTCGGCTTCGACGCGACCGCCCAGCTGGGCGGGCAGGCACTCTTCGTCAGTGCCGGCGGCTACCACCACCACATGGCGATGAACGTCTGGCGCAGCCGCGGCGCAGGCCCGCGCTTCCCGGCCCTGGGGCTGGGCCAGCTCGACATCGAGCTGCCGAGCGCCGACGACGTGGGGGCGCTGTCCGAGCGGATGCGCCACCACGGGGTGCAGCTGCGCGACGACGGCCGGACGGTGACCCTGGAGGACCCCTGGGCAAACCGGCTGCACGTCCGGGTCGCGGGGGTCTGAGGTATGCCCGACCTCGGCCACCAGGTACGCCTGGGGATCTTCCCCACCCCCGGCGCGGCGGACCCCCAGCACGCCGTCGAGCTCGGCGTCCTCGCCGACACCGCCGGGATCGACCTGGTCACCGTCCAGGACCACCCCTACCAGGCCGCCCACCTGGACAGCTGGACGCTGCTGTCCTGGATCGCCGCCCGCACCAGCACGGTGCGGCTGGGGCTGAACGTGGCCAACCTGCCGCTGCGCGAGCCGGTCGTGCTCGCCCGCTCGGTCGCCACGCTGTCCCTGCTCTCGCACGGCCGGGCCGACCTGGGGCTGGGGGCCGGCGCGTTCTGGGACGCCATCGTCGCGGCCGGCGGCCCACGGCGCACCCCCGGGCAGGCGGTGGACGCCCTGGTCGAGGCGATGGACGTCATCCGGCAGGTCTGGGACGGGTCGGGCCCGGTCCGGGTGGACGGCGAGCACTACCGGGTCGTCGGTCTGCACGCCGGCCCCGCCCCGGCCGGTGACCCCGCGCTCTGGCTGGGCGCCTACAAGCCGCGGATGCTGCGGGTGACCGGGCGGCTCGCCGACGGCTGGCTGCCGAGCATGGCCTACCTGCCGCCCGAGGACCTCGCCGAGGCGAACGCCCGGATCGACGACGCCGCGACCGCCGCCGGTCGCTCACCCCACGACGTGGTCCGGCTCTACAACATCGGCGGACGCTTCGGCCGGGGCGCCGGGATGCTGCAGGGCAGCCCCGCCGACTGGGCCGAGCAGCTCGCAGGCCTGGTCCTCGAGCACGGCATGTCGACCTTCGTGCTGGCCACCGACGACCCCGGCCAGGTGCAGACCTTCGGCCAGGAGGTCGGCCCGGCGCTGCGCGAGCTGGTGGACGCCGAGCGCTCCGGCGCGTCGGCGGGGGACATCCCGCAGGGAGCCGGCAGCGCCGTGCCCACCGGTCCGATCCCCGCCCGGCCGGCCACCGACGTGGTCGACACCGCCCCTGCGGGCATCACCCCGACCCCGGACGACGGGACCCGGCTGACCGGGGAGCTGGCCTGGGACGAGGCGGCCCGCCCGACCGGGCCGGCGCCGCAGGGCGGGCCCACGGCATACCCCGCGCAGCAGCTCGCCGCCCCGCAGCACCTGATCGACATCCACGACCACCTGCGCACCGAGCTCGCCTCCGTCCGGGACGTGGTCGACCAGGTGCGCTCGGGGCATCTGCACGTGGGCCAGGCACGCTCGGTCATCAACACCATGACGATGCGGCAGAACAACTGGACCCTCGGTGCCTACTGCGAGTCGTACTGCCGGATCGTCACCGGCCACCACACGCTGGAGGACCGCTCGGTCTTCCCGTTCCTCGGGCGGCGCGAGCCCACCCTGCAACCGGTGCTGGACCGCCTGCACGAGGAGCACGAGGTCATCGCGGACGTGCTGGAGCGGCTGGACCGGGCCCTGGTGGCCCTGGTCGACGAGGACGGCTACGGGCAGGCGGGCAGCGAGGCCCTGGACGAGCTCGCGCACAGCGTCGACCTGCTCACCGACACCCTGCTCTCGCACCTGTCCTACGAGGAGCGGGAGCTGACCGGGCCGCTGGCCCGGCACGGTTTCGGCTGAGCCGGCTGGTCAGCTCATGTCCTCCCGGGTGCGCCGCCGGACCGGCTTCCCCGCGGTGGCGGCGACCTCGGCGGCGTGGTCGGGCACCGGCAGCTGCAGGTCGCGGTCGGTGCGCTGGTAGCCGGTCGAGCCCGGGCGGTCCGGCATCGAGAGCGTCGGCAGCTCGACCTTCTCGTAGGGGATGGACGCCAGCAGGTGGGCGATCATGTTGACCCGGGCGGAGCGCTTGTCGTCGGAGGCGACCACGTTCCACCGCGCCTCGGGGATGTCGGTGTGCACGAACATCTCGTCCTTGGCCCGGCTGTAGTCCTCCCAGCGGGTGAGGGACTCCAGGTCGGTGGGGGAGAGCTTCCACCGGCGCATCGGGTCCTCCAGGCGAGAGGCGAAACGGCGCTGCTGCTCGTCGTCGGACACCGAGAACCAGTACTTGCGCAGGATGATTCCGTCGTCCATCAGCATCCGCTCGAAGACCGGGCACTGCTGCAGGAACCGCCGGTGCTGCTCGGGGGTGCAGTAGCCCATTACCCGCTCGACCCCACCGCGGTTGTACCAGGACCGGTCGAAGAGCCGGATCTCCCCGGCCGCCGGCAGGTGCTCGACGTAGCGCTGGAAGTACCACTGGGTCTTCTGCCGCTCGGTGGGGGTCGGCAGGGCCACGATCTGCGCCTGCCGGGGGGAGAGGTACTCGGTGACCCGCTTGATGGCGCCGCCCTTGCCGGCGGCGTCGCGGCCCTCGAAGATCACCACCAGGCGGTGGTCGGTCTCCTTGATCCAGGTCTGCATCTCCACCAGCTGCTCCTGCAGGCGCAGCAGCTCGGCCTCGTAGATGTCCTTGTCCAGGCGGGGGACCTTGCCCTTGCGCCCGGCCTTCGTGCGGGGCGAGCCCGTGTCCGTGGCCATCCGCCCATGCTGCCCTACGACCGGCGGTAGCGGAAGGCCTCGGTCGGGGACGCCCGACGGGGGGTGTGCCGGCCACCCCAGGAGTCGTACACTTGTTCGCATGAGCAGTGGTGGACCGCCGGGATGGCCGGACCGGGTGCCCCCGGCCGGGGTCACCGGGTGGGAGCAGGCCGCGGTCTCCTGGCTGCTCGACCAGTGCCCCGCCGACTACCGGGCGTATGCCGCGTGGCGGCGTCACCCGCCGGCGCTCGCCTGGATGGCGACCCGGCACCTGGAGGCCCAGCTCGAGGCGATGCGGGGCGCCTGGCGGGACGTCCGCCCACAGCTGGGGCCGAGTCTGCCGCCGGGCAGCCTGGGCGACGTGCTGGAGTCGCTGGCCCGGGAGGGGCTGCGGCTGCGGGCCAACCACCGGGCGGCCGGGCTGCTGCTGGAGGCGCTGCGGCTGCGCGCGCCCATGCACTGAGCACGCGCGCAGCAGATCCCCAGGTACGGAGCCGTACACTGGAGGGGTTGTCCCGCCGTCGAGACCAGCAAGGATGAGCCCGTGCCCCTGATGCGGACGATCACCGGTCCCGCGGACCTCAAGGCCCTGACCCCGACCCAGGCACAGGCCCTGGCCGCGGAGATCCGCGCCTACCTCATCTCCTCGGTCTCCCAGACCGGTGGGCACCTGGGACCCAACCTCGGGGTGGTCGAGCTGACCATCGCCCTGCACCGGGTCTTCGACTCGCCGCGGGACACCCTGCTCTTCGACACCGGGCACATCTCCTACGTGCACAAGCTGCTCACCGGCCGGCACGACTTCTCCACGCTGCGCAAGCAGGGCGGCCTCTCGGGCTACCCCAGCCGGGCCGAGTCCGACCACGACGTCGTGGAGAACTCGCACGCCAGCACCTCCCTGTCCTGGGCGATCGGCATCGCCACCGGGCGCCAGCTGCGGGGCCAGGGCGACCGGCACACCGTCGCGGTGATCGGCGACGGCGCGCTCACCGGGGGCATGGTCTGGGAGGCGCTGAACAACATCGCCGACCAGCGGGACCTGCCGCTCATCATCGTCATCAACGACAACGAACGCTCCTACGCGCCGACCCGGGGCGGGATGGCCGACTACCTGGCCTCGCTGCGGGCGACCCAGGAGTACGAGACGGTGCTCTCCTGGGGCAAGCGTCAGCTGACCCGGACCCCGGTCGTCGGCCGGCAGGTCTACGAGACGCTGCACGGCATGAAGAAGGGCCTCAAGGACATCGTCAGCCCGCAGGGGCTGTTCGAGGACCTGGGGCTGAAGTACCTGGGCCCGGTCGACGGGCACGACATCGAGGCGATGGAGACCGCGCTGCGCCGGGCGCACGACTTCGGCGGGGTGGTGCTGGTGCACGCCCTCACCGAGAAGGGTCACGGCTACGACCCCGCCACCGCCGACGAGGCCGACCGCTTCCACGCGGTGGGCAAGATCAACCCCGAGACGGGGCTGCCGCTGGAGCTCTCCGGGCGCGCCTGGACCGACGAGTTCAGCGACGAGCTGGTGCGCCTGGGACGAGAGCGTGAGGACATCGTCGCGCTGACCGCCGCGATGCTCATCCCGGTGGGGCTGCAGCCCTTCGCCGAGCGCTTCCCGGACAGGGTCTTCGACGTGGGGATCGCCGAGCAGCACGCGGTCGCGATGGCCTCCGGGCTGTCCTTCGCCGGGCTGCACCCGGTGGTCTGCCTGTACGCGACCTTCCTCAACCGTGCCTTCGACCAGCTGCTGATGGACTGCGCGCTGCACCGGCAGGGGGTCACCTTCGTGCTGGACCGGGCCGGGATCACCGGCAGCGACGGCGCCAGCCACAACGGTATGTGGGACCTCACCCTGCTCGGGATCGTGCCGGGGATCCGGGTGGCCGCGCCGCGCGACGGCCAGCAGGTCGCGATCGCGCTGCGGGAGGCCGTGGACATCGACGACGGGCCCTCCGTGGTGCGCTTCCCCAAGGGCAGCGTCGGTGCCCCGATCGAGGCGGTGCGCCGGATCGGCGGGCTGGACGTGCTCCGTGACCCCCAGTCCGTGACGGCCGACGCCGACGCCGACGCCGACGCCGGGCTGGACCTGCTCGTGGTCGGGGTCGGGTCGATGGTGCAGACCGCCCTGGAGGTCGCCGACAAGATGCACGCCGAGGGCCGCCGCACGATGGTGGTCGACCCGCGCTGGGTGCTCCCGGTCAGCCCCGAGCTGGTCGAGCTGGCCCGGGGCGCCGCGCACGTCGCGGTGATCGAGGACAACATCGTCGGCGGTATCGCCGGCGCCCTCACCCGTGCCCTCGAGGAGGCCGGGCCCGGCCACCGGGACGGCGACGGTTCCACCACCGCGACACCCCCGGTGCACGGGTACGGCATACCCGTCGAGTTCCTCGACCACGGGTCGCGTGACCAGGTCCTGGAACGGATCGGCCTCACCCCCGACCGGGTCGCCACCGCCCTGTCCGCGCAGCTGGCCTGAGCGACCCGTGCCGCGGGTCGCGCTGGTGCTCAACCCGGCCGCCCGCGGTGCCGGGGCGGCCCGGGTGCACGTCGAGCGCGCCTGCGCCGGCGCCGGGCTGGAGCCGCCGTGGGTGCTGAGGACCACGCGTGCGGACCCGGGCCGCGGTCAGGCAAAGGAGGCTCTCGCCGCCGGCTGCCACCGGGTGGTCGTCGCCGGTGGAGACGGCACGGTCCGTGAGGTCGCCGGGGTGCTGGCCCGGGCCGCCCCGGCGACGAGCGCGGGGGAGCCGCCGGTGCTGGGGGTGTTCCCGGCCGGGACCGCGAACCTCGCCGCCCGCGGCCTGGGCGTGCCCCTGGCCGCGCCGGGTCGTGCCGCCCGCCGGGCGGTCACCGGCCCCCCTCGGACCGTGGACCTGGGGCAGGTGCAGCTGCGGTCCTCGGACGGGGCGACCAGGACGCTGTCCTTCCTCGTCCTCGTCGGGG
This sequence comes from Serinicoccus shuyuelongi, assembly GCF_045032955.1. Lineage (NCBI taxonomy): Bacteria > Bacillati > Actinomycetota > Actinomycetes > Micrococcales > Ornithinimicrobiaceae > Serinicoccus > Serinicoccus shuyuelongi. The sequence goes on along the minus strand of NZ_JBJFZU010000004.1, from coordinate 245,530 downwards.
TCGGGCACGACGCCCGGACGCTCGCGGAGCTCGACCCGGCGGCCAAGGCGCGCCTCGGCTGGCTGGCCTACCTCACACCGGGAGTGCGGCGGCTGACCAGTGCCGCCCGACCGGTGAGGGTCCGCCTCGACGGGGGACAGGAGCGGACCGAGCAGGTGTGGAGCGTGCTCGCGGTGAACACCGCGCGCCTGCCGCTGAGGATGCAGGTGGTCCCGGGGGCCAGGATGGACGACGGGTTGCTGCACGTGGTGCTGGTGGCACCCCGGCACCTGGCCGACTGGGGGAGGGTGCTGCGCAGCGGGGCCCGGGTCCCGCTCGGGCGACGGTCACGGCCCGACCTCGACCACCCGGCGCTGCGCCACCGCCACGGCCGGGTGCTGGAGCTGGGACTGCAGGAGGCGGGGCCGGTGCAGGTGGACGGTGACGTGGTGCCGGATATCCTCGGGGCGCGGATCGAGGTGCTGCCCGGTGCGCTGCGGGTCGCCGGCCCGACCGGCGCCCGCCGGTGAGCAGACCCCCCCTCCGCCGCCTCGCACGACGACCTTCACCAGGAGCGACATGGACCCGCGCGCCATCCACCTCACCACGCTGACCTCGGGCTGGCGGACCGGCGACGACGAGCAGGCCCGGGTGCTCCGGATCCTGGAGCAGGTGCCGCCGGAGCAGCTCGACACCGTGCTGGCCGGGCTCGACCCGGAGCAGCTGCTGGGGGCGCTGAGCGACCGCGGTGCGGGGAGGGCATACCTGAGCGGGGTCCTCGACCTGCTGCTGGTGAGGCGGCGCGAGGCGCTGTCCGTGCCGGTGCTGGCCGGGCTCGTCGCGGCGCTGCACCGGGGCCGCACCCCGCGGCACCACCAGGAGCTGCTCGTCGACGTGCTCCGGGCCACCGAGGGCCGCGACTTCCACGACCTGAAGTACCGGATCAACGCCAGCGGGGACCGTCACGACCTGGAGCAGCTGGTCTTCCACGACCTGGACGAGGACCTGCAGGACCTGCTGCTGGAGCACCTCGCCGAGCAGGCCGGTGTCGACCCCACCTCCGACCTGCGCATCCTGTGCGACATCGACGACACCACCCGCTGCATGCTGCACGACGACCGCTACCCACGGGGGATCATCTACCCCGGCGTGGTCCAGCTGCTCCTCGAGCTGGACCAGGGGGCGGTGACCGACCCCGCGCGGGTCGGCGACCTGACCTTCGTCACCGCCCGCCCGGGCGGACCGCTGGGCCTGTTCGAGCGCTACACCCGGGACGGCCTCTCCGGGCTGGGGCTGCCGCCGCACACCGTGCTCGGCGGGTCGCTGCTGAACCTGCACACCAAGGCGGCCATCACCCGGCGCAAGTTGGAGAACATGGAGCGGGACCGGCTGCTCTTCCCCGAGTGCCGGATGGTCTTCATCGGGGACAGCGGCCAGGCGGACGGCGAGGTGGGGGCGCAGATGCGCACCCGGGCGCCCGAGCACATCGTCGGCACCCTGCTGCACGACGTCAGCGGGCTGGGGCAGGCCGAGCGGGAGGCCTGGGCGCAGCGGGGCGTGCAGGTCTTCGACACGTATGCGGGTGCCGCCGCGCACGCGGCGCGGTGGGGGTTGATCACGGTGGAGCAGGCCCGCCGGGTGGCCGACGCCGTGCGCACCGGCCTCGCCGTGCTGGAGCTGTCGACCGAGCAGCGGCGGTTGCTGGAGGACCGGCTGGCCGCGGACGACGCGGCGATCGAGGCGCTGGGCGCCTAGTAGTACACCGCGAGTGGGCCGTCCGGTCCGGCGATGACCTGCACCGGGGTGTGGAAGATCCTGGTCAGGGTGCTGTCGGTGAGGATCTGCTCGGGAGGCCCGGCCTCGGTGATCTCCCCGTCGTTCATCGCGATGATCCAGTCGGCGTACCGGGCGGCGAAGTTGATGTCGTGCAGCACGATGACCACGGTCCGGCCGAGCTCGTCGGCGGCCCGCCGGAGCTGGCGCATCATCTGCACCGAGTGCTGCATGTCCAGGTTGTTGAGCGGCTCGTCCAGCAGCACGTACTCGGTGTCCTGGGCCAGCACCATCGCCACGTAGGCGCGCTGGCGCTGACCGCCGGACAGCTGGTCGAGGTAGCGGTGCTCCAGCGCGGTGAGGTCCAGGAAGTCGATGGCGTCGCTGATGTGCTCCTCGTCCACCGTGGTCAGCCGCCCCTGGGAGTGCGGGAAGCGGCCGAAGCCGACCAGCTGGCGCACCGTCAGCCGGGCGATGAAGTGGTTCTCCTGGCGCAGCACCGACAGGATGGTGGCGACCGTACGCGACGGGGTGCGGGAGATGTCGTGCCCGGCGACCTCGATCCGGCCCTCGTCGAGGTCGAGCAGCCGGCCGATCATGGTGAGCACGGTGGACTTGCCGGCACCGTTGGGCCCGATCAGTGCGGTGATCCCGCCGGCCTTGATCCGGGTGGTCACCGGACCGATCCGGGTGTCGGTGCCGTACTGCTTGGTGACGTCGGTGAGGGTGATCACAACCGGCCCTTTCGCACGATGTGGACGAGGAACACGAGGCCGCCGACGAGCTCGACGATGATGGTGACCATCCCCTGGGCGTAGAACACGTGCCGCAGCACGAAGTAGGCGCCGCCGAGCACGACGTAGCCCAGCAGGAAGGCCATCGGCAGCAGCAGCCGGTGGTCGTAGGTGTCGGCGAGCTGATAGGCCAGCATCGCGACCAGGAAGCCCAGGAAGGTCATCGGTCCGACCAGGGCGGTCGTCATCGCCATCAGCACCGAGACCAGCAGCAGCACCAGCATCACCTCGCGCCGGTGGTTCAGCCCCAGGTTGGTGGTGGGTTCCCGGCCCAGCGCCAGCACGTCGAGGCGGCGAGCCCGCGCCAGCAGCACACCGCCGGCGACCAGGGCGATCGGGATGGCCCAGGGCAGGTACTCGGCGTCGGCGTTGCCGACGTTGCCGAACAGCCGGGCGGTGAGGATGTCGAACTCGCTGGGCGTCAGCAGTCGCTGCATGAACGTGGACAGCGCCCCGAGCCCACCGCCGAGGATGACCCCGACCAGCAGCATGATGTGGATGTCCCCGAAACGGCCGGAGAGCAGCCACCCGTAGAGCGCGGTGGCCAGGGCCACCATCAGGGCGGCCTGCAGCAGGAACTGGTGGGTGCCGGTGACCAGCAGCACCCCGGAGGCGCCGAAGACGAAGACCGCGCCGGTCTGGATGAGCACGTAGAGCGCCTCGAACCCCATGATCGAGGGGGTGATGATCCGGTTGCCGGTGGCCGTCTGGAAGCTCACGGTGGCGAACGCGTGGCAGAACGCCACCACGAGGATGACCAGCACGCTGCTGACCCGCAGGTCCACGATCCGCCAGTAGCCGTCGGTGCCGACGTCCATCGGGTTGCCGTAGGTGAGCAGGCCCACGGTGATCGCCAGCGCCAGCGTGCCGAGCACCGCCATGGTGGCCACGTAGCGGCGGCGGTGGCTGCGCGTGGTGAAGGGCCCGGAGCGGCGCTCCGCCGTGGCGGTCGGGGTGCTCCGGGGGCTCCCGGTGCCGGCTCTGCCGGTCAGGGTGGTCGTCTCAGGCACGGCGCTGCCTGATCACGAGAAGGGCGATGAAGAAGAAGGCGCCGAGGACGCCGAGGATCAGCGACACCGGGACCTCGAAGGGCATGATCACGGTGCGCCCGAGGATGTCGCAGACGGTGACCACCCAGACGCCGAGCAGGCATACCCACGGCAGGTTGCTGCGCAGGTCGTCGCCGCGGATGAGGGACACGACGTTGGGCACGATCAGCCCCAGGAACGGCAGCGCCCCGATCACCACGGTCACCACCCCGGTGGCGACGGCGACCATGGCCACGCCGAGCAGGATCACCCGGTCGTAGTTGACCCCGACGTTGGTGGCGATCTCCTTGCCCAGGCCGGCGACCGTCAGCCGGTCGGCGATCAGGAAGACCAGCACCGTGACGGCCAGCACGATCCAGAGCATCTCGTAGCGGCCGCGGACCACGGAGGTGAAGGACCCGGCGAACCAGATGCCCATCTGCTGGAGCATGTCGGTCGACAGCGCCAGGAAGGTCGAGACGGCGCCCACGACGGCCCCGATCATGATGCCGACGATCGGCACGATCAGGGACGAGCGCAGCGACACCCGGCGCAGGAAGGCGAAGAACACCATGGTCCCGATGAAGGCCATCACGACCGCGCCGACCATCCGGGTGCCCAGGCTGGCGCCCGGGACGAGGATCATCACCAGCAGCAGCCCCAGCCCGGCCCACTCGGTGGTGCCGGTGGTGGTCGGCTCGACGAAACGGTTCTGGGTGAGCAGCTGCATGACGAGGCCGCACATCGACATCGCCGCCCCGGCCAGCACCAGCGAGATGGTGCGGGGGATGCGGGTGATGGCGAACATCTCCCAACCGTCCTCGGTCCCGGTGATGTCGTAGACGCCGACCGAGAGGGAGAGGACCAGCAGGGCGAGGGTGGCCACCACGGCCAGCGGGACGACGATCCGGCTCCGCAGCCGGCCCGGCGGGGAGCCCGCCGGGCCGGCTGCCGGGCGACCGGCGCGTCCCGTCGTTGTCGTTGTCACGGGGTATGCCGCGCGTCGGCGGGTCAGCTGCCGCCCATGGCGTCCGCGACGGAGTCGAAGAAGGCGGTGTAGGCCTGGATGTCCTCGGTCAGGTAGAAGTCGGCCGGCAGGTAGACGATGTTGCCCTCCTGCACCGCGGTGACGTTCTGCAGGGCGGCCGACTCGCTGATGAGCTCCTCCGCGCCGGAGAACTCCGCACCCTCGGCGGCGATGGCCGCGTCGCGGTCCATCACCAGCAGCCAGTCCGGGTTCGCCTCGGCGATGGCCTCGACCGAGATGTCGTCGCCGTGCGAGGTGTCGTCGGCGGCCTGCTCGAGCGCGGGGTTCAGGTCCAGGGTCTCGAAGACCGGCCCGATCGAGCGACCGGTGACCGGGGCCACGTAGGAGATGTCGCCGCCGGAGGTGAGCAGGCCCATCACGGTCTGCTCGGGATCGTAGGCCTCCGTGGCCCGCTCGATCGACGCCTCCAGGTCGGCGACCAGCTCGGCGGCGCCGTCCTGATGACCCAGGGCCTCGCCGACCAGGGTGATCTGCCGAGCCAGCTCCTCCTCGAGGGCACCCTCGGGGTCCGTGCTGGTGTCCACCATCACGGCGTCCGGGACCAGCTCGGTGATGTCCGCGTAGTGGCTCTCGAAGCGGTAGCCGTTGAGGACCAGGTCCGGATCGGCCGCGACCAAGCCCTCCATGTCCGGCTCGCCGTGGTTGCCGAGGTTGATCACGTCCTCGTCGGAGGCGTAGGACAGGTCGCCGGGGAAGATGTCCAGCGGGGCGGCGACGACGTCGACGCCCCAGGCGTCCATCGCCCGGACCACCCGGTTGTCGGTGACCACGACGCGCTCGGCAGGGGAGGGGACCTCGACGGTTCCCTGGAAGTCGGTGACCTGCACGGTGCCCGACTGCTGGTCGGCGGATCCCTCCGCGGCGTCGTCACCGCCTGCGGCGGGGGCGGACCCGGCGTCGGAGCCGCACGCGGCCAGGGTGACGAGGGCGACGGTCGCCGTGACCACGGGGGCGAGACGGAGGTGGCGCGGGTGCTGCATGACAGGGATCTCCTCGGTAAGGGACAGGCTCAGGGGGTGAAACTGAGGTAACCCTAACCTAAGCAGGAATAGGCACAAGGAGGTCTCATGAAATGTGAGAAGCGCCACCTTCCCAGCCGGCCCGGGGAGGTCCGCAGGGACGCCGACTACGGTGGCCCGATGGAGCACGAGCCCAAGATCTGCGTCGCCTGCGGCCGGCGGATCGAGTGGCGCAAGAAGTGGGAGCGCGACTGGGAGCAGGTGCGCTACTGCTCGGCCGCATGTCGCCGGCGTGGGGTCGGCGACGTCGACCGTGCCCTGGAGGGGGCCATCGGCGACCTGCTCTCGCGGCGCGCCCGCACCGCGACCATCTGCCCCTCCGAGGCGGCCCGACGGGTGGCCGCGGACACCGGCGACGAGTGGCGCGACCTGATGGAGCCGGCGCGGCGCGCCGCGCGTCGCCTGGTGGCCGCCGGTGAGGTCGAGATCGTCCAGGCAGGCGCCGTCGTGGACCCCTCGACCACTCGCGGACCGATCCGGGTACGGAGGTCGGCCGGCACCGCGCAGGGTCACCCGCGGGGGTGACCGCGCGTCGCCTCGGCGAAGAGCTCCTCCGCGTCGGCCTCGACACCCCGCTGCCCGAACCAGCGGGCCACCGTGGAGCAGTCCCGGTGCAGCAGCGCGGGACCCTGCGGGTTGGCCACGACGTCGACCACCTGCGGCAGGTCGATGACGACCAGTGTCTCCTGGTGGACCAGCAGGTTGTAGGCGGACAGGTCCCCGTGCGCCCAGCCCAGCTCGGCGAGCTGGAGCACGACCCGCCGGGTCTGCTCCCAGAGGTGGGCCATCAGCGGCGGGTCCGCCTGGACCTGGGCGAGCCGTGGCGCGGCCAGCCCGTCCGGGTCGCCGATGAACTCCATAAGCAGCTCGGTCCCGTCGAGGGAGACCGGATAAGGGACAGGTACGCCGTGCGCCCAGGTGGTGCGCAGCGCCTCCCACTCGGCGTACGCCCAGCGGCCGGCGGCCACCCGACGGCCGTAGGCGGTGCCCTTCGCGAGCGCACGCTGGTCCCGGGAGCGTCGCACACCCCGGCCCTCGGCATACACCGTGCTGCGGTGGAAGGTGCGGTGGTGGGTGTCCCGGAACCGCTTGGCGGCGAGCAGGCAGGTGGCCTCGGTGTTGTGGCCCGGGATGCCGGCGGCGCGCTCCAGCAGGAAGACGTCGGCCTCCTTGCCGGTCTTGAGCACGCCGAGCTCGGTGTCGAGCGCACCGGCGTCCTGGACGACCCAGGTCGGGACGGGGGCGGGTCCGCGGTTACCCGCCACGACGTCCCAGTAGGTCGTCGGCCGCTGGTCAGCGGTGAGGTGCTCGGCCGCGTCGAGCGGCCGGTAGTCGAAGACGAAGAACGGGTCGATGTCACCCGTCCGGGGGTGAGGGTGCACTGGTGCTCCTGCAAGGGTGAAGGGCGTGGGCGACGATCGCGCCACGGGAAGCGGGACGAGACATCGGTTGCCTCCCTTCCTTGCCGGAGCACGCGGGGTGCGCGCTCACTCAGGTGGTGAGCCTGCCGCGGACCCCCGGTGCCACGCAACACCTTTTCCGCGCCGCTCCGTTTGACCGGGGCGGGGTATGCCGGAGAGCATCACGACATGTACCTCATCGTCGTGAAGTTCCCGGTCAAGCCCGAGTCCGCAGGCCGGTGGCCACAGATCGTCTCCGACTACACCAGCGCGTGCCGCAGCGAGGAGGGCAACCTCTTCTTCGAGTGGTCACGCTCCCTGGAGGACCCGAACGAGTTCGTCCTGGTCGAGGGGTTCACCGACGAGGGCGCCGCCGCGCACGTCGAGAGCCCGCACTTCACCGAGGGCATCGAGGCGATGCGCCCGCACCTCACCGCCACCCCGAAGATCCTCTCCCGGCAGGTCGAGGGCGACGGATGGGACGCGATGGGCGAGCTGCAGATCGACTGATCAGCTGAGCGCCCGCTCCGCCTGCTGGTCCTGCGGGATCTCCTCCTCGAGCCGGCGGACCATGGTCTTGCCGATGACCGCGAAGGCGACCAGCCCGAGCGCCACCGCCGCCAGACCGACCACGGTGCTCGTGGTCAGCGCGTAGGCGACGTAGCCCACCAGCGCGATCACCGCACCGATGACGGCATACGGCAGCTGGGTGGTGACGTGGGTGATGACGTTGCAGCTGGCGCCGGTGCTGGACAGGATCGTGGTGTCGCTGATGGGGGAGCAGTGGTCTCCCCAGACGGCACCGGCCAGCACCGCGCCGAAGGCCGCGAGCAGCAGCTCCGGGCCGCCCTCGACGTTGTTCATGATGTCGCCGGCGATCGGCAGCAGGATCCCGAACGAGCCCCACGAGGTGCCCGTCGAGAACGCCATCGCCCCCGCCAGCACGAACATCACCGGGATCAGCCACTGCGGCGGCAGGTTGGCGCTCTCCACCAGCCCGCCGAGGTACTCACCGGTGCCCAGGTCGCCGATCAGCGAACCGAGGATCCACGCCAGCACCAGGATGTACACCGCCGGGAGCATCGACTGCAGCCCGCCCCAGACGCCCTTGCCGAGCGTCGCCCCGGAGAACTTGGGGTTGCTGGAGGTGTAGCGCACGTAGTAGTAGACGGCCGCGACCAGCCCGAGGAGGCCGCCGTAGAGCAGCGCGTCGGTGACCAGCGTGTTCGCCAGGATGTCGAGCACCGCCCAGCTGCCCCCAGCGCTGTAGCCCGTCCACACGATGCCCCCGAGGACGCCGACGACCAGCAGCAGGAACGGGATGACCAGGGCGCGCTTGGCGCCCGGCTGGTGCACAGGGAGGTCCTCGGCCAGCTCGCCGGGGATCTCCTCGCTCGCGTCGTAGGTCTGCCCCTCGGCGATCGCCCGGCGTTCCTCCTTGCGCATCGGACCGATGTCGATCTGCAGGCCCACCACGATCCAGACGACGGCGATGGCGGCGATCGCGTAGAAGTTCATCGCGGCGGCGCCGAGGAAGGCCTCGACGTCGCTGATGGTGAGGGCGGAGGCGGCCACCAGCGGGGCCATGATCCCGATGATGCTGGCGCCCCAGCTGGAGAACGGTGCCAGCACGGCGACCGGGGCCGAGGTGGAGTCGATGAGGTAGGCGAGCTTGGCACGGGCGACGTGGTGCCGGTCGGTGACCGGCTTGGACACCTGCCCCACGGCGAGGGCGTTGAAGTAGTCGTCGATGAAGATGATGATGCCGAGCGTGGCGGGCAGGACCTGCGCGCCGCGGCGGGTCCGGATCCGCTGGATGGCCCAGTCGGAGAAGGCCTGGCTGCCGCCGGACATCATGATGAGGGCGGCGATGATCCCGAGCAGCAGGGTGAACACCAGGATGTAGACGTAGTAGGTGTTGACCGCGCCCTCCTCCCAGAAGACGCCGGCGAAGGACGTCCAGATCAGGCCCAAGGCCTCGATCGGGTTGAGGTCGGTCACCAGCAGCGCGCTGGCCAGCACACCGGCCCCCAGGCTGAGGAGGACCTTCTTCGTCGCGATCACCAGGACGATCGCGACGAGCGGCGGCAGGATCGTCAGGATGGGAAGGGAATCGGTCACGGGTGGGCCTCCTAGCCTCAGGCCCGTCAGGCTAGTGCAGCGGGTAACGTGTCGTCATCATCCCGCGCCGCTCAGACGTCCGAACGGCGCCGGTTCACCAGCCGGGTCCGGACCGTGATGATCAGGACCACGGCGAGGATGCCGTAGAGCGCCCAGGTGATCGGGCTGGCGACGAAGGTCGTGTAGTCGCCGTTGGAGGAGAGCAGTGCGTCCCGCATGCTCGACTCGGCCAGGGGGCCTAGCACCATCCCGATCATCAGCGGGGCCAGCGGGATGCCGAAGCGTCGCAGCGCGAAGCCGATGACGCCGATGAAGAGCAGCAGGAACAGGTCGAACCGTGCCGCGGAGAGGGCATACACCCCCAGCCCGCAGAAGACGGTGATCCCGGCGTACAGGTACGGCGGGGGGATGAGCAGCAGCTTGGACCACAGCTGGGCGAACGGCAGGTTGATGACCAGCAGCACCACGAGGGCCACGAAGAAGCTGGCGAGCAGGGCCCAGACCAGGTCGGGACGGTTGACGAAGAGCTGCGGACCGGGCTGGATGCCGTACTGCCGGAAGGCGGCGAGCATGATCGCGGCGGTCGCCGAGACCGGCAGCCCGAGGGCGAGCAGCGCCCCCATCGCCGTCCCTGTGGTCGCGTTGCCGGCGGCCTCCGGTGCCGCCAGACCGCGGATGGCGCCCTTGCCGAAGAGGGGGGTGGCGCGGCGCCGGTCGAGCCGGCGCTCCACGTCGTAGGCCATGAAGGTGGGGACCTCGGAGCCGCCTACCGGGATGACGCCGAAGGGCAGCCCGATGGCGGTGCCGCGGGCCCAGGCGGGCGCGGCCTCCTTGAACTCGGCCTTGGACAGCCAGGCGCGTCCGCCGGCCTTCATCGCGACCGTCTTCGGGTCGCGGCGGACCCGGGACGCGATGTGGAAGACCTCGCCCAGGGCGAGCACCGCCACGGTGACGGTGACCAGGGACACGCCGTCGAACATCTCGGGTATGCCGAGGGTCGCCCGTTCGGTGCCGGTCGTGGTGTCGATGCCGATGGTGGCGATCCCCAGGCCGATGACCAGCGAGGCGAGGCCCTTGGTGGCGGAGTCCCCGACGATGGAGGAGGTGGCGACGAAGGCGAACACCGCCAGCGCGAAGAACTCGGCCGCCCCGAAGTTGTTCGAGAGGTCGGCCAGGGTCGGGGCCAGGAAGACCACGACCACCGAGGCGCAGAAGCCCCCGATGAAGGCGCCGATGGCCGCGGTGGCGAGGGCCTGCGGTGCCCGGCCGTCCTTGGCCATCCGGTGGCCCTCGAAGGTGGAGGCGATCGCGGAGGCCTGGCCGGGGGTGTTCATCAGGATGGCCATCGTGGAGTCGCCGAAGAGCCCGCCGAAGTAGACCCCGGCGAACATGATGAACGCCGAGGTGGGGTCCAGGGCGAAAGTCATCGGCAGCAGCAGGGCGACCGCCATCGAGCTGCCGAGGCCGGGCATCACGCCCACGGCGGTGCCGAGCAGGCAGCCGATGACGACCCAGAGCAGGTTCATCGGGGTCAGGGCGCCGGCGAAGCCGTCCATGAGCAGCGAGATCGACTCCATATCAGAACCCCCCGAGGAAGCCGGACGGCAGGTTCAGCCCGAGGCCCTGGCTGAAGGCCAGGTAGACGAGGGACGAGAAGAGCAGGGCCAGGCTGATGTCGAAGAGCGGGCGCAGGGAGCCGATCCCTCGTGCGACGCACCAGAACAGGAGGCCGGCGGCCAGGATCCACCCGAGGATCTCGATGGTCACCGCGAAGACGAGGAAACCGCCGACGCACCAGGCGACCGCCTGCCAGTCGGTGAACGTCCGGTGCGGACGGTCGCCGGTCTCCTCCGGCGGCTCCGGGTGGCGAAGGTAGTGGACGGTGAGCAGCAGCGCGATCAGGTACCCGGCGACGATGAGGATGGTCGGGAAGAACCGGGGCCCTGGGAAGTCGGTGCCCTCGGGCACCTCCATCGTGAGTACCCCGACCAGCAGGTAGGTGCTGAAGGCAGCGACGATCCCGGGAACCACCAGCCCGGCACGCCCGTGCCAGAACCCCTGGTCCTCGCGCGCGGTGGCCGTGCCCGGGGAGGCGCTCACAGACCCAGCTCCTGCACCAGGGCCTCGATCTGCGCGGTGTCCTCCTCGAGGAACTGCTCCAGCTCGGGACCGGTGAGGAAGACGTCGGTCCACAGGTTGCGGTCCATCGCGTCCTGCCACTCCGCGCTCTCGGCGGTCTCGGTGAGGATCGCCTCCAGCTCGGCGAACTGCTCGTCGGTGATGCCCGCGGGGGCAAGGTAGCCCCGCCAGTTGGTCATCGCTACGTCGTAGCCCTGCTCGATCAGGGTGGGCAGGTCGATGCCCTCGACCCGCTCGGGGGAGACGATGGCCAGCCCCCGCATGTTCCCCGCCTCGATCTGCGACGCGAACTCGGTGTAGCCGGAGACCGCCGCCTCGGCCCCACCCGAGTTCACCACCTGGATGGCCTCGCCACCCCCGGACTGGGGGATGTAGGTGATGTCCGCCGGGTCGATCCCGACCTCGAGAGCCAGGTCGGCCACGATCAGGTGGTCCAGGCCGCCGGCCGAGCCCCCGGTGAAGGGGAACGCTGCGGGGTCTTGCTGCCAGTCCGCGATCAGCTCGTCGATGGTCCGGTACGGCGAGTCGGCGGGGACCACGATGATGTCGTACTCCTCGGAGACCCGGGCGATCGGACGGACGTCGTCGAAGGTGACCGGTGACTCGTTCAGCGCGATCGCCCCGGTCATCACGGTGCCGGTGGTGAGCAGGTTCGTGGCCTCGCCCTCCATCGTCGAGAACTTTCCGAGCCCGATGGTGCCGCCGGCGCCGGGGATGTTGACGACGGTGGCGTTGTTGACGATGCCGTTGGAGCGCATGGCCGCCTGCTGCTCACGGGTGAAGGTGTCCCACCCGCCGCCGGCACCGGCCGGGGCGATCAGGGTGAGGGTCGAGCGGAGGTCCTCGCCGCTGTGCGCGGAACGCACCGACGCGGTGAGCGCCCAGCCGACGACCAGGGCCGCGACCACCCCGTAGACGACCATCGCCCACCCGGGACGCGAGCGCCCCACCTGTGCCCCGCTCATCCGTGCCCCTTTGCGTGTCGGCGTGTGCGACTACTATCACTGACGCAAGGTCAAGAGACAAGCAACATCTGACACCCCACCGAGAGCGGGAACACCCATGACCGTGGTGCTGGCCTGGACGACGACGCCCGAGGGACAGGCCGCCCAGGAGGCGGCCCTGAGCGAGGCCGCCCGGCGCGGCCTGGACCTGGTGGTGGTGCCGGTGGAGGAGGGTGCCCCGACGCCCGACCTGCACGCCGACGGGGTCGACGTCAGGGTGCGGCACCCGGACCGCCGCGACCGGGACGTGGTCGGAGACTTCCTCGACATCGCGGCGGAGGAGGAGGCCTCGCTGGTGGTGATCGGGGTCCGCCACCGCTCGGCCGTGGGCAAGCTGCTGCTGGGATCGGTGGCCCAGCAGATCCTGCTGGAGTCGGCCGCCCCCGTGCTGGCTGTCAAGGGCAGAACACCTGCGCGGGAGGCCTGACCGGTCGGCGTGACAGGGTAGGGGCGTGGCCCTGGACACCGAGACCGTGCTGACCCTGCTGCAGGACGTCGCGGCGGAGGTGATCACACCACGGTTCCGGATGCTGGCCGAGCACGAGGTGGGCTCCAAGTCGCATCCCGGGGACCTGGTCACGGTCGCCGACCGGGAGTCCGAGGTGCTCATCACCCGGGCGCTGAGCAGGGCATACCCCGACGCGGCGATCCTGGGGGAGGAGGCCTTCGCCGAGGACCCATCGCTGATGGACGACTTCCGGGCCGCCGAGCACGCCTTCACGGTCGACCCGGTCGACGGCACCCGCAACTTCGTGCACGGCTCGCCGGACCACGCGGTGATGGTCGCCGAGACTCGGTCCGGGGTCACCGTCCGGGCCTGGATCTGGCAGCCCCAGCACGAGCTGGCCTACGTCGCCGAGCTCGGCGCCGGCACGACCCGCAACGGGGAGCAGCTGCCGCGGCTGGACGTGGGCGACGACCCCGCCCGCTGGCGGCTGCGGACCTCCGCCCCGGCCCGGGTGGGGGAGGAGCTGGTCGGGGCGCCGGCGATGGAGCTGACCTGGCTGAGCTGCGGCATCGACTACCCGAAGCTGGCCGAAGGGGTCTGCGACGCGCTGCTCTACCGCAGCACCCGCCCGTGGGACCACGTCCCGGGGGCACTCATGGTGAGCGAGCTCGGGGGGACGGTCGGCTCCACCGACGGGGAGCGCTACGGGCCGCGCAGCGACCCGGCCGCCCTGGTGGCGACCGGCTCACCGGGTCTCTACGAGCGGCTCGTCCGGGAGTCCTGAGGTCCCTCGGACCGGCTTCCGGAAGCGCCGGGGCGTGCGGCGGGGCCGGGGTGCTCGGTGCTGTCGTGCACCGCGGCCCGCAGCGACAGCTCCCGGGCCAGCGTGGTGACCTGCTGCTCCAGCTGACGCATCCGGCGGTACGAGGCCGCGACGTACCCGAGGAAGACCACGGTCAGGCCGTAGAGCAGCAGGTCGGCACCGCGCCCCACCCCGAGCAGCTGCGCCACCTGGGTGAGCAGTCGCGGGAAGAGGATCGCCATCGCCGCCAGCACCACGAAACCGATGAGCAGCAACCGGCGGACCGCCTGGTGCCGGACGCCGGCGGTGGAGCGGGTGAGCATCGCGGTGACCACCACCACGGCGACCAGCAGGACGATCTTGATGACCGGTTGGTCGAGCACGTCAGCTCCTCACTTCAGGATGGTGTCGACGAGGATGTTCACCGAGTTCATCAGCGACTGGCCCTTGGCCCGGCTGTAGTCGGTGTAGAGCACGTGCACCGGCTGCTCCGCCCACGGCAGCCGGGTCCGCCCCAGCTGGAGCACGATCTCGGTGGCGTGCGCCATCCGGTTCTGCCGCAGGTCGAGCCGCTCGGCCGCGTCCCGGCGGATGACCCGCAGCCCGTTGTGCGCGTCGGTGAGCTTCATCCCCGTCTGCTGGTTGGTCAGCCAGACCGCCAGCTTGAGGACCACCCGCTTCAGCCGCCCCGGCTGGGTGCGGTCGTCCAGGAACCGGGAGCCGAAGACGACGGCCAGGTCCTCCTCCTTGGCCCGCTGCACCATGTCCGCCGCGTCCGCCGCCCGGTGCTGGCCGTCCGCGTCGAAGGTGACCAGGTATGCCGCGTCCGTCGCCTCCAGCACGTAGCGCAACCCCGTCTGCAGGGCAGCCCCCTGACCCAGGTTGAACGGGTGCTGGACGACGACCGCCCCCGCCTCCCGGGCCCGGTCGGCCGAGCCGTCGGTAGAGGCGTCGTCCACGCAGACCACGTGCGGGAAGACCTGACGCGCCTGCTCGAGCACCTGCCCGATGACGCTCGCCTCGTTGAAGAGGGGGATCACCAGCCAGGCGTCCTCCTGCGCGGGCGATAGAGTCATGGGTGCATTGTCCCTCACCGCAACGCTGGGAGTCCCGTGACGACACGCATCGTCGACAGCGCCGATGTGGCCTCGAGCGCCACCGTCGGTGACGGAAGCTCGATCTGGCACCTCGCCCAGGTCCGCGAGGACGCCGTGCTGGGCGCCGGGTGCGTCATCGGCCGCGGCGCCTACGTGGGCACCGGGGTCCGGATGGGCGACCACTGCAAGGTCCAGAACTACGCCCTGGTCTACGAGCCGGCCCGCCTCGGGCACGGTGTCTTCGTCGGCCCCGCCGTGGTGCTCACCAACGACACCTTCCCCCGCGCGGTGAACCCGGACGGCTCGCTCAAGGCGGCCAGCGACTGGGACGCGGTCGGGGTCACCGTGGGGGACGGCGCTGCGATCGGCGCCCGCGCGGTCTGCGTGGCCCCGGTCTCGATCGGCGCCTGGGCCACCGTCGCCGCCGGTGCCGTGGTCACCGCCGACGTCCCGGCGCACGCCCTGGTGGTGGGGGTCCCGGCCCGCCAGGTCGGCTGGGTCGGGCACGCCGGCCGCCCGCTGGAGCCGACCGGCACCCAGGGGGAGTGGCGCTGCCCGCAGGAGGGCACGACATACCGTGAGAGCGAGGGCGCCATGACCCTGATCGAGTCCCCCGAGGAGAACGATGACTGAGCAGTCCATGATCCCTGCCGCCAAGCCGATCATCGGCGACGACGAGCGGGCCGCGGTCGACCGGGTGCTGCGCTCCGGGATGGTCGCGCAGGGCCCCGAGGTGGCGGCCTTCGAGGAGGAGTTCGGTGCCCAGCTGGTGGGGGGCAGGACCTGTGTGGCGGTGAACTCAGGGACCTCCGGGCTGCACCTGGGGCTGCTGGCCTGCGGGATCGGTGCCGGCGACGAGGTCATCGTGCCGAGCTTCACCTTCGCGGCGACCGCGAACGCGGTGGCGCTGACCGGTGCGACGCCGGTCTTCGCGGACATCAGCGCGGACACCTTCAACCTGGACCCGGCCTCGGTCCGGGCCGCGGTCACCGACCGGACGGCCGCGGTGATGCCGGTGCACCTGTACGGCCACCCCGCCGACATGGACGCGCTGCGGGCGGTTACCGCCGAGGCCGGCGTCCAGCTCTTCGAGGACGCGGCGCAGGCGCACGGCGCGACGTACCACGGCACCCCGGTGGGCGGCTTCGGCTCGTTCGCGATGTTCAGCCTCTACCCGACCAAGAACATGACCTCCGGTGAGGGCGGCATGGTCTCCTGCGCCGACGAGGAGGTGGCGCGCGGGGTGCGGTTGCTGCGCAACCAGGGGATGGAGAAGCAGTACGCCAACGAGGTCATCGGGCTGAACAACCGGATGACCGACATCCACGCCGCGATCGGGCGGGTGCAGCTGACCAAGGTGGCGGCCTGGACGCAGGCCCGCCAGGAGAACGCGGCCTGGCTGGACGAGCACCTGGGCTCGGTGCCGGGCGTGCTCACCCCGGTGGTGCGCGAGGGCTGCACGCACGTCTACCACCAGTACACGATCCGGCTCGAGGGTGCGTCGGCGGCCGAGCGGGACGCGGCGGTGACGGCCTTGCGTGAGGAGCACCGGGTGGGGTGCGGTGTGTACTACCCGACGCCGAACCACGAGCTGGTCTCGCTGTCCCGGTTCGCCCCGGCGCACGAGCTGCCGGAGACGGCACGGGCTGCGGCCGAGGTGATCAGCCTGCCGGTGCACCCGTCGCTGACCCAGGAGGACCTGGAGCGGGTCGGGGCCTCGGTGGCGGCGGTGGCCGGGGCGGGCGCCTGATGCCCGTGGTGGGCACCCTCGCCGAGGGCACCCCGATCCGGATGGGGGTCATCGGGCTGGGCTCGATGGGTCGCCACCACGCCCGGGTGATCCGTGAGGTCGAGGGGATGGACCTGGTCGCGGTCGCCGACCCCTACGGGGACAAGCACGGGGTGGCCAAGGACCTGGCCGTGCAGCCGGACGTGCAGGCGCTGATCGCGCAGGGCATCGACGCCGCGATGGTCGCGGTGCCGACCTACCTGCACGAGGAGGTCGCGCTGGCCCTGGCGGAGGCCGGGGTGCACACCATGGTGGAGAAGCCGATCGCGGCGACCGCGGAGTCCGGGGCCCGGGTGGCCCGGGCCTTCGAGGAGGCCGGTCTGGTCGGTGCCGTGGGCTACGTGGAACGGTGCAACCCGGCGCTGCTGGAGATGCGTCGGCGGATCGCGGACGGTGAGCTCGGCGAGGTCTACCAGATCACCACCTCCCGCCAGGGCCCGTTCCCGGCCCGGATCGCGGACGTGGGCGTGGTCAAGGACCTGGCCACCCACGACATCGACCTGACCTCGTGGATTGCGCGTTCGCCGTACGCGAGCGTGGCCGGGCAGGTGAGCCACCGCTCCGGGCGCGAGCACGAGGACATGGTGGTGGCGACCGGTCGGCTGCGCAACGGGATCATCGTCTCGCACGTGGTGAACTGGCTGTCCCCGCTCAAGGTGCGCGAGACGATCGCCACCGGGGAGAAGGGCGCCTTCATCGCGAACACCCTGCACGGCGACCTCACCTTCGTGGCCAACGGCGACGTGCGCAGCGAGTGGGACAAGGTGTCCGTCTTCCGCGGGGTCTCCGAGGGTGACTCGATCCGGTACGCCATCGCCCAGCGGGAGCCGCTGCGGGTGGAGCAGGAGAACTTCCGGGACGCGCTGTGGGGCCGGGCCTCCGACGTGGTGTCGATGGCCGAGGGCGTGCACACGCTGCAAGTGGTGGAGGCCGTGCTCGAGTCCGCCGCCACCGGCCAGACCTCCGCCCTGTGACCTCTCTCTCCACCGAGCGTCGTTGATGGTTGCTCCCAGCACCACCGGGCGTCGGCTGTGGTTGCCGTGAGCACCGACCGGACGCCGCTCGTGGTGGTCGCGACCCGGATCTTCGCCCCCGAGGCCGCGGCGGCGACGTTCCGGCTGGGCGCGCTGGTCCGCTCGCTCGGCGAGCACGCCCGGGTCCGGGTCCTCACCGCGACCGCCCCGCCGGCACTGCGCGACCGGCCTGCCGACGCCCCCGAGACGACCGGAGGTGCCACCGTCTCCCGCTGGCCGGTGCTGCGGGACGCGTCCGGGTATGTCCGTGGCTACCTTCCCTACCTGTCCTTCGACCTGCCGCTCGGCGCGCGGCTGCTCACCGGTCCGCGCCCGGACGTGGTCGTCGTCGAGCCGCCGCCCACCACCGGGGCCGTCACCCGGGTCGCGCTGGCCGTCCGCGGTCTCCTCGGCGGGCGCATCCCCTACGTCTACTACGCGGCCGACGTCTGGTCGGACGCGACCGCGTCGATGGGTGCCCCGGCCGCGGTGGTCCGGGTGATGCGTCTGGTGGAGACCTTCGCGCTGCGCGGGGCCCGCGACGTCGTGG
Organism: Serinicoccus shuyuelongi; assembly: GCF_045032955.1. NCBI lineage: Bacteria > Bacillati > Actinomycetota > Actinomycetes > Micrococcales > Ornithinimicrobiaceae > Serinicoccus > Serinicoccus shuyuelongi. The sequence goes on along the minus strand of NZ_JBJFZU010000004.1, from coordinate 227,526 downwards.
CCGTCTCCGAGGGCGTCGCCGAGCGGGTCCGCGCCCTCGCCGGTCCGGGCGCCCCGGTGACGGTGGTCCCCAACGGCATCGACACGGAGGTCTTCAACCCCGACGGTGAGCGGCACCCGGACGCGCCGGGGACGGCATACCTGGTGTATGCCGGGACCGCCTCGGAGTGGCAGGGCGCCGAGGTCTTCGCCGAGGCGATGCGCGAGGTCGTGCGTCAGGTGCCCGACGCACGGGCCGTCTTCCTCGGCCAGGGCGCCTCCTGGCCGGCCCTGCAGCGGGTGGCCGACGATCTCGCGCCAGGGGCCATCGAGCTGCGTCCTCTGGTGCCGCCGGCCGTGGCCGCCGCCTGGCTTCGGGGTGCCGCGGCCGCGCTGGTCAGCGTGCGGCCAGGGGTGGGCTACGACTTCGCCTACCCGACCAAGGTCATCGCCGCGCTCGCCTGCGGTGCCCCGGTCGTCTTCGCCGGCCCGGGCCCGGCCGCCGCGGACGTCGCCGAGCACCGGCTGGGGGCGGCGGTGGCGCACGACGTCGGCCAGGTGGCGGCTGCGATGGTCGAGGCGCTGCGGTCGGACCGTGGCCGGGGCAGCCATCGCGGCACCGACCCAGACGAGGCCGCCGAGGCCGCCGACGAAGCCCTCGACGAGGCCGCCGAACGGGACCGTCGGGTGGCCTGGGTACGGGAGCACCGCAGCCTCGCCGCCACCGGCAGATCGGCGGCTGCGGTGGTGCTGCGGCTGCGCTAGCGTGAGGAGCCCATCGGCGGCGGCCCGCTGACAACGACGCCCGCGCCCACCGTCGCCACGAAGGATGTGTTCCCCATGGCAGGCAACCGCGGCATCGCATACATGGGCACCGGCAAGACCGAGGTGCAGTCGATCGACTACCCCACCTTCGTGCTCCAGGACGGGCCGGGGGTGAACCCGGACAACGTCGGACGGCAGGTGCCGCACGGCGCCATCCTCAAGGTGGTCACCACCAACATCTGCGGCTCCGACCAGCACATGGTCCGCGGCCGGACGACCGCCCCCGAGGGCCTCATCCTCGGCCACGAGATCACCGGTGAGGTCGTGGAGGTCGGCCCGGGCGTCGAGTTCATCACGGAGGGCGACCTGTGCTCGGTGCCCTTCAACATCGCCTGCGGGCGCTGCTGGAACTGCAAGGAGCGCAAGACCGGCATCTGCCTCAACGTGAACCCCGACCGGCCCGGCAGCGCCTACGGCTACGTCGACATGGGCGGCTGGGTCGGTGGCCAGGCGGAGTACGTCATGGTGCCCTATGCCGACTGGAACCTGCTGCGCTTCCCGGACAAGGACCAGGCGATGGAGAAGATCTTGGACCTGACCATGCTCTCGGACATCTTCCCCACCGGCTTCCACGGTGCCGTCAGCGCCGGGGTGGGCGTCGGCTCCACCGTGTACGTCGCCGGTGCCGGGCCGGTGGGCCTGGCGGCGGCGGCCTCGGCCCAGCTGCTCGGTGCGGCCGTGGTGGTGGTCGGTGACCTCAACGAGGACCGGCTCGCCCAGGCACGGTCGTTCGGCTGCGAGACCGTGGACGTCAGCAAGGGTGACATCGGTGAGCAGCTGGCCCAGCTGCTCGGTGAGCCCGAGGTGGACTGCGGTGTGGACGCCGTCGGTTTCGAGGCCCGTGGGCACGGTGCCGGTGCCGGCGAGGAACAGCCCGCGGCGGTGCTCAACTCGCTGATGACCATCACCAAGGCCGGCGGCGGGCTCGGCATCCCCGGGCTCTACGTCACCGGTGACCCGGGCGGTGTCGACGACGCGGCCAAGGAGGGCTCGCTGTCGCTGCGGCTGGGTCTGGGCTGGGCCAAGTCGCACTTCTTCATGACCGGCCAGTGCCCGGTGATGACGTACCACAAGGGCCTGATGCGGGCGATCCTGCACGACCGGGTCCAGATCGCCAAGGCGGTCAACGCCACCACGGTGTCCCTGGACGACGCCCCGGCGGCTTATGCCGATTGCGACTCCGGGGTCGCGAAGAAGTACGTCATCGACCCGCACGGGATGGTCGCCTGACGCTGGAGCAGGAACGGTGTGTCACATCCGTCGCCAGGGGCACGGATGTGACACCCCGTTTCCGCGCAGGGGTGCTGTGGCACAGTGGTGAGAGGAACGGAGGAGGGAGCAGCGATGAGCAGGTGGGGCAGGCCAGGGGAGCGGCCGGGGGCACCGGACGCACAGGAGCAGCTGCGGGAGCAGCGGGTGACCAAGGACCGGCCACCGGCCGCCGCGACCGCCCGCGCGGTGCACTCCTGGGTGGACCAGACCATCGAGCAGGCCCAGCGCCAGGGGGCGTTCGACAACCTGCCCGGGGCAGGGAAGCCGTTGCGGGACGTGGACACCCGCGCCGACCCCGACTGGTGGGTCAAGAGCCTCATCCAGCGTGAGCAGCTCGACCTGTCCGGCGCGATGCCCGGGGTCATGCAGCTGCGCCGGGAGAAGGCCACCTACCCGCAGTCGCTGTATGCCCTGCAGGACGAGATCGCGGTCCGCGCGGTCGTCCAGGACTTCAACGAGCGGGTGCTCGCCGACCGCCGGCGCCCGCACGCCGGCGCCGGGTCACCGCCCATCGTGGGCAGGCTCGACGTCGAGGAGATGGTGCAGGCCTGGCGGGAGGGCCGCGACCGGTCCTGACGCCTGGCGGGCCTGCGTGCGCAGGTCAACGACCGCGACCAGGTCAACTACGCTGAGGCGACCTGCGAGCGGACCGGTGAGGAGTCGATGTGCTGTCCCTGTGGCGCACCGTGCGCGACCTGCTGGCTGTGCTGCCCCCGGGGACCCGCCGCTTCATCATGACGTTCGCGGCGCTGCAGTCGCTGCTCGCCACCCTGGACGTCGCCGCGCTGGGCCTGCTCTCCCTGGTGCTCGCGCCGATGCTCACCGGCGCCACCCTCACGGTGCCGGTGGTCGGGGTGGAGATCTCCACCCCCGAGCAGTTCCGGACCATCCTCATCGCGGTCGGTGCGCTGATCATCAGCAAGTCGGTGCTGGCGGTGGCGCTGCAGTGGTGGGCCACCCGACGTTTCGCCCGCTTCGAGCAGGGCCTGGGGGCGCGCCTGCTGGAGTCCACCTTCGCCGCCCCCTGGACCGAGCGGCTGCAGCGCAACTCCACGGATCTGGTGCGCTCCACGGACGTCGGGGTCGCCTCGACGGTCTCCGGGGTGCTCATCCCGTTCTGCCAGCTCTCCGGGGAGCTGTTCACCTTCCTCGCGGTGCTGGCCGTGCTGCTGGTCGCCCAACCGGTGCTCGCCACCGCCACGATCATCTACTTCTTCCTGGTCGGCTTCCTGCTCTACACCGTGGTCCTGCGCCGCGCCATCAAGGCCGGGCAGGACAACCGGACCGCCTCCACCCGGGCCGTCCGGCTGGTCAGCGAGATGGTGCACTCGCTCAAGGAGATCACCCTGCGGGACAAGCAGAAGGAGGTCGCCGAGGTGGTGCTCGAGGTGCGCACCGTCGCCTCCTCCGCCCGCGCCGACCAGGCCTTCCTCGGGGCCATCCCGCGCTACATCCTGGAGGCGGCCCTGATCGGCGGCCTGGGCATCGCCGCCGCCCTCGGGTATGCCCAGGACGGCGCCCCGGGAGCGCTGGCCGCGATCGCGCTCTTCGGGGTCGCCGGTTTCCGCATCCTGCCCAGCCTGACCCGGTTCCAGACGATCATGGCCCAGACCGGGGCCAACATCCCGTTCGCCCGGCAGGTGCTCTCCGAGATCGAGAGCGGCAGCCGGTACGTCGAGGAGGGCCGGACCTCCGGGACCCGCCCCGTCCCGGAGGACGCGCGCAGCCTGGTCCTGGACGACGTCACCTTCAGTTACCCCGGGGCGAGCACCCCGGCGGTCCAGGGGATCAGCCTGGAGCTGCCGTTCGGCCGGACACTGGCCCTGGTCGGGGCCTCCGGTTCCGGGAAGTCGACGCTCGTCGACATCATCCTCGGCCTGATGCCCCCCGACTCCGGCCGGATCAGCGTCGGCGGGGAGCCGCTGTCCGAGGTGCTGCACGACTGGCGGCACCGGGTCGGCTACGTCCCGCAGGACGTCGCGCTCTTCGACGCCTCGGTGGCCCGCAACGTCGCGCTCAGCTGGCGTGACGAGGACATCGACGAGGACCGGGTCCGGCGGGCCCTGGAGCGAGCCCAGGTGCTGGACGTCGTGGAGTCCCGGCCGGGCGGCATCCACGGTGCCGTCGGCGAGCGCGGTCTGGCCCTGTCCGGTGGGCAGCGTCAACGGCTGGGTGTGGCACGGGCCCTCTACACCGACCCCTTGGTGCTGGTGATGGACGAGGCGACCTCGGCCCTGGACACCAGCACCGAGGCCGCGGTGACCGCCGCCATCCGGGAGCTGGCCGGCGAGGTCAGCGTCGTCGTGGTCGCGCACCGGTTGGCGACGATCCAGCACAGCGACCAGGTGTGCTTCATGCGTGACGGTGAGCTGGTGGCCCGCGGGTCCTTCGACGAGGTCGTCGCCGCCGAACCCGACTTCGCCGTGCAGGCCGCCCTGGCCGGACTGGGTGCCCAGCACGGGTCCCGTGCCGTGACGACAGAAGGTGAGGCCCGTGCCTGAGACCCCGCAGCTGCCGACCGTGGCCGGGCGCCCCGCACGGGTCGTCAGCCTCGTCTACAACGACGCCAGCGCCGACTCCCGGGTGCAGAAGACGGCCGCGACCCTGCGGGCCGCGGGCGCCGACGCGCGCATCGTCGCGATCTCACGCGAGAGCGCCGGCCACGCGCCCGGGCCGGGGACGGTGGGGGCGGGAGTGCCGGTATACCGGGTCCACGACCTGGACCTGACCCGCCTGCTGCCCGGGCTCACCCGGGGCTGGCGGCGCTGGCGCGGACGGAACCCGGACGGGACCACCCCGGTGAGCTCGGTCCCCGAACCGGCCACCGGTGCCGCCCCCAGCACGGCGTCCGCGCCGCCCGCGGTGGGCGGTGAGGCGGCGCCGCCTGCGGTGCACCCGGCGCAGGCGGTGGCCGTGGACCTGTGGATGCGGCTCTACCAGACCACCCGCCTGGGGTACTGGTGGCTGGGGGCGGTGCGGGCCGCCCGCGACGTCGCGCCCGACGTGGTGCACGCCAACGACGCGAACTCGCTGGTCCCGGCGCTGCTGACGACGGCCGGCACCCCGGGGCGGGTCGTCTACGACTCGCACGAGCTGTGGCGGCGACGCAACACCCGGCAGGACCGGTGGTTGGCGCCGGCCGTCGACGCGCTCGTCGAGGCGCTGGGGACCCGGCTCGCCGCCGGGGTGATCACCGTGTCCCCGTCCATCGTGGACTGGCTGCAGCGCCGCTACCGGCTCGCCGACCCGCCCACCCTGGTGCGCAACATCCCTACTGCCAGGCAGGTGCCGCCCCGCGAGGGTGGTCGGCTACGGGCGATGGCCGGGCTGGGCGAGGACGACAAGGTGGTGTCCTACACGGGCAGCATCACCACCGGGCGCGGCCTGGAGGAGACGGTCGACGCGCTGGCCCTGCTCGGCGACGACGTGCACCTGGTGCTGCTGGGCTACGGCGCACCGCAGTACGTGACCCGGCTGCTGGTGCGGGCCCGGCAGGCGGGGGTGGCGGACCGCATGCACCTGGTCGGCGCGGTGCCCTCGGAGCTGGTGCCGCAGACCCTGGCGGACGCGGACGTGGCCGTCGTCTACGTGCGACCGATCTGCCTGAGCTACCGCTTCTCGCTGCCGAACAAGCTCTTCGAGTCGATCCACGCAGGACTGCCGATCGTGGCTGCGGACCTGCCGGACACGGCGGAGGTCGTCCGCCGGTACGGCGTCGGCGAGGTCTTCGACGCTCGCTCCCCGGCCGAGCTGGCGGAGGCGATCCGCGCGGTGCTCGCGGACCCGGGCGAGTACCGGCGGGCCGCCGGCGCGGCGTCCGCCTCGCTCACCTGGGAGGGCGAGGCGGAGCGGATGCTGGGCCTCTACGCGCGGGTGCTCGGCGCCCGTGCCGACCGGTGACCGAGGTCCCGGTCCGGCCCGGCGACCCGGCCGGGGACCCGCGACCGCGCCTGCTGGTGATGGCCTGGAGCCCGCTGCGCTCGGACGCCCGGGTGCTGCGCCAGATCTCCCTGCTCGCCGACCGGTATGCCGTCACCACCCTCGGTTACGGCGAGGCACCGGAGGGTGTGGTCGAGCACCTGCGGATCCCCGACGCGGTGGTGCACTGGCACAAGGACCGCCGGCTGCTGGCGCTGCGCCGGTTCGAGCGGGCATACCTGGACGCACCGGTGACCCGGGCGGCGCGTGCGCTGCTGGACGGGGCGGGGCAGGGGCGCCCGCCCTTCGACGTGGTGATCGCCAACGACGCCGACACCCTGCCGCTGGCGCTCGACCTCGCGCCGGCCGGGGGTGTGCACCTGGACCTCCACGAGTACGCCTCCCGGCAGAGCGAGGAGTCGTGGCGGTGGCGGCTGTTCGTGGCGCCGTACTACCGCTGGCTGCTGCGCCGCCACGGCTCGCGCGCGGCATCGGTGAGCACCGTCGGCCGCTGGCTTGCCCGGGAGTACCGGCGTGAGTTCGGGCTGGAGTGCTCGGTGGTCCCCAACGCCGCCCCGTACGCCGACCTGGCCCCCACCCCCATCGGGTCACCGCTGCGCCTGGTGCATTCGGGGCTGGCCCGCCGTGGCCGCAGCCTGCACGTCATGGTGGACGCCGTCCGAGCGACCCGGCGCGAGGTGAGCCTCGACCTCTACCTGATGCCGAACGACCCCGCCTACCTGGAGGAGCTGCGGGAGTCCGCCCGGGACCTGCCCCAGGTGCGCTTCCACGAGCCGGTGCTCCCGAACCAGCTGCGGGTGGTGCTCGCCGCCGGTGACCTGGGCGTCTTCGTGCTCCCACCCGTCAACTTCAACTACAGGTTCACCCTGCCCAACAAGTTCTTCGACTTCGTCCAGGCGAGGCTCGGGATCATCGTCGGGCCCAGCCCGGAAATGGCGGACCTGGTGCGCGCGCACGGTCTCGGCGTGGTGCTGGACGACTTCACCTCCGCCTCGCTGGCCGCCACCCTGGACGGGCTGACCGACGCACAGGTGGTCGCCTTCAAGGGCGCCGCGCACGCGGCGGCCCACGAGCTCTCCGCGCAGGAGCAGGTGCGCGGCTGGGCCGACGCCGTCGACGCCCTGGCGGAACGGGCCCGGACCCCGCGCTGAGGCGGGCTCAGTCGGCGGGGGAGCCGAAGCGCGCGACGAGGTGCCACAGCTCCTTGAGCCGTTGCGGGTCTTCCAGCCCCTGACGACGCCGCTCGCCCACGACCCGGGCCATGAGGACGTCGTCCTCGGCGATCAGCTCACCGAGGCGGACCGCCTCGATCCCCCGGAAGTCGGGGTGGCGACGCAGCTCCTCGACGTGCAGCACCCGGCCCTCGTGCCACTCGACCGGGAGCGTGAGCCGCTGCGCGAGCGCGCCGACCGGCCCCTCCCGGTGGCTGGGGTCCAGCACCAGCGCCTCGACGTCCCGGCCGAGCACGACACCGCCGTGGACGTGCGCCTCGACGTAGGCGTCGAGCAGGCCACCCTCGGCGCGTTCGAGCGCGTCGTCACGCGGCGCCGCCCGGAACGCTTCGGCGGCGGCGACCAGGTCGATGCTGTCTGCGGTGCCGAACGAGCGCGGCTCCCGCACCGAGTCCGGGAAGCAGAAGGTGCTCCGGTCCAGGACGTCCTCGCGCAGCCGCAGGTATGCCGACCCGAACCGGGGTGCACCGCCGAGCGGGTCGCCCCGGTGGTCCAGCGCACCGTAGACCGGCCGTCGCTCCGGTGGTGCGTCGTCGTAGGCGCCGCCGAAGATCCGCTGCTCCCAGGCCCACCGTGCGCCGCCGGGGTGCGCCGTCAGGCCACCGTTGCTGGTGCCGGTCTCGAACTGCGAGCGGTAGCGGTCGTCGCCGACCATCCTGGACAGCACCGACCCCCCGTCGACCTCGGCGTCGGGGTGGAAGGCGAGCGTGACCCGCCACCGCCGGTCCACGGGCGGGCCGGTGCTCAGGCTGCGGACGTGCTGCAGCGCGGCGTCCGCGGCCGCGGCCGCGTGCATCAGGCTGCCCTCCTGGGGTTCCCCACGACCACGACCGCCTGCGGCCCCCGTTCGGAGCCGACCGGGGCACGCTCCAGCTGGGACACCACCGCGAAGCCGCACCGGGCCAGCAGGGGGCGCATGTCGTCGACCGTCCGGTCGTGCCGTAGCAGCCGGACGTCGTGACCGAAGGGGTGGTAGGCGGGGCCGACGTCGCGCACCCCGGTCCCGGACTGGAAGGCGAGCAGCAGCAGCCCGTCCGGCCTCAGCACCCGTCGGGCCTCGCCGAGGAAGGCGAGCAGGCTGGTGTCGTCGCCGTGGATGGTGGAGTACCAGGACAGCACCCCGTCGACGGTGGCGTCGGCGAACGGCAGCGCCTGCAACGAGGCGACCTGCACCGGCACACCGGGGTGGTCGCGAGCAGCCCGCCGCACCATGCCGGGAGAGAGGTCGATCCCGGTGACCCGGCAGCCCAGACCCTCCAGCAGCGGGAACATCCTGCCCGCCCCGCAGCCGGCGTCGAGCACCCGCGGCCGTGCGGGCAGCAGGGCGACGAGGTGCTCGATCATGGTCAGGTCCACGGCCGCCTCCGGGCCGGTGCCCGGGATCTGGTCGGCGTAGCTGTCCGCGAGCTCGTCGTAGGCCGCGCCGACCTCGGCGGCCCGCTGAGGCAGCGGTGCCTCAGCCACCGGCGTGCAGCGCGTCCAGCACCGCGTCGGCGGCGTGGCCGTCACCGTAGGGGGCGGCGTCGGTGGGGGCGGGGGCCGGTCGGGTGGCCGCGGCCCGTAGCGGGGGGCCCGGCTCGACGAGCACGTTCCAGCCGAGCTCGACGGTCTCCATCCACTCGGTCTCGGTGCGCACCGTGCTGCACGGGGTCCGCAGCGCGAAGGCCTCCTTCTGCAGACCGCCGGAGTCGGTGATCACTCCGCGCGCCTCGCTGACGGCCCCGACCAGGGCCGGGTACGGCAGGGGGTCACGCGTGGTCAACGACCCCCCGTCCAGGTCCAGGCCCTGCTCGGTGGCCCGGGCCCGCAGCCGCGGGTGCGCGAGCAGCAGGACGGGGTGGTCCACCTGCTGCAGGGCGGCCACCACGGCACGCAGCCGCTGCGGGTCGTCGGTGTTCTCAGCCCGGTGGATGGTCGCCACCGAGTACCCGCCAGGCGGCATACCCAGCTCGCGCAGCACCGCGTCCGTGTCGACCAGCTCGTCGCGCACCCGGTGCAGGACGTCGATCATCACGTCCCCGACGACGACGGTGCGTTCGGCCAGCCCCTCGTCGGCCAGGTGGTCGCGGGCGACCTCGGTGGGCGCGAGCAGCAGGTCGGCGGCGTGGTCGGTGAGGACCCTGTTGTGCTCCTCGGGCATCCGCCGGTTGAAGGAGCGCAACCCGGCCTCCAGGTGCGCGACCCGCAGCTGCAGCTTCACCGCGGACAGGGCACCGGCCAGGGTGGAGTTCGTGTCGCCGTAGACCAGCACCCAGTCGGGTCGGTGCCTCGCGAGGACCTCGTCCATCCCGGCCAGGATGGCCCCGGTCTGCGCGCCGTGCCCACCGGAGCCGACCCCCAGGTGCACGTCCGGGTCGGGGATGCCGAGGTCGCGGAAGAAGACGTCGGAGAGCATCGGGTCGTAGTGCTGCCCGGTGTGCACGATCACGTGCTCCACCCCGCGGTCCCGGCACGCGTCGGCGATCGGGGCGAGCTTGACGAACTGGGGGCGGGCGCCGACGACGGACAGGATCTTCACGGCCCCAGCCTAGGCAGACGCGGGGTATGCCGTGCCGCGCGGCTACGGTGGGTCCGTGCGCGTGCTGGTGGTGACGACCTGGTTCCCGACCCCGTCGTCCCCCGCCACCGGGATCTTCGTGGCCCGCGACGTGGCCGCGGTCGCCGCCCGGCACGAAGTGGTGGTGCTGCACCTGGTGGCGCCCTCGCTCGCGGAGCCGGAGGCGGCCGGCGCTGACCTGCCGCCCGGACCCGGGGGTGCCGTCGTCGAGCGGCTGGTGATGGACCCCCGCCGTCCCGACCAGGTGCTGCGCGCCGCGCGCCGCGCCGCCGAGCTGGCCGCCGGCGCGGACGTCGTGCACACGATGGCCATCTCCGCGCTGCTGCCGTTCGCGGTGCGTCGCCCCCGGCGGCCGTGGGTGCATACCGAGCACTGGTCCGGGCTGGGGGCACCGGAGACCTTGACCGTGCCGCTGCGGATGGCTCGGCACGCCGTGCGTCCGCTGCTGGCCCGACCCGACCTGGTGGTCGTCGTGGGGGAGGAGCTCGCCGGCTCGGTGCGCGCACTGCGGGCGGGGCCGGTGCGGGTGGTGCCGAACATCGTGAGCGCGCCGTCGGCGCCCGTGCCGAGGCGGGACCCCGCGCTGGCCCTGGACGAGCGCGGGCCGCTGGAGATCATCGCGGTCGGGGGGCTGATCGCGCGCAAGGACCCGCTGACGGCGGTGGCGACGACCGCCGAGCTCCGGCGCCGCCGGGTCGATGCCCGGCTGACGTGGGTCGGCACCGGGCCGCTGGAGCAGCAGGTCAGGGCCCTGGCGGAGCAGCTCGCGGTGCCGTTGGAGCTCACCGGACCGCTGGTCCCGGAGCAGGTGCAGGACGTGCTGGCCGGGGCGGACCTCTTCCTGCTGCCGACCCGGGCGGAGACCTTCTGCCTGGCCGCCGCCGAGGCGCTGGCCGCCGGACGACCGGTCGTGGTCGGTGACAGCGGCGGACCGGCGGCCTTCGTCAGCGCCCCGGCCGGGGCGCTGGTCGCCCCCGGTGCCGGACCGGCGACCTGGGCGGACGCGGTGACGTCGGTGTGGCGCGGCGCGGCGGACCTGTCCGCGGAGCAGATCGCCGCCGACGTCCGGGCCCGCTACGGCGAGGACCGGTATGCCGACCTCATGGACGAGGCGTACGCCACCACGAGCGACGCCCGGTCGTCCTGGGAGCAACCACCGGCGACGCCCGGTCGAGAGAGGGGGCGCGGTCGGGGGGAGAGGGGCGCACAGGGCGAGAGAGACGACGGTGACGTGCGGGACGTTGACCTGGTCATCGCCGTGCACTCGTCCCGGCGGCAGGTCGAGCGGGCGGTCCGCTCGGTGTTCGACGGCTCACCCGGGGTGGCCGTCCGGGTCACCCTGGTGGCCCACAACATCGCCGCCGATGAGGTCCGCGGTGCGCTGAACGAGGCCACCCGCGGCGACCCGCGGGTGCGGGTGCTCGGGCTGCACGACGACATCCCCAGCCCGAGCGGCCCGTTCATGCTGGGGCTCGACGCGGCCACCGCACCGTGGGCGGCGATCATGGGCTCGGACGACACCCTGGCCCCCGGTGCGCTGGCCGGCTGGCTGGCCGCCGCCGGGGGCCTCGACCCGGACGAGCCCGTCGCCGTGGTGCCCCCGCTGCAGCTGGCGGGACGACCCGTTCCCACCCCGCAACGGCGCCCCGGCCGGACCGGGCGCCGGCGGCGGCTGGACCTGGTCGCCGACCGGCTGAGCTACCGGTCCGCACCTCTGGGGCTGCTCTCCCGCGGCGCGCTGGCCCTGCCCGACGCGCGGCTGCTGCCCGGGGCACCGGTCGGTGGAGACGTGCCGATGGTCACCGCCCTGTGGTCGCAGGCGCGCGTGGTGCACGCGGCGGGAGCACCGGCATACCTGATCCACGAGGACGCGCAGGACCGGGTGACCTATGCGCCGCGCCCCATCCGGGAGCAGCTGGCCAGCATCGACGCGCTCTGGGACCTGCCGGTGACGGCACGGCTGAGCCCCGCGCAACGCCAAGCGGTCGGCACCAAGGTGCTGCGCATCCACGTCTTCGGTGCCGTCCCGACCCGCCCCGAACCGGCCTGGTGGACGCCGGAGGAAAGGGCCGAGCTGGCCCGGGTCACCGCCCGGGTGCTGGCGGCGGCCCCGGGGTGCGCCGACCCGCTGAGCCTGGCCGACCACGACCTGCTCGCCGCGGTCCTGGACCCCCGGATCCCCGCCGACCGGCTGCTGGGGCTGGCCCTTGCCCGACGCCGGCACGGCACCCCCCGCACCCTGCTGCCCTCGTCGTGGCGGCACGTGCTGCACCCCGAGGCCCCGGCCCGTTTCATGGCCGCCTCCCTGCTCGCCGCCCGACGCTGACCGCGGTGGGAAGAGGTAGCCCTGGCAACCCGTAGCCACCGCGGTGGGCCGGCCACCCCTCCGCACCGCGGTGCGGAAACAGCGCAAGGAGCGGGTATCCCCGTTCAGCCCGGGAAGCGCGCGTCCAGCCAGGTCAGCAGCTCGTCCTCGACCTCGCCACGGTTGGTCTCCTGGAGCACCTCGTGCCGGGCCCCGGGCCACACCCGGGAGGTCACGTCCCGCATCCCGACCCGCTCGAACATCGCGGCCACCTCGGCCACGGCCGCCGCCCCACCGACCGGGTCGACCTCGCCGGAGACCAGGTAGACCGGCAGGTCGTGCGGCATCCGGGACGCCGTCGAGTCCTCGCTCACCCAGCGCAGCCCGCCGAGCAGGTCGCGGTAGAAACCGGCCGTGGCCACCGCACCGGACAGCTCGTCGGCGACGTAGGCGTCGACCTGAGCCTCGTCCCGGGTCAGCCAGTCCGAGTCCGTGCGGTTCGGCCGGAACGCCCGGTTGTAGGGGCCCAGCGACAACGCCGTCATCAGGTGGCTGCGCGCCCGGGGCCCGCGCAGCCTGGCCTCGGCCGCCGCGACCCGCTCCCCGAGCAGGCCCTTGACCCCCGGGGTCCCGGCGGTGCCCGAGAGCACCAACGCGGCCAACCGGTCGCCGTACCTGGCGGCATACGCCCGGGCCAGGAACGAGCCCATGCTGTGCCCGAGCAGCACCAGCGGCACGCCGGGGTGCTCGGCCCGCAGGTGGTCCGACAGGGCGAGCAGGTCGTCCACGACGGCGGCGAAGCCGTCCTTGTCCCCGAGGTGTCCGAGGGTGCCGCGTCCGGTCACGCTGTGACCGTGCCCGCGGTGGTCGGGTGCGTACACCGCATACCCGCGGTCGACCAGCCGCCCGGCGACGTGGGCATACCGCTGCGAGTGCTCCAGCATCCCGTGCGCGATGAGCACCAGCGCCCTCGGCGCCCCGTCCGGCACCCAGCCCCGCACGTGCACCTGGGTTCCGTCCGGGCCGGTGAACCTGCTGGTGCTCTCGTCCATCCTTCCAGGGTATGCCGTGCCGGCGACGTATCCTGAGCAGGCACGTCACCCCCACTCGAGGACGGACATCCCACCGATGAAGATCGCGGTCGTTGCCCTGGGCAAGATCGGACTGCCGCTGGCGGTCCAGTTCGCCGACGCCGACCCCCGCCACGAGGTCGTCGGGGTCGACGTCAACGCCGCGACGGTCGAGGCCGTGAACGCCGGCACCGAGCCCTTCCCCGGCGAGGACCACCTGGCCGAGAAGCTGGCCGAGCTGGTCCCGGCCGGGCGGCTGCGGGCCACCACCGACTACGCCGACGCCATCCCCGGCGCGGACGCGGTGGTGCTGGTGGTGCCGCTCTTCGTCGACGAGGCCACCGGGCAGCCCGACTTCGGCTGGATGGACGCCGCCACCCGCAGCCTCGCCGCGCACCTGATCCCGGGCTCGCGCACCCTCATCTCCTACGAGACGACGCTGCCGGTGGGCACCACCCGACGCCGCTGGAAGCCGATGATCGAACAGATCAGCGGGCTCGTCGAGGGCAGCGACTTCGACCTCGTGTTCTCGCCCGAGCGGGTCCTCACCGGCCGGGTCTTCGCCGACCTGCGCCGCTACCCCAAGCTCGTCGGCGGCCTGAGCGAGGTCGGCACCGAGCGGGCCATGGACTTCTATTGCTCCGTCCTCTCCTTCGACGAGCGGGACGACCTGCCGCGCCCGAACGGGGTCTGGGACATGGGCAGCGCCGAGGCCGCGGAGATGGCCAAGCTGGCCGAGACCACCTACCGGGACGTGAACATCGGGCTGGCCAACCAGTTCGCCCGCTTCGCCGACGGCGCCGGCATCGACGTGCACCGGGTCATCGAGGCCTGCAACTCCCAGCCCTACAGCCACATCCACCACCCGGGCATCGCCGTCGGGGGCCACTGCATCCCCGTCTACCCCCGCCTCTACCTGTCCACCGACCCGGACGCCACCGTGGTCCGCACCGCCCGTGAGGCCAACGCCGCGATGCCGGAGTACGCGGTCGCCCGCGCCGAGACGCTGCTCGGCTCGCTGCGCGAGCTGCGGGTGGTGGTGCTCGGGGCCTCCTACCGCGGCCGGGTGAAGGAGACCGCCTTCTCCGGGATCTTCGGAACCGTCGAGGCGTTGCGCTCGCGCGGTGCGCAGGTGCTGGTGCACGACCCGATGTACACCGACGCCGAGCTGTCCGCCTTCGGCTGGGAGCCCTACCGCTGGACGCCCGGACGGTCCGGTGAGCCGGTCGACGTGGCGATCGTCCAGGCGGACCACCCGGAGTACGCGCAGCTGTCCGCCGACGACCTGCCCGGTCTGCGGGTGCTGCTCGACGGTCGGCGCATCACCGACGCCGCCCGCTTCACCGGTGTGCCCCGCCTGACGATCGGCGGGGGCGAGAGCTACACCGTATGAGTGAGGGGGTCGGCTGGGCGTCGGTGACGCCCGGCATCGCGGGGCTGGCGCTGCTCTGGGTGCTGCCGGGGTATGCCGTGCTGCGGCTGCTCGGGGTCCGCGGGCTGCTCGCCCTCGGCGCGGGGCCGGCCGTCACCACCGGCCTGGCCGGGGTGCTGGCCATCGGCTACGACCTCGTGGGTCTGCGCTGGAGCCTGCTGACCTTCGTCGTCGGGGCCGTCCTGGCGGCGGCCGTCGCGGCCGGGATCGGCGCGGCCCTGCGCACCACCTGGGCCCCGGCCGGGGTGACGGTCGCCGGGGAGCGGCGGCTGCGGCATACCGAACGGGCGTGGTTGGCCCTGACCTGGGTGGTCGGCGGGGGGACCCTGGCCGCGGCGATGATGACCGGGATGGGCCGGGCCGACCAGCCGCCGCAGGCCTGGGACGCGGTCTTCCACCTGAACGCGCTCTGGTTCGTGCGGGAGACCGGGAACGCCAGCTCCCTCGGCGGGCTGTCCCCGATGTACGCGGACACCGTGGCGCCCTTCTACCCCGCGGTGTGGCACTCGCTGGTGGCGGTGGCGCCCGGGTTCGACGGGGTGACCGAGGCGGCGAACGCCTCCTCGCTGGTGATCGGGTGCGTCATCTGGGTCGCCGGCCTGATCGCGCTGGCCCGGGTGGTCTGGCCGGCCCGGGCGCTACCCTCGATCCTGGTGCCGGTGCTGGCGGCCGGCTTCGTGACCTTCCCGGCGATCGCGGTGTCGATGCTGGCGGTGTGGCCGTTCGCGCTGTCGACGGCCGGCCTGCCCGGAACGATCGCGCTGCTCATCGCCACCCTGCGCGGCGTGCTGAGCTGGCGGATGCACGTGGCCCTCGGGATCGGGCTGGCCTGGGCGCTGCTCGGGGTGGTCCTGGCGCACCCGTCCGGCCTCTTCTCGCTGGCGCTGCTGGCGCTGCCGCTGCTGGCGGTGCTCACCGTGCGCCAGCTGCGGCGGCAGGCCCGGCTCGGCCGTCCGTGGTGGGCCTGGGGTGTCGGTCTGCTGCTGGCGGGTGGGGCCGTCGGGCTGGCGGTGTTCCTGCTGACGTTCCCGCCGGTGCTCTCGATCCTGGACTACGAGCGGGGCGGCCAGGACTCCTACCTGCCGGGCCTCGGGTCGCTGCTCATCGACCACCCGTTGGTGTACGTCTACGAGGTCACCTCGGTGAACCTGGTCGGCACCCTGCTGGTGTGGCTGGGCATCGCCCTGGCGCTGCGCTGGCGGCACGCCCGGTGGCTGATCGTGTCGCTGCTGGCGGCGGTGGCGCTGACGCTGCTCGCGGCCGGACCCGCGGAGCAGCCGCTGCGGGCACTGGCCGGGTTCTGGTACACCCAGCCGTCCCGGATCAACCAGCTGCTGCTCATCCCGGCGATCATGCTCGCCGCCGGGGCGGGCGGCTGGCTGGCCGACAGGGCGGCACGCACCTTCCGGGTGCCGGTGACCGCGGCCGCCGCCGTGCTGGTGGTGGCCCTGGTGGTGCTCACCTCCGGGCTCCGCTGGACCAGCCAGGTGCAGGTGATGGCCTCCACCTACACGACCTACCCGATCGCCTGGGGCAGCATCCTGGAGCCGGCGGAGATCGACATGATCGACCGTGCGGGACAGACGCTGCCCGAGGACGCGGTGGTGCTGGGGGAGGCCGTCGCCGGTTCCCCCTACCTGCTGCACCGGGCCGGCGTGGACGTCGTCTTCCCCCAGCTGAGCCCCATCCCGGGCAGCCCCGAACGGACGGTGCTGGAGCAGGGCTTCGAGCGGTGGCCGAGCGACCCGGAGGTGTGCGAGGCGGTGCGGGCGTTGGGCGTGACCCATGTGTACGCCGACTCCCTCACCTTCGACGACGACCTCAACGCCAAGTGGGAGGAGACCACCCCCGGCCTGCGCAACCTCGACCCCGTCGAGGGCCCGGCCTGGACCAAGGTCGACGAGGGCGGCAGCGCCTCGCTGTGGGAGTTCACCGGCTGCACCTGACCGGGCGTCTCGAACTGCCCGACCGGGCGTCCCCAGTTGCCCGACCGGGCGTCTCGAACTGCCCGACCGGGCGTCCCGAAGTGCCTATCCGGACGTCGCGGCGTGCACCCACCCGACCACGGCCCGCACCTGTGGGTCAGGGTCCGCCCCGAGCCGGTCGCGGAGCTCGACACCGGCCCGCTCGTGCACCGCGACCCACTGACGGACCGACGGGACCGGGTCCACCGCGAGCACCGCCAGCACAGCGTGGGGTGCCCAGGCGTTGCGCGCCAGCGCCACCCGCACGCATACCTCCTCGTCCTGCGCCAGGGTATGCAGCACCTCGGGCGGCGCGTGCGGGTGCGCCGCCGCGCTGGCCCGGATCCCCGGTCGGGGGTCGCGGGCAAGCGCAGCGACCCGGCGCCGCACCGACGCGGTCACCGGCGGTGAGCGGAAGGTCGACACCGGTGCGGTGTCTGCGGCTCCCAGCGCCAGCCGTCGCCGCTGCTCGTCCGTCAGGAAGGTCACGCAGGACATCGGCGGCCCTCAGGAGTCGGCGCGGGCGTTGACCTCGTAGGAGGTGTTGATCGACTCGAAGAAGTTCACCAGCTGCAGCGTGTCGTTCGCGGCCGCCATCCACTTCGCCGGGTTAGCCACGCCGTACTCCGGCTCGAAGCCCAGCTCCTCCAACCGGCGGTCGGCCAGGTAGCGGACGTAGGTGTTGATGTAGTCCGCGTTCAGGCCGAGGATGCCGTTCGGGAGCATGTCCCGGTTGTAGGCCTCCTCCATCTCGACGGCGTCCAGCACCATCTGCCGGATCTCGGCGGCGAACTCCGGCGTCGCGACGTCCGGGTTCTCCTCGAGCACGGTGAGGATGAGGTTGATCCCGAACTTCAGGTGCAGGCTCTCGTCCCGGACGATCCAGTCGATCAGCGAGCCGAAGTTGCGCAGCAGGTTCCGCTGCCGGAAGCTCAGCGCGACCATGAAGCCGGAGTAGAACCAGATCCCCTCCAGGATGACGTTGTAGGCGACCAGGTTCCGGACGAAGTCCTGCTTGCCCTCGGTCGTGCTGATGTCCAGCGTCTGCTCGGTCATCCGCCGGATGAAGGCGACCTCGAACTCCTCCTTGGCCGCCATCGACGGCACCTCGACGTGGCTGTTGTAGGCCTTCTCCCGGTCGATGGGGAAGGTCTCCAGCACGTACTCGAAGCTCATGCAGTGGTTGGCCTCCTCCCACATCTGCTTCGCCAGGTAGAGGTGGCACTCGGCGGCGTTCACATAGGGGTAGACGCCGAACGCGAGCGCCTTGTTGACGAGCAGCTCGTTGGGGTTGAAGTAGCTCATCAGGAAGGTCAGTGCGTGCCGCTCGTCGTCGCTCATCCGCTCGAAGTCGGCCAGGTCCTCACCCAGCTGCACCTCGTTCGGGAACCAGGTGTTGGCCACCGCCTGGTCGTAGAGCTCCATCGCCCAGGGGTAGGTGACGGGCTTGAGCAGCAGACCCTCCCGGATGCCGGTCCCGAGGATCCCGGTCGTCGTCGTGGTCGTGCTCTCGGTCGCGGTCCCGGTGTTGCTGGTGCTGACGGGTGTGTCGGTGGTCATCGGTGTACTTCTCTCAGACGGTCGGGAAGGGGGTGGTCACTGGCAGGAGTCGCACTGCAGGCGCTCCATCGGGTCGATCGGGCACGCCTGCCCGTCGACCTCGTCCACCAGGGGGAGCTCCTCGGCCTGCGGCGGGGGCTCGGGGGCGATCCGCTCCGGGGTATGCGTGGGGGCGGCGGTCGCGGTCGCCGCGCCGAACCCGCGTCGCACCGGTGCGCTCGTCGGGCTCGTCGGGCTCGTCGCAGCCTGAGATCCGGCTACCGCGCCGAACCCGCGTCGCGGTCCCGACGAGCCGGAGCCGACGGAGGACCCGCCGGAGGACGCGGCAGTGGAGGAGGACGCGGGCTGGGCCGCCTTGTTGACCTTGACCGTCGACTGCTCGGCGGTGTGCCGGGGCATCATGTGCAGGTAGTAGGTCGTCTTCACGCCCATCCGCCAGGCCGCGGAGTACAACTCCTGCATCCCACCGACGTCCCGGCTGGCCAGGTAGATGTTGCGGCTGATGGCCTGGTCGATCCACTTCTGCGCCCGGGCCGCCACGTGCAGGAAGGCGTACGGGGAGAGCTGGAAGCTGGTCCGGTAGATCTCCTGCAGGTCCGCGGGGGCACCCTCGACCTTGGACAGGTCGCCCTGGTGGCGCAGCAGGTCCTCGCGCAGGTCCTCCCAGAGGCCGCGCTCGGCCAGGTCGGCGACCAGGTTGCGGTTCACCTCGAGGAACTTGCCGGCGCTGGTGGCGCGGCTGAAGATCTGGCTGAACTGCGGGTCCAGGCCCGGGGTGGTGCCGGCCACCAGGCCGATGGAGGCGGTGGGGGCGATGGCCATCAGGGTGGAGTTGCGGATGCCACCGGCCACCTTCTCCCGCAGCACGTCCCAGTCCATCTCGCTGCGCCGGTCCACCTCCACGGTGAGCCCGCGGTCGGCCTCCAGCAGGTCCAGCGAGTCGACCGGGACCATCCCTTCGCTCCACCGCGAGCCGGCGAAGTTCGGGTAGGCCCCACGCTCGCGGGCCAGGTCCGCGCTGGCGTCGATCGCGTGCCACGAGACGAACTCGACCAGGGAGTCGATGAGGTCGTAGGCCTCGCTCGACTCGTAGGACAGGCCGAACCGCTCCACCACGTCGGTGAAGCCCATGACACCGAGACCCAGGGCCCGGTTGAGCTCGTTGGAACGCTCCGACTCCGGCACCGAGCTGATGGTGATGTCGATCAGGTTGTCCAGCTGGCGGACCGCGAGGCGGGCCGAGTGGGCCAGCCGGTCCCAGTCGATGGTGACCTCACCGGTGCTGTGCCGCCCGTGCACGTGCCGGGAGAGGTTGATCGAGGCCAGGTTGCAGACGGAGACGTTGTCCCGGTCCTGCGGCAGGGTGATCTCGGTGCACAGGTTGGAGGAGTGGATGGTCCCGGTGTTGTGGTTCAGCGCCCGGGTGTTCACCGAGTCCTTCCAGGTCAGCCACGGGTGGCTGGTGGTCTGCAGGGAGATGAGGATGGCCCGCCACTGCTCGCGGGCGCGCACCTTCTTGTGCCGCAGCCGACCGGCCCGTGCCTCGGTGACGTAGTGGGCATACCGGGCGGAGAAGGCGGCGCCGGTCAGCTCGACCAGGTCGGGGGTGGTGAGCGGGTCGAAGAGGTACCACTCATCGTCGGCCTGCACGCGCTTCATGAACTCGTCGCTGATCCAGACCGCGGTGTTGGCGGTGCGGGTGCGGCGGTAGGGGTCGCCGGAGTTCTGCCGCAGGTCCAGGAACTGGGCGAAGTCGAGGTGCCAGTTCTCCATGTAGAAGCACAGCGCACCGAACTTCTTGCCGCCCCGGCTGATCGCCCGCAGCGTGGAGTCGATGGTGTGCATGAACGGGATCGGACCGGTCGAGGTGGTGTTGTTGGACCGGATCGGGCTGCCCTCGCTGCGCAGCTTGCTGACCGACATGCCGATGCCGCCGGTGCCCTTGGTCAACCACATGACGTCGCGCACGCTCTTGCCGATGTGCTCGATGTCGTCCTCCATCTGCATCACGAAGCAGTTGGAGAGCTGGCTGTAGGCGGTGCCGGCGTTGACCAGGGTCGAGCCGGCCGCCAGGTACTCCAGCCGGGACATCGCGTCGTAGAACGCGAGCGCCGCCGCGGTCGGGTCCGCCTCGGTGAGCGAGAGGCCCATGGCGACGCGCATCCAGAAGAACTGCGGCGTCTCCAGGACGGTGCGCGCCGGGTCGGCGTCGTTGAGGGCATACCGGGTGCGCAGGGTCTGGGCGCCGATGTACCGCAGCAGGTCGTCCCGGGCGGGGTCCAGCGCGGTGGCGAGGGCGTCGAGGTCGAAGAGCTCGGCCAGCCGCGGGTCGAGCAGCCCGGAGCGGACGCCGCGGTGCACGAAGCCGGGGAAGTACTGGCGGTGCTTGGCCCGGATGACCTCAGGGTCGTCCTCGCCGAGCAGGTCGCGGGTGTCCCCGAAGACCGCCTTGTACATGGTCTTGACGAGCAGCCGGGCCGCGATCATGTCGTAGGCCGGGTCGTCCTTGACGTTCTGCAGCGCGACCTGGATCACGGACTGGTCCAGCTGCTCGCTGGTGATGCCGTCGAAGAGGGTGATCTCCAGCTCGGACTGCAGCTGGGTGCTGCGCAGGACGGCGTCGTCCAACCCCCGGGCCGCGCTCTCGATCGACCGCGCGATCTCCGCGCCGTCGTAGTCCGCGCGGCTCCCGTCGCGCTTGATGACAGTGGTGCTGACCATCGGCTCACCCCTCGTGAACTCGAACTGCTCGTCGCAGCTCGGGACCAGGGGACTGACGGGGGGAGCGTGGCGGGTATGCCGTCGCCGGGCCCCAGACCTTCCCACGAGGTCACGAGCCACGGATGCCTTCTGGACACCCGTGCACTGGCAGGTCTTCGGACTCACGGGCCGGCCGAGATCCCTCCCGGCTTCCTACTGGTCGCGGCTTCCCACACCCGGGGGTGCAGTGCCGTGGTGCGACGGTCGTTCCCGTTCACCGCTGCGGGGCAGTCCCGGGTTCTCACCGGGTTCCCTCTTACGACGACCACCACGACCCGAGGGTCGCACCGGCCGAACCAGCTGCGTGACCCACTATATACATGCGAATGACACGGATGTAACCCCACATCTAGTAGATCCCATCGAGCGCCGCCCGTGGTTGCTCTCAGTCCCACCGGACGTCGCGAATGGTTGCCCTCACCTCGACCGAGCGTCGCCGATGGTGGCCTCCTGACACACTGGCCCCGTGGACTTCTTCAGCGCCTACGACCAGGGGTTCGCCCGCGTCGCCACCTGCACCCTCCCGGTGGCGATCGCCGACCCGGCCACCAACCTCGCCCGCACCCTGGACCAGGTGCGCGAGTGCGACGGCGAGGGCGTCGCGGTCGCGATCTTCCCCGAGCTGGGGATCACCGGGTATGCCCTGGACGACCTGCTCCTGCAGGACGCCGTCCTCGACGCCACCGAGCAGGCGCTGTGGGACCTGGCCACGGCCAGCGCGGAGCTCAGCCCGCTCATCGTGGTCGGTGCGCCGCTGCGCCACCGCAACCGTGTCTACAACTGCGCGGTGGTGGTGCACCGGGGCGAGATCCTCGGGGTCGCGCCGAAGTCATACCTGCCCAACTACCGCGAGTTCTACGAGAAGAGGCACTTCGCGCCGGGGGTCGGCACCGACGGCCAGACGATCCGGCTCCGGCGGCCCGAGGCAACCACGGGCGACGCCCGGTCGGGCCAGGGGCAACCATTCGCGACGCCCGGTGGGGCTGAGGGCAACCATTCGCGACGCTCGGTGGGGGAGGTGGGGGGGATGGAGCAGCGGAACGACGTGGTGGACGTCCCGTTCGGCCCCGACCTCCTCTTCCGGGTTACCGACGTCCCGGGGCTGGTGCTGCACGTCGAGGTCTGCGAGGACCTGTGGGTGCCGGTGCCGCCCTCGGCCGAGGCGACGCTGGCCGGTGCCACCCTGGTGGCCAACCTCTCCGGCAGCCCGATCACGGTGGGCCGGTCGGCGGAGCGGCACGCGCTGTGCGCCGGGGCGAGCTCGCGGATGTTGTGCGCCTACGCCTACGCGGCCGCGGGGGAGGGGGAGTCCTCGACCGACCTGTCCTGGGACGGGCAGACGATGATCCACGAGCTGGGTCGGCTGCTGGTGGAGTCGGAGCGTTTCGCCCAGGGGGCGCACCGGGCGGTCGCCGACGTGGACCTGATGCGGATCCGGGCGGACCGGGCCCGGCAGGGCTCCTTCGACGACAACGCGCTGGCGCTGGCCGACCGGGTGGGCAGGTTCCGCACCGTCGAGCTGACCCTGGACCCGCCGCGCACCGACATCGGCCTGCGCCGGGTGGTCGACCGGTTCCCGTTCGTCCCGGACGACCCCGAGCTGCTGGCCCAGGACTGCTACGAGACCTTCAGCATCCAGGTGAGCGCCCTCAACCAGCGGCTCGCGCAGATCGGTGACCCGAAGGTCGTCATCGGCATCTCCGGCGGGCTCGACTCGACGCACGCGCTGCTGGTGGCGGCCCGCGCGATGGACCGGGCGGGGCGGCCGCGCACCGACATCCTGGCCTTCACCCTGCCCGGGTTCGCGACCAGCGACCACACCAAGGGCAACGCCGTCGAGCTGGCCGCCTCGCTGGGCGTCACCTTCCAGGAGGTGGACATCACGCCGATGGCCCGGCAGATGCTGCACGACCTGGACCACCCGTTCGCCGACGGTGAGCCGCTCTACGACGTCACCTTCGAGAACGTCCAGGCCGGCCTGCGCACCGACTTCCTCTTCCGCGCGGCGAACCAGCGCGGCGGCATCGTGCTCGGCACCGGTGACCTGTCCGAGCTGGCGCTGGGCTGGTGCACCTACGGGGTCGGCGACCAGATGTCGCACTACACGGTGAACTCCGGGCTGGCCAAGACGCTGATCCAGCACGTCATCCGCTGGGTCGTCGGCGAGGGCCTCTTCGACGGGCGCGCCGGCCGGGTGCTGACCTCCATCCTGGACACCGAGATCACCCCCGAGCTGGTCCCGGCGGGGGAAGACGGGCAGGTGCAGTCCACCCAGGACAAGATCGGGCCCTACGAGCTCCAGGACTTTACCCTGCACCACGTGATCCGGTTCGGTATGCCGCCCAGCCGGGTCGCGTTCCTGGCCTGGCACGCGTGGCACGACGCGGACCGGGGCCCCTGGCCCCCCGGCTTCCCGGAAGAAGGGCGCAACGCCTACGACCTGGCCACCATCCGCCGGTGGCTGGAGCTGTTCCTGCAGCGCTTCTTCGCCTTCTCGCAGTTCAAGAGGTCGGCGCTGCCGAACGGGCCCAAGGTCTCCTCCGGCGGTGCGCTGTCCCCGCGCGGTGACTGGCGTGCCCCCTCGGACGCGAACGCCCGGGTCTGGCTGGCCGAGCTGGAGGCCAACGTCCCCTGACAGGGCCCGGCGGGCGGGTGCGCCCGGGACGCCGTGGGACGCAGTGTGGCCTATGTCATACCCATGCCGTGGAATAGGGGAAACCATAATGATCGCTTACCCTGGCGCAGGCACGTCAGCACCACGGTGCCCGCCGCGACGACCACCACGACCCGAGCGAAAGTCACGCACGCCATGCCCCAGAGCCAGCAGGACGGCCCGCTGATCGTCGACGGTCAGCTGTCCGACAACGAGCGCCTGAAGCGGGAGAGCAACTACCTGCGCGGGACGATCGCCGAGGACCTGCAGGACCAGATCACCGGCGGCTTCGGCCCGGACAACTTCCAGCTGATCCGCTTCCACGGGATGTACCAGCAGGACGACCGGGACATCCGCGCCGAGCGCGCCCAGCAGAAGCTCGAGCCGCTCATCAACGTCATGGTCCGGGCCCGCGTGCCCGGCGGGGTGATGACCCCCGAGCAGTGGCTGGCCGTCGAGGACTGGGCCGAGAAGCACACGCTCTACGGCTCGGTCCGGCTGACGACCCGCCAGACCTTCCAGTTCCACGGGGTGTTCAAGCCGGACATCAAGGACACCCACCAGGCGATCAACGCCGTCGGGATCGACTCCATCGCCACCGCCGGCGACGTCAACCGCAACGTGCTCTGCTCCAGCAACCCGCTGGAGTCGCAGCTGCACGCCGAGGTCCACGAGTGGTCCACCCGGATCTCCGAGCACCTGCTGCCGCGGACCAAGGCCTACGTGGAGATCTTCCTCGACCACGAGCTGGCCCGCACCACCCAGGAGCCGGTGCTGGGCGAGACCTACCTGCCGCGCAAGTTCAAGACGACGGTGTCCCTGCCGCCCGACAACGAGGTCGACGTCAACGCCAACGACCTCAACTTCGTGGGGATCGTCGAGGACGGCGAGCTCGTGGGCTGGAACGTCCTCGTCGGCGGCGGGCTCGCGATGACCCACGGCGACACCAGCACCTACCCCCGGACGGCGGACGACTTCGGGTTCATCCCGCTGGAGGACACCCTGGCCGTGGCCGAGCACGTCGTCACCGTGCAGCGCGACTGGGGCAACCGGGTCAACCGCAAGAACGCCAAGACGAAGTACACCCTGGACCGGGTCGGCTCCGACGTCTTCAAGGCCGAGGTCGAGCGTCGCGCGGGCGCGACCTTCGAGCCCTCCCGTCCCTACGCCTTCACCTCGAGGGGCGACCGGTTCGGCTGGGTCAAGGGGCAGGACGGCACCTGGCACCTCACCCTGTTCATCCTCAACGGGCGCATCCGCGACGAGGAGGACAGGCCGATCAAGACCGGGCTGCGCAAGATCGCCGAGGTCCACCGGGGCCACTTCCGGCTGACCGCCAACCAGAACCTCGTCGTCGCGGCGGTGCCGGCCGCGCAGAAGCGCACGATCGAAAAGATCGCCCGCGAGCACGGCCTCATCGACGAGGCCACGACCTCGCAGCTGCGCAACTCCATGGCCTGCGTGTCCTTCCCCACCTGCCCGCTGGCGATGGCCGAGTCCGAGCGCTTCCTGCCCGGCTTCGTGGCCCAGGTCGAGCAGCTGCTCGTCAAGCACGGGATTCCGGACGAGCACATCGTGCTCCGGGTCGCCGGCTGCCCCAACGGCTGCTCGCGCGCGATGCTCGCCGAGGTCGGGCTCGTCGGCAAGGGCCCCGGGAAGTACAACCTCCACCTCGGCGGGGACCGCATCGGCACCCGGGTGCCGAAGCTCTACCGGGAGAACGTCAGCCCCGAGGTGATCCTCGAGGAGCTGGACCACCTCATCGGCGCCTGGGTCGCCGGCCGCGAGGACGGCGAGGGCTTCGGCGACTTCCTCATCCGCACCGGGGTCGTGGCCAAGGTCACGGTCTCCGCCACCGACTTCTACGCATGACCAGCCGAGAGGACACCCCATGAGCGCTCTCGCCCGCAACGACGGCGTCTGCACCACGCTCCCGCTGCTGCCGCACGACCTCGAGGCCGCCGCGTCCGGGCTCGAGGACCGCAGCGCGCAGGACCGCATCGACTGGGCCCTGCAGCACCTGCCCGGAGGGTATGCCGTGACCTCCAGCTTCGGCGTCCAGTCGGCCGTCATGCTGCACCTGATGACGCGGACCGTGCCGGACCTGCCGGTGCTGCTCTTCGACACCGGCTACCTCTTCCCGGAGACGTACCGCTTCATCGACGAGCTCACCGACCGTCTGGGTCTCAACCTGCACGTCTACCGCTCCGAGCTCTCCCCGGCCTGGCAGGAGGCCAGGTTCGGCCGGCTCTGGGAGCACGGCGCCGAGGGCATCACCGAGTACAACCGGATCAACAAGGTCGAGCCGATGCAGCGCGCGATGAACGAGCTCGGGATCAGCACCTGGTTCAGCGGGCTGCGCCGTGAGCAGTCCACCGGTCGCGCGGACCGGCAGCCGGTGGAGAAGCAGAACGGCAGGGTCAAGGTCCACCCCATCGTCGACTGGAGCAACCGCGACGTGCACCGCTACCTCACCGAGCACGACCTGCCCTACCACCCGCTCTTCCACGAGGGCTACGTCAGCATCGGCGACACGCACACCACCCGGCGCCCCGGAGACGACCTGGACGCCGAGGGCTCGCGCTTCTTCGGCCTCGTCCGTGAGTGCGGCCTGCACGTGGAGCAGGGGTGAGCATGACGACCACCACGTCCCAGCTGCTGGAGACCGCCAGCCCGCTGTCGCCCGAGCAGCACCAGCGCTTCGTCGAGCTGGCCTCCACGCTGACGCCCCTGCAGAAGGTCTGGCTGAGCGGCTACCTCGCCGGCAGCACCGAGGGGGCCCAGCTGCCCGGTCCCACCGCCACGTCGTCGACCGAGGGGGCCACCCTCACCGTCCTCTACGGCTCGCAGACCGGCAACGCCAAGCACGTGGCGAACGACCTCGCCGAGGCCGCCCGGGCCCGCGGCCTCACCGTGTCCGTCACCGACATGGCCGATTACAAGCCCACCCAGCTCAAGTCGGAGACGTTCCTCACGGTCGTCGTCTCCACCCATGGCGAGGGCGACCCGCCGGAGAGCGCCGAGAAGCTGCACCGCTTCCTGGCCTCGAAGAAGGCCCCGGACCTGTCCGGCACCCAGGTGACCGTCCTGGGACTGGGCGACTCCAGCTACGAGTTCTACTGCCAGGCGGCCGTCGACTTCGAGGACCGGCTGCGTGCCCTCGGCGCGAGCGTCGTCGCCGAGCGCCTGCTGCTGGACGTGGACCACGAGGACCACGTGGCCGGGTGGGTGGAGGCGACCCTGGACGTCTTCGAGCCCGAGCTGAACGCCGTCACCCCCGCCGGCGGCACCGTGGTCCAGATGCCCGGGCTCGCGGCGGCACCGACGGCATACTCGCGCCGCAGCCCGTTCCTCGCCGAGATCGGTGAGGTGCAGAAGATCACCGGGCGGATGAGCACCAAGGACGTGCGGCACGTCGAGATCTCGCTGGAGGGGTCGGGGCTGACCTACCGGCCCGGCGACTCCCTCGGGGTGTTCTTCCGCAACGACCCGGAGGCCGTCGACGCCCTGCTCGAGGTCCTGGGCCTGGACGGGACCGAGGAGGTCACCCTCGGCGAGAGCACCGAAGCCCTGCGCGAGGTGCTGCTCGAGGACCTGGAGCTCACCCAGTCCTACCCCGGCTTCGTGCAGCGGTATGCCGAGGCGGCCGCCCTCCCGACCCTGGCGGAGCTGGCGCAGGACAAGGCGGCGCTGCGCACCTTCCTGGAGGAGCGCCAGATCTACGACATCGTGCACGAGCACCCCGCCCGGCTCGGGGCGCAGCAGCTCGTCGACGCCCTGCGCAAGATGCAGCCGCGGCTGTACTCGATCGCCTCCAGCCAGCAGGAGGTGGAGGACGAGGTGCACCTCACGGTCGGCGTCGTCGAGTGGCAGGGCTTCGGCCGGGACCACCTGGGCGGGTGCTCGGGGCACGTGCGTCGCTCCCAGGAGGGGGACCGGGTCAAGGTCTACGTCGAGGCCGGGGACCACTTCCGGCTGCCGCAGGACCCGTCGGTGCCGGTCATCATGGTCGGTCCGGGGACCGGCATCGCGCCCTTCCGCGCCTTCCTCCAGGAGCGGGACGCGCTCGGTGCGGACGGCGACAACTGGCTGATCTTCGGCAACCCGCACTTCACCCAGGACTTCCTCTACCAGGTCGAGATGCAGGGCTACCTGAAGTCCGGGCTGCTGACCCGGATGGACGTCGCCTTCAGCCGGGACCAGGCCGAGAAGGTCTACGTCCAGCACCGGATCACCCAGCACGGCCGTGAGGTCTTCGACTGGCTGGAACGCGGTGCGCACCTCTACGTCTGCGGGGACGCCACCCGGATGGCCAAGGACGTGCACGCCGCCCTGGTCGAGGTCGTCGCCGAGCACGGCCGGATGGACGCCGACGCGGCCGAGGACTACCTGTCCGCGCTGCGCGACGGCAAGCGCTACCAGCGCGACACCTACTAGGTCAGGGGAACCACTGACCGCGCTGGACGAGCACGTCCTTGAGCACGTCCGCGCGGTCGGTCATGATCCCGTCCACCCCGAGGTCCAGCAGCCGGTGCATCTCCTGCGGGTCGTCGATGGTCCACACGTGCACGAACTTGCCGATCTCGTGCGCCGCCGCGACCGACGTGGCGCTGACGATCTCGATGCCGTACTGCTCCGGCGGCACCTGCATCCCGTCCACCCCGCGCAGGGCCCGGGCGCCCACCGAGGCCCGGACCAGCGGCGGGAGCTGCGCCGCGGCACGGAAGGAGGCCACCGCCCGCTGACCCGCGGAGGTGGCGACCGGCCGGGTGAGACGCATCAGCGCGGCCCGGCGGCGGGGGTCGGAGAAGCTGGCCACGCAGACCCGGTCGTGCGCCCGGGTGCGCTCGATGGCCCGCACCAGCGGCAGCACCGCCCCGGGGGTCTTGATGTCGATGTTCACCCGCAGCTCGGGCCACGACCCCAGCAGGTCCTCCAGCTGGGGCACCGGCTCCTGCCCGGCGATCCGGGCCCGGGAGACGTCCCGCCAGGACATCTCGGGGACCACGCCGTGCGCGTCGGTGACCCGGTCCAGCGTCTCGTCGTGCAGGGCGACGACGACCCCGTCCCGGGTGGCGTGCACGTCGGTCTCGACGTACCGGTAGCCCAGCTCGACCGCCGCCTGGAAGGCCGCCATCGAGTTCTCCAGACCGGCGCCGCCGCGGTCGAAACCGCGGTGGGCCATCGGGATCGGGCCGGGGTGGTCCAGGTATGCCGTGCGCACGTCCTGAGCGTACTGGCTGGGAGCCCCTACACCTCGGTCGTCGGGGGCTCGATCACGGACGTGATGGGCTCCTGCGGGACGAGCTCGTGCACGCCCTCGAGGATCTCGTCCGGTCGGAACGGGTAGGTCGACAGGCTCGCGCGGTCGCTGATGCCGGTCATCACCAGCACGGTGTGCAGCCCGGCCTCCATGCCGGCGATGATGTCGGTGTCCATCCGGTCGCCGATCATGCCGGTGGTCTCGCTGTGCGCGCCGATCTTGTTCAGCGCGGACCGGAACATCATCGGGTTCGGCTTGCCGACGATGTACGGCTCGCGGCCGGTGGCCTTGGTGACCAGGGCGCTGATCGCGCCGGTCGCCGGCAGCACGCCGTCCGCGCTGGGACCGGTGGCGTCCGGGTTGGTGGCGATGAAGCGGGCCCCGTTGCGGACCAGCCGGACCGCCGTGGTGATCGCCTCGAAGGAGTACTGCCGGGTCTCGCCGAGGACGACGAAGTCCGGCTCGTGCTCGGTCATCGTGAAGCCCGCCTCGTGCAGGGCGGTGATGATCCCGGCCTGACCGACCACGTACACCGAGCCGCCGGGCTTCTGGTCGGCCAGGAAGTCCGCCGTGGCCAGGGCGCTGGTCCAGATCCGGTGCTCGGGGACCGGCAGCCCGGAGGCGTGCAGGCGGGCGGCGAGGTCGCGCGCCGTGAACATGGAGTTGTTCGTCAGCACCAGGTAGGGGGTATGGGTGTCGTTCCAGTGGTCGATGAGCTCCCGCGCCCCCGGCAGCGGGTGGTTCTCGTGGACGAGCACGCCGTCCATGTCGGTGAGCCAGCAGTCGATGTCCTCGCGGGTACGCACACCGACCAGCGTAGTGCCGCTCCGTTGCGCAGCGTTGCGCCGTGATGACCGGCAGATGTCCGGCATACCTGGAGCAGCCCTCAGCGGAGCCCGAGCCGGCCGGTGTCCGGGGGAGCGGGGGAGGGCTCGCCCACCTCGCCGAACGGCTGGACGCCGGCCCGGCGCGCGGCGGCGGTGACCTCGGCGGCCGGGCGCCACCGGGTCGGGAAGGTGGCCCGGGCCGCGGTCCGGGTCAGGGTGACGTCGTCCAGCGGTGCCGAGGAGCAGACCAGCACCACGTTGCCGAAGCGCTTGCCCTTGTCGACCTCGCGCAGCACCAGCTGCCCGACGTGCGGGAGCTGGGTGTGCAGGGTCGCGCCGAGCCGTGCCACCCAGCGCAGCCCCGGCCGGTCGGCGGCGTTGACCAGCAGCAGCCCGCCCGGCGCGAGGACCCGGGCCAGCTCCCGCGCCCACGCCTGCCCGGCGAGCTCGCCGGGCACCTGTCCGTCCTGGAAGGCGTCCACCACGACCACCTCGGCGGAGTCGTCGCGCAGACCGGCCACCCCCTCCTGGCCGGTCTGCGGGCGCACCCGGATCCGGTGCCCGCGCGGGAGCGGCAGCTCCCGCCGGACCAGCTCGGTGAGGGCGGTGTCCGGCTCCAGCACGATCTGCGGTGACCCTGGGTGCCTCCGGTGGATCCAGCGGGCCAGCGTCATCCCGGCCCCGCCGACGTGGGTGGTCGCCAACGGTGCCGGGTCCGGGCGCAGGGCCTCCAGCACCGTGGCGAACTGCTCGACGTACTCGAAGACCAGCAGCTCCGGGTCGTCCAGGTCGACGTAGGACTGCGGGTGGCCGTCGAGCATGACGGTGGCGCCGCCGCGTTCGTCGCGGACGATCTCGGGCTGCACGACGATCGCGGGGTGCGGGGAGCGGGTGCTCAGATGTCGCGGAAGGTCTGGATCCCGGCGCCCAGGTTGTTCAGCCGGGTGGCCAGGTCCTCGTAGCCGCGGTTGATGACGTAGACGTTGCGCAGCACGGAGACCCCGGGCGCGGCCAGCATCGCCAGCAGGATGACCACGCCGGGGCGCAGCGCGGGCGGGCACATGATCTCCCCGGCGCGCCACTTGGTCGGTCCCTCGATCATCACCCGGTGCGGGTCCATCAGGTGCACCTTGGCGCCCAGAGTGGTGAGCTCGGTGAGGTAGATGGCGCGGTTCTCGTAGACCCAGTCGTGGATCAGCGTCGACCCCTGCGCGCAGGCCGCGATGATCGCGAAGAACGGCAGGTTGTCGATGTTGAGGCCGGGGAAGGGCAGCGGGTGGATCTTGTCCAGCGGCGCCTTCAGCGGACCGGGCTTGGTGGTCAGGTCCACCAGCCGGGTATGCCCGTTCGCGCTCGGGTACTCCGGCGTGAGGTCGCACTCGTAGCCCATCGTGTCCAGCACCGCGAGCTCGATCTCCATGAACTCGATCGGCACCCGGCGGATGGTGATCTCGCTGCCGGTGACCACCGCGGCCGCGAGCAGGCTCATCGCCTCGATCGGGTCTTCCGAGGGCGCGTACTCGATGTCGGTGTCGATCTCGGCGACCCCGGTGACCTTGAGGGTGGTCGTCCCGAGGCCCTCGATCTTCACCCCGAGCTGCTGCAGGAAGACGCACAGGTCCTGGACCATGTAGTTGGACGAGGCGTTGCGGATGATGGTGGTGCCGGTATGCCGCGCGGCGGCCAGCAGCACGTTCTCGGTGACCGTGTCGCCACGCTCGGTGAGCACGATCGGCTTGCTCGGGCCGGACCCCACCTCGACGGCGGCCTTGTAGCTGCCCGTGGTCGCGGTGACCTCCAGGCCGAAGTGGCGCAGCGCGATCATGTGCGGCTCCACGGTGCGGGTGCCGAGGTCGCAGCCACCGGCATACGGCAGCTCGAAGGTGTCGAACTCGTGCAGCAGCGGGCCCAGGAACATGATGATGGTCCGGGTACGGCGGGCCGCGGCCTCGTCGATGGAGCCGAGGTCGATCTTCTCCGGCGGCACGATCTCCAGGTCGGAGGAGTCCGGCAGCCAGCGGATCTTGAAGCCGATGCTGGTCAGCACCTCGGTGATCCGGTTGACCTCCTCGATCCGCGCCAGGTTGCGCAGCGTGGTGCGGCCCTTGTTGAGCAGCGAGGCGCACAGCAGCGCGACGGCGGCGTTCTTGGACGTGCGCACGTCGATCTCGCCGGAGAGCTTGACGCCACCGGTGATGCGCAGGTTCTGCGGGACGCCGGAGGAGACCTGGACGATCTCGGAGTCGAGCTTCTCGCCGATCCGGGCGATCATCTCCAGGGACAGGTTCTGCTTGCCCTGCTCGATCCGCGCCACGGCGCTCTGGCTGGTGCTCAGCAGCTCTGCGAGCTGGGCCTGGGTCAGTTCCTTGTGTCGGCGGGCGTCACGGATGAGCCCGCCGATGCGGGAGAGGTAGCTCTCGGTCATCCGTCCACTGTAGATCACATATATGAGATAAATCTGAGGACGGGGTGGCCCGCCTCCAGCGTGACACACCTCGTGCACGACCTCGACCGGAGCCGACACCGGCTCCTTCCAGGAACCCCCGGCGTTGCGGTGCTGGTCTGCCGGGGTGGTGCGACCTAGGCTGATGGACGTGGTAAGCCGGATCTCCGACCAGCGCCCGCGGCGCAGCCCTGCGGGTGGCGCCGTCGCGCCCGAGGCGGGGCTCTTCGCGCTCGCCCTGGAGGGGATCCGGGCCGCGCAGGTGCGCCCCGAGATGATCCTCGAGGAGGTGCCGGCCCCGACCCGGCTGGCCCCGCACGCGGTGGCCCTCTCCGGTGAGGTGGTGCCCTCGCACCAGTCCGACGACGACCCGATCGCCACCGGCCGGTTCGTGGTGCTGCACGACCCCGAGGGGCCCGAGCCCTGGGAGGGCACGTGGCGCGCGGTCACCTACGCCAAGGCGCAGATGGAGCCCGAGGTGGGCCACGACCCGCTCGCCGGGCAGGCCGGGTGGTCCTGGCTCACCGATGCGCTGGAGCTGGCCGAGCTCGGCTGGGCGGCTCCGGCCGGCACCGTGACCTGCGTGACCTCGGAGAGCTTCGGGGCGCTCTCGGAGCGCGAGCCCTCGGTCGAGCTGGAGATCCGCGCCTCCTGGACCCCGGTCCTGACCCCCGGCGACGAGCCGCGCGAGCTCGCCGCCCATCTCGGCGCCTGGGCCGACCTGCTCTGCACGCTGGCCGGTCTTCCCCCGCTGCCCGACGGCGTGGTGGCGCTCTCCGGTGTCCGACGCTGACATGGGCACGGGTCCCGACCAGCACCCTGCGCCGCCGACGGTGGACGACCCCTCCGCCGACTTCGAACGCCTGGAGGTGCCCGACGAGGGGGTCCCTGCCGTCGTCGACACCCCCGAGGCGCTGGCCGACTGCCTGGCGGCGCTGCGGTCCGGGCGGGGGCCGGTGGCCGTGGACGCCGAACGCGCCTCGGGCTACCGCTACGGGCAGCGTGCCTACCTCATCCAGCTGCGCCGCGAGGGTGCCGGGACCTGGCTGGTCGACCCGGTGCCGTTCGAGGGGCTGACCGACCTCGACGAGGTGCTGGCCGGGACCGAGTGGGTGCTGCACGCCGCGACCCAGGACATCCCGTGCCTCGTCGAGGTCGGGATGCGCCCGCGTGCGCTCTTCGACACCGAGCTGGGCGCCCGCCTGGCGGGTCTGCCACGGGTCGGGCTGTCCGCCGTCCTCGAGTACTACCTGGGCATCACGCTGGCCAAGGAGCACTCGGCCGTGGACTGGTCCACCCGGCCGCTCCCGGAGCCGTGGCTGCGGTATGCCGCGCTGGACGTGGAGCTCCTGGTGGACCTGCGGGACCGGATGGAGCGCGACCTGCGCGAGCAGGGCAAGCTGGAGTGGGCGCAGCAGGAGTTCCACGCGCTCTGCTCCTTCACCGGCCCGCCCGGCAGCGACGACCCGGACGCCTGGAGGCGCACCTCCGGGATGCACCGGCTGCGCAGGCCCCGGTCGCTCGGAGCGCTGCGCGAGTTGTGGCTGGCCCGGGACGGCATCGCCCGCGAGCGGGACGTGTCCACCGGTCGGGTGCTCCCGGACGCCACCCTGGTCGACCTGGCCCAACGGATGCCCACCCAGGCCACCGGGCTGGCCTCCGAGCAGCAGGAACGCTCGCGCAGCCGGCAGCGCCGTGCCGAGCAGGGGCTGCTGCGGCACCAGAAGACGTGGCTGGCGGCGATACGCACCGCGGCCGAGATGCCGGAGGACGAGCTGCCGGAGCCGACCCGCCGCGGGGACGCGACGCCGCCGCCCCGGGCCTGGCCCGAGCGCGACCCGGACGCCGCCGACCGGCTGACCCTGGTCCGGGCTGAGCTGGCGGCGCTCTCCGAGCAGCTGGACATCCCGGTGGAGAACCTGATGACCCCTGACACGGTGCGCCGGGTGCTGTGGCGGCCTCCGGAGGACCGCAGCCTGGAGGGGGTGCTGGCGATGACCGCCGAGCTCGGGGCCCGCCCCTGGCAACGTGCCCTCGTCGGCCCGGTCCTCGTCGCCGCCCTGGACCGTCACCCCTGACCGACCGGGCGAGCGTTGTGTTCCGACCGGGCGAGCGTTCTGCTCCGACCGGGCGAGCATTGTGCACGTGGGAGAATCGGCACGTGAGCCCACAGCCTTCCGCGACGCCCGCCACCGACCCCAGCACATCCCCCGCCGACAGCGTGCTGGTGCGTGCCGCCCGCCGGCAGCCCGTCCCGCACACCCCGGTCTGGTTCATGCGGCAGGCCGGCCGTTCGTTGCCCGAGTACCGGGAGCTGCGCAAGGACGTCGCCATGCTCACCGCCTGCCGGACGCCCGAGCTGGTCACCGAGATCACCCTGCAGCCGGTGCGCCGGCACCGCACGGACGCCGCCATCTTCTTCAGCGACATCGTGGTGCCGCTGATGGCGGTGGGCGTCGACCTCGACATCGTGGCCGGCACCGGCCCGGTCATCGCCGAGCCGATCCGCACCCGTGCCGACCTCGACCGGTTGCCCGAGCTGACTCCCGAGCACGTCCCGGACATCACCGAGTCGGTCCGGCTGCTGGTCGCCGAGCTCGGCGCCACCCCGTTGATCGGGTTCGCCGGCGCGCCGTTCACGCTGGCCTCCTACCTGGTCGAGGGCGGCCCGTCGAAGAACCATGAGCGCACCAAGGCGCTGATGCACGGTGACCCCCAGCTGTGGAGCGACCTGTGCGCCCGGCTCGCGCAGATCTCGCTCACCTTCCTGCGGGTGCAGGCGGAGGCGGGGGCGAGCGCCGTCCAGCTCTTCGACTCCTGGGCGGGGCACCTGTCCCGGGCCGACTACCTGCGGCACGTCGAGCCGCACAGCCGCACCGTGCTGGAGGGGGTGGCCGATCTCGGTGTCCCCCGCATCCACTTCGGGGTCGGCACCGGCGAGCTGCTGCCGCAGATGGCGGACGCGGGCGCGGACGTCATCGGGGTGGACTACCGGGTCAGCCTCACCGACGCCCTGGCACGCACCGGCGGCCGGTATGCCCTGCAGGGCAACCTGGACCCCGCGCTGCTCTTCGCGCCCTGGGAGGCCCTGTCGGCCCGGGTGACCGAGATCGTCGAGGAGGGCCGGGCGGCGCCGGGCCACCTCTTCAACCTCGGTCACGGGGTGCTGCCCGACACCGACCCGGAGGTGCTGACCAGGGTGGTCGAGCTGGTGCACGAGGTCTCAGCGCGCTGACCGGCGGCGCCACCACAGGACCGGCAGCCCCAGCAGCGCGGCCAGCGCGAGGAAGGGCAGCAGGGCTCCGGTGGCGGTGAGGACGAGGCTCACCGAGCCGGTGAACGCGTCCCAGCCGCGCCCCAGGCCGGCGACGAAGCCGGTGTCCGGGCGGGTCTCGCCGAGGTCCTCGCCCTGCTGCGCCAGGTGCAGCGTGATGGTGGAGCGGGACACGTCCTCGGAGAGCACCTTCAGCCGCGCCTTGAGCGCGTCCAGGTCGGACTCCCGCTGCGCGAGCTCGCTCTCCAGGCTGGCGACCGCCTCCACCGAGGGGGCCTCGGCGACCAGCTCGCGCAGCCGCTCGGCACCGGCCTCCAGGGTGGCGACCCGTGCCTCGACGTCCCGGTACTCCGTGGTGACGTCCTGGGCGCTGCTCCGACTGGCCTGCACCTCGCCGAGCTCCTCGAGGCTGGTCACCGCCGCGTCCAGGTCCTCCGAGGGCACCCGCAGCACCATCGAGCCGTAGCCGCCGCGGGAACCGCCGGAGTCCGCCCCGACGTCGGACCCGCCGCCGGGGCGGACGTCCTCGCTGGAGACCCAGCCGCCGAGTCCCACCGCGGTGGCCCGGGCGCGGGTGACGGCCGCCCCGACGTCGTCGACCACGAGGTCCAGCTCGACGCTGCGCACCATCAGCGGCCCGGTCGTCTCCAGGGAGGCCGCGTCGACGGATCCCACGCCGGCGGCCTCGTCACCCGAGGAGCCGTCCTCGCCCCCACCGGCGTCCTCACCACCAGCGTCCTCAGCACCCATGTCCTCACCTGCGGAGCCGGAGTCGTCCGCCCCGGCGCTGTCCGCACCGGCACCCACCGACTCGGCCTGGTCCCCACCCCCGGTGTCGCTGCTGCACCCGGCCAGCACCAGCACCCCCGCCAGCATCCCGGCGATCATCCTCGTCCTCATGGTCCGTCCTCTCCCTCGACCGCGGGTCGTCCACGGTGACGGGGGTGCGACGGCGGGCACGGACCGGGACGTTCCGGGCCACCGGTCACGATCGCGTCACGATGCCGGACGGGCGGGCCGTCGGTGCCCGCCGCCAGGATGAGACGCTGGTGGGATGACATTCGCACTGGTCATCGGTGGCGGCATCAGCGGTCTCGCGGCCGCCGAGGCCCTCCTGGACGCGGACCCCACCCGGTCGGTGACCGTGCTCGAGGGGGCGGACCGGGTCGGCGGGAAGCTGCGCGGTGAGGACGTCGCCGGGCTGCGCGTCGACGTGGGTGCCGAGGCGGTGCTCGCCCGCCGCCCCGAGGCGGTCGACCTGATGCACCGGGCGGGGCTGAGCGATCTCCTGGTGCACCCGACCGCGGCCGGCGCCCAGGTCTGGAGCCGGGACGAGCTGCACCCGTTGCCGCGCCGGACCCTGATGGGCGTCCCCGCCGACCCGGGCGGGCTGCGCGGGCTCCTCACCGGCGACGAGGTCCGCCGGGCCGCTGCCGAGCGCCCCGACCCGCTGGAGTCCGACGACGTCTCGGTCGGTGACCTGGTCACCGACCGCCTGGGGCCGGCGGTGACGCAGCGGCTGCTGGAGCCCCTGCTCGGGGGCGTGTATGCCGGTCACGCCTCGCTGATCTCGGCGCGGGCCGCGTTGCCGGCGATGCTGACCGCCGCCCAGCAGGGGCGACGCCTGCAGGACGCCGCGGCGCAGCTGCTGCCGAACCCCGACGACGGCACCCAGACCCGGTCCGCCGCACCCGTCTTCGCCAGCCTGGCCGGCGGGTTGCACCTGCTGCCGGCACGCCTCGCCGAGGTGCTGGAAGGTCGTGGTGTGCGGGTCGTCACCGGCGCCCTGGCCCGCGAGCTGCGCCGGCTGCCCGACGGGGGCTTCGAGGTGGTGACCGGGCCCCGGCCCGCGCCGACGGCATACCGGGCCGACGAGGTGGTCCTCGCGCTGCCCGCGGCCCCGGCCGCCCGGCTGCTGGGCACCCTGGCCCCGGACGCGGCCCGGCTGCTGGGCCAGGTGGAGACGGCCTCAATGGCCGTGGTCACCTTCGCCTTCCGCAGCGCCGAGCTGGGGGAGATCCCCGGCTCCGGCTTCCTGGTGCCACCGGTCGAGGGTCGGGTCGCCAAGGCCGCCACCTTCAGCGCCAACAAGTGGGCCTGGGTGCGCGAGCTCGGTGCCGGCGACGGCCTCACCCTGCTGCGTGCGTCGGTCGGCCGGCACCGGGAGGAGGCGGCCCTGCAGCGCGACGACGACGAGCTGGCCCGGGCCTGCTTGGCCGACCTGGGGGACGCCCTCGCGCCGGTCCGCGGCAGCGCGTTGCCGACCCCGGTGACGCACCAGGTGCAGCGCTGGGGCGGGGCCCTGCCGCAGTATGCCGTCGGCCACCTCGACCTGGTCGCCGGCGTCCGCGCCGCCCTGGCGACGGTGCCCGGGCTGGCCGTGTGCGGCGCGGTCTACGACGGGGTGGGGGTGCCCGCCTGCATCGCCTCGGCCCGCCGGTCGGTCGCCGACCTGCACCCCGCACAATGAGAGGTATGGCTGACTTCACCCACCCCACGCAGGAGCAGGCCGAGGAGATCAACGCCTCGATCCGCTACGCCGCCTACTCGGTCTTCCGCGCCGCCGCGCCGTTGCCGGCCGACGCCCGGGCCGGGATGGTCGAGGAGGTCGAGACCCTGCTGTCCGAGCTGCAGGCCGATGGGCTGGTCGTCCGCGGCGTCTACGACGTGTCCGCGCTGCGGGCCGACGCCGACCTGCTCATCTGGTGGCACGCCGAGCACGTGGAGACCGTGCAGCGGGCATACCAGCGCTTCCGGCAGACCCACCTGGGCCAGCACCTGGAGCCCGTCTGGTCCAACGTCGGTCTGCACCGGCCCGCGGAGTTCAACCGTGGGCACGTGCCGGCGTTCATGTCCGGGAACGACCCGAAGCACTACCTCTGCGTCTACCCGTTCGTCCGCTCCTACGAGTGGTACCTGATGGACGAGACCGAGCGCCGCACCCTGCTGCGCGAGCACGGGGAGGCGGCCCGCGACTACAAGGACGTGCTGGCCAACACGATCAGCAGCTTCGCCCTCGGCGACTACGAGTGGCTGCTCGCGTTCGAGGCGGACGAGCTGCACCGGATCGTGGACCTCATGCGCGACCTGCGCGACACCCGCGCGCGGCTGCACGTCCGCGAGGAGGTGCCCTTCTTCACCGGGCCGCGGGTGAGCGTCCAGGAGCTGGTGGCCTCGCTGCCCTAGCCTGGGCAGGTGCCCACCCGCGCCCGCTCCGCCCGGTATGCCCGTCGGCGTGCCCGACGCCTGGCGGCGCAGGTGCAGGACCTCACCTCGGAGCAGTGGCAGCTGCTGCGCGAGGTGTGGGGAGGCTGCGCCTACTGCGGGCACGAGGGGGCGCTGCAGAAGGACTGCCTGCTCCCGGTCTCGCGCGGCGGGCGGTACACGCTGGACAACGTGGTCCCGGCGTGCGCGTCCTGCAACGCGAGCAAGGGCAACGTCGAGGTCACCACCTGGCTGCGGCGCACCCGCCGGGACGAGCGGGCGTTCCTGCTGCGCCACGCCCTGCGCCGCGACGTGGTGGCGACCCGGCTGGCGCAGCAGGCCCCTGCCCAGGGGTGACCTGCGCTCAGGCCTTCGGCGTGAGCGTCATCGCGATGCTGTTCATGCAGAACCGCTGGTCGGTGGGGGTGTCGTAGCCCTCGCCCTCGAAGACGTGACCCAGGTGCGAGCCGCAGGAGGCGCAGCGCACCTCGGTCCGGGTCCGCCCCAGCGAGTCGTCCTGGATGTACTGCACCCGGTCCTCGGCGAGCGGGGAGTAGAAGCTCGGCCACCCGCAGTGCGTCTCGAACTTGGTCTCGCTGCGGAAGAGCTCCTCGCCGCACGCGCGGCAGGCGTAGACGCCCTCGGTGGTGGTGTCGGTGTACTCACCGACGAAGGGCCGTTCGGTGCCGGCCTCGCGGAGCACGTGGTACTCCTCACGGCTGAGCTGCTCGCGCCACTCCTGCTCGGACTTCGCGCGGGTGTAGCTGCCGCCGGTGTCGCTGTTCCGGGCGGCGTCGGTCTCGGGGGTGCTGTGGTGATGGGCCATGTGAGGGGAACGACCGAGCCCCGCGATTACTTCCGACCGGGCGAGCGTCGTGCCGCGACCGGGCGAGCGTCGTGCGACTACATTCTGACGGTATGCCTGCCGACGCGCTGACGCTGACCGCCGCCGGACCGGACGGTCACCCCCGGGAGGTCCGCCTCTCCAGCCCGGACAAGGTGGTCTGGCCGGCCACCGACCACGGACCGGCGATCACCAAGGCCGACCTCGCGGCATACCTGGACGCGGTGGCGGTCCCGATGCTGCGCGGGCTGGCCGACCGGCCGGTCACCCTGCAGCGGGTGCGCGGTGGGATCGAGGGTGAGGAGTTCTACTCCAAGAACCCGCCGAAGGGGGTGCCCGACTTCTCCCGGACGACCATCTGCACCTACCCCTCCGGCCGCAGCCACCCCCAGCTCGTCGTCGACGACGCGGCGACCCTGCTGTGGACCGCGCAGATGGGCACCGTCACCTGGCACCCCT
The DNA here is from genome assembly GCF_045032955.1 of Serinicoccus shuyuelongi. NCBI lineage: Bacteria > Bacillati > Actinomycetota > Actinomycetes > Micrococcales > Ornithinimicrobiaceae > Serinicoccus > Serinicoccus shuyuelongi. The sequence continues at coordinate 187,665 of NZ_JBJFZU010000004.1, read as the reverse complement.
GGCCGGTCCGTTCCGGTGACAACGACCACCCCGACGAGGTCCGCATCGACCTGGACCCACAGCCGGGTCGTGCGTTCGCGGACGTCGTCGAGGCGGCGCGGGGGTTGCGCGAGGTGATGACCGACGCCGGGCTCACCCCGTTCGTCAAGACGACCGGCAACCGGGGGGTGCACGTCTTCGCCGCCGTCGAGCCCCGGCTGGAGTTCCTCGAGGTGCGGCACGCGGTCATCGGCCTGGCCCGTGAGCTGGAGCGCCGGATGCCGGACCTGGTGACCACCGCGTGGTGGAAGGAGGAGCGGGGGAGCAAGATCTTCGTCGACTACAACCAGGCCACCCGGGACCGCACCCTGGCCGCCGCCTGGAGCCCGCGCATCCTGCCCGGGGCACCGGTGTCGGTGCCGCTCACCTGGGACCGGCTGGGTGAGGTGGATCCCGCCTCGCTGACCGTGCACACCGTCCCCGGCTTCCTCGCCGAGCACGGCGACGCCTGGGAGGGTCTGCACCGGGATCCGGGGGTCGTCGACGCCGCCTACGCCCTCTGGGAGGCCGACCTCGAGCGGGGTCTGGGGGAGCTGAACTTCCCCCCGGACCACCCCAAGATGCCGGGGGAGCCGCCCCGGGTGCAGCCGAGCAAGAAGGTCGCCGAGCACTGGGACGAGCAGGGGAACAGGATCTAGGGCTGAGGTCGGAGCGCCTCAGCCGGTGAGCGTGGTCGCCAGGTAGAGCGACCCCTGCCCGCGCAGGGACCAGGTCCCTGCGCCGTCGGCGAGGCACGCCTGCCCGCGCGCGAGCTCGCGGGTGTCGCCGTCGACGGTCACCTCGAAGCGACCCTGCAGCACCAGTGCGATGGACGCGGTCCCGGTGACCAGCTCGGCGTCGCCACGCACGTGCACCAGCTCGAAGGAGACGTCCGCGCCCGAGGGCACCGTCCGCGGCCGGTATGCGCTCGCGCTCGGCCCCACCTCGACCGGCACCAGGCGCGGGGCCGGGCCGGGGGTGAAGTCCAGCACCTGCAGCAGCTCGGCGACGTCCACGTGCTTGTCGGTGAGCCCGCCGCGCAGCACGGTGTCGCTGGGGCCCATCAGCTCCACGCCCAGCCCGGACAGGTAGCAGTGCACCTGACCCGGTGGGATCCACAGCGCCTCTCCCGCGCCCAGCCGGACCCGGTTGAGCATCAGTGCCAGGGCGATCCCGGGGTCCCCGGGGTGGTGCCGGGCGAGCAGCGCCACCAGGTCGTGCTCGGGCAGCGGTCGCAGGTCCGCGCTGCTCAGCGCCTGCACCGTGGAGGCGACGCGTGGGTCTCCGGAGAGCAGCCAGGAGACCGCGTCCCGGATCGCCGACGTCGCGTCCGGGGCGTCGCTGAGCAGGTGCTGCCAGTGCCGCAGCCCGGCACCCGGCGGGTCCTCCTCGGTCCTGGCGGTGACCAGCTCCAGCAGGGCCAGGGTCTCGGCCGGCGGACGGAAGCCGCTCATCCCGTCGAAGCCGTCCTCGACGGCGATCAGCAGCTCGGGTTTGCCGTGCGGGTCCCGGTAGCTGCGGGCGCGGTCCTCGACCGGGACACCGGCCCCCTGCTCGCGGCGGTGACCGGAGCGTCCCTGCTCGGCGCCGGGGTGGGCCTGCACCGACAGCGGCGCACCCACGGCCAGCAGCTTGAGCAGGTAGGGCAGTCGCTGCCCGCTCTCCCGTTCCCAGGCGGCCAGGTCCGGCCACCCGCCGTCGGTGGGGTCGGCAGGGCGGCTCGGCGCACCCGGGTGGGCGCCGAGCCACAGCTCGGCCTCGGGCGTGCCGGTCGACCGCTGCCCCAGGGCGTCGGCGATCCCGCCGGCGGCACCCCAGGCATACTCCTTCACCGTGCCGGAGATGGGGGTCAGGCGTGTCATCACGGCTGAGCGTACGTGGCGATCCCGGGCACCCGGCGCATGTCGGTGCGATCAGGCAGACTGACCCCTGTGGACCTGCCCGTGATGCCCCCGGTGAGCCCGATGCTGGCCAAGCCCGCCGCGGTGCTGCCGCCCGGATGGCTGTACGACCCGAAGTGGGACGGCTTCCGCTCGATCGTGTTCCGCGACGGGGAGGAGGTGGAGCTGGGCTCGCGCAACGAGAAGCTGATGACCCGCTACTTCCCCGAGCTCGTCAACGCGGTCCGGCGCGAGCTCCCGCCGCGCTGCGTGGTGGACGGGGAGATCGTGCTCGCCGACCCGGCCGGTGAGCGGCTGGACTTCGAGGCCCTCGGTCAGCGCATCCACCCGGCGGACTCACGGGTCCGGATGCTGGCCGGGTCGACGCCCGCCGCGTTCGTGGCCTTCGACCTGCTCGCGCTGGGCGACGAGGACCTGACGGGTCTGCCCTTCCGCCAGCGGCGCGAACGCCTGGAGTCGGTGCTCCCGGCGCACTCGGCCGGCTCGGTGCACCTGTCGCCGCTGACCGACGACGCGGAGCTGGCGATGCGCTGGTTCGCGGACTTCGAGGGGGCCGGGCTGGACGGGGTCATCGGCAAGGACCCCGAAGCCGTCTACCAACCGGGCAAGCGGGTGCTCACCAAGCTCAAGCACACCCGCACCGCGGACTGCGTGGTCGCCGGGTACCGCACCCACAAGAGCAGCGACGAGGCCGTCGGCTCCCTGCTGCTGGGCCTGTATGCCGAGGACGGCCGGCTCGCTCACGTCGGCGTCTCCTCCGCCTTCACGATGGCCCGCCGCCGGGAGCTGTTCACCGAGCTCGCGCCCCTGGTCACCGAGTTCGAGGGCCACCCGTGGGACTGGGCGGCGCAGCTGGTCGCGGGGGACCGGACCCCGCGCAAGAGCGAGGGGTCGCGCTGGGCCGCGGGCAAGGACCTGTCCTTCACGCCGTTGCGTCCGGAACGGGTGGTCGAGGTGCGCTACGACTACCTCGAGGGGGACAGGTTCCGGCATACCGCCCAGTTCGTGCGCTGGCGGCAGGACCGGGAGCCGGCCAGCTGCACCTACGACCAGCTCGAGCTGGTCCAGGACTTCCCGCTGGCCGACGTCCTCGGCGCACCGGTCACCCCGCGCGGGCACTGATGGGGGACGCGACGAGGGCGGTCACCGGGACGGCGCGGCGGGCCGCGGTGGTGGGGGCGAGCGTCGCCGGGGGAGCAGCCCTCGGCGGGGCGGTCTCGATGGGCACCGCCACCTACTTCGCGCACCGGGTGATCACCCCCGAGCACGAGAAGAAGGACGACGTCACCGTGCTGGCGGTGGACGCCGAGGCCGGGACCGTGACCCTGCGGGCCGACGTCCAGACCACCTCGCCCGGCCGGTTCGGGCTGTGGCTGGACGGCGGCCAGGGGCACGCGCGGCTGGGGGAGGTGCTGGAGGAGACGGCGGCGGAGGAGGGCCGGGCCCACCGTGGGACGGCCACCGTGACCCGGCGGCTGCTGGGGGTCGACCGCGGGGACCTGGGCCCGGGACCCGCCCGGTGGAACGGGTACTTCTACAGCGGCGACCCCACCACCGCCCACGGCCTGCCGCACGAGGACGTGCTCGTCACCTCCGACATCGGCGACCTGCCCACCTGGCTGGTGCGCCCGGAGCCGGAGACCGACAGAGGTGACTGGGCGATCCTGGTGCACGGCCGCAGCGCCCAACGGGCCGAGACGCTGCGCGCGGTCCCGGTGCTGCACCGGCTCGGGCTGACCTGCCTGGTCCCGATGTACCGCAACGACGTGGGTGCCCCTCCCTCGAGCGACGGGCGCTACAGCCTGGGCCTGTCCGAGTGGCAGGACATCGACGCGGCCATGCGGTACGCCCTCGCGCACGGGGCGCGCCGGCTGGTCCTGGTCGGCTGGTCGATGGGCGGTGCGGTGGTGCTGCAGGCCCTGAACCGGTCCCCGGTGGCGCACCGCGTGCACCGGGTGGTGCTGGACGCCCCTGTCATCGACTGGGGCTCGGTGCTGGCGCACCAGGCGGACCTGCACTTCATCCCGCGACCCATCGAACGGCTGGCCCGGGGCCTGATGCGCAGCCGCCTCTCGCACCACCTGCTGCGGATCGCGGAGCCGGTGGACGTGGCGGCCACGAACTGGATCGACCGGGCGGACGAGGTGGGGCACCGCATCTTCATCATCCACTCGGCCACCGACCAGACGGTGCCCTTCGGCCCGTCCCAGGACCTGTCCCGGCGACGGCCCGGCCTGGTGCAGACCTTCGTCTGGCCCCGGGCGCGGCACTGCCAGGAGTGGAACACCAACCCCTCGCTGTGGGAGGACCTCGTGGCCTCCTTCCTGCGGTGAGCGTGCGGCTGGCGGCCGGGCCGCTGGGCCCGGAGGAGCTCGCCGACTGGTATGCCGCCCCGCGACCGGCGTGGGTGCGCGCCGGGTTCGTGACCACCCTGGACGGCAGGGTGACCGGCGCGGACGGACGCAGCGGCAGCCTGAACGCCGGCTCCCCGGGGGACCACGCGGTCTTCGGTGCGCTGCGGGAGTGGGCGGACGTCGTCGTGGTCGGCGCCGGGACCGCCCGGGCCGAGGGGTATGCCCCGCTGTCGACCTCCCCGCTGGTGGTGGTGGCCCGGGCGGTGGCCGAGGTCCCCGAGGAGCTTCGGGAGGTGGAGGACGTGCTGGTGGTGGACGGGGGAGGCCAGGACGTCGAGGCGGAGCAGGTGCTGGCGCTGCTCCGGGACCACGGCTGGGTCCGGGTGCTGCTGGAGGGCGGCCCGGAGCTGTTCGCGAGCTGGGTGGGTCAGGGGGTGGTGGACGAGCTCTGCGTGACCGTCCGCCCGGTGCTGGCCGGTGGGTCCGGTCCGCTGCTGCAGCCGCTGCGGTCGAACGGGGGTGGGTCGTCGGGACCTGACCTGCTGGGACGCGCGACGCACCTGCTGGAGTGGGAGGGCGACCTGTTGGTCCGGACACGGCTCCGCTGACCGTGGAAGACTGACCGGATGGCCACGAAGACGTCGAAGAGCTCGAAGAAGAAGTCCACGAAGACGAAGACGAAGGCGAAGAAGAAGACCACGACCCCGGTGCAGGTGTCGCCGTCCCCGTTCACCGACGCGCTGCGCGTCCAGGACGGGTTCACGCTGACGGACCTGGACCCGCGGGCCACCCCCGCCTTCGACGGCAAGAAGGACGAGGGGAAGGCCGCGCTGGCGGCGGCCGACGACGAGCTCGACACGCTGCAGGAGAAGCTCTACGCGAGCAGCAGGGCCGGCGGCCGGAACCGGGTGCTGCTGGTGGTGCAGGGCATGGACACCTCCGGCAAGGGCGGCATCATGCGGCACGTGGTGGGTGCCGTCGACCCGCAGGGCGTCGAGCTGACCGCCTTCAAGGCGCCGACCGCGGAGGAGCGCAGCAACCCCTTCCTGTGGCGGATCCGCAAGGCGCTGCCCGACCCGGGGATGATCGGCGTCTTCGACCGCTCGCACTACGAGGACGTCCTCATCGTGCGGGTGCACGACCTGGTCCCGCCGGCCCAGTGGCGGCGTCGCTACGCCACCATCAACACCTTCGAGGAGAAGCTGGTCGAGGACGGCGTCACCGTGATCAAGGTGATGATGCACATCTCGCCGGAGGAGCAGAAGGCCCGGCTCGGGGAGCGGTTGGAGCGCCCGGACAAGTACTGGAAGTTCAACCCGGGCGACCTTGACGAGCGTGAGCACTGGCCCGCCTACCAGGAGGCGTACCAGGCGCTGCTGGAGCGGTGCAGCCCCGCGCACGCGCCCTGGTTCGTGGTGCCGGCAGACCGCAAGTGGTATGCCCGGCTGGCCGTGCAGCAGCTGCTCCTGGAGCACCTGCGCGGGTTGGACCTGTCCTGGCCGGAGGCCGACTTCGACGTGGCCGCCGCCCAGGAGAGGCTCGCCTCCTCCTAGTCCTCGGCGTCCGGGGTGGCCTGCAGGACGACGACCGCGCGGGCCGGCATCTGGTGGGTCATCCCGGTCTGCCAGGGCACGTCGTCGTCCAGGTCGTCGCCGCTGGTGTCGATGACCACCTGCCAGGTCGGGGTGTCCATCCCGTCCGGGACGGTGAAGTCGACCGGTTCGTGGTGGCCGTTGAAGAGCAGCAGGAAGTGGTCGTCGGTGAGCACCCGCCCGGTCTCGTCCCGGTCGCTGATGGCCTCGCCGTTGAGGAAGACCATGACGGCCTGCTCGTGGCTGTCCCAGCCCTGCGCGGTCATCACCGAGCCGTCGGGGGAGTACCAGACGATGTCGCCGAGGTCGCTCTGCCCGCCGTGCTCGGCGTCACCCGCGAAGAAGCGCCGACGGCGGAAGACGGGGTGGTCGCGGCGCAGGGCGATCAGCGTGGAGGTGAAGTCCAGCAGTTCGCTCTGGGCGTCGTCCAGGTCCCAGTCCATCCAGGACAGCTCGTTGTCCTGGCAGTAGACGTTGTTGTTGCCCTCCTGGGTGCGGCCCATCTCGTCGCCGTGGGCGAGCATCGGCACGCCCTGGCTGAGCATCAGGGTGGCCAGGAAGTTCTTCTGCTGGCGCAGCCGGAGCGACTCCACCTCGGGGTCGTCGCTGGGGCCCTCGACACCGCAGTTCCAGGACCGGTTGTGGTCCTCACCGTCCTGGCCGCCCTCGCCGTTGGCCTCGTTGTGCTTCTCGTTGTAGGAGACCAGGTCCCGCAGGGTGAAGCCGTCGTGCGCGACGACGAAGTTGATCGAGGCGTAGGGACGGCGGCCGCTGTGCTCGTAGAGGTCGGAGGACCCGGTGAGGCGGGAGGCGAACTCGCCCATGGTCGCCGGTGCGCCCCTCCAGAAGTCGCGGACGGTGTCCCGGTACTTGCCGTTCCACTCCGTCCACAGGGGCGGGAAGTTGCCGACCTGGTAGCCGCCGTCGCCCAGGTCCCACGGCTCGGCGATGAGCTTGGTCTGGGAGATGATCGGGTCCTGCTGGACGATGTCGAAGAAGGCGGAGAGCTTGTCGACCTCGTGGAACTGGCGGGCCAGGGTCGCGGCGAGGTCGAAGCGGAAGCCGTCGACGTGCATCTCGGTGACCCAGTAGCGCAGGCTGTCCATGATCAGCTGCAGCACGTGCGGTGAGCGCATGAGCAGGCTGTTTCCGGTGCCGGTGGTGTCGTAGTAGTGCGCCTTGTCGAAGTCGACGAGCCGGTAGTAGCTGGCGTTGTCGATGCCCCGGAAGGACAACGTCGGGCCCAGGTGGTTGCCCTCGGCGGTGTGGTTGTAGACCACGTCGAGGATGACCTCGATGCCGGCCTCGTGCAGGGTCTTGACCATCGACTTGAACTCGGTCACCTGCTGGCCGTGGCCGTAGGCGGAGTAGGCGTTGTGCGGCGCCAGGAAGCCGATCGTGTTGTAGCCCCAGTAGTTGCCCAGGCCCTTGTCCTGCAGGTGCGGGTCGTCGACGAACTGGTGCACGGGCAGCAGCTCGATGGCGGTCACCCCGAGCGAGGTCAGGTGCTCCACGACGGCGGGGTGGGCGACCCCGGCATAGGTGCCGCGGATCTCCTCCGGCACCTCCGGGTGGCTCATGGTCAGGCCCTTGACGTGCGCCTCGTAGAACACGCTGTCGTGGTAGGCGTGGTTCGGCGGGCGGTCGTGCCCCCAGTCGAAGAACGGGTTGACCACGACGCCCAGCATGGTGTGCGCGGCGGAGTCCTCGGTGTTGTAGGACGCCGGGTCCCCGAAGTCGTAGGCGAACAGGCCCTGGTGCCCCTGGATCTGGCCGTCGATCGCCTTGGCGTAGGGGTCCAGCAGGAGCTTGTGCGGGTTGAACCGGTGGCCCTCGGACGGCTCGTACGGGCCGTGCACGCGGAAGCCGTAGCGCTGACCGGGCTGGCAGTTGGGGACGTAGCCGTGCCAGACGTGGGCGTCGACCTCGGTCAGCGGCAACCGGGTCTCGACGTCCTGCTCGTCGACCAGGCACAGCTCGACGGCGGTGGCGTGCTCGGAGAACAGCGCGAAGTTGGTGCCGCGACCGTCGAAGGTCGCGCCGAGGGGATAGGCCGAACCGGGCCAGAGCTCCATGCGGGTGGTGCTTTCTGTCAGGGGTGGGTGAGAACTGTATGACGGCGTCGGCACCAGCAGTTCAGTCTAGAGGCCGGGGGAGCGGACGGGCGACGCCAAGCGATCCTCGGCACGTCGCCCCGTGCCCACGGGGTGCCGGGGCTAGCGTGAGCGGGTGCCCACAGCCCCGACGTTCCGGCAGCGGCTGCGCCGGGTCATCGCCCCGATCCCGGGTGCCGTGCCGCTGGTCCGGGTCACCGCCGAGACGGCGATGGTCGCCTTCCGGTACCGCGCGACGGGCCTGGCCGCCGAGGCCGCCTTCTTCACCCTGCTGTCGCTGCCGCCGCTGCTGCTGACCCTGGTCGCCGGCGCGGGTTTCGCCTCCGAGTGGCTGGGACCGGCCACGTTGGACCGGATGAGCAGCGCCCTGGAGCGCTGGTCCTCGACGTTCCTGACCCCGGAGACGGTGGAGCAGGTGATCATGCCGACCTTCCAGGAGACGCTCACCGCGGGCCGTGCCGACATCCTCTCGGTCGGGTTCCTGGTCGCCCTGTGGTCGGGGTCCCGGGCGCTGCACATCTTCCTCGACGCGATCTCGATCATGTACGGACAGGGAGGGGAGCGCGGACCGGTGGCCGCGCGCATCCTGTCGCTGACGGCATACCTCGGCGCGGTGGTGATGATGGGGATGACGCTGCCGCTGCTGCTCATCGGTCCCGGTTACCTGGTGCGCTGGCTGCCCACAGAGCTCGAGATGCTGGTGGAGCTGTACTGGCCGCTGGTGGGGCTGCTCGGCTTCGTCAGCCTGACGGGGCTGTTCCACGTCTCCACCCCGCAGCGGTCGCCGTTCTGGCGGGACCTGCCGGGAGCGCTGCTGACGGTGATCTTCTGGGTGGTCAGCTCGGTGCTCATCCGCCGCTGGGCGGAGCTGGCCTCCGGCGGGGTCTCCGTCTTCGGGCCGCTGTCCGCGCCGATCATCCTGATGGTCTACCTGTACTTCCTGTCCTTCGCCGTGCTCGTGGGGGCCTCGCTCAACGCCGCGATCCGCCGGCTGTGGCCGCCGCCGGAGTACCGCGGACCGAAGGCACGCGTGAACGAGTGGTGGGAGGAGCGGCAGGCGAGCCGCGCGGCCCGGCAGGAGGAGCAGGAGCGCCTTGCGGCGGCCCGGACGGATGAGGAGGAGGAGCGGGAGCTGGCCGGGATGGACGGCATACCGGGGCCGCGGTGAAGGCTCACGGACGAGATTTGGCACCGGGCGAGGCGTCGGCTAGTGTTTCCTTCCGCACCGCTGGTCACAGCGGCGCAGGCGGATGTAGCTCAGTTGGTAGAGCGTAACCTTGCCAAGGTTAAGGTCGCCGGTTCGAGACCGGTCATCCGCTCGGAGGCAGTACCACCGGATGCCTTGATGGTGGAGTGGCCGAGAGGCGAGGCAGCGGCCTGCAAAGCCGTATACACGGGTTCGAATCCCGTCTCCACCTCGCAGTTCGCGGCTCAGGACTGCCGCGGACCCGGGCGATTGGCGCAGCGGTAGCGCGCTTCCCTGACACGGAAGAGGTCACTGGTTCGATCCCAGTATCGCCCACCAGCATCACCGCAGGTCAGCACTCCTCAAGCAGGGGCGCTGACCTGTTCTGCGTCCAGCGCCTGGTTGCAGTTTGTGTCACACATTCTCGGATCTGCTGCCTTCAGGGGTGGCGCCAGCGGCTCCTGCGTCCCATCTCTACCGTGACCGGCGACGCCCAGTGCTAGTCGTTCGGGCCTCCTGCGACGCCTCTTCTGCTCTTGGCCCGTTGTGCGGGCACCGCTAGGGGACTGCTTCACGATCCAATGTCGGTCGATCTCCGGCGTGATCCAGCGACGAGGTCGGGTGGGCTGCGCCCGGTGGATGAGCGCTGGTTGATCGCAGACCTTGTGCGGCTGGGTCGGTCAGGCCGAGACCAATGAGGGCCACCGGCCGGAAGTCACGACCGAAGAGACTGAGCACGGCCGTACTGGTGTACTGCACCGACCAGCAAGTCCCACAGCCTGACGACGTTGCGGCCGCGGTAGCGCCGTAGCAGCTAAGGCCCGAATCGACGGGCGTCGGGCTTCTGGCGGCGGTGAGCGACCTGGTCCACGCGTTGACGTTCGCCGTCGCTGCGGTCAGTCCTTCCGGGCGGCGGCGATGGCCTGGTCGATCTCGGGCAGACGCCATAGGAAGACGCACGCGATCGCGCATAGCAGGCTCGCGACGCCGATTGCCAGTGACGTGTTGGCTAGGGAGGCGATGAGTCCCCCGAGCAGGGCGGCGATCGGGGAGACGCCGATCCCGACGACGTTGAAGGCGCTCGTCACTCTCCCCAGCAGGTGGCGTGGGGTCAGTTCCTGGCGGATTGTGACGGCCAGGGTGTTCCACAACATGGTCGCGACGCCTAGTCCGAACAGTGCGCACCCGGCCAGGATCGGGGTAGGGGCAAGTGCAAGTGCGCCGATCGTGACGGTGCCAAGGAGCGCCGATGCCAGCAGGCAGCGGTTGGTTCCGAGAGAGCGGTGAAGGCGGGAGGTCAGCAGGGAGCCGGCCCCGCTGCCGATTGCGTAGACGCTGATCAGGATGCCGTAGCCGGTGGGTGGTAGGCGCAGGAAGTCCAGGGTGTGGATGACCAGCACGGCGAGCAGAACGCCGGTTGCGGCCGAGAGTAGAACGGTTCCTGTGGCGATGGAGCGAAGCGCGCGGTGCGAGGCCAGCCAGCGCACGCCGTCCGCAGCTTCCTGCCGGATCGATCGTCGGTCGCGAGGAGGTGAAGGCGCCGTCGTCGTCTTCGGTATCCGAGCTGCGCACAGCGCCGAAAGTATGAGCGAGAGCGTCTGGGCGATGACGGGCGATGCCGCGGAGGTGGCGTAGAGAGCACCGCCCAGAGAGGGACCTGCGAAGCTTCCCGAAAGCATGGCTCCGGCTTGCAGGCGGCCGTTCGCGGCTGCCAGGTCTTCTCGGTTGACGAGTGTCGGCAGTAGAGCTGGTGCCGCGCTGCGGATCAGGGTGGCTCCGCTGGCCAGCAGGAAGGCCGCGACCAAGATCAGGGCCACGGACGCCCTATCGAGCACGACCAGGAGGCCGAGTGCGAGGGCGACACCGACGCGAGCGAGGTCTGTTCGCCACATGACCGTACGGCGGTCCCAGCGATCGACGAGTGCGCCTGCCGCTAGACCGAACAGCAGCCACGGCAAGCCGCTGGCCACCTGCAGCAGCGACACCACGAGCGGATCGCGTGTCTGGCTCGCGATCAGTAGGGGAAGCGCCGTCATCGACAGTCCGTCGCCCATCGCGGCGCCGACCGTCGAGCCAAGAAGCCAGCCGTATCCGCGGCGTGGTGGGGGAGCATTCATCGGGCCACGTCCTTCAAATTGTACGTTTTGTACGTAACGTAGCATGTGGTCATGGACGAGGAAGTGGCGGTTTCTGAGGCCCGTGGGCAACTGTCAGAGTTGGTGAACCGGGTCCGGTTCGGTGGTGAGCGCATCGTGCTCACCCGGCACGGCAAGGGGGTGGCGGCCCTGGTGCCCTTGGAGGTGCTGAGCCCGCACGCGGGGGACTCTGCCTCGGGTCAGGGTTCAGATGGTCAGGTGATCGATCTGGGCTCGCGCTCGACGCCCCCTCGGGGTCAGATCGCGGCGCGCACCGACTTCGACCGCATGCCGTCGTCGCGGCCAGCGGCCCCGGACGACGATCCCGGACACCCGCCCGGCAGTCTCACCTGAATCGGGAGGGTCTGCCGCACACTCGGGTGTCACCTGATGGGGCGGCTGTAGCGGGTGCCGGTTGCAGATGCTGGTCCGGACTATGTTGTTCGGACCCGTTGGCGTAGGGCGACAAGCACGGCTGCTGTTGCGGGTATGTAGGCCAGAATGGGAAGGCCGCTGCCGAGCGTGAGGGCTGTGGCGCCAATGGCTGTGGGCACGAGTGTGGCGAGGAGTAGTGCGTCGGCCTGCCACAGGGCCATGGGAATTGCTGAGGCGTCACCCATCGGGGTGGGTGCAGGCATGAGCAGGATGAGCGGCATGGGGCCTTTGGCCGCGTCGAACATGCGGACCACGACACAGAACAGCGCACCGCCGACGGCCAGTGCCGCCATCAGAGGTTGACCTCCGAACAGGACGGCGAGAAGCCCGGCGAGAGGTCCCAGGGTCAGGACCACGGCGAAGGGCAGCAAGGCGTGCATCCCCACGAGTTGGTGATCGGAGAGACCGTAGAGGGTCGGTGCTGCGCTGGCCTCCACCGCATGGCGGAACCCGTCGCTCCACACGCCCAGAGCCAGGTACCCCATCACGGAGGAGGTGCCGATGGCGACCCACGTCATCTGGTCCGGGAGCGTGGTGGACAAGGCGCCCACCAGGATCGCCAGGCACAGCGCCGCCGCGGCAACCACGCTGCGGACCGGGGTACGCGCCGCACCGATCAGGTCGCGGCGCAGGAAGAGAACGGGCAGCAGCGTGCTGTCTCCGACGGCACGGACCGGTCCGGGGCGCCGCGGCCGTGTCCGGTAGGCACCTGCGGCGGCTGACAGATCACCGGCCCCACCGGCGGTCGTGGCACTGCGCCAACGACGCGCCTGCTCCAGCAAGATCGGCCCGCTGAGCCGGTCGAGCAACGGCGGGACGAGCACCAGCAGACCCACTGCTACGGCGAACAGCGCTCCCCGTCCGGGCAGGCCCAGCGGGCCGGGCCACCGCAGGGCCAGCCCTCCGATGACGATCAGGCATGCTGCCGCCGCACAGGTCGTGGTCCGCGGGGTCAGGGCCTGTCCTGCCAACCAGGCCACCGCCACGAGAACCCCCACCGTCGCACCCGCCAGCGCGCCCTCCCCGAGGGTCGTGGGTCCAGCCGCCCCGGCACGTAACAACGCCGCTTGGGGGACCGCACCGAGGACGGACGCCAGGAGTAGGAGCAGCAACAACACGGACCGGAACCGGCCGCGAAGACTCACCCTGCGGGGCTGCGGACCGCCAGCTATCAGGTGGATCCTGAACGGGCTCATGACTACGGGGCCACGGGTCCTGCCAGCGGCCAGAGCGGCGGCCAGCAGCAGTCCAGTGCCAGCCACCACGAGAGCCGGGAACTGTGCGTGCTCGATGAACGTGACCAGCGGAGGGCTGCTGAAGGAGACCATCAAGGTGTACAGGGTGGGACCGGCCAGGACAGCCAGCAGCAGGACGGTCACGTAGACCCGGTACAGCACGTCGGCACCGCTGGTCATGCCACGCTCGTCAGGTGCAGGGTCTGGTCGCCCAGCTCGGAACTGAACCGGGAGTCGTGCGTGGCCAGCACGACGGTGGTGCCGGCACAGGTCCGCGAACGGAGGGTCTCGATCACCATGCCGATCCTGTCGACGTCCAACCGGTGCTCCGGCTCGTCCAGCACCAGCACCGAACTGGGCCGAACGAGCGTCAGCGCCAGGGCGAACAACTGCGCCTGGCCGGACGATAGCTGGTGGGGGAAGCGGGACATCAGATGACCAAGACCCAGTTCCTGGACGATCCCGGTGGCCCGCTCCGGTGAGTTCGTCCCCCTCGAGCGCCAGGTCTGGGCGACCAGGCGCAGGTGCTCATCGAGGGTCAGGTCTCGCGCCACGGGGGGAGGGCCGATCTGCGCGGCAAGCTCCCGACGAAAGATGTGGTCTCGCTCGTCGCAACGGCGACCTTGGACGGTCGCCGCGCCCCCGGTGGGCCGTTGCAGACCTGCCAGCACCCGCAGCAGGGTGGTCTTGCCTGAACCGTTGCTGCCGGTGATGACCAGGCACTGGCCCTCAGGCACGGAGAACGAGACCGGCGACAGGGTCGGTACACCCTCGATGGCCACGTGGGCCTTTCTCACCTCAACCGCACAGAACACCCGGTGAGTATGCCCCGGGGCTCCGAGGAGCGTTCGACCCCACTCCGACCATTCAGCCAGCACAACCCGTCGCGGCAGTTGCATGGTCGTCGAGCATGGCGTAGAGGGCGGCGCGGTGGGACCGGTAGGCCAGAGCACCCTGCCGGGTCATGGTGTACGTCGTCGTGGACCCCGGCCCCCGTCCGCGCTTGGTGGCGTCGACGTAGCCGACTGACTCGAGCGTGGACATCTGCTTGGACAGGTCCGAGTCCGTCAGCCCGAGGTGTTCCTTGAGGAACTGGAATGTGGCGAACTCGGCATTCGCCAGCACGGCCATCGCCATCAGACGCTTGGGGGCATGGATGACCGGATCAAGGTTCCCCGCAGTCATGTGAGCCGTTCCCTGACAGACGCCGCCGCGCGTTGGTAACGGTACTGGTACAGGGACAACCCGGCAGTCGTCAGGACGAACACGGAAACGGACGCTGCCGCCGTACCTGCCCACCACCAGGCGCACACCACGAGGGCTGCAATAGCCACCGCACCGACGGCGTATCTCCGGTACTCGTGTCGGATCTCTGACGGAGGTGTGCCGCGACCGGGGACAGGGAGGGCGCCTGTTCGTTGGCTGAGCCAGCCCACGAACGCTCCCATACCCGCGCAGAGCGCGACCGTCATGGCGATGAACGCGAGTTCACTGGCGCGCCACAGCGCGAACGACGCGAGGTGAGCAGCGAGCCATGCGCCGAAGAGTGGAGGCACCCACCAGGGAGACGCCGACATCCCGAGGTATGGCGCGGCCTCGGCGCGCTCCAGCGCCCGGAGGCGCTCGGACGGGTCAAGAGAATTTTCCACAATGGCAAGCATATGAGGTGCTTTCCACCTCTGCAAGTATCCTTCGAGCTGCACCGCTCACGCCGATCGCGACAGCGCCGCGTCCGGGCTGGTCCGCCCGAGGTGCCACCGCAGCTGCTCCTAGGGGACGAGACGCTCGGCGCGGTAGCGGTCGATGAGCCCGAGCAGCGCGCGCTCCGTGCTGACGTAACCGGTCCAGCCGAGCAGGCGGCTGCGGGTCATGTCGGCGAGGACCTCCATGTCCCGGCCCAGATCGGCATCGGTGTGCCACCACGAGGCCACGCGCTCCAGATCGGGCTCGACGAGGCCGTGCTCGGTCACCAAAGCGGCCCACGCACCCTCTACACCCGCCATCTGCTCCTCCAACGTCTGCGGCACCTCCCCGGGGCCGTGGGGATCGACACCGAGATGGGCGGCGATGCGAGGCCATAGCCGCCGCCAGCGCACGACATCGCCGTTCACGACGTTGAAGGCGGTGTCGGCTGCAGCGGGGGTGGTCGCCGCCCAGATCTGGTGGTCGGCGAGCAGTCCCGCGTCGGTGAGATCGACGACCCCGTCCCACTGCGTGCGGGAGCCGGGGAAGACGAACGGACGACCGAGGTGGCGCTGGATCCCGGAGTAGGTGGCGAGGGTCGAGGCCAGGTTCATCGCGTTCCCGACGGCGTAGCCGATGACGGTGTGGGATCGGTGCACGCTCCAGGTGAATCCGTGCGCCTCGGCCGCTGCGAACAGTTCGTCCTCTTGGGCGTAGTAGAAGTTGTCGACCGGCAGACGCTCGGCGTCCTCGAGGAATGGCGTGTCCGGGAGGTCTCCTTGTCCGTAGGCTTCGAACGGGCCGAGGTAGTGCTTCAGCCCGGTGACCAGCGCGACGTGGCGCACCGACCCCTGCGGCCCGAGCACCCCGAGCACGTCGCGGACCATGCCTCCGTTGACACGGATGTTCTCTGCCTCGGTCTCCTGGCGCGACCAGGCGGCGATGAAGACATGGGTCGGGCGCAGGTCCGACAGGCTGTTGCGCAGCGACTCCGGCGACCGCAGGTCGGCCGACACATGGTCCGCCGGCGAGCCAGGGACCGGAGAGCGCGACAGGCCGGTCACCTTCCACCCGGCTCCCGTGAGTTGATGCACCAGCGCAGAACCGGTGATGCCGCTCGCGCCGAGCACGAGCGCGTGCGCGTCCGCGGGCGGGGTCCGAACCGGTGTCGGTGCACGGTCGGACAGGGGTCCAGCCGTCGTCGCGTCGGAGGAGGGGACGTCGAAGCGCTGCACGGGAAAGCCTTTCATCTGCACACAGGGGAGACAGCGAGCATCCGTCCAACCCCGATCTCGGGAGCGGCATTCCACGGCGTCGGTGTCGTGATTCCGAAGAGCGAACCTCGACTCCACACTCCTGGCTCCCCCCACGAGCGCCCGCTGCCACGGCTCCCGGCGGGCGACCGGCTGGGCACCGCCTGCTGGATGACGCCGGCTCGGCAAGGTGGAAGAGTGGAACGCGTGCCGTCGGACCACCTCTCAGAGTTCCTGGACCTCGTCGATGTGCGCGCGACCCTGTCCGGGATGATGAGGGTCGATGGGCGCTGGCGGGTGCGCACCCAGAACTGTGACCGACTGAAGTTCCTGGGGGTCGCACAGGGCCGCGCCCTGCTCCGCACCGACGCCGCACCTGCCCTGGACCTTGCACAGGGCGACGTGGCTGTGCTCAACGGCCGTGCGTGGCTGGAGCTGTCGGGTGGGGGACAGGCGGGGTCGGTACGCGAGGTCGTGCCACCGGTCGGATACGTCGAGGACCTGACGACGGACGGCTCACCCGCGGACGTCGTGATCGGCGGCCACGTCGACCTCGACGAGACCGGGCAGGCGGTCCTGGCCGGAGCGCTCCCTCCTGTGATGCACCTTCGAGGCGCCCTGTCGCCTGCGCAGGGCGTGCAGCGCAGCCTTCGGCTCCTCCTGGAGGAGACGGCGGCCGGCGGCCCAGGCTCGCCGTTCGCCGTGCGCCAGTACAGCCGGCTCCTGCTGCTCGAGGTGGCTCGCCTACCGGCGCCGCCGGAGGACCGGCCGCCTGGATGGCTGCGGCTGATCTCCGACGAGCGGCTGCGCCCGGCGGTCGCCGCCATCCACGCCGACCCGCGCGCTGGCTGGTCCGTGACCGATCTTGCCGGCCTGGCGCACATGTCGCGGACCTCGTTCACCGAGCGGTTCCGCACCGCTGCGGGACTACCGCCACGCGCCTACATCACACGATGGCGGATGATGCTCGCCCGGCGCTCCCTGGGGACCCTCGATGTACCGGTGGGGGTGCTCGCCGACCAGCTGGGATACGGCTCCGAGAGCGCCTTCTCGAACGCTTTCAAGCGCGAGGTGGGGGTCTCCCCGCAGCGCTATCGGCTCCGCCGGCGCCGGCGGACGCTCGCGCAAGAAGCGTGAACGGCCACGTATTCCTTCCGGCCCGACGGCCCCGCAGGCTGGAGGCATGACGCACGACGACGCGCACAAGCAGCATCCGATCGGTTCGGGGTTCACCGCCTCCGACACGGCCCAGGACGTCCTCGCCGGGATCGACCTCACCGGCAGGAACGTGATCGTCACCGGGGGTCACGCGGGGCTCGGTCGGGAGACCACTCGCGTGCTGAGCCGTGCCGGTGCTTCGGTGGTCGTCGGTGCGCGGGACCCGGACAGGGCGGCTGCCGGGCTGGAGGGCATCGACGGGGTGGTGATCGCTCGGCTCGACCTGCTCGATCCCACCTCGATCGAGCAGTTCGCGGCTCGATACCGTGACGCCGGACGGCCCGTGCACATCCTCGTCAACAACGCAGGTAGGGCGCCCGGGGAGCTTGTGCGCGACGCGCGCGGCTACGAGGCCCAGTTCGCGACCAACCATCTCGGCCACTTCCAGCTCACCACCGCCTTGCTGCCGTCCCTGCGCGACGCACACGGGGCTCGCGTGGTGAACGTCACGTCGGGGGCGCACCGGTTCTCCGACATCCTCTGGGAGGACCCCCACTTCCACGTCACCGAGTACTCGCCCGGTCTGGCCTACGCGCAGTCCAAGACCGCCAACGTCCTGTTCGCGGTCGAGCTCGATCGCCGCTGGGCGGCGGAGGGGATCCGCGGATACGCCGCTCACCCAGGTGTCGTGGTGGGCACCGGTCTGAACAGCGCGGCGGGCGAGGATGCCCACCGGTCCCAGGGCCTGGTCGATGAGTCCGGGCGGCCGGTCATCGACCCACGGCACGGCAAGAAGACCTTGCAGCAGGGCGCCAGCACCATCGTGTTCGCCGCCACGAGCCCGCTGCTCGCGGACATCGGCGGCGTCTACCTCAAGGACAACGACATCTCACCCCTGGACGACGCGCCACGGCCGATGTCCTCCCTCGAACCTCCGTCCGAGGTCATGTCGCACTCGATCGATCCGCTCTCGGCGCACCGGCTCTGGGACCTGAGCGAACGTCTCCTCGCCCCGCCCTCTGCCGCGACGAGACGCCGCTCGGAGGGCTCCCCGCGCACGTAGGCGAGCAGGACGGGCGGGCCTCAGGAAGAACCTGTCATCAGCGCGCATCGGTGAGGGGGAAGATGACGCCGGTGAGCTGTTCGGACACCGTCCAGAGACGGCGTGCGAGATCGCCGTCGCGGGCTTGCCGGGAGCGGCTGACGAGCGTGGGCGCACCGCGACCCTGCAGGAACCCGCTCGGGCCCACGTAGCTGTTACCGGGGATGTCCGCGACGGCTGCGTAGAGGGTGGGCAGCGAGCCGTCGTCATCGCTCTGGGCCAGCAGGTGGGCGACCCGCCGCTGCATCGCCTCGCGGCGGGGCCGGGTACCCGGCGGGCGCAACAGGTTCGTGGACGCCATACCTGGGTGCGCTGCGGTGGCCAGCACCGAGGAGCCGGCCTCGTTAAGCCGGCGCTGCAGCTCGGCGGTGAACAGCAGGTTGGCGAGCTTGGACTGTCCGTATGCTCTCGCCGCCCGGTACGGCCGCCGCTCCCACTGGAGATCCTCGAAGTCGATCGAGCCTGCCCGGTGACCGTTCGAGGAGACGGTGACCACCCGCCCTGTCAGTGTCGGCAGGAGCAGGTTCGTCAGCGCGAAGTGCCCGAGGTGGTTGGTCCCGAACTGCAGCTCGAAGCCGTCCGCGGTGCGCCCGAGCGGCGGGACCATCAGGCCCGCGTTGTTGATGAGCAGGTCGACGGGCCCGTCGAGACCCTCGGCGAACGCGCGGACCGAAGCGAGGTCGGCGAGGTCGAGGCGACGGACGTGGAGGTCGCCGGTCATCGTCGCGGCGGCCTCCCGACCCTTGACGCGATCGCGCACAGCCAGCACGACCCTCGCTCCCTTGGCCGCCAGTGCGCGAGCAGTGGCACGGCCCAGTCCGCTGTTCGCGCCGGTCACGACCGCGGTGCGACCGGTCAGCGAGGGGATGTCTGCCAGGGAGAAGGGGGCCATGGCGCAAATGTAGTCAGTGACTACTAGGTTGTCAATGACAACATCGCTAGGCTCGAGCTGTGTCCGAGACGAGCGAGCGTTCCTACCACCATGGACGGCTTCGTCCTGCCCTGCTGGCCGCCGCCGAACGCACCCTGCGAGAGCACGGAGTCGACCAGCTCTCCCTGCGCGAGCTGGCTCGAGAGGTCGGGGTCAGCCACGCCGCGCCGCGCCGCCACTTCATCGACCGCCAGGCCCTGCTCGATGCGTTGGCGATCACGGGCTTCGAGCGTCTCGACACCCAGCTGCGGGCGGCTCTCGAGGATGCTCAGCGGGACGTCGGGTCCCGCCTCAGGCGCACCGTGGCGGCGTACATCCGCTTCGCCACCGACAACGCTGCACTGCTGGACCTGATGTTCGCGACGAAGCACCGACCGGGTGCCCACCATGTCGTCGCGGCCGCCCTGCCGGCATTCACCGCGATGCATGAGCTGATCACGGACGCCCAGGAGGCAGGTGAGCTGGATCCGGGAGATCCCGAGCGGATCGGCATCGTGCTCTTCGCCACCATGCAGGGCATAGCCACGCTGATCAACGGAGACATGGTCAGACCGGAACTCCTCGACGGCCTCGTCGACACGGCGGTGGAGCAGTTCCTGCGGGGGACGCTCCATTCCTGACCGGCACGGTCTGTGCGTGCAGCCGGAAGACATGACATCGTGTACGGATGGATCAAGATGTCCGTGGGGCTGAGCAGGGGGATCGGCTGCTGGCGCAGCGGTCACTGTTCTGGAAGCTGGCCTGCAGCGTGTGGGTGCTGCTGGTCGCAGTCGGCTTCGTCATGTTCTCGGTGCTCGGGTGGGCATTGGGTGCCGTCCTCTCGCGCTCCAAGAAGATGTGGTGGTGGACCCTCGTATGGGGAGTCCTGTACGTCATCGCCGCCGTCGCAATGGGGTTCGAGGGGGATGCCTCTGATGCTGATTTCATCGTCTTCCTCACCATCTGGGTCGGCAGCACGGGGCACGCCGCCTACCTGGCACGGGGAGTCCTCAGGACCCGGGCCGTGGCGCTGGCCAAGGACCAGGCGTGGCGGACTCCGACCGCGGGATCGCCCGGGCCCGGGTCGGCATCCATGCCCACCATCCCGCTGCCGGACGGTGTCCCTCGTCTACGTGGGGACCTCCGTGACTCGAGTCCGCCGCCTCCCCCGGGAGCGTGAGGACGCGGACAGAGCTGAGGAATGAAGGACGGATAGGTGACATCGAGGTGCACGCATCCGTCGATGCCGAGGGCCTCTCCCTCTTCCCTTTGGCCGCAGAAAGGCGCACCCTGGCGAAGGTGACCCACCTCATCACCATCTGGGAAGACGACGACGACGAGGACGACGTGGAGGTGCCCAAGCGCGACCCGCCCGACTAGGGTCGACGACGGGTCCGCCGTGGACGCGGCATCGGGGGTAAGCACCTGCGCAGTGCCGTCTTGACCCCGTCGCGACGTCATAGTTTCTGCTGTCGGTATGAGACTTCTGCCCGCTGCCTACCTGACCTCCTACACACTCTCCGCACTCGGCAACTCCATCGCGGCGATCGTGCTCCCCCTGGTCGTGCTGCAGACCACCGGCAGCGCCCTGGCTGCGGGCACGGTGGCCGCGGCCACCGTCGTGCCGGCGGTGCTGGCCGGCCTCTTCATGGGGGTGGTCATCGACCGGATCAACCGGCGCACGTCCTCGGTGCTCACCGACCTGATCTCTGCCGCGGCGATGTTCGCCCTACCGGTCGTGGACATGATCACCGGGCTCTCCGTGGGCTGGTTCGTCCTGTTCGGCATCATCGGCGCCGTGGGCGACGTCCCGGGGATCACCGCGCGGGAGGCGCTGCTCCCGGCGGTCATCCGCCACGGCAACATCTCGGCCGAGCGCATCACCGGGACCCGCGAGGCGCTGGGCGCGGTCGCCCTGCTCGTGGGCCCGGCCGTCGCCGGGGTCCTGGTGGCAGTATGGGGCGGGACCACGGCACTGTGGGTCACCGCCGCGACCTCGCTCGCCGCCGCGCTGATCACCCTGCTGATCCCGCACCGGGTGGGGCAGCTCGAGGCCGTGCAGGAGGCCGGTGGCGCACAGGCGGCCAGGGCGTGGAGGCAGTTGAAGGAGGGGTGGTCGGAGATGATCAGGAACGGGTTCGTCCGGGTCACCACGGTCATCACCATCGTCGCGGTGGCCGCCGTCGCCGGGCTGCAGGGAATCATCCTGCCGCTCTACTTCACCGAGATCGAGCGGCCCGGGATGATCGGGTTCGTCATGAGCGCCATCGCCGCGGGCTCCCTCGTCGGCGGAGGCATCTATGCCGTTGCCGGGACGAAGGGCTCTCGCCGGGGGTGGTTCGTGTCCGGAGTCCTCGGCAGCATCCTCGGCCTGGTCACCCTGGCCACCCTCATCTCGGTATGGGTCCTGCTCGCCGGCGCCTTCGTGCTCGGCTTCTCGGTCGGTCTCTTCGGCGCGCTGATCGGGGTGCTCTCCATCGAGCGCATCCCCGAGCGCAAGCGCGGGCGGGTGCTGGGCACGCAGAACACGTTCGTCACCGCGGCCGCGCCCCTGGGCATCTTCGCCGCCGGGGCCATCACAGAGGTCACCGGGGTCCACGCGGCGCTGGTGGTACTCGCCTCGGTCTGGGCCCTGGGCCTGCTGTTCGCGCTCTTCGCGCGACCGATGCGCAACCTCGACAGGCCCGTGGCCGAGGTCGCTGACCACGGCGAGGTGCCGCAGCATGCGTAGCAACGACCTCGCCCGCCTCGCCGGGATCAGCGTGCGCACCCTGCGCCACTACCACCAGGTCGGTGTCCTCGAGGAACCGGTCCGCTCGGGCAACGGCTACCGCGACTACGACACCCATGCCCTGGTCCGGGTCCTGCGCATCCGCCGTCTGGCCGAGCTGGGGTTCTCGTTGGCCCAGATCGCCACCCTCGTCGAGGGCAGCGGGCCCGCCGCGGAGGACCTGTTCGACAGCCTGGACGCCGAGTTCGCCGAGCAGATCGAGCGCCTCACCCGCCAGCGCGAGCTCCTGGCCCACCTGCGACGTCATGGCGTTCCACCGGACCTCCCGCCGGAGATCGCGGCCTCCCACGAGCTGCTCCGACGCTCCGGGCTCACCGAGAGTGCGGCGGAGCTTGACCGTGACTACGCACTGCTGCTGGCCCAGGTCCTGGGCGCTGCCGGCCAGGAGTACCTCACCGCCGTGTACGACCTGATGAGCAGACCCGCCCGAGCACCGGCGACGGCCGCAGCCATGGCCGCCTGGGCCGACCTCGACGACGAGAGCACCGAGGCGGACATCGACCGCCTCGTCGGCCAGCTCACCGAGCTCCTCGTGCCCGTCCTCGCCGAGCTCACCCGCGACGGAGGACCCCCACCCCCGAGCCTGGCGGAGGCGCAGCTACAGGAGCACACCACGGACTACGTCACCCTCGCCCAGCAGCGACTGCTCGAACGGCTGCTGGTCGCGCTGGAGAAGGAGCAGCCCGACCCCTGACCCGGCAGCGAGGCGGCAACGCGGTGTCGCGGCGGCGATGTGCGGGCGCCCCCGGCCTTCGGCGAACATCCGCATACTCTGGCTCCGGCAGTTATGTCCGGCGTGCTGGCAGACTCTACGCCGCTGGCGAGAGGATCAGATTGACGGAAGATCTCACCACTTGCGCAGCGACGATCGACCTGTAATGTATGCGTATGCACATGAGCGAAGCGGACAAGGCAGTCCTCGGGGACCGGGTGGTCGCCGTCAAGCAACCGACCACGCGGGACCAGTCCGCCCAGTCCGACCCCAGGGTCGCGGCTGTCGTCTCGGAGATGCTGCTCAGCATCGAGAAGGAGGGGCTGACCGCAGTCAGACGGTATGCCCGTGACCTGGACGGCTACACCGGGGACGACTTCGTCGTCGGTCCGGAGGAGATGGCTCGCGCGGAGTCCGAGCTGCCTGCCGATCTCTGCGCCTCGCTCCGCACCGGCGCCGAGCGCACACGTCGCTTCGCGCAGATGCAGCGCGAACGCCTCGTCGACTTCGAGGACGAGGTCATCCCCGGCGTGGTGTGCGGACAGCGGTACGTCCCCGTCGAGAGCGTCGGGACCTACCTGCCGGCGGGCCGGTTCCCGCTCCTCGCGAGCGCCTTCATGACCGTGGGGGTGGCGGGTGTCGCCGGGGTGCCCAACCTGGTCAGCTGCACCCCACCCAGCCGGGACGGACGCCCCCACCCGGCCGTCCTCTACGCGGCTCACGTCTCCGGTGCGGAGTCGGTCTACGCCCTCGGCGGCGTGCAGGCGCTGGCCTCGATGGCGTTCGGCCTGCTCGACGCACCCCCCGCCGACATGATCGTCGGGGCGGGCAACGCCTACGTCGCGGAGGCCAAGCGTCAGCTCTTCGGGCGGGTCGGCATCGACGTGCTGGCCGGGCCCTCCGAGGTCGCGGTCATCGCCGACGACAGCGCGAGCACCGAGATGGTCGCGGCGGACCTCCTCGGCCAGGCCGAGCACGGGCCCACCTCCCCGGCGTGTCTGGTGACCACCTCCTCACGCATCGCCCACGAGGTCGAGGCCGAGATCGAGCGTCAGCTCGCCGGCCTGTCCACGCGTGAGGTCGCGGGTCCGGCGTGGCGGGACCACGGATCCGTCTACCTGGCGGACGATAGGGAGGCGGCGGTCGAGCTGATGAACCTGTTGGCGCCGGAGCACCTGGAGGTGCTGGCCGAGGACCTGGACTGGTACACGCGGAACCTGACCAGCTACGGGTCCCTCTTCCTCGGTCCGTGGTCCACGGTGGCGTACGCGGACAAGGGCATGTCCGGCACCAACCACGTGCTGCCCACCGGGCGCAACGCCCGGTTCACCGGAGGCCTGTCCGTCGCAGGCTTCCTCAAGTGCCTCACCTACCAGCGTGCCACCAAGGAGTCCACCGCGAGCCAGGCGGAGGACGTCGTCACCATCTCCGACTTCGAGGAGATGCAGGCTCACCGCGACACCGCACTGCTTCGGCTACGCCTCGTCAACGAGGCCTGAGGAAGCGCCCACCATGATTCTGCAAAGGAGCACACCATGATCACCAGCTCTCCGAAGGCTCGTGCGATCGTCCTGGGGGCCTCGGCCGCCCTGGTCCTGACAGCCTGTGGGGCCGGGTCGCGATCCCCCGGGGCAGACGCACCCACGGTCGAGTGCGACGTCCCGCAGCCGGACTCGGCCACCACGATCGAGGTGCTGGCCTACAACTCCTCGGCGATCGACCCCTTCACCAACACGATGGTGAACAGCTGCACCCAGGACAACATCACCCTGCGTCACGCCCCCATCGACTTCGGCGGTCAGGTGCAGCGGACCACCGCGACGCTGGCCGGCGACAGCGGCACCTACGACATCATCGAGACCTACAGCTTCGTCATCCCCCAGTTCGCCGCCGAAGGGTCGATCATGTCGCTGAGCGACTTCGTGGACGAGCACTCCGAGCAGTACGGGTTGGACGAGCTCAGCCAGCCCATGCTCGACGCGATGTCCTACGAGGGCGAGCTCTACGGCCTGCCGATGCAGGCACAGATGCACGTCATGGCGTTCCGCTCGGACGTCTTCGAGGACCTCGGTCTCGAGGCGCCCACCACCTTCGAGGAGCTGCGCACCGTCGCGCAGGCCATCCAGGACGAGGGAGACATCGAGTACCCGCTGGCCATGCCGCTGCTGGCCAGCGCGGACCTGGCCACGGCCTACGACATGGCGCTGGGCAGCCTCGGCGTGGACCTCACGGACCCCGAGGAGATGACCGCGAACTTCGACAGCCCCGAGGCCGCCCAGGCCTTCGAGGAGCTCATCTCGCTCAAGCCGTACATGGACCCCCAGGTCACCACCTTCGACCAGCCGGCCGTCCAGCAGCAGATGTACAACGGCAGCGCGGCCATCGCGGTCATGTTCTCGGGCCGGGTCAACGACCTGACGATGGAGGACAACACCGACCTGGCCTCGGACTTCGCCTTCGCGGCACCGCCCGCGGTCCTGGACGGCGGGGCCGCCTTCGCGTCACTGTCCGTGGACGGATGGTCCATCCCGGAGAACGCGGCCTTCGACGCCGACTCCCTCTTCCAGATGATCGCCTCATCCGTCACCGAGGAGGCCTCCCAGGAGGCCGTCCCCGCGGCATACCCGGCACGCGAGGGCATGGTCACCGAGGACACCAGCCCCTACGCGGTGGCCGCCAACGAGACGATGGCCAACGTCCCGCCGTCCGAGGCATACCCCTGGACCGCGGAGGTGACGAACGCGGTGACGCCGATCGTGGCCGAGGTCTTCCTGGAGGACAAGGAGATCGACCAGGGCCTGCAGGAGATGCAGGCCGCTGCCGACGACATCATGGCGACCTACGAGGACTGACCTCCTCGTCCATCGAGTAGATCGGCTTGCAATGAGGCGACGCGAGTACTGGATGCTGCTGGCCCCGAGCCTGGTCGTGATGATCGGACTCCTGGCCCTCCCGCTGGTCCGCACCCTGCAGTGGAGCCTGCAGCGGGTGACGTACGGCACCCCGGGCGAGTACGTCGGCCTGAGCAACTACACCCAGGCGCTCACCGACGAGAGGTTCCTCCGGTCCGTGGGCTTCACGGTCGGCCTGACCCTGAGCGTCTTCGTCGTGGTCGTCATCGGCGGCTACGTGCTGGCGATCGCGGTCAACGACCTGAGGAAGTCGCGGCCCCTGGTCCTGGGCATCCTGCTCGTGTCCTACGTCATCCCCCAGGTCATCGGCGCGACGATGTTCGGCTGGCTCTTCGACCGGAACTTCGGCGGCATCGTCAACTTCCTGGTCCGGGAGACGCTCGGGTGGTCGGTGCTCTGGTACACCGACGTCTGGCCGAACCGGGTGCTCCTGGCGCTGGCCGTCATCTGGGGCATGCTGCCCTTCGCGATGCTGGTGATCATGGCCGGACTGCAAGGCATCTCGAAGGAGATGATGGAGGCCGCCCGGGTGGACGGGGCCAGCAAGCCCCAGATCCACTGGCACGTCATCATCCCCAGCCTGCGCGGGGTCCTGGGCTTCGTCTCGCTGATCGTCATCATGGACGTGCTGCGGGTTTTCGACCAGCTCATCCCGCTGTCGCCGCAGGCCGTCCAGATCGGCAACGAGTCGGTCATGCTCTACATCTACAACATGGCCTTCCGGGACGGGGGACAACAGCTGGGTCTGGGTAGCGCCATCAACCTGCTCCTGATCGTGATCATCTTCGTCCTCCTCATCCCGTTCATCCGTGACGTCGCCAAGGAAGGATCGCGCCGATGAGCACCGACACCGTTGCCCCGGAGGCGACCCGCACCGCGGAGCCGGCAGATTCCACGCGGGGCCGGAGGATCCTCGTCGGCCTGTTCCTCTTGGCCGTCTGCGTGATCATGCTGTCACCGGTCATCTGGACGATGCTCGCCGTCAGCAAGCCCACCAACGTCGCCTTCCTCGACCCGCCGGTCTTCGCCTGGACGCCCACCTTCGACGCCTTCGTCGACCTGTGGCAGACGACGAACTTCTACCGGGACCTGATGAACACGGTCATCGTCGCGGTCGGCTCGACGTTCGTGGCGCTGGTGATCGGGCTCCCTGCGGCGTATGCCCTGTCCCGGGCACCGGGGTGGGTCTCGGCCGCCCTGCTGGTCCTCGCGCTGGTCTTCCGTGCGCTACCCCGCTTCTCGGTGGTGCTGCCGATGTACGAGATCTCGATCTCCCTCGGTGTCTACGACACGAAGTGGGCGCTCGGGGCGGCCCTGGTGGCGATCAACCAACCGTTCTCGATCTGGCTGCTGCGCAACTTCTTCGCCGAGATCTCGCCCACCCTCGACGAGGCCGCCATGATGGACGGCTGCACACGACTGCAGATCCTGACCAGGATCATGATCCCGCTCATGGGCCCGGGCATCATCACCGCAGGCATCTTCATGTTCCTCTTCGCGTTCCAGGAGTACCTGACGGCCGTCGTCCTGACGAACGTCGACGCCAGGACCGTGCCCGTCTTCATCGCCTCACAGCTGGGTCAGAACCTGCCGATGCTGCAACAGGCGGGGGCGGCCTCCATCATCCTGACGTTGCCGGTCATCGCCTTCGCGCTGGTCGCCCAGAAGTACATGGTGGCCGGACTCAACGCCGGCTCCGTCAAGGGCTGAGGCTCGGTGGCGCCGCCGCCCCTCGTGCTGCTGCCGGGGATGAACTGCACCGAGCAGCTCTGGCAGGAGGTGGTCCCGGCGTTGCCGGAGGTGCAGGTCGTGCACGGCGAGCTGGTCGAGCCTGACCTCGACGCCTGCGTCGAGGACCTGCTCACCCGGCTCCCGCCACGCTTCGCCCTGGCCGGGCTCAGCCTGGGCGGCATCGTGGCGATGGCCCTCACCCGCCGGGCGCCCGAGCGGGTGGAGCGGCTGGCGCTGCTGGACACCAACGCCAAGGCGCCCACGGACAGCCAGCGGCAGGGGTGGAGCTCGCTGCTGCACCGCCTGGAGGCGGGGGCGAGCGCCGCCGACGTCCAGCGGGACCTCCTCCCGGTGCTGCTGCACGAGGGCGCGAGCCGGTCCGTCCGGGAGGCGACGGTGCGGATGGGGGACACCCTCGGGGAGCAGCTGCTCGCGGCACAGCTCCGCCTGCAGGCGACCCGGGTCGACGAACGGCCCGGCCTGGGCCGCGTCACCGTCCCGACGCTGGTGCTGGCCGGACGCGAGGACGCCCTCTGCCCACCGTCCTCGCACCGGGAGATCGCCCGGTTGGTCCCCGGCTCACGTCTGGTGCTGCTGGAGCGGACCGGCCACCTCAGCCCGCTGGAGCGGGGGGCGCGGGTGGCCGGTGAGCTCCGGGCCTGGCTCGGCCTCGACGTCGACCACGACCGCGTCGACACGCAGGGCTAACGGGTGCCCGGGACCGCTCGGATGTCCCGCAACGTGCCCATCAGCACGGATGCCACGTTGTAGACGACTAGGTGGGCGCCCTGTCGGGCCGCGAGCTCGGCCTGCTCGACGGTGGAGACGATGTCGCAGCGGAGCGAGTCGGACGCCACCCCCTCGGTATGCACGGACTCCAGGCACTGCTCGAGGCGGGGGTGGTCGCCGCCCACCGCCCGCAGGGTCTGCGACAGGTCGCCGGTGCCGACCAGGTACCCGTCGATCCCCGGCACGTCCAGGATGGCGTGCGCGGCGTCGACCCCGTGCGGTGACTCGATCATGGCGATGACCAGGGTGTCCTGGGCCGCGTGCTCGTGCTGCTCGGGGGAGACCTCACCGAAGCGGCCGGTCCGGGTGTAGGTGGCGAAGCCGCGTCGTCCGTGCGGGGGGTAGCGACACCACTGCACCAGCTCCTCGGCGGCCCCGGCGTCGTCGATGTGGGGGGCCACGATGCCCGCCGCACCCTGGTCCAGCGCCCTCTGGACGAAGGTCGGCTCCCGCTCGCCGGGGCGGACCAGGACCGGCATACCGTGGGCGTCAGCGAGGGCGATGTGGTGCCGCAGCGCGCCGAGGTCAGCAGGCCCGTGCTCGCAGTCGATCAGGACGAAGTCGTGCCCCGCCACGGCGAGCATCTCGACCAGCTCCTCGGCGGGCATCCTGACCAGACCCCCGACGAGCGGTCGGCCCTCGCGCAGCAACGCCCTCACGCGATCATCCCCGCGGAGAGGTCCACGTCCGCCCCGTTCAGCCCGGTCAGACGCAGGATGGCGACGACGGCGCCGGCCACCTCGTCCTGGGTGACCATCCGGCGGGACGCGGCCCGGTCGACGAAACGTTTCCGGGCCTCCTCCTCGGAGCCACCGACCCGCTCGGCCTCGAGCCGGAAGTTCCGGTCCATCCGTTCGCCCTCGACAGGTCCGGGGGACAGGGCGTTGACCCGTACCCCACGGGGGCCGACCTCGAAGGCCAGCGTGCTCGTCAGACCCAGGACGGCCATCTTCGAGGCGCAGTAAGGCGTGCGGCCCTCCAGCGGTCGTTTGCCGGTGACCGAGGCCAGGTTGACCACGTCACCCCGGCCGCGGGCGATCATCGGGGGCAGGAAGGCTCGGCAGGCGAGGAAGACCCCCCGCACGTTGACCGCCATCACCTCGTCCCACTCCCGCGGGTCGATGTCGACCAGGTGGGACACCGGACCACCGATGCCGGCGTTGTTCACCAGGACGGAGATCTCCTCGTCCGCCAGCCGGTGGGACAGGTCGTCGACCGCCTGCACGTCGGCGACGTCGCACACCTCGGCCCGCACCTGTCCGGGATGAGCCTCCTGCAGCGCGACCAACGGCTCGGCCCGCCTCCCGGCGACCACCACCCGCACCCCGTGGCGCACCAGGTGCTCGGTGATGACCCGGCCGATGCCGGTCCCACCACCGGTGACGAGCGCGGTCCGGCCGGCCATGTCGGACGCCGGGTCCGGCCCCGGGCTCATCGGCGGACCGCGTCGATCCAGTCGACCTGGTCGCCGCCGTGCCGCCAGGCGCGGATGTCGCCCGACCGGGCATGCCCCTCGAACCGCTCGACGCGCGACGCGCGACCGCAGATCCGGCCCAGCTCGGCGCTCGAGGCCGGGTCACGGACCTCCTGGTAGGTGACCGTCTTGAGGTACTTGCCGACCCACAGGCCACCGGTGTACCGCGCGGCACCCATGGTGGGGAGCACGTGGTTGGTGCCGATCACCTTGTCGCCGTAGGACACGCAGGTCTGCTCACCCAGGAACAGCGCGCCGAAGTTGCGCATCCGGTCCAGGGCCTGCCGCGGGTCGGCGGTGAGGATCTGGACGTGCTCGGAGGCCTCCGCGTCCGCGAGGGCCCACATCTCGTCCTCGTCGTCGGCGACCACGATGCGTCCGTGGTCCCGCCATGCGGGGCCCGCCACGTCTCGGGTGGGCATGTCGACCAGGATCTTCTCGACGAGGTCCTGCACCTGCACCGCCAGGTCGCGGTCGGTGGTGATGAGGACGGCGGGGGAGTCCGGCCCGTGCTCCGCCTGCGAGAGCAGGTCGACGGCGACGGTGAAGGGGTCGGCCGTCGCGTCGGCGACGACGAGCACCTCCGTCGGACCCGCGAAGAGGTCGATGCCGACCTGGCCGAAGAGCTGACGCTTGGCCTCGGCCACGAAGGCGTTGCCCGGGCCCGCGAGCATGTTCACGGGGCGGATCGTCTCGGTGCCGTGGGCCATCGCCGCCACCGCCTGCACCCCACCCAGCACCAGGATCTGGTCGGCGCCGGCGGCGTGCATGGCCGCGATGGTGGCCGGCGGGATCTCACCCTGGATCGGGGGAGTGGCCGCCGTCACGTGATCCACGCCGGCCACCTTGGCCGTCACGATCGTCATGTGCGCCGAGGCGGTGAGCGGGTAGCGACCACCGGGGATGTAGGACCCGGCTGCCTCCACCGGGATGTGCCGGTGGCCGAGGAAGACCCCGGGCATGGTCTCGACCTCGAGCTCGGACATGGTGGCCAGCTGGGCCGAGGCGAAGTTGCGCACCTGGGTCTGCACGAAGGTGATGTCGTCGAGCACCTGCTGCGGGAGCCCGGAGACGATGGCGGAGATCTCCTCCTCGCCGAGGATGAAGGACGGCGGGCTCCAGCGGTCGAACTTCTCCGAGTACTCCCGGACGGCGTCATCACCTCGCTCCCGGACGGCGGTGATGATCTCGCGGACCCGGTCCGTGACCTCCTCGGTGGAGGACCCGGCGGCGCGGGCGTGGGTCGCGGTCTTGATCGACGTGGCCATGGCTTCCTTACATACGTATGCACTCGGTCACGCCGTATACTGTCGCACGCCAGAAGTTCAGTCAAGCCGCTGCAGCGACAGGGCTGTGTGTGGAGAGGGTGTGCATGGTCACCAGTCGCGACGTCGCGAAGTTGGCGGGGGTCTCGCAGCCGACGGTCTCCCGCGCCCTCCGCGACGACCCGCGGCTGTCCCCGGCGACCAAGGACGTGGTCCGCAAGGCGGCACGGCAGCTGGGGTACGCGACGAACGCCATCGGACGGGCCCTGGCCACGGGGCGCTCGACCCGGGTGGGGCTGCTCGTCACCGACCTGCAGAACGAGTTCTACCCGCACGTGATCGCCCCCATGCACCACGAGCTGGCCGAGCTGGGGCACGAGCTGGTGCTGATCACCGAGACGGTGGAGGCGGAGGTCATCGCCGAACGCATCGTGGCGCACGGGTTGTGCGGGGTGATCCTGGCCACCCCCCGGCTGGAGTCCCTGCTCCCGGTCCGGCTGGACGACAAGGGCATCCCCTTCGTCTACTTCAACCGCGTCAGCTCCCTGGTGCACGCCGACTCCGTCACCGTCGACCCCTCGGTCGGTTTCGCCGACCTCGCCGACGCGCTGGTCCGTCTCGGGCATACGCGCATCGGCGCCGTCTTCGGTCCGCAGGACACGAGCACCGGTGCCCTGCGCGAGCGGGCGGTCCGGGCGGCCCTGGCCGCGCGAGGTCTCGGCTTCGACGAGGCCGACGTCCGGCACGGGGACTTCGACTTCGAGGTGGGACACACCCACGGTCGCGACCTGCTGGGCTCGAGCGACCGACCCTCGGTGATCATCTGCGCCAACGACATCGTGGCTCTCGGCGTGCTCAACGCGGCGGCCGAGGAGGGCCTCGAGGTGCCGGCCGACGTCTCGGTCGTGGGTTTCGACGACCTGCCCATCGCCGGGTGGCCGCTGGTGCAGATGACGACGATCCGGTACGACCTGGACGCGATGTCCCGCTCCGCCGCCCGGCTCATGGTCCGGCGGGTCGGCCTGGCCGACGGCGCGGAGCCGACCTCGGAGACCTTCCCCACGGCCTACGTGGAGCGGCGCACGCTCGGCGCTGCTCCCCCCTCCTGACCGATACCTGGGAGAGGGCCACCCCGGGCGGGTGCTTGTCACCAGCGGTGCATACGTATACTCTCGGGTGACCGAGTACCCGCACCCCGGAGGCTGCCCGCACCATGACGCTGGACCCGATCGCCTATCACCCGTACGCCGACCCGGACGACTTCATCCGGGAGGTGACCGACCGGATCTGGGTGCAGCGGGACATCGACCACATCGTGGAGAACTACGAGGAGGGCTCGATCGTCCACGGTGGCCTGGGGACGACCACCGGCCGCCAGGGGGTGATCGAGGGGACCACGATGCGGATCGCCTCGGTGCCCCAGCACGTCGGGCAGGCGGAGGACGTGGTCTGGGAGGCCAGGGGAGAGGATGCCTTCCTCAGCTCGCACCTGGTGTTCTCCAGCGACGAGCACATCGTCGGTGGTGAGCCGCGGCGGGTACGTTCGCGCACCATCGCGAACTGCCTCTACCGGCGGGGCCGGATGGTGGAGGAGTGGGTGGTCCGCGACACCCTGGCGCAGGCGCAGCAGATGGGCGTGGACCCCGACGAGGCTGCCGCGCAGCTCCGCTTCGTCGGCTACCAGTCCTCCTGGTCCGGCCCCCCTCCCGCCGACCCGCTCTCCGTGGGCGACAGCGGCCCTCGGCCCGACGACCACCGTGCCGAGTGCGAGCTGGCGCTCGCCCTGCTGGACGACGTGTGGTCCCACCGGCGGCTGAACACGCTGTCGACCTACATGCACCGTGACCTGTTCCTGCACACGGTCGGGGACCAGACGGTCATCCGTCCCGACGGGTACCAGCGCGACCTGCTGCAGCTCGTCGCCCCGTTCCCGGACGCCACCTTCACGGTGCGCGACATCCAGACGCACGACCACGTCCGGTATGCCGGGCTGCGGGTCGCGGTCCTGTGGCAGATGCACGGCACCTACACGGGGGTCCCCGCCTACGGTCCGCAGACCGGCGCCCCGGTCGACCTCATGGGCGTCTCGCAGTTCCTGTTCCACGAGGGACGCATCGTGCGTGAGGTCCGCGTCTACGACGACCTCGCGCTCCGCGCGCAGATCGCTGCCGGCCGCGGGGACGAGCCCAGCCCCTACATCCCCAACATCTACTGACCCATCCACACCCAGTGACCAGGAGCACACCATGAGCACGACACCCGTCATCCCCCAGAGCGACGAGGGGCGCCGCCGCACCATCCTGCGCAGCGACTGGGTCCCCTGCAAGACGGCCTTCATCGACTGTCGCACCCCGGGCTCGGACCGGAAGGACAACTACTCGTTCGTCGGGCCGGGCGTCTCGCAGAGCGACGAGCAGTTCGTCAACCTGACGGAGCCGCACGGGTTCAACGTCGGTGCGGCGGGGATGCCGAACGGGACGACGAACAACCTCCACCTGCACTTCACCGCCGAGGTGTTCATCAACTTCGACGGTGACTACCTGCTCCGCTGGGGCGCGGACGGCAAGCAGGGCACCTTCCGGTCCGTCGACGGCGACGTCATCTCGGTGCCGCCGTGGATCTTCCGCGGCTTCACCAACGAGGGTGCCGACGAGGGCGTGCTGCTGACGGTGCTGGGACAGGACGAGACCGGGGGCATCATCTGGGGACCGTCCGTCATCGAGGAGGCGGCACAGCACGGGCTGTACCTCAGCAAGGACCACCGCCTCATCGACACCACGCTGGGCCAGTCGGTCGACGGGGTGGACCTGGTCGCGCCCATGCGCCAGGAGGAGATCGACAGGCTGGACTCCTTCACCGAGGAGCAGTTCGCCACCCGCGTGGTCCGGGCGACCGACCGCCAGTGGGACGACCGGCCGTTCCTGTGCTCCACGTTGCCGCACGGTGGAGCGCAGCTCAGCATCGTCATCGGGTACGGGCTGAGCGAGCACCGCGGGGTCGTCCCCCCGCTGCCGGAACCGCACTCGTTCAGCCTGGCCTGGTTGGCGGCCGAGGAGGGTGAGGGTCTGCTCCGGCACCGGCTGGACCGCCCGCAGGTCCTGACCGCCCGCACGGGCACCTGGCAGGTCACCTTCGAGACCGCTGCCGGTGAGGAGACGGCCGAGCTCGGCCGGCTGGATGCGGTGTCCGTCCCGGCCGGGTCCTGGCGCACCGTCCGCGCGGTCTCCTCGGGGGAGGACGGGCCGGCCGAGCTGCTGTGCGTGGTGCAGGGCGACGAGCGTGCGCTCATCGAGTGGAGCGACGAGGTGGTCACCGCCGCCGAGGAGAACGGCTACGTGCGCGATGCCAACGGCTACCTCGCGCCCGCGCGCCTGCTGGAGAGCTCCGGCAACCGGTAGGCCTGTGACGTGCCGGAAGAGGTGACTGTCGCGGCGTGCCAGGTCGCGGGCCGCGTCGAGGGAGCGCCCCCGGTGGCCGAGCTCGAGCACGCGGTCGCGCTGGCAGCCGGGCGCGGTGCCCGGTTGGTCGTCCTTCCGGAGCTGGCGCTCAGCGGGTATGCCTTCGCCTCGCGGCAGGAGGTGCAGGAGCGGGCCGAGAGCCGGGACGGGGCCTCGGTGCAGCTCGCCCTGCGCCTCTCGGCCACGCACGAGGTGGTGGTCGTGCTGGGCTTCGCCGAGCGGGCGGGCGACGAGCTCTACAGCTCCGCCGTGGTCGCCGACCGGGGTGCCGTCCTCGGGGTCTACCGCAAGGCCCATCTCTGGGACCGCGAGAAGCTCTTCTTCTCGGCGGGCTGGGACGGGCCGATGGTCCTCGACACCTCGGTCGGGCGGGTGGGCGTCATGGTCTGCTACGACCTCGAGTTCCCCGAGTGGGTGCGCCGGGCTGCTCAGGCGGGGGCAGAGCTGCTGGCCGTGCCGGTGAACTGGCCCCTGCTGCCGCGTCCGCGGGGCGAGCGGGCCATCGAGGTGGCCAAGGCGCAGGCCGCCGCCGCCGGGTACGGGGTGACGATCGTGGTGGCGGACAGGTGCGGGAGGGAGCGCGGG
Organism: Serinicoccus shuyuelongi; assembly: GCF_045032955.1. NCBI lineage: Bacteria > Bacillati > Actinomycetota > Actinomycetes > Micrococcales > Ornithinimicrobiaceae > Serinicoccus > Serinicoccus shuyuelongi. Next base: position 152,872 of record NZ_JBJFZU010000004.1, on the reverse strand, counting down.
GTCGACTGGGTGGGCGGCAGCCTCGTCTGCGGTCCTGACGGGTACCTGCTCGCCGGACCGGCGACCGTCGACGAGGACGTGGCCGCCCCGGGCGTGGTGACCGCGCGGGTCGACCCGGGGGCCTCTCGACGCAAGGAGCTGACGGAGCTCGCCCATCGGTGGCACGATCGCCGACCGGAGCTGTACACGGAGGTCCCCGCACGGGACGGGGAGCGGCGCCGAGGCTCTGGGTGAGGCCGGAGTCCTTCCCCGGGGGCGGCGGCGACGCTACGCTGGCACGCCCGCCCGATTGGACACGATGGTGAACGGCAGCAGGTTCTGGACCGCGGTGCGCGACGTCGTGGTCCCGGCCGGCAAGGCGGCGCTCGCGACCGGGCTGGCGTTCTACCTCGGGTCGCTGCTCCCGTCACCGGTGGGGGACTACAACTACTACGCGGCCCTGGGCGCCTTCACCGTGGTCGGTCTGTTCGTGAGCCAGTCGGTCAAGGAGTCCGCGCAGGTCGTGGCGGCAGTGGTGATCGGGGTGGGGGTCGCCGTCGCGGTGCAGTCGGTGTCCTGGGCCAGTCCGCTCATGGTCGGCGCCAGCGTGCTGGTATGCCTCCTGCTCGGTGCGCTGCCGTTCCTCGGCGCGCAGCGGACGTGGGCACCCCTGGCCGGGTTGTTCGTCCTGGCTACGGGCGGCCCCGATCCTGAACCGATGGCGGTCGCCTACGTGGTGCAGGTCCCCCTCGGTGCGGTCGTCGGGATCCTGATCAACCTGCTGCTCCTGGCGCCGCTCGGGCTCGACGAGCTGGACCGTGCGATGGCCCGGGTCCTGAAGCTGCTCCCGGAGCAGATGCGGAGCGAGGCTCGGCGCCTGCTCGTCAGTCCGGACAGCATGGAGTCGCGACCTTCCGGTGCCGGGCCCTCGCCGGTGCTCGCCGACTCCCGCAGTCAGCTGCGCCGTGCCATCGACCAGGTCCACCGGGCGCGGCGGGGTAACGCGCGAGCACGTCTTCCCCGGTACCGGGACGACTCCGCCCTGACCCGGGCCGAGGCCGTGAGCCGGTGCGCCGCCGCGCTCGAGGCGGTCTCGATGATCGTCGCCGAGTCCGCGACGGCCGAGGGGGACTCCGGCGCGGACCTGCGACGCCAGGCGGCGGCGGTGCTCGAGCAGGCAGCCACCACCTTCGAGTTCGCACTGGTGCCCGGCCAGGACGACGACAACCTCGCCCTCTCCCTGCAGGAGATCGACATACTCCTGGAGCAGGTGCGAGCGACCTCGGTCGGCACCGAGCTCGACCATGTCCTGTTCGGCGCCCTGGGGGTGACCATCCGTCAGTGCCTGGACGTGCTCGAGTCCACCGACCTCTTCGAGCACCGCGACCCGCGCTGAGTCCGCCCGCAGCCGCCGCACCCACCTGTGGGCGCGGGCGCTCGTCGGTGGTCCGAAAGGGGGGTGCCCCCGAGGCCGCACCAGCGGTAGCGTGGGCCCGAGCAGCCCGTGCTGCGGGATCGGGCACGGTGACTCGACGGAGCCGACCAGGAGACGGGCCGATGGCCGAGGTGCGTACGCGACCGCTGATCCTCGTCCGCGGGTTCGGCGGACTGGACGTGAGCTCGGAGCAGGCCAACCCCTACCAGGGGTTCAACGAGGGCACGGTCTATCCCGGGCGGCGCGGAGAGAACTACATCTACGAGGGCTTCCTGCTGCGGGCGATGAAGTCCACGGACTACCCGTACACCGACGCCACCAACGTCGTCGGCTACTACTCGAGTCCGGTCTCCTCACCCGCCGGCGACCTGGACGGCTGGGGGCCCGAGGACACCCAGGGGACCGTGGTCGTCGACCACCAGGTGGCCCGACGGGTGCTGCGCGAGGCAGCCAAGGGCACCCTGTGGGTCTACCGGTTCTACGACCTCTCACCCCGGTCCTTGCAGCGGTACGGGGAAGGTCTGGCGCGGCTCATCGAACTGATCCGCAAGGCGGAGGAGCAGAACGAGCCGGGGGCGTTCGACGGGGTCGACCTGGTGTGTCACAGCATGGGCGGGCTGGTGATGCGGGAGGCGCTGCTGACCCTCGACGGTCAGGAGCCGGCATCGGCCGCCAGGTTGGTGCACCGGATCGTGACACTGGGCACTCCGCACCGGGGGATCGCGTTCCAGCGGATGCCACGGTGGCTCGTGGAGACGCTGCCCGGAGCGAAGGCAGGCTCGGACGAGCTGTCGTCCTTCTCCCCGGACAGCACCCGCTTCCTCGAGCTGGCCAAGGTCTTCCCGCTCGAACGCATCCTGACGGTGGTGGGGACCAACTACCGCAGCTATGCCGTGGGCGCGGCCAGCGCGCTGAACCGGCTCTCCAGCCTGGTCGACGAGGGCACCCTGGCCACCAACCGCAGCGACGGCCTCGTCAAGCACTCCGCCGCCCAGCTGCCCGGGGCACCGCGGACGTTCGTGCACAAGAGCCACGGGGGCTTCGACTCCGTCGTCAACTCGCGCGAGACCTACGAGATCGCCATGCGCTTCCTGCACGGCACGCACAAGATCTCGCTGTGGCTCGACGAGGCCGAGGTCACCCGAGGCGGCGACTGGTTCGGCAGCAGCGAGTACTACTTCGGCGTCAGCATCAAGCCCCGCTACGTCGACTTCGAGCTCTTCCATCAGAGCCCCGAGGCGGAGAACTGCTACGGACCGTTCAGCCGCCCCGACCTGTCCGACCCGCTCCCCGAACTGGCCGGTGAGCTGAGCAAGCCGTTGTCCGAGCCGGGGGACCGCACCACCGGGTGGGCCGGTCCCGACCGCCTCATCTGGGAAGGGTGGATCGACGGGCGCATCAAGCCCAGCACCGATGCTCAGGGGGTGGTCTTCCGGCTCGACGTCTACGTCGGTGAGCGGGACGTGTACGGGATCGGCTTCTCCGACAACGTGATCTTCCGCAAGCAGTACTACGTCCAGGTCTTCCCCGGCACGCACGCCGAGCTGTTCCTGCACACCGGCGAGCAGTACCTGAGCGAGCGCGGCACCCACGACGCTGCCGGGCTGCGCCAGGTGGCGCACGACGACGCGCACCTGGGTGCCGCGGCGCCCGTGCAGCGGCTGCCTGAGATCAGGACCCGCCCGGGGTGGTTCCTCGACGTGGTCGGCACCGGGTTCAGTGCCCGCCTCCGGGTGGCCGTCGCCGCCGACGGCGACGACCGCACCTGAGGAGGTCCACGGGATCGGTACCGGCAGGCGCGTGCCGGCTCCGCTCAGGCCTGTTCAGCAGGGTCCGGCTCTGCCATGCTGAGGTATGCCGCGCACCACGGGTGCGGCACCGACCCGCACCCCGCCAGCGCCCCGGTCGACCCAGGTCGCCGTGGGTCCGTTCCTCCCGGCGGCGGCGGCGTGGTGTGCCGTCCTCCTGCTCGGCGGGTGCGCAGCGAGTGAGCCGACCACCGAGACTGCCCAGGTGTCCTCCACGGCGGCCGCCCCTGCCTCTCCGTCCGCTCCGGCCCAGGTGGTCGAGGACGAGCCTGATCCGAGCACCCCGACGACGGAGGACATCGGTGAGACGGAGGAACCGGCACCGGTCCAGGACGCGGGGGTCTCGATCCTGCTGGCCGGCCTGCCGGTCGGCGGCTTCGCCGAGGTGTCCCTCGACGATCCGTTCCTCCGGTGCGTGCACGTGAACTGGACCGGCGAGGTGGACCTGCCTCCTGGTGTGGGTCTGGAGCTGAGCGAGATCGACCTGCACCCGGCGGGAGTCTATGAAGCGGTCGACTCCGGATGCCCCGGTGACCTGCCAGGGTGTCTGCACCGGCCGGGGGTGCTCGAGCGCCCTGGTCTGTGCGGCGTCCCCGTGCGACAGCTGGGGCCCAGCTCCGACGGGGTCGGCAGCCTCGGCGTGGTCGCAGGCCGCGTCACCTGAACGTCTGAGGAGGGTTGGCGATGCGCCGAGTTCCAGGCGCAGCTGGTCGCGGCGGACGACCCGCAACGGATCCGCTGGGACGACGCGGTGGTGGAGCAACCGGAAGCGGAGACGCAGACGGGCACCGGATCCACCGACACCTCCGCCACCACCCAGGACGGCTGAGCGGTGAGCGGGCCGGTCGCCACCGACCAGGTCTACCGGTGGCTGGCCATCGCCAGCAGCGTCGTGGCGCCGATCACCGTGATCACCACGCTCCTGTTCTACTTCGGCTACGTGTCCTCCCGGGCCCAGTTCCGCTACTTCGGCATCGACGTCGACACCATCGGACTGTCCACCACGGACTACGCGATGCGCAGCCCAGCCGTCCTGCTCGTGCCGCTGCTGGTCCTGGCCCTGGTGGGGATGGTGGTGCTGCTGCTGCACGTCCGCGTCCGGCGGTCACCCCCGTCGGCGCGCGTCATCCTCCTGGCGCTGTCGGCGGCGCTCCTGGTCCTGGTGACGGGCCTGGTCCTCCTGTTCGGCTACTTCGCCCTGGGCCGGTGGGCGGCCTACCCCCTCGTCACCCCCTCGCTGATCGGGATCGGCGTCGCCCTGGTCGTCTACCTGCTGTGGGTGCCGACCGCGCCGGCGTGGCTGCACCGCTCCGAGGACGAACGGGCGCGGTGGGTGAGGCCCGCGGTGAGCACCCTGGGGGTGGTGGTGGTGGGGACCTGCCTGTTGTGGGCGACCGCGACCGTGGCGGAGTGGACCGGACGAGGGAACGCGGCGCAGACCGCGCGGAACCTCGACCAGCTTCCTCTGGTCATCCTGGACACCACCGAGCGGTTGTACCTGACCGACGGGGTCACCGCCGAGAGCGTGCTCCCGACACCCGAGGGTGAGTCGTTCCGCTACCGCTACCGCGGGTTGCGACTGCTGGTGCAGGGTGACGACACGATGTTCCTCGTGCCCGAGCGCTGGACGCCCAGCAACTCGACCGTCGTCGTCCCGGTCGACGGCACCGCACGCCTGCAGTTCCGGTTCGTCAACGACCCACCCTGAGGACTTTGCCGCGCTGAGCAGGCTCAGCCCGCAGTAGCGTTCCTCTGCTCCAGCGCGGTACCCGTGTGCGGGAGGCGGCGGGTCGTGACGACGGACTCGGCGATCTCGAAGAGCTTCTGGTTGGTCTGCCGGGACAGGCGCACCAGGACGTCGAAGGCCTGGTCCGGGCTCAGGTCGAAGCGCTCCATGAGCAGTCCCTGGGCCTGACCGATCGTCGTTCGCCGGCTCACGGCGATCTGGAGGTTCTCCACCTTCTCGCTCGTGGCCAGCGCTATCGCGGCCTGGCTGGCGAGGATGTGCCCCTCGGCGTGGTCGGCCGCGGTGAACGCCTCCGGCGTGAGGGAGTACAGGTTCAGCGCTCCCACCAGGCTGTCGGTGGTGAACAGGCGGTAGGACAGCATCGAGCGCACCCCGAGCTCGCGGATGACCCGGGGCGCCCAGGTCGGCCAACGGTCGTCCGTGACGAGGTCAGGGCTCTCGATCAGGTACTCGTGCGGTGTCATGGCGTCCAGGCAGGGGCCTTCGCCCTGCTCGTACTGCCAGGCGTCGCCCATGGTCACCAGGGAGTGTGAGGAGGCCACGGTCTCGACCCTGCCCTTGCGGACCAGGGACACCCCCGCCGCATCACATCCCGAGATCAGCGACACCGCCAGGTCGACGACGGCCTCGGCGGTCAGTGCCACCGATGCCTCACCGTGCACGGCCCGGGCCATCTCCGCCGTGTGGTGCGACAGGTCCTGCTCGATGTCGGTCATGGCCTCCCGAGTATGCCACTGGAGAAGACGCGCCGTCGAGGCCCCGTCGGGGCCCCAGGGGTGGCCGGCACCGTGCGGTGCCGGCGCATCTCACACAGCGCCGGAGTCCGTGACCGACTCCTGCACCAACCGGTCGCCTGTCGCCGGCGTGTAGCGGATCCGGGCGGCATGGGGATGCTGGTGGTAGACAGCTGTCCCCGGGATCCGCGCGCAGACCCCGCCGAGCGACCGCACCGCGTCGGCTGGTGTGACTACCGAGGCGTTCCCGACGGCCAACTGCTCCCAGGCCTCCCGCACCGCGGGCCAGTCTCTGCCGAGCAGGGCGAACGAGTGGAGGCCAGGAACGACGTCGTTCTCGTCCGACTGGTCGGTGGACCCGCGGACCCAGCCGTGCAGCTCGCTCGACACCGGGTAGCCCAGCGGGCCGGGAGGGGACAGCGCCAGCACATCTGCGTCCAGCAGGACCGGTTCCGCGCCCTGGACCTCGACGACGCGTTCCGCGTAGGCCTGCAGCAGGTCCGGGGCGGGGATGCACCGCACGTCGAGATGGACGAGCACCTGCGCGCCGGCGCCCACGGCCTCGTCCATCGCCAGCATCACCGCGTCGACGTAGGCCCGCTGCTGCTGCTTGTGCGTCACCTGCAGGCGGGGCACCAGCGTCTCCCACCGGTCCGAACGGATGGGCAGCCTGTTCCGGGCGAGCTCGCGGTCGCTGGCGGCCAGCACCACGTGCAGGTCGGGCGGCCAGGAGCTGGCCCCGAGCCCGTCGACCTGACCGAGCAGTGCGGCGTGCTCGTGGTGCACGACGGTGGTGACCGCGATCCGCGGTCGGTGGGAACGAGGGAGCGGGTGGCTCACGATGCACTCCAGGGGCGAGGACGACTCGAGCCCGCTGGTTTGGAGGCGAGGAGGAGACTACTACACACCGGTCCGCTGGTCGACGGGGCTGCCCGGTCGGGTGCGGCGAGCCATGCCACGTCCGGTCCGAACACCTGGGACACTGGCGGTGCCGGTGCTCACCGGCACCGATGACCAGGAGTGGCATGGCCGAGTCAGATCTGCAGCAGGAGGCCCGCGAGGTCTCGTCCTTGAACGTCCGGACGGAGGACCCCGCACCGGAGACGGGCCACCGTCCACCGGCGGTCCCGGGCAGCGTGAGCGACCGATCCGACCGCCCCGCTCCCGTGACCAACGTGGGCCGGGACCGGATGGGCGTCATCGGTGAAGGGCTCAAGTCCGTCACCGGCTGGTGCCTGCGCCTGCTCATCGTCGCCGCGGCGCTCTGGGTGCTCTGGTGGGTCCTGGAGAAGATCTGGTTCGGGGTGCTCCCGATCCTGCTGGCGCTCATCGTCACCACGGTGCTGTCTCCCGTGGTCGGCTGGATGCGGCGACGCGGTCTGCCCTCGGCCGTGGCCACGCTGGTGACGCTGGTCGTCTCCATCGCCGCGGTTCTCGGTGTCTTCGTCGCCCTCGCCCCGTCGGTGATCGAGCAGTCGCAGGAGATCTTCAGCCAGGCCAACGAGGGGGTCGGGACGGTCCGTGACTGGATCTCCGGACCGCCGTTGAACCTGGACAACGCCCAGGTCGACGAGTACCTGAACACCGCCATCGAGTGGCTGCGTGACCAGAGTGCGGTCGCGGCCGGTGCCGTCGCCTCCGGCCTGGGCGCGGTGGGCTCGGCCCTGGTCACCCTGGCCCTGGTGCTGGTGCTGACCTTCTTCTTCCTCAAGGACGGCCCTGCGTTCCTGCCCTGGGTGCGCCGCACCACCGGTCGCTCCGTGGGTCGTCACCTGACCGAGTCGCTGACCCGCGTCTGGAACACCTTGGGTGGCTTCATCCGCACCCAGGCCATCGTCAGCGCCGTCGATGCCGTCCTCATCGGGGCCGGTCTGCTGCTCCTGGGGGTGCCGCTGGCCCTGACGCTGGCCGTGCTGACCTTCGTCGGCGGCTTCATCCCGATCGTCGGTGCCGTCGTGGCCGGCGGTATCGCGGTCCTGGTCGCCCTGGTGTCGCAGGGCTTCACCACCGCCGTCTGGGTGCTCGTCCTGGTGCTGGCCGTCCAGCAGATCGAGGGCAACGTGCTGCAGCCCGCCCTGCAGGGGCGCAGCATGAAGATGCACCCGGGCATCATCCTGCTGGCCGTCGCCGGGGGCAGCACGCTCTTCGGCATCATCGGCGCCTTCCTCGCGGTGCCGGTCGCGGCCAGCGTCGTGGTCCTGCTGCGCTACCTCAGCGAGCAGGTCGATCTGCGCACCGGGGACATCGGGGCCAAGGACCTGGCCCTGGCCACCCCCGAGGGGCTGGTCGCCGCGGCGCACGGCGAGCACGCCGGTGTGCTCGCCCGTCGGGCCGAGGACGCCCCGGCCCCGCGGCAGGCGCCGGAGCGTCTCGGCTTCTGGGCCTGGCTCGTCGGACGGCACTGAGCACAGGGCCGTGGACCCCCGGACCTTGACCTGCAGGACCTAGCGGATCCCGGCCCGCATGAAGCTCTGCACGAACTGCCGCTGGAAGATCAGGAACGCGATCAGCAGCGGTGCGACGACGAGGATGGTGGCCGCCGACAGCAGCGTCCAGTCGATCCCCGACTCGGTGCCGTTGTAGACCGCCAGCCCCACCGTCAGCGGGCGGGCGTTGACGCTGTTGGTGATGACCAGCGGCCACAGGAAGTTGTTCCAGTGGGTGCTGACCGAGACCAGCCCGTAGGCGACCAGGGTCGGCTTGGCCAAGGGGACGTAGACCCGCCACAACCGGCCCAGCCGGCCGGCGCCCTCGATCTCGGCGGCCTCGTCCAGCTCGATCGGCATCGACTTGAACGTCTGCCGCAGCAGGAAGATGCCGAACGCGCTGGCGATGTACGGCAGCCCGATCGCCGGGATCGTGTCGACCAGCTGCAACGAGGCCATCGTCGCGTAGTTCTCCGAGATCAGGATGTCCGGGGCGATCATCAGCTGGATGAGCACCAGCGCGAAGGCGATGTTGCTGCCCACGAACCGGAAGCGGGCGAAGGCGTAGGCGGCCAGCACGCCGAGCACCAGCTGTCCCACCAGGATCCCGCTGACCAGCAGGATCGTGTTGATGTAGTAGCGCCCGAACGGTGCACCGGTCCAGACCGAGACGAAGTTGTCGAAGGTCAGCGGCGCGGTCAGGTCGAAGGTGGTGGCCGCCTCGCGGGTGTGCACGGAGGCCCACAGGGCATACAGCAGGGGCAGCAGCCACAGCAGGCCGAGCAGCCAGGCACCCACCGTCTCCAGGGTGCGCCCGAGGCGGAAGCCGCTCTGGCCGGGAAGGGTGTTCACGTCGGTGCTCACCGGTAGTGCACCCGCCTCTCGAGTACGGCGAACTGGATGACGGCGGCCAGTCCGAGGATGACCACCAGGGCCATGGTCAGGGCACCGGCGTAGTTCGGGTCGAAGAACGAGAACGCGGTGTCGTAGATGTAGAACAGCAGCAGGTTGGACGCGTTGTTGGGTCCACCGCCGGTCATGATGAACAGGTGGTCGATGATCTTGAAGGCATCGGTCAGGGCCACCACGAAGACGAACAGCGTCGTCGGCATCAGCAACGGCAGGGTCACCCGCCGGAAGTGGTACCACCGGGAGGCGCCCTCCAGCTTCGAGGCCTCCTCCAGCTCGGGGGAGAGGTTCTGCAGCCCGGCCAGGTAGAAGATCATGAAGAAGCCCGCCTGCTTCCAGATCATCATCACGATGAGCGCCGGCAGCACCGTGTCCGGGTCGCCCAGCCAGTTGCGGGTGGGCAGGCCCAGGGTGGAGAGCAGCTGGTCGATCGGGCCGATGCCGGGGGAGTAGAAGAACAGCCAGATGCTGGCCACCGCCACCATCGGCAGGATGGTCGGGGTGAAGTAGGCCAGCCGCACGAACGCCTTGCCCCGCAGCTTGTTGTTCACCCACACCGCCATCAGGATCGCCAGGGCCATCGACGTCGGGACGGTGCCGAGGGCGAACCACAGGTTGTTGCGCAGCACCTGCCAGAAGACGGGGTCCTCGACGAGGCGTTGGTACTGGGAGGCACCGACCTCGCCGCTGCGCGACTGCGCGGAGGACCACGCCGACCGCACGATCGGGTAGTGGGTGAAGGCCACCAGGACCACGAACGCCGGGGCGAGCAGCGCCCAGGCGAAGGCCTGGTCACCCAGGCGCATCCGGCGCCGCCCCGGGGGTGCGCCCTCCGGGGTCGGCGGCTCCGCCGTGACGGTGGGGATCGCGGCGGTCATCAGCCCTGGTACGGCTCGAGGACGCCGTCGATGTCGCTCTGCAGCTGGGTCAGGGCGTCCTGCGCCTCGGACTGGCCGGTCAGCACCGCGGCGATGGTGTCGTTGATCATCTGCGACACCCGACCGTTCTCGTGCGAGGTGGTCTCACCCACAGCGACCTCGAGCTGGTCCCGCGCGACCGCGGCCTGCGGGAACTCCTCGGCATACTCCGCCATCGTGTCGGTCTCCCAGGCCTCCGGGCCGGTCGCCACGTAGCCCGACTCCATCGACCACTCGGCCGCCAGCTCGGGCTCGGTGAGGCAGGTCGCGATCGTGTAGGCCGCGGCCTTGGTCTCGTCGTCGCCGCGGTCGAAGACGTAGAGGTTGCCGCCGCCGGTCGGGGACCCGGGCTGGGTGTTCGCCGGCAGGATCGAGACGCCGAACTCGAAGTCGGCGTTGCTGCGCACGTTGGTCAGGTTGCCGGTGGTGTGCCACATGATGCCGGTGCGGCCCTGCAGGAAGTCCTCCGGCGTCGAGGCCCACTCGGTGGTGCCGCTCGGCATGATGCCCTCCTCGGCCATCGAGCGCCACCACTCCAACGCCTCGACCGAGCCGGGGGCGTCGAGGTAGTCGACCATCCCGTCCACCCCGGCGGTGTCCTCCACCCCGCTCTGGATGGCCATCGCCTGGAACATCCAGTTGCCGAACTGGGTCGAGGGGATCTCCAGGCCGTACTCGGCGGCGCCGGAGTCCTGGATGGTGGCGGCGTGCTCCTCGAGCTCGTCCCAGGTGGTGGGGGGAGTCTCGGGGTCCAGCCCGGCCTCCTCGTAGACGTCCTTGTTGTGGTACTGGACGATGGTCGACCGCTGGAACGGCAGGCTCCACAGCTCGCCCTCGGCCTCGCCGGAGGCCAGGTATGCCGGGTAGAAGCGGTCCTCGGTCCAGGACAGGTCGTCGTCCAGGGAGCTCAGCGGCACGATCAGGTCGGCGTCGGTGAGGGTGTAGAGGTCGGTGGTCAGCAGCACCGCCAGGTCAGGGCCCTGGTCGCTGCGCGAGGCCGTCTGCGCCTTGGTCATGGTGTCGGCGTAGGTGCCGCTGTAGACGGCTTCGACGCTGATCCCCTCGTGCTGCTCGGTGCAGGTCGCGATGAGGTCGTCGACGACGTCGGTGAGCGGACCGCCCACGGCGACGGGGTAGTACATGGTGAGCTCCACCGAGCCGTCGGAGGAGGCACCGCCACCACCGCCGCAGGCGGCGAGCAGGACGGCGCTGGAGGACAGGGTGACGGCCAGGGCCAGGGTGCGGGGACGTGCGGACATGAGGAGTACCTCTCTGGGGTCAGGCGGATGCCGGGGTGGTCAGGCTGAGCCCGGTCTGGGCGTCGAAGAAGCGCAGGTCGTCGGGGGTGGTGGTGAGGCGGACGTCGGTGCCGGTGTCGATCCGGGCGATCCCGGGGATCCGGGCCACGAAGCTGTCGCCGGCGCGGCCCTCCAGGGTCAGCAGGGTCTCGGCGCCGAGGATCTCGGTGGTGCGCACCTGGCCCACCACCTCCAGCGGGCCGGAACCGTCCAGGGCCAGCGACTCCGGGCGGATCCCGACGATCAGGTCGGTGTCGTGCGGGACCTCCAGCGACCACGGTCGCGGGTTGCCGGAGACGCTCAGCCCGGCGTCACTGCCGCGGGCCGGCAGCAGGTTCATCGGGGGAGAGCCGATGAAGGAGGCCACGTCGGTGTCGGCCGGCTCGGTGTAGAGCTCGACCGGCGCGGCGGCCTGGGCGACGTAGCCGTCGCGCATCACCACCACGTGGTCGGCCATCGTCATCGCCTCGACCTGGTCGTGGGTGACGTAGATGACGGTCAGGCCCAGGTCCCGCTGCAGGTTGCGCAGCTCGATCCGCATCTGGTGGCGCAGCTTGGCGTCCAGGTTGGACAGCGGCTCGTCCATCAGCACGACCTTGGCGTCGGAGACCAGGGCCCGGGCCAGCGCGGCACGCTGCCGCTGCCCGCCCGAGAGCTGGCTGGGCTTGCGGTCCAGGTAGGGCTCGAGGCCGACCTTGCGGGCCGCGTCCACCCCTCGCTGCTGCCGCTCGGCCTTGCCCACCCGCCGGACGCGAAGCCCGAAGACGATGTTCTCCATCACGCTCAGGTGCGGGTAGAGCGCGTAGTTCTGGAAGACCATGGCGATCTGCCGCTGGGCGGCGGGCTTGTCGTTCACGCGCTCACCGCCGATGAGCACGTCCCCGCCGCTGGCGCCCTCGAGGCCGGCGATGATCCGCAGCGACGTCGACTTGCCGCAGCCGGACGGGCCGAGCAGCACGACGAACTGACCGGACGGGGCGACGATGTCGACCCCGTGCAGGACATCGGTCCGACCGCCGTGGCCGTCGGGGAAGGACTTGGTCACCCTTCGGAGCTCCACCTCTGACATCGGGCCTCCTTGCGCACGTGTCACCTGTCCGCGTCGTCGGACGCGGCTCTGGACGCACGCTATCTAAATCGATTAAGGTCGTCAACAGGCCCGGTCGTCCAGTACCGTCCCGGGACGACGTCGACACGCAGGAGGTGACCATGGCAGGCCGCCCCAGCATCCGTGACGTCGCCGAGCAGGCGGGGGTGTCCACCGCGCTGGCCAGCTTCGCGCTGAACGACCGGGACGGGGTCGCGGCCGACACCAAGGCGCGCATCCTGCAGGTGGCCACCGACCTCGGCTACCGGGCGGACCCGACGGCCCGCGCCCTGCGCACCGGGCTCAGCGGAAGCTACGGGATGCTCGTCCGCAACATGCAGAACCCCTACTTCCTGGAGATCCTGCGCGGGGCCCAGGACGCGGCGTCCGAGCACGGGGGCACCGTCTTCGCCGTGGACTCCGCCTACTCGGTCGAGCGGGAGCGCGAGCACGTGCACCACCTCGCCCAGCAGCGGGTGGACGGCCTCGCGATCGCGCCGGTCGGCTCCGGCGACGCGGTGGACCTGTGGCAGGAGCGCTGCCCCGGACGGCCCACCGTGGTGGTGAACGCCATCTCCCACCAGGAGGGCGTGGTCCGGGTGGGGCCGGACAACGTCCGGGCCGTCGACCTCGCCGTCGACCACCTGCACGAGCTCGGGCACCGCCGGATCACCTTCTACTCGGCCCCGGCCGGGGTGATGGCCGACCACGACCGGCTGGAGCGGTTCCTGCAGCGCTGCGCCGAGCTGGGTGTGACCGCGCACCCGGTCGAGACCGAGCTCAACCTGGACGAGGCATACCGTGCGACCTGTGCGCTGCTGGACGGCCCCGAGCCCCCGGCGGCGATCATCACCAACTCCGACTTCACCGCGCACGCGGTCTACCGCGCTGCCCGGGACCGGGGTGTCCAGGTGGGCGCCCGGCTGTCCGTGGTCGGGCACGACGACCTGGCCACCTCGCAGCTGCTCGACCCACCGCTGACCACGCTGCGGCTGGACCGCTTCGAGATCGGCCGGGCCATCGTCGGACGGCTGCGTCCGGACTCCGGTCTGGGTGATCACGTGCAGCCGGTCGAGCTGGTCGTCCGGGGGTCCACCGCGCCCCCGGACTAGAGGCTCTCGCGGCGTCGTGGGTCGGGCAGCAGCAGCTCCACGTTGCGGTCGGTCGGTGTGCCGTGCGCCTCGAAGCCGCCGACCCCGTGCGGGTCATTCGCCGCAAGCGCCCGGTGCCACCCGGCGAGATCGGCCACGGTCTCCACCGAGGTGGGCCGCAGCGGCCCCGTGTGGTCCAGGATCGTCAGGCGCAGCGAGAGCAGCTCCCCACCGTGGTCGAGCAGCTCGACCAGCCGTCCCTGGGTGGGCCAGTCCATGATCGAGGAGGTGCTCACCTCCCAGTAGCCGCCACCGTCCGGGCCGCGGTGCGCCTGCACCCGGTTGCGGTGGATGTGACCGCTGAACCAGGCGACGACGTGCGGGTGCGCCAGCAGCAGCTCGCCCACCTCCTCACCGAGCACCCGCGCCGCGGTGGCGTCGTCGGCGTCGGCGGGGAGCAGGTCGTTGGTCATCGAGCTGCGGGGGTGGTGCGAGGCGACCACCACCAGCTCGTCGGCCTCGGTCGCCGCCCGCAGCTCCTCGCGCAGCCAGGCCAGCTGTTCCTGGTCGATGCTGCCCTCGAAGACGCCGGCCGGGTTGGTGGTGTCCAGCACCACCAGCCGGACCCCCTCGACGCCCCGGTGGGAGTAGTAGGCGGTGCCGTCGGCCAGGTTGCGCTCGGTGAAGCCGTGCCCGTCGGGCAGGCCGCGGTCCCAGTGCGCCGCGACGTACCCGGCGCGGTCCACCGGTCGGCGCCGGGCGTCCGGGGTGACCTCCCGGCCGAGCTCGGCGAAGGCGGGCAGCGGGTCGCCGGTGAAGTCGGCGACGTCCTCGGCCCGGACCCGGGTCACCTTGCGGTGCCCGAGGGTGATGTCCACCAGCTCCGGACCGGCCGGGACCCGTCCCTGGATGAGCCCGTCGTGGTTGCCGAAGCAGGTCAGCCACGGGATCTCCAGGCCGCTGGCCGCGAGCGGCTGCAGGCTGCGCGCGAGCAGACCTGGCATGGTGGGGAAGCCGTGCTCGCGGCCCCACCGGTTGTGCGGGTCCTCGGGTGCCCACGCCCAGTCGACGCTGCCGTCCTGGAAGCCCTGGTATGCCGTCCCCCCGGAGTCGAGGTCCACGGTCCCGCCGCTGAACAGCCGCAGGAACGCGACCAGCTCGTTGTGCTGCATGTTGTCGATGTTGTCGCCGGTGGTCATCACCGCCTGCAGGGGTGCCCCGGTGACCGCGGATCCCGGGTGCTCGTTGAGCCGCCGCACCAGCATCTCGGTGGCGTGCGCGGCCAGCAGCTCCTGCGGGCGCTGCATCGGCAGCATCAGCCGGGTCTCCGGGCGCCGACCGAGCTCGTGCACGGCCTCGACCCGGGACGGGGACTGGGCGTCGATGAGCTGGACGTCGGTGAGGTGGGCCACGTGCCACAGGCTGCGGGGCCGCTCGGCCCGGGTGCCGCCGACCAGGTCGGTCCGCACGATATGCCGCTCCGGGTCCCCGAGGGACAGGCCGTGGTACGCCGCGACGCTGCCCTGGGTGACGACCTCCCCACGCACCACGGGACGCCCGGTGCCCGTCCCGCCGTGCTGACCGTCGTGCGGTCGTCCGGTCCCTGCGCTCGTCCCGCTCATCCAAGGTCTCCCAACGTGTGGCTGTCTGCGGTGGTGGTCAGTGGCTGCGTTTGACGGCGCCGTCGGCGAGGGCGTCGGCCGCCTCGCCGAGGCGCAGCCCCACGACGTCGAGGCGACGCAGCAGCTCCCGGTTCTTCAGCGAGGTCGCGTCGACCTCGCCGCTGAGCGTGCGGGCCACCGACACCTGGTAGCGCCGTCGGATCTCGTTCTTGCGGACCGCCAGCGACTTGGCCCGGATCTGCAGCGGGTTCTCCGCGATCGCAGAGATCGCCGCCTCCAGGTCCTGCAGGCCGTCGCCGATCGCGGCGAGCATGGTGTCCAGGCCGGGGTCGGGCTCCACCGCGAAGAGGTCCAGCTCCCGGACGAAGTCCTGCAGGTTGTCCAGGATGTCGTCGGTGGACCGGGACAGCCGGAACAGGTCCTCCCGGTCGATCGGGTTCGCGAAGGCCGTGGCCAGCCGGGTCACGGTGGCCGAGCGGCGCCGGTCACCCTCGTGCTCGACACGGGCCATACGGGAGCGGGCCTCCTCGGGGGCGAGGTCGCCGGAGACCGCCCGGCGGGCCAGCTCGACCCCGGAGATGGCGCTCGCGACCTGGGAGTGCAGCAGGTCGACCAACGTCCTGTCGGGTCGCCTGTTCAGCACGCGGGACAGTCTCACAGGGCTCCTCCTGCTCGTAGGCCGCCGGCCACCGCGGCGGACAGTCCGAAGGTGACCGGCAGGGTGACCAGCCACGCGGTGACGATGGTCGACACCTGGGGCCAGCGGACCCGGCTCAGCCCCTGGCTGGCCCCGGCGCCGACCAGCGACCCGGTGAGCGTCTGGGCGACGCCGACCGGGGCGCCCACCCCGGCCGAGCCCAGGAGCGCGCCGGCGGTGGCGACCTCGGAGGTCACGGCATACAGGGGACGCACCGGCAGCACCCCCTGACCCAGGCGCAGCGACATCCGGCGGTACCCGGCGGCGCTGCCGAGGGCGAAGAGCACCCCGAGGGCCAGCATCAGCATCAGCGGTGCCGGGACGGCGCCACCACCGGCCCCGCTGCCGGTCAGGCCGAGCGCCACCGCGGAGATGGCGAGCATCTTCTGCCCGTCGCTGGCGCCGTACCCCAGTGCCAGCGCCGGGAAGGAGACCGCGTGCACCCGGCCCAGGGCGCGACTGACGTGCCGGGAGTGCATCCGCCGGGCCAGCACCGTGATCACCGCGGCGGCGATCAGACCACCGAGGACCGGGGCCAGCGCCATCATCCCGAGGACCACCAGCACCGAGTGCCAGGCGACCCCGGCACCGGAGGCCGCGCCGAAGCCGGCGAGCGCCCCGACGAACGCCAGGGTCAGGCCGGTCGGGATGCCCATCCGGGTCAGGCCCAGCACGACGACCAGGGACACGACGACGGCGACCAGCATCCCGGTCTCCGAGGCCTCACCACCCCAGGGCACCATCTCCTGCGCGAAGCGCGCGGCCACCCCGGTGCCGACCAGCAGCGGGCCGACCACCACGCCGACCCCGAGCAGGACCAGGCCGAGGCCGTGTCCGACGGAGTCGAGCGTGTGCGTGGCGGCCAGCAGGGTGGCGCCGGTGTTGGCGCCGTTGACGAGGGCGAAGGCGACGGCGGCCGCGAGCAGCGGCCAGCTCACCTCGCCCCTCGGGGCTCAGTAGGCATAGAGGTCCATCAGCCGGAGCTGCGGGGTGTACACGGCGACCGAGTCACCGGTGTTGTTGAGCACGTTGCGGCCCAGGTCGTTGTAGTAGCGGTCCGCGGTGTCCGTCCCGGGGCCGGTGTAGACCCGCAGCTCGGCACCGGGGGCCAGGGTGTAGCCCTCGCCCACGACGAGCCGGTTGACGACGGCGTCCTGGAGCAGGTAGCCGCTGACGTCGATGGTGCGGGAGGAGGTGTTGGTCAGCACCACGTGCTCCCCGGTCTCCGGCTGCAGGTCGCTGCCGTCCGGGTTGTCCACGACGTCGCTGACCTCGATGCCGTTGGCGGCCGGGATGGGGTCCTGGTCGCGTAGCAGCCGGACCATCTGGGTCGGGAAGTCGGTGGTCACCTCGTCCACGCACAGGGCCGCCGCGGCCTCGACGGCCTCCGGCGAGTTCAGCGTGTAGAGGCCCAGGTCCAGGCCGACCGCGCGCACCCGCTCGATGTCGGCCGGGTCCAGGGTCCGGTAGTTGGTGACCACGCCGTCGGCGAAGCCGGCCCACCGCTCGAGGGTGGCGTCGTCGGCGGGGATGGTCCCGATCTGCAGCACCGGGATCTCCGGTGCCAGCTCGTGGAAGGCGGTCAGCGAGGCCTCGTCGAAGGAGCTGACGACGACCTTGTCGCGGGCGACCAGCCGCTGCCAGTGACGGTCGGTGGCGAGGGTCTGCGCGAGCACCTCCTCCACGCCGGGGGAGTCCTCCGGGCTCTTCAGCTCGATGTTCACCGTGGTCCGGCCGCCGGCCAGCGCCTTCGCGGCCTCGTTCAGGTGAGGTATGCCCTCGCCCGCGAAGCGCGGGGCGAAGTAGCTGCCGGCGTCCAGCTGCTGCAGCTCGGCCCAGGTCAGGTCGACGATCGGGTCGCCGGCCCGGTCCGGGTAGACCTGTGCCACGTCGGTGGTCCGCGCCCCGGTGGCGTCGTGGAAGAGGAAGGGGACCCCGTCGGCGGAGAGCTGCACGTCGATCTCGACCGACTGAGCGCCGCTGCGGCGGGCGTCCCGGATGCTGACGACGGTGTTCTCCGGGCTCGTCCCGGCCGAGCCGCGGTGCGCCACCACCTCGGGTGCTGCGCACTCCTGCGCGGGGGCGGCGCCGTCCTGGCCGGTGGTCTGCACGGCGGCCGAGGCCAGGGGAGGGGCGCCGGCCAGGGCCAGCGTCAGGGCCACCCCGAGGGTGAGCGTGCGGGCGGCGTGCCGGGTGCGGGTGGATGTGTGCGTCATTGCCAGCTCCATTTCCTTGGTGTTCGGCAGACTACCTAAATCGATTAAGGTCCGCAACGGGTGGGTGCGGGGCGTATCTGCGGGCGGGCGGCATACCTCCTGCTGTGCGGACGACGTCGCCCGGCGTCGCCGAAGCCCGAGGAGAGAGCCATGCACGAGGACACCAGCAGCAACCCGCACGAGCCCGTCGCGCCGGACCAGGAGGTGGACGATGAGGTCATCACCGAGCAGACCTCGGACGCCCCCGGCACCGGCGACGGCGGCGAGCAGACCAGCATCGAGGGGCTCGAGCTGGAGCCGGTCGCGGCCGCGATGGCGGAGGCCTTCGCGCTCGCCGCCACGGCCACCGCTCCCGACACCAGCGCCCTGCACCCCGTCGGGGAGGCGACCTACGGACCCCCGGACCCGAGGACCGAGACCGTGCAGGGCCCGGACAACCGGGTGCAGATCACCGGGACCGGCAGCTATCCGTGGCGGGCGCACTGCTCGCTGCTGATCACCGCCAACGACGGCAGCCGGTGGATCGGCACCGGCTGGTTCATCGGTCCGCGCACGGTGGCGACCGCCGGCCACTGCGTGTTCATCCACGCGCCGGGCACCACCCGGCACGGGTGGGTACGCAGCGTGGAGGTGATGCCCGGGCGCAACGGCGCCACCCTGCCCTACGGCCGGGTGGTCGTGCCGCGGTCCGGGATGCGCACCGTCAACGGCTGGGTGAGCAGCCCCGACCACGAGTACGACTACGGCGCGATGGTGCTGCCGAGCGACCTGGGTCTGCAGACCGGGTGGCTGGGCTTCGCGAGCTGGTCGGACAGCACGCTGCAGGGCAGCACGCTCAACCTGTCCGGCTATCCGGGCGACAAGCCCTCGGGCACGCAGTGGTACCACTGGAGCCCGGTGGCCTCGCTCAGCCCGCGCAAGGTCTACTACGGCCTGGACACCGCCGGCGGGCAGAGCGGCAGTGCCGTCTACGTCATCCGGGACGGGGCGCGCTACGGCGTCGCGATCCACGCCTACGGTGGCTCCAGCAGCAACAGCGCCACCCGGATCAACGCGCCGGTCTTCGCGAACCTGCAGCTCTGGAAGGGATGAGGCGGTGCCGCCGAGCATCCACGGCCACGTCGTCGACGCACGCGGCCGGCCCGTCCCTGACGCCCGGGTGGCGTTCGGGGACGGGCCGGTGCCGCTGCCCGACCTGGCCCTGCTCACCGGTGCCGACGGCGGCTTCCACCTCGAGGTGCCGGTGCCCGGTCGGTATGCGGTGCGCGCGGTCGGCGACGACGGTGCGGCGGTGGCGACAGCGGTCACGTGGGTCCGGGTGCCCCCCGGGGGACCGGTCGTGCTGGTCCTAGAGTGGTCCCCGTGATCGAGATCCTTGACCCCGTCCAGATCCCCCGCGCCCGGGAGACCGGTGCCCTGGTGGGACGGATCCTGCAGACCATGGTGGAGCGGAGCACGGTCGGCACGAACCTGCTCGACATCGACCGGTGGACCCGCTCGATGATCGAGGAGGCGGGGGCGGAGTCCTGCTACGTCGACTACGCGCCGTCCTTCGGCCGGGGCCCCTTCGGCCACTACATCTGCACCTCCGTCAACGACGCCGTGCTGCACGGGCTGCCGCACGACTACGCCCTCGCCGACGGGGACCTGCTCACCCTGGACCTGGCGGTCTCGCTGGGCGGGGTCGTCGCGGACTCGGCCGTCACCGTCGTGGTCGGGCAGGCCCGGGACCCGCAGAGCCGGGCGATGATCGAGGCCACCGAGCGGGCCCTGGACGCCGGCATCGCCGCCGCCCGCCCGGGCGCCCGGGTCGGCGACCTCTCGCACGCCATCGGGACCGTGCTGCAGGACGCGGGCTACCCGGTCAACACCGACTTCGGCGGGCACGGAGTCGGGTCGACGATGCACCAGGACCCGCACATCGCCAACATCGGCAGGCCCGGTCGGGGCTACCGGCTGCAGCCCGGTCTGCTGCTGGCCCTGGAGCCCTGGGTGATGGCGGACACCGCCGAGCTGGTCACCGACGCCGACGGCTGGACGCTGCGCAGCGCCACCGGGTGTCTGACCGCGCACAGCGAGCACACCATCGCCATCACCGAGGACGGCGCGGAGGTGCTCACCGGTCGCTCACGGTGAGTCGAGGACGAACCCGGCCGCCCGCCGGTCGTCCGCGAAGCCGGCGACGGATCCGGCCTCCCAGTCGACCTCCAGCGCCTGCACCGAGCCGAAGTCGGAGCGGTAGAGAGGGTCGATGACCCGGACCGGGTAGCCGAGCCCGCGCAGGTCGTCGGCCAGCTCCGGGGTCTCCAGCCGCAGCTCGCCGTCGGTGAGGATGAACCGGCCGGCCGGCACGGCCTCCTCCAGGTCCTGGTCGTGCAGGGCCCAGCGCAGCACCACGGCGGCGGTGGTGTTCGGGATCTGCCGGCCGCCGGGGGTGCCGAGCACCAGCAGGGGTCGGTAGTCCTGGTCGACCACCATCGAGGGGGAGCTCCAGGTCACCGACCGGCGGCCGGGCTCGGGGTCGTTGCTGCCGGTGGCGCCGATGTCCCCGAAGCGGCCGAGCTGGTCGTTGAGGAAGAAGCCGTTCAGGTAGCGGCCGCTGCCCCAGTAGTTCGTGACGGTGTTGGTCATCGAGACACCGGTGCCGTCCTCGTCGACCACCGAGATGTGGGTGGTGTTGGGGGCACCGTCGTAGGCCCCCGGCGGGGCGGCGGCCGTGCCGCCGTCCCCGTCGTAGAGGTCGGCCGCGATCGCGGCGTTGGCCTCGGGGTCGGTGAGCTCGTCCACGGGCACGTCGACGTAGTCCGGGTCACCGAACGAGTCCTGCACCGACCGCTCGGCGACCAGCCAGGCCTGGGAGATGCGGTCCACGAAGCCGGCCGAGTCGGGGTCCACCTCGGCGATGCCGCCGGCCTCGGCCAGCTGCGCCATCTGGATGATCGCCGCGCCGGGCAGGGCCGGGGCCCCGGAGACGAAGATGTGCTCGCCCAACGGCCCGGCAGCGGGGTCGGAGACCTGCACCTCGTAGTCCTCCAGGGTGCCGGCGTCCAGGCCCGGCACCTGGGCGACGTCGCCGGAGAGCGACCCCGTGTAGAGGCTCTCGGGACCCTCGTCGGCCAGCGTCCGCATGGTCTGCGCCAGCTCGGTCTGCACCAGCGTGTCGCCGGCCCCCAGGGGCGCGCCCGTGTCGTCGCGGAAGTGCGGGAGGTCGGCGGTCACCTCCTGGCCCAGCGGCATGGCCAGGGCGGCGGCGAGGAACTCCGAGACGGGGTGGCCGTCCTCCGCGATCTCGATCGCCGGCTCCAGCAGGTCCTGCCAGGGCAGGGTGCCGTGCTCCTCGTGCAGCAGCTGCATCCCGGCGACGAAGCCGGGCGCCCCGACCCCGTCCGCAGGCACCTCACCGGCGGCGTTGACCACCTCCCGGTAGTCGTAGTTGGTGGCGCTGCCCGCCTCGGCCACGATCGTGACGCCCCCACCGCCGATGCCGGAGGAGACCGGCTGGGTGACGGCGTCGGCGAAGGCGGCCGCGATCGCGGCGTCGACCGCGGTGCCGCCCTGCTCCAGCATCTCCATCCCGGCCTCCGCGGCCAGCGGGTGACCGGCGCTGACACCCGCTGCGCCCAGGGCGGGCTCGGGTTCCGGATCGGGCTCCGGCGCGGCGGACGGCTCGGGAGGAGGTGGCGTTGCCGTAGACGTGTTCGGGCTCGTCGTCGCTGCGTCGTCGTCCGGTGCCGAGGTCCCGGCTGCCTCGGCTCCGGTCGAGGAGGAGGGGTCGGCCGGCTGCTCGGACGGCGTGCAGGCGGCCAGACCCAGCAGGGTGACGGCGGTCAGGGCGGTGCGGGGGAGGTTCACGAGGGGCGCTCCTGCGGGGTAGGAGGGGACGAGGTCGGTCGGAGCCAGGTCCGGCGCAGCAGCCGTTCCAGGGGGCCCGTGCGGCCGTCGCGCTGCCAGAGCACGGCCAGCACGACCAGGGCGGTGGACAGGGCGGTGGCGGTGGCGACCCCGGCGGCGAAGCCGAAGCCGTCCTCGGGCTTGACCACGGCCAGCACGAGGACGTGCGCGACGTAGAGCGTCAGCGCCATCGTGCCGGCCCGGGTGAGCCACCGGCTCAACCGGCCGCGCACCCCCCACCTGACACAGGCCCCGATGAGGAAGCAGGCGCCGGCGGTGGCGCTGATGATCCACAGCGGCATCTGGCCGTGGCCGACGCCGGTGAGCAGCCGGGTCCAGCCGACGTCGGCCTCCGGCCCGAGCAACGCGTAGGACAGGTCGGCCAGGACGAAGCTCACCACGGCGACCCCGCCGCCCCAGGCCATCATCCGCAGCTGCACCGTGCGATCACCCAGGTCGATGCGGGAGAGCCACAGGCCCACCAGGAAGGGGACCGTCCAGCTGGCCAGCGGGTAGGGACCGGAGATGAAGAGGGAGTGCAGGACGTCCCCGGGAGGCGTGGTCAGGCTCACCGCCTCCTGGGCGTGCATGCGGTGCGGGGCGATCTCGTGCCAGACGATCCATCCCGGGCCGGCCACGGTGATCGCCCCGGCCGCCGTCAGCAGCCAGCGCGAGGGGAGCCGCCAGGCCAGGGGTGCCAGCAGGAAGAGCAGCGCGTAGGTGGTGAGGATGACGCTGACCCGGTCGGTGAGCGTCTGCAGGACCAGGCCGATGACGAGCAGCAGCACGATCCGCCACGACAGCTCGCGCCAGAGGCCGTGCCCGCGGCGGCTGCGCAGCAGGAACCCCATGCCGACCCCCGCGATCACGACGAAGAGCACCGACGCGCGGCCGAAGGGGAGCAGGTAGATCCGCTGCAGCAGCGACTCGACCTCGGTGGGGCCCAC
The DNA here is from genome assembly GCF_045032955.1 of Serinicoccus shuyuelongi. NCBI lineage: Bacteria > Bacillati > Actinomycetota > Actinomycetes > Micrococcales > Ornithinimicrobiaceae > Serinicoccus > Serinicoccus shuyuelongi. The sequence goes on along the minus strand of NZ_JBJFZU010000004.1, from coordinate 130,068 downwards.
GTTGACGATGACCATCCCGATGATCGCCAGGCCGCGGGCCAGGTCGAGACCGTGCAGCCGCGCGCGGGCGCCAGGGCGAGGGCGGGACTCGGGTGTCGGCATACACGTCCGGGGGTCGGCGAGACGGGGCTCGTGCTCCCTGCATCACCGGCCGGGGCACACGATCACCGTGGGGACCCCTCGATCATAGTGAGGGCGGCTGGACCCTCCCTGGGTCGCGGGGTGGGGGCCTCAGAGCTCGGGCGGTGCCTGGAAGAGGTCGACCCGGGGCTCGCGCAGGATCGATCGGGCCACGTTCTTGAAGTCGAACCGATCCAGCACCCGGGCCGCGTCCTCGTCACTCAGGTCGTAGGCGTGCGCCAGCATCCGCACGTGCTCGGTGTAGAACGCGTGCAGCTTGTCGACACCCTTGATGAACTCCAGCTCACGGGCCATCGGGCGAACCTAGCCAGCGCAGGTGCACCGGTGGGTGGTCGACGGTGGACATGACGTGAACAGCCCGTGACCGGTCGCGGGTCGGACGTCGGGCATCGGGCTGGACAACCGAGGCCGCGCTCAGTTGGCTGGGGTGATGACGACGCACCGCACGCACCTCCACCTGCGCGCCGCCGGCACCTCGCTGCTCCTCGAGCTCGCCGACGACCTGCTCCCCGTCGTCCGGCACTGGGGCTCCGACCTCGGGGAGCTCACCGAGGACGAGCTCGCGTCGCTCGCCCTGGCAAGCCGGGTCGCGATCAACGACAGCCCCTTCGACCGCGCGGACCAGGTGGCGATCCTGCCCGAGCACGCCCGCGCCTGGATCGGGCGGCCGGGTGTCGAGGGTTCGCGCGGCGGGCGGGGCTGGTCGCCCGCCTTCCGCACGACCGGCGCGCCCGCACCCGGCGTGCACCGGCTGGCGGACGGTACCCAGCGGGTGGTGGTGCAGGCGAGGGACGAGAAGGCATACCTCGCCGTCGAGCTGGAGATCGAGCTGCACCCCGGCGGCCTGCTGCGGACCCGGGCCACCCTGACCAACACCGGTGAGGAGGTGTACGACCTCGGTGCCGTGCGCACCACGCTGCCGGTGCCCGAGCACGCCGACGAGCTGCTCGACTTCACCGGGCGGCACACGATGGAGCGGGCCCCGCAGCGGCAGGCGTTCACCGCCGGCGCGCACAGCCGGGAGGTGCGCACCGGGCGGACCGGCCTGGACGCGGTGCACCTGCTGTGCGCCGGGGAGAGCGGCTTCGGCTTCGGCCACGGCGAGGTCTGGGCGGTGCAGTTGGGCTGGAGCGGCAACCAGGTGACCTACGCCGAGCGGCAGTACAACGGGTCGCGGGTGCTCGGCGCCGGGGAGCTGCTCGAGCACGGGGAGGTCCGGCTGGCCGGTGGGCAGGGCACCACGACGCCGTGGATGTATGCCGCGCACGGGACCGGGCTCGACGAGGTCGCCGCCCGCTTCCACGCCTGGCTCCGGACCCGGCCGCAGCACCCGATCCGGCCCCGGCCGGTCACCCTGAACAACTGGGAGGCGACCTACTTCGACCACTCGCTGCCCCGGCTCACCGCGCTGGTCGACCGGGCGGCGCGGGTCGGGGCCGAACGTTTCGTGCTGGACGACGGGTGGTTCGGTGGCCGGCGGGACGACACCACCGGCCTCGGTGACTGGGTCGTCTCGCCCGACGTCTGGCCGCAGGGCCTGGACCCGCTGGTGGACCACGTGCACGCCGCCGGGCTGGAGTTCGGGCTGTGGGTGGAGCCGGAGATGGTCAGCGCCGACTCGGACCTGGCCCGGGCGCACCCGGAGTGGATCTTCTCCGCGGGTGGGCGTCGCGGGCTGGAGTCCCGGCAGCAGCACGTGCTGGACCTGGGGCACCCGGGGGCCTACGCGCACGTCCGGGACCAGCTGCTGGCGCTGCTGGACCGCTACGACATCGCCTACCTGAAGTGGGACCACAACAGGTACCTCAACGACGCCGGGCACACCCCCGGCGGGGAGCCGGGCGTGCGCGCCCACACGCTGGCGGCATACCGGCTGATGGACGAGCTGCTCGCGGCGCACCCCGGTCTGGAGATCGAGTCCTGCGCCGGTGGGGGAGGGCGCGTCGACCTGGGGGTGCTGGACCGGGCGGTGCGGGTCTGGGCCTCCGACTGCATCGACCCGCTGGAGCGGCAGCAGATCCAACGAGGCACCTTCCTGCTGGTGCCGCCCGAGCTGGTCGGCACCCACGTGGCCTCCGGGCGCTCGCACACCACCGGTCGGCGGCACGACCTGGACTTCCGTGCCTCGACCGCGCTCTGGGGGCACCTGGGGATCGAGTGGGACCTGACCACGTGCACCGAGGAGGAGCTGGTGGAGCTGGCCACCTGGGTCGCCTTCCACCGCGAGCACCGCGGGCTGCTGCACACCGGCAGGGTCGTCAACGGCGACCACCACGACGAGGGGACGTGGGTGCACGGGGTCGTCGCCCAGGACGCGTCGGAGGCGCTCTTCGAGGTGGCGCTGCTGCGCCGGTCGGCGACCACCGGCCCGCACCGGGTGCGGCTGCCCGGGCTGGAGCCGGAGCGTCGCTACCGGGTATGCCTGGAGCGTCCCGGTCGGCCCCCGCTGGAGGCCGGCCGCGGGGTGGTGCCCTGGGCGGTCGAGGGGATCACCCTGCCGGGGCGGGCGCTCGCGCAGGTGGGGCTGCCGATGCAGCCGGTGGACCCCGAGCACAGCCAGCTCTGGCGGGTGCTGGCGGCCGACCTATGCTGACCCGGTGAGCAGTCCGGCAGGGGCCACCTGGGCCAAGAACCTCGAGTACTCCGCGCGCGAGCTCGTCGAGCCCACCGGTGTCGAGGAGCTGGCGGCCGTGCTGTCCGGAGCCGACCGGGTGCGGATGCTGGGGTCGCGGCACTCGTTCAACCGGGTCGCCGACACCACCGGGACGATGGTGGGTCTGGGGCGGATGCCGGTCCAGGTCGAGGTCGACGAGGACCGCCGGGTGGTGCGCACCAGCGGAGGGATCACCTTCGGCGAGCTCGGGGCCCGGCTGCAGGAGCAGGGCTGGGCACTGCACGCGATGGCCTCGTTGCCGCACATCACCGTCGCCGGCGGGGTCAGCACCGACACCCACGGCTCCGGCGACGGCGCACCGTCGTTGGCCGAGGGCGTGGCCGCTGTGGAGGTGGTCACCACCGGCGGGGAGCACGTCCGGCTGGAGCGGGGGGACGAGGAGTTCGACGGTGCCGTGGTGGCTCTGGGGATGCTCGGGGCGCTCGTCACGCTGGAGCTGGACATCGAGCCCACCTACGACGTCGCGCAGACGGTCTACGACGGGCTCACCTGGGAGCAGGTCGCCACCGACCTGGACGCGGTCACCGGTCTGGGGACGAGCGTGTCGGTCTTCACCGACTGGCTGGACCGGGACCGCACCACCCAGGTGTGGGTCAAGCAGCGGGTGGACCGGCCCGGCGGGGACCCGGACGCCCTGGGCCTGACCGTGGCCGGTGAGCCGCGTCACCCGCACCGGGGGAACCGGGCGGACAGCTGCACCGAGCAGGGCGGCATACCGGGGCCCTGGCTGGACCGACTGCCCCACTTCCGCCTGGAGTTCACCCCCTCCAACGGTGCCGAGCTCCAGTCGGAGTGGTTGCTGCCGCGGGCCGGGGCGGCGGCCGCGATCGAGGTGCTGCAGGGGCTGGCCGCGCAGATGGCGCCGGTGCTGCACGGGTGCGAGATGCGCACCGTCGCCGCCGGGCGTCAGTGGCTGGGGATGACCCAGGGGGTCGACTGCGTGGCCTTCCACTTCACCTGGCGACCGGAGCAGGCGGCGGTGACGGCGCTGCTTCCCCGGATCGAAGCCGGGTTCGCGCCGCTGGGCGCGCGGCCGCACTGGGCCAAGCTCTTCGCCGAGGACGCGCTCGCCGGACGGGTGCACGAGCTCTACCCGCAGCTGGCGCGGGTGCGCGCGCTGCGCGGCCGGCTCGACCCGCGCGGCGCGCTGCGCAACGACTTCCTGGACCGGCTGGGGATCTGAACGATGACGTGGAGGGTGCAGGGATGGGCGAGCTGACCTGGTCGAGGGCGGCCGACGACACGGTGGTCGCCGACGGGTTGCTCGCGGCCTTCGGTGAGTCCTTCGGTGGGGAACCGGACGGGGTGTGGGCGGCACCCGGCCGGGTGAACCTGATCGGGGAGCACACCGACTACAACCAGGGCTTCTGCCTGCCGCTCGCGCTGGCGCACCGGACCTACGTCGCGGTCCGCAGCAGGGACGACGGTGGGCTGCGGATCGGTTCCCGGCAGGCGCCGGACCGGACCTGGGAGGGGACGGTCACCGAGGTGAGCCAGGACTCACCCGGGGGCTGGGCGTCCTACGTCGCGGGGGTCGCGGCGGTGCTCGCCGAGCAGGTCGACCCGGCAGGCCTCGGGGCGGACGTGCTGGTGGACGGGTACGTGCCGCTCGGGGCGGGGCTGTCCTCCTCGGCCGCGCTGTCCTGCTCGGCGGCGCTCGCGTGGGCCGAGCTGGTGCCGGGGCTGGCCGGGGTGGACCGGGCGGAGCTGGCGGCGGCCTGCGTGCGCGCGGAGAACGAGTACGCCGGGGCGGCGACCGGGGGGATGGACCAGAGCGTGTCGCTGCGGGCGGTCGACGAGCACGCGCTGCTCATCGACTGCCGCGACTTCTCGCTCACGCCGGTCGCGTGGACGCTGCCGGGCCACCAGGTGCTGGTGATCGACACCCGGGCGCACCACTCGCTGGCCGACGGGCAGTACGGCAAGCGGCGTGCGACCTGCGAGCGGGCCGCGGCCACGCTCGGCGTGGGGAGCCTGCGGGACGTCGGGGTCGACGACCTGGAGGTGGCGTTGGCGACGCTGGGGGAGGGCCATGGAGAGCGGTCGGATGAGGGGAGCGGGGCGAGCGGCGAGCGCAGGGTGAGCGGGGAGCCGGAGGAGGTGCGGCGGGTGCGGCACGTGGTGACCGAGAACGCTCGGGTGCTGGACCTCGTCGCGGCCCTGCGGGAACGGGACGCCGACAGGGTGGGGGAGCTGATGCTCGCCTCGCACGCCTCGTTGCGGGACGACTACGAGGTGTCCTGCCGGGAGCTCGACCTGGCGGTGGCGGCGGCGGTCGGTGCCGGCGCGCTCGGGGCCCGGATGACCGGCGGCGGCTTCGGCGGGTCGGCGATCGCGCTGGTCGAGGAGGCTGCGGTCGAGGAGGTGGCTCGTGCGGTCGCGGCGGCCTTCGACGACGCCGGGCTGGAGAGGCCCCACTTCCTGACCGCCGTCCCCAGCGCACCGGCATACCGCGTCCGCTGACGAGCTCGAGCCCGCCCCACACTCCGACCGGGCGTCGCTTGTGGTTGCCCTAGCCCGGTGGGCCCTAGAACAACCATGCGCGACGCTCGGTCGGGGAGGGGGTCGGGGGGAGGGGTCAGGGTCAGAGGGTGGTGACGAGGGCGGCGGACTGGCGGGCGATCTCCCACTCCTCGTTCGTCGGCACCACGAAGGCTGCCACCGCGCTGTCGGCCGTGGTGATCCGTGTCTCACCGTCCACCGACCCGTTCGCTGCGGCGTCCAGCACCACCCCGAAGCCGGTCAGCCGGTCCAGCACCGCGGCCCGCAGCTCGGCGTTGTTCTCCCCGACGCCGGCGGTGAAGGCGATCGCGTCCAGCCGACCGAGGACCGCGGCATACCCGCCGACGTAGCGCAGCAGCCGGTGCACGACCACCTCGAAGGCGACCACCGCTGCCTCGTCACCCTCGGCCCGGCGCTCCATCACCGACCGGAAGTCGGCCGACCCGGTCAGCCCGAGCAGCCCCGACTCCTTCGACAGCGCGCGGTCCACGTCGTCCAGGCTCATCCCGGCGACCCGGCCCAGGTGCGCGGCCAGCCCGGGGTCGACGTCACCGGGTCTGGTCCCCATCACCAGCCCCTCCAGCGGGGTCAGCCCCATCGAGGTGTCGACGCTGCGGCCGCCCTGGATCGCGGCGGCGCTGGCCCCGTTGCCCAGGTGCAGCACGATGCACGAGACGTCCCCGGGGTCACGGCCGAGCAGGTCCGCCACCCGGCGCGAGACGTAGGCGTGCGAGGTGCCGTGGAAGCCGTAGCGCCGCACCCGGTGCTCGGTCCGCCACACCTGCGGCACGGCATACGTGGAGGCAGCGGCGGGCATGCTCTGGTGGAACGCCGTGTCGAAGACCGCCACCTGCGGCAGGTCCGGGAACGCCTCCCGGGTCGCGGCGATCCCCTGCAGGTTGCCGGGGTTGTGCAAGGGCGCGAGCGGCACCAGCCGTTCCACCGCTGCGACCACCTCCGGGGTGATGAGGACCGGGTCGGCGAAGTCGTCACCGCCGTGCACCACCCGGTGACCGACCGCGACCAGGTCTACCTCCGCCAGGTGCGGACCGTGCTCGGCGAACGCCCGGGTCGCGAGCTCGATGGCGGTGGCGTGGTCGGGCACCTCCAGCGTCCGCTCGTATGCCGTCTCGCCGGCGGTGTGGTGCAGCACCGCGTCGTCCAGCCCGATCCGCTCGATCAGCCCCTTGGCGTGGGCCTCACCGGTCCGCGGGTCGACCAGCTGGTACTTCACCGACGAGGAGCCCGCGTTGATGACCAGCACCACCGGACCGCTCACCTGCGGGCTCACGGCTGACCCCGGTGTGCCTGGGCCTGGATCGCGGTGATCGCGACCGTGTTGACGATGTCCCGCACGGTGGCTCCTCGGGACAGGTCGTTGACCGGCGCGTTGAGTCCCTGCAGCACCGGGCCGATCGCGACCGCCGACGCGCTGCGCTGCACCGCCTTGTAGGTGTTGTTGCCGGTGTTGAGGTCCGGGAAGATCAGCACCGTGGCGCGCCCGGCGACCTCGGAGTCCTCGAGCTTGGTGGCGGCCACCGCCGGGTCGACGGCGGCGTCGTACTGGATCGGGCCCTCGACGAGCAGGTCCGGTTCCCGCTCCCGCACCAGCGCGGTCGCTCTGCGCACCTTGTCCACGTCGGCGCCGCGCCCGGAGCCGCCGGTGCTGTAGGACAGCATCGCGACCCGGGGCTGCACCCCGAACTGCGCGGCCGTCGCGGCCGAGGAGATGGCGATGTCGGCCAGCTGCTCGGCGCTGGGGTCGGGGTTGATCGCGCAGTCGCCGTAGACCAGCACCTTGTCGGCCAGGCACATGAAGAAGACGCTGCTCACCACGGAGACGCCGGGGGAGGTGCGGATCACCTCCAGCGCGGGCCGGATGGTGTGCGCGGTGGTGGTGATCGAGCCGGAGACCATGCCGTCCGCCTCGCCGGCGTGCACCATCAGCGTCCCGAAGTAGGCCGGGTCGGTCACCATGTCGTGGGCCTGGTCGACGGTGACGCCCTTGTGCGCCCGCAGCTCGGCGTAGGTCTGCGCGAACCGGTCCCGCAGCGGGCTCTGGTGCGGGTCGATGATCCGGGCGTCGTCGATCCTGAGTCCGAGCCCGGCGGCGCGCTCCCGCACCCGTGACTCGTCCCCGAGCAGCGTGAGCCGTGCCACGCCGCGGGTGAGCAGGGTGTCCGCGGCCCGCAGGATCCGGTCCTCGCCGCCCTCGGGCAGCACCACGTGCGCACCGGTGGACCGGGCCCGGGCCATGATCTGGTGCTCGAACATCAACGGGGTGACCACCGGGGCGGGACCCTGGTCGTGAACGTGGTCGGCGCCCTGCCCGCCGCCGTCGCCGGCGGAGAGCAGCTGGTCCAGGTCCACATGGGTGTGCACCAACGACCGCGCGTGCTCCAGCTTGCGCTCCGAGTGGGCCCGGATCCGGCCGGGGACCTCGTGCATCGCCATCGCGGTCCGCATGGTGCCGCCCTCGCAGCCGACGATCGGCAGCTCCACCTCCAGGCCCTCGATGAGTCGCCACACCTGGGCGCTGGGCCGGAACCCGCCGTTGAGGACGATCCCGGCCAGCGACGGGAAGGTCGAGGAGCGGTGCGCCAGGATCGCCCCGAGCAGCACCTCCTCGCGGTCGCCGGGGCAGATGAGGACGTTGCCCTCGCGCAGTCTGTCCAGCACGTTGGGCATCGTCATGCCCGCCACGATGAGGCCGGTGACCTCCCGGTCCAGCAACCCCTCGTCGCCGGCCAGCAGGGTGCCCTCGGAGACCTCCGCCAGGTCCCGCACGGTGGGGGCCGACAGCAGCTCGTCGGCCGGGATCGCGAAGAGCAGGGGCAGGTCGGCCGGGTCGTCCCCGCCGGTGAGCCGCTCCCGCACCACCTCGGCCAGCTCGTCACCCGGGGTCACCTTGTTGAGCAGGATCGCGGCGACGGTGGCGTGCCGGCTGCGCGCCTCCTGCAGCCCGATCTGCGCGGCGGTGGCGGTGTCCTCGGCGTCCCGCCCGGAGCCGGGCACCACGAGCAGCAGCGGAGAACCCAGGTGAGCGGCGATCGCGGCGTTGGTGGAGAACTCGGTGGGCGCCGGGACCCCGGTGAAGTCGGAGCCGATCACCAGCACGCTGTCGTGCTCGGCGGCATACCGGTGGAAGCGGTCGACGACGGTGCTGATGGCCTGGTCCCGGTGCCGGTTGACGTCGTCGTAGGTGACGCCGATCGCGTCCTGCGGGTCGGCGCCGGACGTCGACATCGGGTGCAGCAGCTCGACCAGCGGGTCCGCCCCACGGTCCTGCACCACCGGTCGGAAGACGCCGACGCGCCCTCCGCGGGCGCACATCTCGGCCAGCAGACCGACGGAGACCGCCGACTTGCCCGACCTGGACTCGGCGGAGGCGACATACAGGCTGGTGGTCACCGGCCCAGCGTAGCCAGCGCATAGCATTCGGGACATGAGCAGCACGACGACCCGGGACATGGACGTGGCCAGGGCCACGGCCGCCGCCCTCGACGGGGTGCGGGTGTGGGTCGACGGAGACCTCGCCGGTCCCGACGCGCGGGTGCGCGCGCTCGACCACGGCCTCACCGTCGGCGACGGGGTCTTCGAGACCTGCAAGGTGGTCGACGGGCAGCCGTTCGCGCTCTCCCGGCACCACGCCCGGATGGACCGGTCGCTGGCAGCGCTGGGGCTGCCACCGGTGGACCGGGGGCGCATCCAGGAGGGGATCGACGCGGTGCTCGGCCAGGGGGGTATGCCGTTCGGCCGGCTGCGGTACACGGTCACCGCGGGGGTCGGTCCACTGGGCAGCGACCGGCTCGAGGGGGCCGCCACCCACCTGGTGACCGCGGTCGCCCAGGAGGTGCCGGGCCCGACGTCGAGCGTCGCGGTCGTGCCCTGGACCCGCAACGAGCGGGGGGCGTTGACCGGGGTGAAGTCGACCTCCTACGCGGAGAACGTGGTGGCGCTGGCGGCGGCCAAGGAGATGGGGCACAGCGAGGCGGTGCTGGCGAACACCGCCGGCCTGCTGTGCGAGGGGACCGGGACGAACGTCTTCGTGGTGCTGGACGGGGTCGTGCACACCCCGGCACTGTCCTGCGGCCCGCTGGCCGGGGTGACCCGGGGGCTGCTCCTGGAGTGGCTGCGGGAGGAGGGGATCGAGGTGTGCGAGTCGCAGCTGCCGTTGTCCGTGCTCGCCGAGGCGCAGGAGGTATGGCTCACCAGCAGCCTGCGCGACGTCAGCGCGGTGACCACGATCGGCGTCGCCCCGGGGGTCCGGCTGGCGTCGGGCGAGGAGCTGCCCGCGGTGCCGCTCACCGGCCGCGAGCTGGGGGACGGCCCGGGACCGGTGGCCCGCGCGGCGTCGGAGATCTTCGCCCGGCGGGCGGCCGCGACCCCGGACCCGTAACGGGTGCGAGTGCGATTTCGCCCCCGACGTGCGGGAGGCTAAAGTTGACCCGCGCCCGCAGGGGCGTCCGGACGTGTAGCTCAGCTGGTTAGAGCGTTCGCTTCACACGCGAGAGGTCGGGGGTTCGAGTCCCTCCACGTCCACCCCGCCGAAAGGCTTCTCACCAGCAAAAATGCACTCTTCACCCCACACGAGTTGTCCTTGCGTGCATCTTGCACAGGGACTACGCGTGCCTCGCGGCCAGCGCGCAGGGTGCTGCTGCACTGGAAGCGAAGCCTCGGTCGGCGGATCGCCGGTTCAGGCGCCGTGCCGTGGAGCGGACCACATGCGTGTCCGAATCCTTTGATCAGTCCATGAATCTCCGAGCAAAGGCGCGGTGCTCTTGCCCTCCGGTGGAGGCATGGAGAGAATCAGCCGAGCGTCGGGGGTGTTCGCGGCGTGGACGAGTGCGGCGTCGATGAGGTCGAGCGCGGGCGTCTGGACGGAGCTCGGGATGATGTGGCGGGCGAGGTCGCTGCCATGACTCTCATCCTCCTGGACTGAGAGCCTCCACTAGATCAAGGGCGATTCATCCTTGCCGGAGGCTGTCACCGCTCTGGGCAACGAGTTGTCGGTCTACGGTGCCCTCGCTCTGGGTTTCGTCACTTTCCTCGTGCTGGAGCAATTCCTGCACTGGCACCATTGCCACCGCGGGCTGAGCCGTCACCGCCCTGTCGGTTACCTCCTTTTGGTGGCCGACGGCTACACAACTTCATCGGCGGTCTCGCCGTCGCCAGCGCCTTCCTCATCGACGTCCAGCTTGGGGATCGTCACCTGGATCGTTGCGGCCGCACGGGTCCCTCAGGAGCTGGGTGACTTCGGCCTCCTGGTGCATAGCGAGTGGATCCCCGCCTCGCGGTGCTGTACAACGTGGCCTCAACCTTGACGTTCCTGCTCGGGTGCTTGGTCGCGTACGGCCTGGCAGGTTCGGTCGATGTCGCGATACTCATACCGTTTGATGCCGGGAACTTTCTCTACATCGCCGCCGCCGACCTGATTCCGCAGTCCACCGCGCAGGAGAACTGGTGCTCAAGACTTGTTCACACGTCGGTCTTCGTGGGGGTCCTCGCTGTCCTGCTCACCCTGGCCATGACAACCAGGTAGCAGAGTGTCTGCTTCTTCACAGTCCGTGGACTTCTGAAGTTCCGGGGTGTAGACAGAACGTAGGAGAAGATATGACCATGACGTGGACTACTCCCGCCACCATGGTGGTCGGTGTGGACGGCTCTGAGGTGAGTATGGGCGCGCTGCGCTGGGCTCTGGGATTCGCCTGGGCGCACGGGTCCTCCGTGACCGTGCTGATGACGTGGCAGGTACCACCCACCATCATGATCTCGCCCACGAAGACCGAGGTCGACTACCAGCGACCGCACAAGGAAATGTTCGAGCACGTCAAGGAACTGGTGAGCGCCGACGCTGAGGGGCTGCCCGTGGCCTGGGAATTCACCGAGGCGCGGCCCGGGCCGGCCTTGTGCCACCGCGCGGAGCAGGCCGATCTGCTCGTCGTGGGCGCGCACGGACACGGAGGTGGGGAGGGCTTCCATCTGGGCTCGGCCGCCAACTACTGCGTTCACCACGCCCCGTGCCCGGTACTCGTCCACCGACCACACGCGAGCTGAGCATGGCCTAGCCCCGAACTCTCGATCGGGCGGTTCGGGCGTGGATCGGATAGCCACGGGAGCCGCGGCCGGCCCCACTCTAGGTGCAGGCCTCTACATGCTGATAGCGCCTGCACTGGAGAGGTCCCAGGGCTGGCTCGGCGAGACGCAAGGGGTCGACCTGGTCGGCGTTCCCGGTGGCGCGGTGCAGGGTCTGGGCGGAGTGCTCCAGTTGGCTGATGATGTCGGTGTCGGTGTCGGACAGGTCTGAGTTCCGCAGGTCGGCGGCGCGTTCGACGATTCCACCGGTGGGGGAGGGTCAAGCGCTTGTACTTATTGCGTGCCGGATCGAGCGCCCTCTATGTCCTGCACGAGGCGAGGTGTGCGCCATTGCCTGATACGTGACACCCATTTGGTAGGTGGGTAGGACAACCGGACAACGAAGTAGTTGATGTATTCGATTACCCCGAAGCCCCAGACGCCAAGCAGGGCAAACCCCACGGCGGCGTTGTCCGGCCATGTAATGATGAGCCCGACGAGAGCCCCAAGAAGCAGCACGGGATTGAGACCCCGCAGCGCCTTGTAGGTCGCGGCGAGCCCGGGCGGCATGCATGTTCGCTCCACCCAACTTCTGGCGCAGAGCCAGTACACGCCCGCCTGGAGCAAGATCATAACGAGGGGTCCCAGAGCGAACCACAGCGGAAGGGCCGAGGCCGATCTGCCAAGCAAAGGGGCGATTTGCACGACTCCGATCCCCAAGGACAGCCCGGCCGCTGCCAGTTCCCCGCTGCCCAGATTCAAGTACTTACGGCGCAGGCGGTGCCGAGCATCCTCTCCCACGGCGAGAAGCCTAGCAACCGATTGGAACCGGACCTCCGCAGCTCCAAGCGCCATCCGCCTGTGTAGCCGCCCGGGGAAGACCGGCACGATCGCGCTGATGCACCGTTGAAGTACACGCGTGTGACACAACGTCGAGTACTGCTGGGCCGATCGGAGGAGTCGGCGCGACAGCGGCATAGGGACGCCTACCTGATCGACGTAGGCCTAGCGCGGCACCCGCCATGACGACGGGACCTCACCAGACTGATCCCCAGCGCCATCCCTGTTCCAGCTCTCAGCAGCATGCCGATCGTCGCCCCACACGTGCGCACACTAGGACGCCGATCCCGGCGTCCTTGGCCCTCAGTCGCAGTGGTCATCAAGGCAATGGCGTGAGTGGGGCGCGGGACATGGACAAGTGATGGACACGATCACATCCACCGCAGCCCTGCGCGGGAGCACTTGGTGACAGCCCGCCACCGCAGTGGTGTCCTGGCGCCACACTTGGCCGCGTGCGCCAGCTCCTGGTTACGGCATTGCGCGTGACCCCCTGGCAGCCGCACCGTCGGCACCAGTCGTCCGGTTCCACGACGGGGCAGGCCGCGATGGATCGGGGCGGTGGTGAGTGGGCGCTCGGGAGTCTGGGTCAACTCGGCGATGACCATCACCTGATCCCGGTCGTTGACCACATGAGCGATCGCGTCGTGCTCGACGCCGTGCAGTCGCAGCCGAAGGCCTCGCGGGTCCTTGAAGTTGCGCCACCACGTCTTGTGCTCGGCCATTCCAACAGCGATGCGCACGGCCGGCCCGTCGACCGTGTACGCGACCACGAGCTCGTGGTTCCGGCCCGTTCGGCGCCCGGTGTATCGGACCACGGCCAGTCGGCGCCCGAGGACACCGCCTGCCGGGCCTTCGAGCACCGCGATCAGGCAGCGGTTCGCGAGTCGGGTGGCGGCCAGAGCCGCGCTGGTAGGGGTGAAGCGTCGGATGCGCGCCGGGGTCATAGAAGCAGGGTGGCGCGGGCACCTAGGTCCGACTAGAGGCGAACGTCCCCCTGACCGATGGCGTGCTGTGAGCGTGACGGTCGGCACGCCGCTTGACGACGGGGAGGAACCCCTCACCTGATCGTCCAGCAGTCCCATCAGGATCCACACGCCGTCAGGTCGGCGACCAGATCGGTCGATGGAGTCCCCAGGCGTAGGGCACGCACGGCCGCAACAGCGTGCCCCACGTCGCCCGAACGCCGCTCGCACACCTGGACGCCGTCGATGCTGGTGCAGGCGTTGATGCGACGGAGCAGCAGCCTCTGCATCAGCAGTGGGCCGGTATAGGCGCTGCAGTCCAGGACCACCAGTGCCGCCGGCCGCCCAGAGTCCACCACGATGCGGCGACGAGCGAACCAGACGCTGGCACCGATCTCTTCTGCCGTCGAGCGGCAGGCCCCAGGGCAGCGGTGGCCGAGGTGTTCCAAGACGGACTGCAGGTGGGCCCCTGGTGAGGTGGGTGCTGCGGGTGCGAGAATTGGGGTGTCGCTGCGGAGACCGGTCCCGTGGGCGGCCGCTTCAGCGACAGCGCGGGTGCTGGCCCACATCGACTCGTACACGACCAGGGTGCTCACGACGAGCTCTCGGTCATCTCGAACACGAGACGAGCTGGCGCTTTCCCGGACAGGACGTCCTCGAAGCACTCGTTGACGTCCTCGAGGCGGCGACTGCTGGTGACGACCCGCGCGACCTGCTCGATGACACCCACACCCTCGTGGCCGGGGATGAGGGGGTCCTTCGGCTCTGCTGGCCACTCACCCCTAGCGGCGTGGATGTCCGTGTGGCACACGCCGCACGCCTCGATCCGGACCAGAGCCTGTCCAGGACCGGGCGTCGGGATGGGGATGTCGTGGATCTCCAAGGGCGCACCCAGCCGGGTGACTACTGCTGCCTTCACGGTTCCTCCTGGAACGCTTGCGTCTTCTTGTGGGAGATGGTTTGGGGTGGTGCCTGGTCTGCATCAGCGCGGACCCGCCTTGGAGACCTTGCTCAGGGGCAGGGTGACCAGCACGACCCCGGCGATCAGACAGAGGCCTGCCAGCACTGCCAGCAGGATGAAGAGGCGTGTCAGTGAGGGGATGTCGGCGCCGATGGTGATGTCGGCCGCGATGGCCGGGCTGCCGTCACTGTTCATCACCACTGCGGTCCAGTCACCAGCTGCCAGGGGCCACGTGATGCTCTGTTCGCCGCCACCTGAGCCTTGGGCGACCCAGAACTGCTGGTCGGTCGGTGCCGTTGCGGGTGCTCCACCGGTACGGGCGGTGAACACGGGCTCACCGCCGCGGATGTCGGTTACCTTGTCGTGGTCCACCCCCGACAGGTACCTCTGCACGTCGGTGGTGGCGCCGATGCCGAGGAAGAGCTCCTGCGCGGCGACCGGGTCCGCTGTGAGCCTCGCATCGCCGAGGATCCGACCCGGCAGGAAGGCACCCGGGGCATCGGTGTGCAGCTGCAGGTTGCTCGAGGTGATGGCATGAGCGGAGCTCTGGAAGAGCTGGGCGTCGCTCATCAGGAAGCCGTCTTGGTCACGCTGGCCCTGGTCGACCAGCGCCAGCGTGCCAGAGGCCGCGCCCAGGCCCAGGGAGCACAGGATCAGCACAGATCCGATGACCAGGGCAACCACCCGACCAGCCGTCCAGTCTGACTGATGGGAACGCGCGGAAGCGTGGCCCGCGGGGTGTCCGACGAGGGCGGCCGGGGCGGCCGGAACGGGGTGCGGCCGGGTGCGCATCGGGCCGGGCTCCTGGCCGCCCTGGTCGAGCGCGAACGGTGGGTAGCGGTCAGTCATCAGGCCTACGTAGGCGGCGACACGAAGTACCCAACGGTTGAGGCCGAGGATCAGGTCGAAGAGCTGGGTCGGGTAGCGACCGGCGACGAGCAGGAAGACGCCAGCCACGAGCACGAGAATGCCGATCAAGCCCACCCCGGACATCTCACCGGAGCCCTCCCGTGCGACGTAGCTGGCACCGCCCAGGAACAGACCGACGACCACGAGGTGGGGCAGGGCCAGGAGCCACCACTTGATCAGCACGAGCCCACGCGAGAGATGCTGTGGGTAGTCGACCTCGAGGTGTGCCGGATAGTCGGCCACCTCGTGCAGGGTGAACGGGGGGTAGCGATCGGTACCGAGGGCACCGTAGGTGTAGTAGGAGACGCGCCAGGACCAGCGGAGGACGCCGACGTTGAACTCGAAGAGTGCGCGTGGGTATCTTCCCGTGAACAGGATGCTGAAGAAGGCCATCACGCTGGTGGTGAGGAAGGCGACCCAGAGGAAGGCGAGGATCAGGTAGTGCGGGATCGCCAAGAACCACTTCACGAGCCACAACCACCGGCTGAGTTCTGTGTCGAGCTGGGCATCGATGCGTAGCGGATAAGCGATCTGCGGGGTCGAGCTGGTCATGAGGCTCCTTGGTGACGAACAGGTCGAGGCAGGGGTGAGCCGGACGGCTGCGCCAGCCGCAGCTCACGACGATCAGGTGTGCGCCAGGTACACGGTCGTGTCGTGGCCGTTGTCACGGATGAGCGCAGCGGCCGGGAACCGTGCAGCGGCGATGGCCTGGACGACGTCGCCCGCTGAGCTCGCGAGGTTGAGCACCAGAAGTACGTAGGTGGTGAGCAGGAGATCCTGCGGGGCCAGGAGCAGGAGCAGGACGAAGACGACGCCCCACACGAGCAGCGGGGCCAACGCCACGACCACGAAGCTCCGCTTGTTCAGGTATGCCTCGTTGCCTGTGGTCAGGTAGGGCAGCCGGACCGAGAACTGGGGGCGGGCACCCGTGAGGGCCCAGAGGAAGGCGCCGTGCGTGAGCTCGTGCGCCGCCATGTAGACGACGCAGGAGAACAGGGTGACCGCGACGGTGACCGCGCTGCTCCAGCCGCTGGCCAAGGCCAGATCCTGCACGACTGCCAGGCCCATCATGGCTACGGCCACTAGGACCGATATCACCTGGATGAGTACTGCGACCTTGCCGTTCTCCTTCAGGTCCACCGACTCATGCATCCGGTAGGAGGATGGCAGCTCACGGGTGTTCGGCGGGCTTGTTCGCGTGTTCATACCGGTCTTCCCTCGAGGTGTGGGTGCGGGTCGCCCACCGGTAGTCGGGCCGATCATGACCCGTCCGGTGTCGTAGACGCCGTTTCTCCACCGACCCTCAGCCTTGTCGTTCACCTCGAACCGGGCCAGAGCCGAAGTCCCCAGACCGGCAGGGCCCTTAGGCCCCGATCCCCGAGGAATGAGTGGGTGAGGTCACAGCACGATGTCCGTCGGAGCGGAGCCCAGGTGACTGATCAGACCATTCCCTGGCGGGACGGGCCTCTGCCGAAGCAGGGCGACCCGCACCTAGCCACCTGATGGCAGGACGGTCTCCACCAGGTAGTCCACGAACTCCTCCGGCTGCTCGAACAGGGGGCGGTGGCCGGAGCTGTCGAGCACGACGAGGCCCTTCGTCGGCGCCTCGACCATGGCGTACCAGTCCTCGAACGGTTCGCGGCGCCCTCGGGCCTCATGGGCACCCTGCACGAAGAACATCGGCACCTCGAAGGTGGTGGCGCTCTCCCGGAAGTCGACCGCCTGCAGCTGAGGGTAGAGAGCGGCGAAGGTGTCCATGAAGCCTCCGAGGACGTGCACCTGGTCGATCAGGGTGTACTCCTGCACCAGCAGGTTCTCCGACATCTGACCGGCACCTTCGGAGTTCGCGCGATGGTCGTAGGGGTAGACGTCCTTCTCGTGCGAGAGGGCGGTCTCGTACGGGAACATCTCCTCGTACGGTGGCGGCCCGTCCTGCTCCAGCTGTCGCGACAACGTCGCGTCACCGGACCGGGCCGCCCACGCCACGGTGTCGTCGTAGAAGATGCGATCCGTGGCGCGTTGGCTGACCATCTGGCCGGTGCCGATGAAGGCGCGGTACAGGTCCGGCTCCCGCTGGACGGCGAGCACGCCGAGGGTCGTCCCCCACGATTGCCCGAGCAGGTAGATGTCGTCGGCCTCGAAGCTTCGCCGCAGATGGTTGGTCAGCTCGATGGTGTCCGAGACGTAGCTCTCGAGAGAGAGCGTGCGCGTCCGGTCGAGCGCGGGGTAGGACGTGCCGGCTCCGCGCTGGTCCCAGGTGACGACGACGAAGTGCTCCTCGAGCTCGGGCAGGTGGCGGCGCATCGCCCCGAGCTCGGAGCCCCCGGGTCCTCCGGCTAGGAAGAGCAGGACCGGGTTGTCCGTATCGGTACCTCGGATCATCAGACCCTGGTCGTGTCCCCCGATACGCACGGTCGTCAGCTCCGCGATCGACCCGGGGAGGAGATGCCCGTCCTGACCGGTGATGGGCGCGGTGGTCGACGGTCGTGCGAGACCGATGCCGAGGGTCGTGAGCATCAGCGCGACGAGGACGGTCCCGGTCCGCCGCACGCCGCGCGGTGACCGGGGCAATGACGTCTCCACGTCATGCGCGTGCCTGCGCGCCATACCGGCCCCCACCGCAGCGCCGAGAACCAACGGGAGGAGGGACACCAGGGCGTGGAAGCCCCGACCGGTGGCAAGAGCGATCGCTCCGTAGAAGCTCGCGTGGAGTCCGTCGACCATGGGGCCGTCCACGCCTACTCGGGCGAGCTCGAAGATGATGACGAACACCGTCGGCGCCAGGAGCATGGTCCACCGGCTGCGGAGAGCACGACCGGCGACGAGGCCCACCCCGAGGCTGATCGCGATGGACCAGAGTGCCTCCCCAGAGGTCAGCGGACCACGCGGGGTCCACACCCCGGCGAGGAGTCCCCATGCGCCGGCGAGCGAGAGGACGGCGAGGGTCATCGGCCGCGAGACGCGCCGTAGGGCGCTGGGTCTGGAGACGGCTGCCGGCGTGGCCGTTCGGGGCATCCGCTCCGGGCCTGCTCCGCGCCGGTCCTGGAGGGAAGTGCTCATCGTGCGACTCCGACTCTGCGTGGGGTGTCGTCGCAACGCGGTGACGAGGGACGTGCCGAGGCGACGGACGGCACCATCGAGCCGGGCACGTCCCATGGTCCGGCTCCCGTGCGGCGAGAGGTAGAGCAGAAGGTCCTGCCCGGGGTGCAGGCCTTCGCCTCTGGGCACGGTGGCACCCGGAGGCGAGGGTGGGAGGTACCGTCCCCGCGAGAGGAACCCTGAGATCGAACATCCCCAGCCCTGCATGACCGCCCTGCTTGGTCGTCTGACCGTCCTGATGGCCGTGGTGTGGGCAGCCACCCTGATGGGGACGGCCGTGGCCGCGAAGGCCAGTGATGACTACATCTGGATCCTGCTCGTCATGATCACCGGCTTCGGCCTGTCGTCCACCCTGCTGGGCTCCACCCAGCGGGCCGCGCTCTCCCTGGAACGGGGGCGGGAGGCACATGCCGCACACCGCTGAGCAGCCTTCGAGGGCGCAAGGCCACCGGATCTTCCCGCTCTGGCTCGCGATCGTCTGGATCGTCGTCTACATCGTCGCCATCGGGGTGGGGGACACCCTGTCCCTGTCCATCGGTCGCGAGAACTCCGCGACGGCGGTCGTCGTGCTGGCGCTCTCCGTCGGACTGGTGCTGTACCTCGGGGCGACGAGCCGCCTGAGGGAGTACGGCGTGCGGGCCCCGCGATCCGCCGACTACCGGACCTGCCTGTTCTACCTGCCGTTGCTGGTCATTGCCTGCCTGCAGTACGCCAAAGGGCTCGACGGTGACCTGGACGCCGTCGCGATCGCCCTGGTGATCCTGCTGATGGTCGGCGTCGGCTTCGCCGAGGAGCTGATCTTCCGCGGCTTCCTCTACCGCGCCATCGCCCACCGCAGCGGTGTGCGCAGGGCCGTCGTCATCTCGGGAGTCACCTTCGGCCTCGGACACGTCGTCAACCTCGCGCGGGGGTATACCGGCCTCGACCAGATCCTCCAGGTGGTCGTCGCCATCGCGGTGGGGATCGTCCTGGCACTGCTGGTGGCGGTGACCGGGTCGATCATGCCCGGGGTCGTCTTCCACGTCCTGTTCAACATCTCGGGCAGCCTGACGGCGGACGACCGGACGACCGAGGTGTATGTGGCCGCAGCCGTTCTGGCCATCTGCGCCGCCTACTCCGTCCACCTCGTGCGGCAGCTGCGGCACCGAGGGACATCGGAGGCTGTTCCGGGTGCGGCGGTCGACCGAGGAGGCCGCCACCCGATGCACGCCGGCCGACCCAGGGGAGTGACCGCTTGACTGTCGACCCATCGCTTCCGACCGGCGTGCACGCCGACGAGCCGCACGCAGGCGACCTGTCCGCGCGCCTCAACTGGTTGCGCGCGGGGGTGCTCGGTGCGAACGACGGCATCGTCTCGGTCGCCTCGCTCGTCGTCGGCGTGGCCGGCGCCACGACGAGCTCGGCCGCGCTGCTCACCGCCGGCGTCACCGGGCTGGTCGGTGGCGCCATCTCCATGGGACTCGGCGAGTACGTGTCCGTGAGCAGCCAGAGCGACAGCCAGCGCGCGCTCATCGCCAAGGAACGGGCGGAGCTCTCCGAGCAGCCCGAGGCCGAGCTCGAGGAGCTGGCGGGGCTCTACCAGCAGCGTGGTCTCAGCCCCGGGACGGCGCGCCTCGTCGCGGAGGAGCTCACCGAGCGTGACGCCCTCGCCGCTCATCTGGAGGTCGAGCTCGGGCTGACCGAGGACAGCGTCGTCAGCCCGTGGGCCGCCGCCGGGGCCTCGGCGCTCGCCTTCACGCTGGGCGCGCTGCTCCCGTTGATGGCCATGCTCCTCGCCCCCGAAGACCTGCGGGTGGTGGTCACCGCCACCGTCGTCATCATGGCCCTGGCCCTCACCGGCTACGCCAGCGCGGTGATCGGTGGGAGCCCGCGGCTGCGTCCGACGGCCAGGGTGGTCCTCGGGGGAGCGCTCGCGCTGGCTGCGACGTATGCCGTCGGGAGCCTGCTCGGCACCAGCGGACTCGTCTGACGCGAGCGCCGGGCGCCGGTCGGCGCTGACCGGTCGGGCCCGGCCTACCGTGCCCGGTTGCTGGCCCGGATGAGGTCGTGCAGGACGTCACGCAGGTGCTCCAGGTCCGCCACGTCCATGCCGAGCGTGTCCAGGATGCCCTCCGGGATCCGCTCCGCCTCCGCTCGCAGCCCCCGTCCCCGGGGGGTGAGCGAGATGGTCAGCACCCGCTCGTCGGTGGAGTCGCGCTCGCGGGTCACCAGCCCCTGGGTCTCCAGTCGCTTCAGCAACGGCGAGAGGGTGGCGGGGTCCAGGCTCAGCCGTTGGCCGAGCCGTGCCACGTTGGCCGAGGACTCCTCCCACAGCGCCAGCATCACCAGGTACTGGGGATGGGTGAGCCCCAGGGGCTCCAGGAACGGTCGGTAGAGGCCGATGACCTTCCTGGAGGCCACGGCCAGGGCGAAGCAGACCTGCCGGTCCAGGGCGAGCAGGTCCGGCGGGGTCGGGTCGAGGTCCGGGTCCGGGAGGGCGCTCACCCGGTCACCGTAACCCCTGCCCCAGGTAGACTCGTCACGAAAGGTTTGTGCACGAACGATCTGGGAGTGGGCATGGGAACACGGTCCGACCGCAGGAAGGCCGAGCGTGAGGGCCTCTCCCTCTGGTACCGCATCAAGTGGCGGACCAGCTATACCGTCCTGACCTTCTTCGGCCCACCGCGGCTGGATGCGAGCCGGGACCCGCTGACCCGACTGGAGCGACGTCGGGCGGCCGACGTGGCGGCTGCTCGGGCCGCGCGGCTCGGCGGGGGCTCCACCGGACCTGTCTGACGCCAGCAGACCGCGCACTCTCAGCCGGCTCGTCATCCTTCGTCCTGCACGAACCGGACGAAGGATGACAGGGCCGCTAGGAGTCACCCTGCCTCGGCCGGGGCCCATCGTCCCGGGTCCTTGGCCTCTGGTGGGGCGTCTACGCCCTGGCTAGCGTCGGAGGTGGGCGGAGAACCGCCCCCTGAAGGCAAGGAAGTGGACTCATGGACGAGGTCAGCGCAGGTACTGCAGTGGTGGTGGGCTTTGACGAGTCACCGGAGGCGGAGCACGCGGTGCGGTGGGCCGCCCATGAGGCGCGTCGGCGCGGACGTGACCTGTCGGTGGTGTTCGCCTACGACCTCGACCGGTGGATGTCACCGGACGCGGTCCGGGTGTGGTCGCCGCAGGACGCGGAGAAGGCGGCGCACCAGGTGGTCGAGGGCGGTGTCGCCCTCGCCCTCGAGGTCGAGCCCGAGCTGACGGTGCACGGACGCACCAGCAGCCGGGGAGGGGTCGCCGCGCTCGTCGGCCTGTCGCACGAGGCGGACCTGGTGGTCCTGGGGGCGGGCCGACACGGTCGGGTGACGGGTGCCCTGATCGGGTCGGTCGCCTTCGCGGTGACGGCGCGCGCGGACTGCCCGGTGGTCGTCGTCCCGAACGATGCGGTCGAGCGCCCCGACCCGGATTCCCGGGTCGTGGTCGGTGTGGACGGCTCGGTCGGGAGTGAGCACGCGCTCTCGATCGCGGCGGACCTCGCCACGGACAGCGGTGCGCCCGTGGTGCTCGTCGGTGCCTGGGAGACGCCGACCTACGACCACTGGAGCCGGATCTACCTGGTCGACGACGAGTGGCGCTACCAGGCCATCAAGGAGGCACGGGACGGGGCAGCGGCCCATGTCGCCGCGGCCCGTGTCCGGCTCGAGAAGGAGTATCCCGGCCTCGTCGTGGAGGAGATGGTGGAGGAGGGGCGCCCCTCGGCGCTGCTGGGTCGTGCATCCCAGGGTGCCGGCCTGGTCGTCGTCGGTGCCCGCGGGCGCGGTGACCTGCGCTCCCTGCTGCTCGGTTCGGTCAGTCGGGCAGTGATGCACGAGGCGCACTGCCCGGTCCTGGTCGTCCGCTGACCCGACCGGCGTAGCGGGCGCGGGACCCCTCAAGGGCACCGCCCCGCTGTCGTCCACGCCACATCCCTGGTTGACTGGGGCATCGTGGGTACGGACAAGGACGCGACAGCGCGGGAGCAGACGAAGCACCAGGCTGCCCGGACGATCCTCGACGCAGCGGATGCGCGGGACCAGGACGCTGCCGACCGGGACGACGCCGCTGACCGTCGTGAGCACGTGCGTGACCAGGAGAAGTTCCTCGGCACGGAGGAGGAGCACGTCTACGGCGAGGACTGGCAACGGCGTCGTGACGCCGGCCAGGACCGTCAGCACGCCCGCAGTGATCGGGAGGCGTCGAAGGAGGACCGGGTCGCCCTGGCGGACCAGGTGCGGGAGGACCCTGAGGGTTCCTCGCCGGTCGGCGGACAACGCGGGGGACGTTGGCCTCTACCGGCGGTGTCCCCGGCCTGTCAGCGTGAGCCCGGAGCGCCCACCTGGTCGCTCCAGCTGCTGAGAGCCGGGAGGGCATACCGTGCCCACGATCGACCAGACCGCCATCACCGACCTCGTCCAGAGAGTCCCTCGAGGCAGCCGTAGCCTCGGACTCGGCCTGGTTGCCGTCGGTGTGGGCTCGGCCGTTCTCGCGCTCGCCGGGCCGCTGGTCGGAGGGCTGCTGCGCTACCACGTGTCGGCGGGGGCGACCAGCCAGGTGCTCGGGGGAGACGTGGCCGGCCTGCTCCTGCTCGCGCCCGTCGCGATCGTGGCAGGTGTACTGGTGCTGCGCGGTCGTCTGCTCGGGGCGGCGCTGGGGATGGGACCGGCCGCCTACGGCCTCTACACCTGGTTCCAGCTCGCGACCACCGGTGACCCAGGCCGCTACCCCGGGACGGCATCCAGCGTCTTCCCGCTGCTCGAGGCGCTCTTCGTCCTCGCCGCCTGGGTCCTCGTCCGCTGCTGGCAGGAGCTGTCGCGGGCGCGCCCGCTGCCGCCGGCCTCCGTCGTGGGGGACCGGATGACCGGCGTCTTCCTGCTGGTCGTGGCCTCGTTCCTGATCCTCGGGCTGCACCTGCCGGGACTGCTCGCCGTGGCACAGGGCAGCCCCACGCCGGAGCTCACCGCCGACCCGGGAGTGTTCTGGGTCGTGAAGCTGATGGATCTGCTGCTCGTGGTCCCCCTGCTGCTGGTGGCGGGCACGAGCCTGGTGCGTCACCCCGGGCGGGACGGTCTGCTCCGGTATGCCGTGACGGGGTGGTCGACCATGCTGGGCGCCGCTGTGGCGGGTATGGGGGTGGTGATGACGGCGCAGGGGCACCCCGGCGGGTCGGTGCCGATGGCTGCGACCTTCATCGCCTTCGCGGGGGTGGCCGGTGTGGTCACGGTCCAGGCACTCCGCCCGCTGCGTGACGTCCGGCTCGCGCCGGAGGTCCCGGGACGGGCGGGGACCAAAGCCTCTGGGGCGCGCCGACCCGCTGTGTGACCGTGGAGGGAGGCAGGCCCGACGTGGTCCCGCTCTCGGGTGCGCGCACCGTGACCGACCCGGCTTCCCCCTGCCAGCGAGGACCATCATGACCAGTACGGCCTTCGTCGTCGCGGAGGACGCTGTCCTCCCCCCGTCGTCCATCGACGGCTACCTCGTCACCCATGTCCCGGTGTGCTCCCCGCACACCACCGTCGAGGAGCTGCGGCACCTGCTCGTTGAGGGTGCGTACACGTCGGTGGCCGATGTGGCCGTCTGCACGCCCGACTCCCGTTTGCTGGGTCTCGTCGCGCTGGAGAGCGTCCTCGGGGCCGACCCGGACCGCCGCGTCGGTGACCTGATGACCACCGACCCGCCCGTGGTGGCGCCGGGCGTCGACCAGGAGAAGGCCGCGTGGACGGCGGCACGGCGGGGAGGATCCAGCCTGGCCGTGGTCGAGGACGACGGGACCTTCCGCGGGCTGGTACCGACCTCCCGGTTGCTCGGCGTCCTGCTGACGGAGCACGACCAGGACCTGGCGCGCCTCGGTGGGTACCTCGACTCGGCGGCATCGGCCCGGCACGCCATGGAGGAGC
Source organism: Serinicoccus shuyuelongi (assembly GCF_045032955.1). Lineage (NCBI taxonomy): Bacteria > Bacillati > Actinomycetota > Actinomycetes > Micrococcales > Ornithinimicrobiaceae > Serinicoccus > Serinicoccus shuyuelongi. The sequence continues at coordinate 105,999 of NZ_JBJFZU010000004.1, read as the reverse complement.
CGTTGGCGGCACGGTTGTGGCACCGGATGCCGTGGCTGCTGCTCGGGCTGCTCGGCTCGGCGGGGGCTGCGGTGCTGGTCAGCGGCTTCGAGTCGGCCCTGGCCTCCGATGTCCGGCTCGCCTTCTTCATCCCCGGCATCGTCTACATGGCCGACGCGGTCGGGACGCAGACCGAGGCGCTGGTCATCCGCGGCCTCTCGGTCGGGGTGTCCATCCGGCGGGTGTTCCGCACCGAGGCCCTCACCGGGCTGTTCGTCGGCCTGGTGCTGGCCGTCGTCGCCGTGCTCGGGGTGTGGGCGGTCCTCGGATCCGGTGCCCTGGCCCTCACCGTGGGTCTGTCCCTCCTCGGTGCCTGCACCGTGGCCTCGGTGGTGGCGATGCTGCTGCCCTGGGTCATGTCCCGGATGGGCTCGGACCCCGCCTTCGGCAGCGGACCGTTGGCCACCGTCGTCCAGGACCTGCTGTCGCTGATGCTCTATTTCCTCCTGGCCGCCGCGATCCTCGGCTAGCCGGGCGTCGTGCAGCACAGGCATACCCCCCTCGTGTCCCCTTCCGCCCCACGAACGAAGGACCCCATGGCAAGCCCCACCACACACCGCAGCTCCACCACACCGACGGGTGGCGGTGGGGGTACGCCGATGGCCGACACCTACTCGGTGGAGCTGGCCCACGTCCTGCGAGAGCTCGGCAGCGACCCCGACGACGGACTCACGCAGGTGCAGGCCGCTCACCGGCTGGCATCCACCGGGCTGAACGTGCTCCGTGCGCAGCCCCCGGTGCCACGCTGGCGCAAGGTGCTGGCGCAGTTCCAGGACCCGCTCATCTACCTGCTCCTCGCCGCCATCGTCGTCTCGGGAGGGGCGTGGTGGGTCGAGGGTGCTGCGGGGTGGCCGATCGACGCGGTGGTCATCGCCGTCATCGTGGTGCTCAACGCGGTCCTGGGCTACAGCCAGGAGGCCAAGGCGGAGCGCGCGGTGGCGGCCCTGCAGCGGATGACGGAGGTGCATGCCACCGTCCGCAGGGACGGCCGGACGGTCGACGTCCCGGTCGATGAGATCGTCCCCGGCGAGCTGCTGGTCCTCAGCGAGGGGGACAGTGTCGGCGCCGACGCACGGCTGGTGGAGGCCAACAGCCTGCAGGTGGCCGAGGCCGCGCTCACCGGTGAGTCGACGGCGGTCTCCAAGGCGCCGGCGACCTTGCCGACCGACCTGCCGTTGGGTGACCGCACGAACTCGGTCTACCGGGGCACGGCCGTGACCCAGGGCACCGGGCGTGCGGTCGTCATCGGCACCGCGATGGACACCGAGATGGGCAGGATCGCGACCCTGCTGGAGTCCGCGGTGCGTGGACCGACACCGTTGGAGCGGGAGATCGCCTTCATCGGGCGGTTCCTCGGGATGGCGGTCGTCGTCATCGCGGTGGTGGTGATGGGCACGGTCTGGCTGGTCAGTGGCGTCGAGACCATCGGGGACGCCGTCGACGTGCTGCTGCTGGGGGTCTCGCTGGCCGTCGCCGCGGTGCCCGAGGGGCTGCCCGCGGTGCTCTCGGTCGTGCTGTCCGTCGGGGTCCGACGGATGGCGTCGCGGGACGCGATCGTCAAGAACCTCAGCTCGGTGGAGACCCTGGGCTCGGCCTCGGTCATCTGCTCGGACAAGACCGGCACGCTCACCCGGAACGAGATGACGGTGCAGCGGGTCGTGACCGCGTCCGGGGACGCCCCGGTCACCGGGGTCGGCTACCGACCGGAGGGTGAGGTCGTGATCGGCGATGCCGGTCTCGGGGCCGCGGCCGACGCCGATCGGGAGGCGCTGCGCGCAGAGGCCACCGTGCTGCTGGCGGGAGGGTCCCTGACCTCCGACAGTGAGCTGGCCAAGGAGGACGGTGAGTGGTCGGTCCGGGGGGACCCGACCGAGGCGGCGTTCCTCGTCGCCGAGCGGAAGATGGGTCTCACCGCACGGCGCGAGCGCAGGTTCACCCGGGTGGGCGAGGCGCCCTTCACCTCCGTCCGCAAGCGCATGTCGACCGTCCAGCTGGACCACGAGCACGGGGACACCCCCGTGCTGGTCACCAAGGGTGCACCGGACGTCGTCCTGGCCCGGTGCACCCGCTACCGCCGAGGTCTGCGGGTCCTCGAGCTGGACGCGACGATGCGCGCACGGTTCGTCAGCGACGTGGAGCAGCTCTCCGGTGAGGGTATGCGGACGATCGGCGTCGCCTACCGCCCCCTGGGTGAGGGTGGGACCGGAACGGTGGGGACGGCATACCCCGACGGCGGGAGCGTGCCCGCGGAGGTCGTGGCGGAGCTGGAGAACGAGCTCGTGTGGGTCGGCACGGTCGGGATGACCGACCCGGCCCGCGAGGACGTGGCTGACGCCGTGCGTGAGGCGCAGCGGGCCGGGGTCCGGGTCGTGATGATCACCGGTGACCACCCGACCACCGCGCTGCGCATCGCCCAGGATCTCGACATCGCCGGTCCGGGAGGGACGAGCGTCACCGGCGCGGAGCTGGACCGGCTCGACGAGGAGGGGCTGCACCGCGCCGTCGCCGAGGTGGACGTCTTCGCGCGCGTGTCCCCCGAGCACAAGCTCCGCATCGTGGACGCCCTGCAGCGCGACGGTCAGGTGGTGGCGATGACCGGGGACGGGGTGAACGACGCGCCGGCGCTGAAGTCCGCCGACATCGGGGTGGCGATGGGGATCTCCGGCACCGAGGTCACCAAGGAGGCCGGCGAGATGATCCTGCGGGACGACAACTTCAGCACCATCGTCGCCGCGATCCGGCAGGGGCGGGTGATCTTCGCCAACATCCGGAAGTTCCTGCGCTACCTGCTGTCCTCCAACACGGGGGAGGTGATGACCGTCTTCCTGGGGGTGGCCCTCGCCTCGCTCATCGGCCTCGACGTGGCGACCGGCGACGGCGTCATCCTGCCCCTGCTCGCGACACAGATCCTGTGGATCAACCTCGTCACCGACCTGGCGCCGGCGCTCGCCCTCGGCGTGGACCCCGAGACCGACGACGTGATGGGACGCGCTCCACGGCGGCCGGACGAGCGGGTCGTCGACGCCCGGATGTGGGTCGGGATCCTGGCCGTGGGGCTGGTGATGGCGCTGGTGACCCTGCTCTCCATCGACATCTTCCTCCCGGGCGGCCTCGTCGAGGGCAGCGACGACCTGACTGTGGCACGCACGGCCGGCTTCACCACCCTCGTGCTCGCCCAGCTCTTCAACGTGCTCAACTCCCGCTCCCAGACCGGCACCGCCTTCTCCGGGCTGTGGACCAACCGGTGGCTGTGGGGGGCCATCGTCATGGGCGTGTGCGCCCAGGTCGTCGTCGTCCACGCACCCATCCTGCAGACGGCCTTCGGCACGGCGGCCCTGGACGCGCAGCACTGGCTGACGTGCGTGCTGCTCGCATCCTGCGTGCTGTGGTTCGACGAGCTGGTCAAGCTGGTGCAGCGTCGACGCGACCGCAGCGGCGAACCAGGTGGCCGACCGGCGCACCGAGGGACAGGGTGGGGCCATGCCCGACACGCCTGAGACACCTCGAGCCCCGCTGGACCGGACCGACCTGGCAGGGGTGGATGCGTGGTGGCGCGCAGCCAACTACCTGGCGGTGGGACAGATCTACCTCATGGGCAACGCCCTGCTCGAGCGCCCGCTGGAGGCCGAGGACGTGAAGCCACGGCTGCTCGGGCACTGGGGAACCTCTCCGGGACAGAGCTTCCTCTACGCCCACCTCAACCATCAGATCCAGCAGCGGGACCTGGACATGATGTACCTCAGCGGGCCGGGTCACGGGGGCCCCTCGCTGGTGGCCGCGGCGTGGCTGGAGGGAACCTACTCGGAGGTGTACTCCCACGTGGGCCCCGACGGGCGGGGGCTGCAGGAGCTGTTCCGGCAGTTCTCCTTCCCCGGCGGCATACCCAGCCACGTGTCACCCGACACACCGGGATCGATCCACGAGGGCGGGGAGCTCGGCTACGTGCTCTCGCACGCCTACGGAGCGGTGTTCGACAGTCCCGACCTCATCGCGGTGGCGGTCATCGGCGACGGCGAGGCGGAGACCGGACCGCTGGCGACCGCCTGGCACTCCAACAAGTTCGTCGACCCCCGTACCGACGGCACCGTGCTGCCGATCCTGCACCTGAACGGCTACAAGATCGCGAACCCCACCATCCTTGACCGGATCCCGCGGGAGGAGCTCGAGGCGTTGATGGTCGGGTACGGCCACCGGCCCTACTTCTTCGAGGGCGGCTTCGACGACGAGGACCCCGCCCGGGCGCACCAGCGGTTCGCGGCTCTGCTCGCCGACGTCCTGGAGGAGATCGCCAGCATCCGGGCCCAGGCCCGGGACGGCCGGCTCACCGCACGCCCGCGCTGGCCGATGATCGTCTTCCGCACGCCGAAGGGCTGGACGGGCCCCCGTGAGGTCGACGGCCTGCCCGTCGAGGGCACCTGGCGCAGCCACCAGGTCCCGATGGCCGCGGTCCGGGGCAACGAGGACTACACGCGTCGCCTCGAGGAGTGGATGCGCAGCTACCGACCCGACGAGCTTTTCGACGGCGTCGGCAGGATCTCCTCGCTGGTCGCGCGCAACAACCCGGTCGGCACCCGTCGGATGAGCGCCAACCCGCACGCCAACGGCGGGATGCTCACCCGGGACCTGGACCTGCCGGACTTCCGCCGGTATGCCGTCCCGGTCTCGACGCCGGGTCACGCGGTCGCCGAGCCGACCCGCGTGCTCGGCACCTGGCTCGGGGACGTCATCGACCGCAACCGTGACACCTTCCGCGTGTTCGGTCCCGACGAGACCCTGTCCAACCGGCTCGGTGCCACCGTCGAGAAGGGTGGTAAGGCCTGGCAGGCGGAGGTGGTCGACACCGACCTCGACCTGTCCCGGACAGGTCGGGTCATGGAGGTGCTCTCGGAGCACCAGTGCCAGGGATGGCTGGAGGGCTATCTCCTCACCGGACGGCACGGGGTGTTCAACAGCTACGAGGCGTTCGTTCACATCGTCGACTCGATGTTCAACCAGCACGCCAAGTGGCTGGACGCGAGCCGCGACATCCCGTGGCGGGTGCCGGTGCCGTCCCTGAACTACCTGCTCTCCTCCCACGTGTGGCGCCAGGACCACAACGGCTTCTCCCACCAGGACCCCGGGTTCCTCGACGTCGTGATGAACAAGACCGCCGACGTCACCCGCATCTACCTCCCGCCCGACACCAACACCCTGTTGTCGACCTTCGACCATGTCCTGCGCAGCCGGGACTACGTCAACGTGGTCGTCGCCGGCAAGCAACCGGGCCCGCAGTGGTTGACGATGGAGGAGGCGGTGCTGCACTGCACGCGCGGCATCGGGATCTGGGACTGGGCCGGGAGCGAGCAGCCGGGGGAGAAGCCCGATGTGGTGCTCGGGTGCGCCGGCGACGTGCCCACGGTCGAGGTGATCGCCGCAGCGGATCTCCTGCGCGAGCACCTTCCCGAGCTGCGGGTGAGGGTCGTCAACGTGGTCGACCTGATGCGCCTGCAGGACGAGAAGGAGCACCCGCACGGGCTGGACCACCACGACTTCGACGCGCTGTTCACCGCGGATCGCCCGGTGATCTTCGCCTTCCACGGCTACCCCGCCCTGGTGCACCGGCTCACCTACCGGCGCACCAACCACGCCAACATCCACGTGCGGGGGTTCAAGGAGAAGGGCACCACCACCACCCCCTTCGACATCCTCATGCTCAACGACGTGGACCGCTACCGGCTGGTGGTCGACGTCATCGACCGGGTGCCCGGCCTGGCCGAGCGGGCAGCGGTGCTGCGCCAGGACCTGCTGGACAGGCGTGTGCGTGCCCGCCGATGGACCCGCGAGCACGGCGAGGACCTGCCCGAGGTCACCGGGTGGGTGTTCCAGGACGCCGACAACACGCAGGGGTCGGGGGCGCCCGGCACGGGCGGTGACAACGAGTGATGCCGCCCCGGGCGGTCCGCCGAGTCTGTCCGAGCAGACGGAGCGAACGCCGGGGCCTCACCCCTTGACGAGCGCCCCGGCGCGGAAGACCAGCCGCGCGTCCTCGGGGCGTCCGAAGACCTCCGGGTCCTGCAGCGGGTCAGTGGCCCAGGCTGTCAGGTCGGCGAGCTTGCCGACCTCGAGCGTGCCCGTCTCGTGACCGATGCCGAGGATGTCGGCGTTGATGCGGGTGGCCGACTCCAGCGCGAGCATGGGGTTCTCCACAGCGCTGCGCAGGGTCAGCTCACGGCCCCGGTGCTGCTGGCGCAGGCCGATGAGGTCGGACCCGGAGCCGACCCGCACACCCGCGGCCCGTGCGGTCAGCAGACCCGTCACCATGCCGTCCAGCACCGGGCCGATCCGGTCGGTGACCCCGGCATCCAGCCCCGCAGCGGTGGCGTCCTCGAGGAGGTCGTGCACCACGCAGAGGGTGGGCACCAGGGCCACGTCGTGCTGCGCCATCAGCGCCGCCGTCTCCTCGTCGATGGCGGACCCGTGCTCGACACAGCGGACCCCGGCCCGGACGGCGTTCCGGATGCCCTCGTTGTTGTGCGCGTGCACCGTCACGTAGGTCCCCCTGGCGCGCGCCTCCTGCACGGCCACCGCGATCTCCTCCACGGTGAACTGGGTGTCGGTGAGCGCGTCGTGGGTGGAGACGACCCCGCCGGTCACACACATCTTGATGAAGCTCGCACCCCGCCGGAAGGTCTCCCGGACGTTCCGGCGCATCTCGTCCGGGCCGTCGGACAGGAGCGACATGGTGCGCAGCCCCGGGATGGCGTGGTCGGACCAGTCGGCGCTCGGCTCCCACTCGGCGCCCAGGTGCCCGTGGCCGCCGGTCTGGCACTGGATGGGGCCGGACGGCAGGATCCTGGGCCCCCGGACCTTGCCGCTGGCGACGACGCCCACCAGCCCGCCGTCGATGCCCCCGGTGTCCCGCACGGTGGTGAACCCGGCGTCCAGCGTGCTGCCGCAGGCGGCGAACATGTCGGCGGCCAGCTCGGCGACGGACAGCTCGCGACGGAGGCTGGGTGTCATGTCGCTGGAGAGGCCCAGGTGCACGTGCGCGTCGATCAGCCCCGGCGTGATCGTCATCCCGTCGGCCGGCACCGTGTCCACGCCGGCCGGGCACCGTCCCAGGTCGGCGATGTGTCCGTCCCGGACGTGGATCGCCACGTCGTCGACGGGGTCGGCGCCGGTGCCGTCGACGATCCGGGCACCGGTGATCCAGTAGTCGTGACTCGGCATGGGGCTCCTCCTGGGACGTGTCGTCCACGAGTCTAGGTGGGGGCCCTCAGGCGCCGGCCCCGTCCAGCAACCAGTGGTAGCGCAACCGGAGCGAGCGCTCCGTCGCGCCGAGCGCGGCCAGGAGGCCGAGGGACACGTTGAGCCATACGGGGAGCTGGACCGGCGACTCGAACGTCCCGAACCTCTCGACCACCGGCGGGATCTGGGCGAGGGGCTCGAGGATCTGCACCAGGTTCAGCCCCAGCCCGACGACGAGCGCCAGCACCGACAGCACGGCCAGCGAGCGGCTGACCGTGGGGTGGTCCCGTTCGAGACGGGCACGGCGGCCCGCGCCGGACCGGGGGTCCGGGATCAGCTGACGCTCGGTGCCGTCGGCGGCGACCTGGTGGCAGCGCTTCATCCCGGCCCCGCTGACGGCAACCTCGATGACGCCGTCCTCGATCGGGAAGACCGCCGGCACCTTCGCGACCGCGTGGTGCCGGCCGTCGCGGTAGAGGCTGGCCCGCACCTCGCCGTCGACCTTGTCCCCCCAGTGCCGGACGTCGACGGCATACCCCGGCTGCCCCACCTCGGGTCGCGGACGGAGGTGGAACAGGGACCGATCGGCCACCTGCCACCAGCGCAGGCGCTGGAGGGGACGCCCGTCCCCGTCCTGCACCCTCTTCATGGCCCGGTTCGTGCGCCACTGTTCCAGCATGGGTCCCTCCCGTTGTCCGTGTCGACCACAGTGACCAACACGCTGTGTTGGATCTCGTCGAGAACCGTAACACAGTGTGCTAGCACGGTGTGATACAACAGGGGTATGACGGACAGCACGCCGCACGAGCTCGGGACCCGCGACAAGATCCTGCACGCGGCCATGATGATGTTCGGCGAGGATCCCGGATCCCGGCTGAGCGTGCGCGCCGTGGCGGCGCGGGCCGGGGTCAGCACGGGCTCCCTGCGCCACCACTTCCCGACCCAGCGCGCGCTGCAGGAGACGGTGCTGACCCGGATCTACGACCTCGTCATCCCCGACGACCGGATACACGACGTCTCGGTCCCTGCCCGGGAGCGGTTGGTCGACTGCCTGCGCCGGGTGCTGGGGCCGGCGCAGACCGGGCAGGAGGCGAGGTCGGCCTTCATGAACATGGCCGAGTCGTTCATCGAGCCCGAGCCGACGGCGGACACCCGGGCCGCCTACCGGGCCATCGAGCGGGAGTCCGAGCGTCGGGTCGAGTACTGGCTGACCGTGCTGACGAAGGAGGGGGCGCTGGCCGAGGGTGACCTCGGCCAGCAGGCCCGGTTCCTGCTCACGGTCGTCAACGGGCTGTCGCTGGAGCGTGTGATGCCGGCGGACGACTCGCTGCTGGCGCGGGAGACCGCGACCCTGCAGCTGGCCGTCGACAGCGTGCTGGCGACGGACTGAGACGGTCCGCCGCTCAGCCCCCGAACCGGGATGCGGAGACCACCACCAGCACGGCCAACGCCACCAGCCAGACACCCAGCACCCAGGGCCACCACCGGTCCAGCCAGCCCCCGAGCCGCGCCGTGGGGCCACCGCCCGCGTCGGCCAGGGCCCGTGGCGCGTGCGCCAGCAGGACGCTGACGCACACCCAGACCACGACGCAGTAGGGGCAGATCGCCTGGATCACGAACAGGCTCTGCGAGATCAGCCACAGCACGAAGCCGAAGCCCACCAGGGTGCCCAGGCTCAGCCCGGCCCAGCACCACCGGGGGAGCGTGACTCCGCCCACCACCAGGACACCGAGCGTGAGCACCACCGGGAAGGCCACCAGCCCCAGGTAGGGGTTCGGGAAGCCCAGGACCGCACCCTGCCAGGAGCTCATCACGTCCCGACAGCTCACCGCGGCACCGAGGTCGCAGCTGGGCGCGTAGAACGGGTTGGTCAGCAGCAGGTACTTCTCGACGGACAGCACGAGCGAGGCCAGCAGCCCGCCCAGCCCGGTGACCAGCGCCACCCAGCCGCGGTATGCCGGTGGCCGGTCGCTCCCGGTGGTCAGAGTCGTCTCGGGCGTCATGACGCGGCGGCCGTCCGCAATGCCTCGGTCAGGTCCTCGTAGGAGCCCAGCTCCAGGACCTCACCGTCGAGCACGAAGGAGGGGGTGGAGGTGAGGCCCAGGTCCTCGGCGGCCTGCCGGTCGGCCTGGATCCGGTCGGTGGTCGCCTCGGCGACGTAGTCCTCGTCGTACCGGTCCAGGTCCAGGCCGAGCGTGTCGGCATACCCGCGGAACGTCGGTTCCGGGTCCGGCAGCGAGGACCACTCGGCCTGTCCGGCGAAGAGGAGGTCGTACATCCCCTCGAACTCGCCCTGCGCCTCGGCGGCCACGGCGGCCCGGGCCGCCGGGACGGCGTTCGGGTGGACGTCCAGCGGGAACATCCGCACCACGAAGGTCACCTCTCCCTCGAACTCGGCCCGCGCCTCGTCGATCGCGGGCTTGACCGACGCGCAGGCGGGGCACTGGAAGTCCAGGAACTCCACGAACGTGGCCTCGGAGGTGCCCTCGGGCCCGAGCAGCAGGGGTGCCTCCCCGGCGGCCTCCTGGTTGCTCACCGGTGTCGAGGAGCTGGAGGAGTCGTCGGACCAGGGGCTCCACACCAGCAGGGCGACGAGCAGGGCCACCACGACCGCGGCGCCGATGACGAGGGGCCGGGCTGCCGGGTGACGGCGGGGAGTGGGCGGGACGGGGACGGGCTTGCGGGGCATGTCAGCTCCTTGCTGAGAGGGGATGAGGGGGAGGGGCTCAGGCCAGCAGGGCAGCGCCGAGATAGGACTGCGGTGCGCACCCGGGCAGGACGGCGAAGACCGCCGACCCGACCGGGGTGGTCCACTGGTTGAGCAGGTCCAGCTCGTCGAGACGACGCTGGATCGGAACGAACTGGGCGTCGACGTCGGCCTGGAAGGTGATGAAGACGAGGCCGGAGTTGGACGTCCGGCCCTCCTCGGGGGCCTCGTCGAAGTTGTACGGCCGGCGCAGGAAGCGTTGTCGTCCGTCATCGCTGCGGGCGCGCCGGATGTGCGCGAACGTCTCGATGACCGGGAAGCCGAGGTCGGTGACCGCCTCCAGGTCCGGCTCGTCGTGCTCCTGCTCGCCGGTCAACGGTGCACCGTTGTACAGCCGACGTCCGATGGTGATCTCACGGGCGGGGCGATCGACCTCGTCCCAGGTGTCCAGCTCCATCCGGATCCGTCGCACCACCATGGCGGTCCCGTCGACCGACCAGGCAGGGGCCGGGCCGAACCAGGCCTGCGACTGCTCCCCGATCCAGACGAGAGGGTCGTCGGCGGGCATCACCAGGTTGCGGGTGCCATCCACCTGGCCCATCAGGTTGCGCACCGACCCACCACCGGTGGCAGCAGCCTCCTCGGACGTCTGCTCCCGGCGGCGGAAGCCCCGTTGGGTCCAGCGCACCGAGGCGAACGACCTCACCTCGCGGCTGAGGATGCGGGCGGCGTGCGCGGTGGTGATGGGGTCGTCGGCGCAGATCTGCAGCACCACGTCACCCCCGCTCCACCGCTCCTCGAGGTCGTCCACGGCGAAGGAGGGCAGCGGTCCCAACCAGCCGGGCCGCTGGTCGCTGCGCCCGGCCAGGTCGAAGAACCGGCGTCCGACCCCGACCGTCACGGTGAGGCGGGCGGGGGAGAGGGCGAGCTCGGGCTCGGTGTCGGTGAGGGCCGGCTCACCAGAGGTGAGGCGGCCGATGTCGTCGGTGAGGATGCGCATCATCCGGACCAGGGCCGGACGGTCCACGTCCTCGGACAGGTCGAGGGCGACGAGGGTGAGGTGGTCCTGCGGCACGGTGGTGACGCCGGCCTGCCGACGCCCGTGGAAGGGGACGACTGTCGGCTTCTCGTCAGGGGTCGTCACCGGCTCGCTCTCGGCGGCCCACGCGCGGCCCGCCACGACACCGACGGCTGCCCCGGAGAGGCCGACGGCGGAAGCGCCGAGCAGCTCGCGCCGCGACACCCCGCCCCGCCGGGCCGGAGTCGGGGACTCCGGCCCGGCGGACCCACCGTCCACCGGAGGGTGGTCAGCGGTCACGGTGCGTCGGTCTCCAGGTCCGCGTCCATGTCCATCTCCGTGCCGGACCCGGTCTCCATGTCCATGTCGCCCATGTCCATGTCGCCGTCGTACTCCTCCTCGGCACCGTCGAAGCTGCGCGCCGGTGCGTCGAAGGTGAACCGGGAACCGTCGTCCATGGTCAACGTGATGCTGATGTCCTGGCCGGGCTGGACGGGCTCGTTCAGCTCCATCAGCATCAGGTGGTCACCGCCGGGGTTCAGCTCCGCCTCCCCGCCGGCGGGGATGACGATGCCGTCCTCCTTCTCCCGCATGACCATCTGTCCGGCGTCACCGGAGGTCATCTCGTGCAGCTCCATGGCGGAGGAGACGCCGGTGTCGGCGCCGACGATGGTGACGTCCTCGTCCCCGGGGTTGGTGATCGTGCCGAAGGCGGCGGTCATCCCCTCGTCGGCGGCCTTGACCCACGGGTCGGTGATGCTCACCTCCGACTCCCCGTCGGTGGAGACGGTGCCGGCTGCGGAGGTGTCCTCCTCAACCGAGCCGCAGGCGGCCAGCAGAAGGAGGGAGGTGAGGCTTGCGGCGAGGGCAGGGGTCGACGAACGTGCAGCGGTCGTGCTCATGGTGTGTCCTTGTCTGCGGCCCGGGGCCGCACCAGTGTGTGTGCGTCAGGCGCGGCGGCGTCGCAGCACGACCCCGCCGATGCCCAGGAGGGCGAGCGCCACGGCTCCCGCCCCCATCGCGATGTGTTCCCCGTGCCCACCCAGCACCTCGTGGTCGCCACCGTGGTCGGTGGTCGTCGACCCCGAGGTGGGATCCTCCGCCTCGTCCCCGGTCGTCGCGCCGGCCGGTGTCGACTGCTCGTCGTCACCGACGCCGAACGAGAAGCGACCGGCGATGGGGTGCCCGTCGGCGGAGACGACGCGCCAGGTGACGACGTAGGAGCCGTCGGGCAGGTCGTCCTCCACGTCCGCGGTGACCAGGGTCCCGTCCACCACCGGCTCTGGGGACGCGATCTGCGTCCCGTCGGCCCCGGCGATGATCACCTGGGGCGAGATGTCCTGGATCTCACCGCTGAAGGTGAGCTCGATCTCGGGTGGTGGAACCGCCAGCACCTCACCGTCCGCGGGCGAGGAGGACACCAGCACGTCGTGGGCCTGGGCCGGGGCAGCGCCCAGCACCGCCAGCACCAGGGCCAGCACCAGGGCTGACGCTCGTGCCCGGCGCCGGACGACGTGCGGGCGCGACGGCCCGGAGGGACGGATGGCAGCGGTCATGGACTGCTCCGATGGAGAGGATGGGCAAGGACCCGGGAAGGGTCCCGTCAGGGGGGTATGCCGTCGCCCGGTGGGGGACGGCGCAGGCCGACCCTGCGGGCCGAGTGCTCAGCGGGCAGGTGTCGGAGACGTGAGCGACAGGGAGCGCGCCGGTGGTCCGCGGTCGGGATGACCGAGCTGCGGCCGGGAGACGAGGAAGGGGGCCGGGTGCGGGCTGACCACGTAGGCGCGGGGGGTGGCCGGGAGCACGGGGTCGCCGAGTCCGGGCAGCAGCACGTCGAGGACCGAGCGGACCGCCGCGGCCAGGGCGTGCACGGCGGCGTCGGCCTGGCGGACCAGGACGAGCGTGACCAGGGTGGCCACCCCGTGCGCCACGACCATCGAGGGGCCGGTGTGGTGCGCGGCGTGCGCGGCGCCGGCGGCCGCCCCACCGGTGGCGAAGAGGACGTGCAGCAGGCCCTGTGCGAGGCCGAGGACGGTGAGCAGCTCCAGGCTGCGCCACCGTCGGTCGCTCCACCACCAGCACAGCGGGGTCACGACGGCGGCGACCACGGCCATGGCCCACCAGGACCCGGCGGCGCCACCGGCGAGGACGTGCGAGGTCAGGGCGACCACCAGGGTCAGGGCCGAGACGACGGCGGCACGGGCCCCGCGCATACCCCGGACGGGGACCGTCACCCCGTCCGCTCCGCCCACGGGCCGCAGGCTACACACGGATCCTGACAGCACGCCGGACGGCCCGCCCCCTCGGGGACGGGCCGTCCGGTGGCCGGCGACGGTGCACCGGCGGGTGCTGCCCAGGCGACGAGAGAAGGTCAGCGCCGGGTCCGCACCTCCCCGTCCGTGGAACGACCCACGACCAGCCGGGACCCGAAGAGCGAGGCGAACGCGGTTACCGCGAGGCCCAGCAGCAGGCCGACGAACACCCAGGCTGCGGCCCGGGCGCTGGCCGAGGCGGCGTCGTCGACGGTCTGGCGTGCGTCGGCGATGACCTGGTCGATCTGGGCGCGGCCGTCCTCGAGCGCCGTCTGCGCGTTCTGCAGCTGCTCCTGAGCGGTCTCGGTGGCCTCGGTGAGGGCCTGCTCGGTGGAGTCCACGGCGTCCTCGGCCTCCTGCCCGGTGAGGTCGGTGTTCTCCTCGACCGACTGCGCGATGGCGTCCCGGTCGACGGCCTCGGAGATGGTGGTGGCCCGCTCCTCCAGGGAGGTGCCGAGCTCCTCGAGCGCCGTGTCCGCCTGCTCCGGGTCGGTGAGGATCGTCGTCCCGACGTCCTGCACGTCGCCCAGGGCTGCATCGAGCTGCCCCTGCAGGTAGTCAGGCTGCAGCTCCTCCACCCCGGTGCCCTCCAGGATCTCCTGGGTCTGCTCGTCCAGGCCGCTGAGGTCGGCGCCCTCGAGCTGACCCGAGACCCCGTCCACCGCGCTCTGGATGCCGTCGCCGGCCAGGTCCGTGACCGAGGCGGCACCGCTGCCGACGACGCTGGCGGTGCTGCCGACGACAGAGCCGATGGCGCCGAAGACGCTGGAGGTCAGCACGCCCAGCATGACCACGACCGCCAGCAGGCCGGTGGCCCAGGTGACGACGCCGTGCATGAAGCCGCCCCGGATGCTGAGGACGCCGGTGACGAAACCGGCCGCGGCGAGCGAGACCAGCAGGGTGAGAACGCCCCAGATGGCGAGCCCGGTGCCGACCCCGGCCAGGGGCTGGTCGGAGGTGGCCTCGACCTGTCCGAGCCCGACGGCGGCGCCGACGAAGGAGAAGGTCACCAGCAGGGCGAGGAAGGTGACGACCCCGGCCAGCACGGCACCCCAGGAGATGCCCCCGGCCGTGTCGTGGGTGTCGGCGCCCAGGAAGGTCGCACGCCAGGACGGGGTCGCCGGCTCAGGCCGGGCGGGCCGTCCTCGCTCCGTCCGGGTGGTGACGACCTCGTCGTCGGAGAGGTGCTTGGTCATGGTGGTGTCGCTTTCTCGAGCAGGGTCGGGGCCGTGGGCGGGCACAGGTGTCACGTCATTTGCGGCCCGGCGGAGACCGGCGGTTTAACGGCGTAAAGCCGCTCGTTTAACAGTGTAAGAGATGCTGTTGCCGAGGGGCGACCGGAAGGCGCGCACTAGGATGGTGATCCAGGTCACCCCAGGAGGTCCCATGCCCGACCAGTCCGCCGCGAGACGCGAACCGCTGACCCTGGACGAGGTGGTCACGCACGCGTTGGCGATCATCGACGAGCACGGCAGCTCGGGCTTGAGCATGCGCAAGCTGGGGGCCTCCCTGGGGGTCGAGGGCATGGCCCTCTACCACCACGTCAGCGGGCGAGCAGACCTGCTCGAGGCGGTGGTGGACCGGGTGCTGGACGGCCTGATCGAGGACCTCCACCCACAGCTGGTCCGCACCTGGCAGGGCTACCTCCAGGCCCTGGCGCACGCCATCCGGGAGCGGGCGTTGAGCCATCCCAAGGCCTTCCCCCTGGTCGCCACCCACCACCCTGCCGCCCCCTGGCTGCGACCCCCGCTGCGTGACCTGTCCCTGGTGGAGCACTTCCTCAGCACGGTCACCCGCCACGGCTTCAGCACCGAGCAGGCGGTAGCCGCGTACCAGCTCTACAGCTCCTTCCTGCTCGGGCACCTGCTGCTGGAGTGCGCCGAGCTGGGCGCGGCCACCGCGCCCGACGACGAGCCCGTGGACGAGGGTGGCGCCGACATCCCTCAGGACGACGGCCGGATCGACATCGAGGAGTTCCCGACCGTGGCTGCGCTCCGCCCGGAGCTGAGCCAGCACACCACCCAGGCCCAGTTCGAGGACGGGTTGGAGAACCTCATCGACCGCCTCGAGATGAGCATCAGCCAGTAGCGGGGAGCCGGCGTGGCCATCCGGCTCGCGGTCCACGGTGCGCGGACCTAGCGTCGAACGGGTGCACACCACGTGCACCGCAGGTCACCGCCAGAGAGGCTCTCATGCCGAAGCGCACGTCCCCCCAGATCCCCGGAGCACCCGCCAGCCGTCCGCCGGAGCGGGAGGAGCCGACCACCCCGCAGCCGATGCCGTCGCCCAAGCCGGACCAGGCCGGACCCGCGCGCGTCACCCCGACCGGAGCCCCGACCGACCTGCCTCCAGCGGCGGTGGCCCAGCAGGGGGAGTTCCTGACCACCTCGACCGGCGCCCGGCTCCAGGACACCGACCACTCGCTCAAGGCCGGACGTCGGGGACCGGTCCTGCTGCAGGACCACCACCTGCGGGAGAAGATCACCCACTTCGACCACGAGCGGATCCCGGAGCGGGTGGTGCACGCACGCGGTGCCGGGGCGCATGGCGTCTTCGTGGCCAACGGCGCCGGCGAAGGGGTATGCCGGGCCGGCTTCCTGCGCAAGGGCGTCGAGACCCCCGTCTTCACCCGGTTCTCCACCGTGCTCGGCTCCCGCGGGTCCGCGGACACCGTCCGCGACACCCGGGGCTTCGCGGTGAAGTTCTACACCGGGGAGGGCACCTTCGACCTGGTCGGCAACAACATCCCGGTGTTCTTCATCCAGGACGGCATCAAGTTCCCGGACGTGATCCACGCGGCCAAGCCGCACCCGGACCGGGAGATCCCGCAGGCACAGAGTGCGCACGACACCTTCTGGGACTTCGTCTCGCTGCACACCGAGGCGCAGGCGCACACCATGTGGAACATGTCCGACCGGGGCATCCCGCGGTCGTACCGCACGATGGAGGGCTTCGGGGTGCACACCTTCCGCCTGGTGAACGCTGCCGAGCAGACCGCCCTGGTGAAGTTCCACTGGAAGCCACGCCAGGGTGTGCACTCCCTGGTGTGGGAGGAGGCCCAGCTGGCGGCCGGACTGGACCCGGACTTCCACCGCCGCGACCTCGCCGACGCCATCGAGGCCGGCGCCCACCCGCAGTGGGACCTGGGCGTGCAGGTCTTCCCGGACACCGAGGACGAGATGTTCGAGGGCATCGACCTGCTCGACCCGACCAAGTTCGTCCCCGAGGAGCTGGCACCCGTCCAGGTCATCGGCACCCTCATGCTGACGGCCAACCCGTCGAACTACTTCGCCGAGACCGAGCAGGTGGCGTTCCACGTCGGCAACCTGGTCCCCGGCGTCGACGTGACGAACGACCCGTTGTTGCAGGTGCGTCTGTTCTCCTACATCGACACCCAGCTCACCCGGCTGGGCGGACCGAACTACAACCAGCTGCCCATCAACCGGCCGCATGCACCGGTGAACGACATGCTGCGCGACGGACAGCACCAGAGCGCGGTGCACCAGGGCGTCGCGCCCTACCGGCCGAACACGCTGGACGGCGGCTGTCCCTTCCACGCCGGGGCCGGGGACGCCGCCTTCGTCGACATCCCCGTCCCGGTGCCGGCCTCCCGCAAGGTGCGCGAGGTGCCGGCCGACTTCGAGGACCACTTCAGCCAGGCCGCGCTGTTCTTCCACTCGCTGACACCGGTGGAGCAGGACCACGTGATCGGCGCCTACACCTTCGAGCTCGGCCGGTGCTGGAGCACCGAGATCCGGGAGCGACAGCTGCGGGCGCTGGCCAACATCGACACCGAGCTGTGCGCCGCCGTGGCCAAGGGGCTCGGCCTCGTCCCTCCCGAGCCCAGCCTGGAGGTCGCCCGGGACGAACCCAGCCCTGCCCTGTCCCAGGTGGGCGGCAGCTGGCCGGTGGCCGGACGTCAGGTGGCGCTGGTGGTGGACGAGACCGCGGACGCCTCGATCGTCGAAGAGGTGCGGACGACCCTGTCCGCCGCCGGCGTCGTGCCGCTGGTGCACGCACCCTCGGGGGGCACCGTCGCGGACGGCACCGTGGTGCAGCGCACCTACGCCACCGCCAACTCCACCGAGGTGGATGCGGTGGTGCTGGTCTGCGCCGCCGCACCCGGACCGGACGCCCTGCCGTCCCTGGACGCCAAGGCCGGAGCCGGCGACCGGCTCGCGGTCGACCCCCGTATCGCCAAGATGGTCGGTGAGGCCTGGCGGCACTGCAAGACCGTGGCCGCGGTGGGCGAGGGCGGACCGACGCTACGCGCCCTCGGTGTCCCGGCCGAGGCCCCCGGTGTCGTCACCGGCGACAGCGGGAGCGCCGTGGCCGCGACGGTGCTGGAGTTGCTCGCCGAGCACCGGGCCTGGCACCGCTTCGCGACGGCCGCGGACTGAGGTGGCGGCGCCCGGAAGGCAGGTGGACGACCTGCCCGAGCGGTCCCTGCTGCAGATCTACCTGGAGGACCACCTGACCGGTGCCACCGCCGCGGAGCAGCGCCTCGCGATGATGCGCGACAGCTACGGCGAGGACGGCCTGCCGGTGGCGGCCGAGGTCACCCGGTTGTGGCAGGAGGTGAGCGAGGACCGGGACCGGCTGCTCGGGGTGATCGCCACGCTGGGCCTGCACCGGCACGGGCCGAAGCTGCTGCTGGCCCGGACCGGTGAGCTGGTCGGTCGTCTCAAGCTCAACGGCCGGCTGCGGCGGCGCTCCCCGTTGACCCCGCTGCTGGAGCTGGAGCTGGTCCAGGCGGGGATCAGCGGCAAGACGGGTCTGTGGCGTTCGCTGACCGTGCACGCCGAGGCGCTCGGTCTCGACGCCGAGGAGTTCCGGGGCCTGGAGGAGCGTGCGGAGCGCCAGCTGGACCTGGTGGTCAGCGCCCACCGGAGGCTCACCCGAGAGGCGTTCCGGGAGCACCGCTCAGCCGAGGGCTGAGCGGTGCTCGGCCGCACGGCGGGGCACCTCACGCAGCGCACGTCCGACCCAGGCGAGCACCTCGGCGGTGACCGGTCGGTCCGCCATCCCCGCGAGGTCGAGCCAGACCATGCCCTCGCGGGTGTCCACGGCGGGCCGACCGTCGGTGTCGGGCTCCCAGCCGGGACCGGGCACCGCGAAGTAGATGAGGTCGATGTGCTGGTGCGGCGGGTCGTCGGAGATGTCCTCGACCTGGACCCCCTCGGGGCGCAGCAGCTGCCGTGGGGACCCGGGGGAGTCGTGGGTGATCCCGCGGTCGCCGACCAGGCGGACGTCCAGGCCGGTCTCCTCGAGGGTCTCCCGGTATGCCGCGTCGTCGGGCAGCTCGTGCGGCTCGATGTGGCCGCCGGGCGGCAGCCAGAGACCCACCTTGGGATGGGGGTGCAGCAGCACCCGGTCCTCGTGCACCACGAAGACGGCCACCGTGAAGTGCTTGCTGATCCCGTCCGGCGGTTCGCGGTCCTGCACCACACCCATACCGGTCAGCCTAGGTGGGGGGAGGTCAGGGTGCCGCGCACCCGGGCCGACGAGAGGTCCGCGAGCGCCGGCAGCGCCAGCCAGGCACCCAGCGCGAGCAGGATCGACCCCGTGGCCCGGTCCCACAGCCGCCGGACGTGGGGAACCCGCAGGGCGTCCGCCAGCCGGGCGCCGATGACGACGACCACCGCCCACGGCAGGAACCCGAAGAGGATGTCTACCACCCCCAGCAGCAGTACCTGGCCCGCGACCCCGTGGTCGGGCGAGATGAACTGGGGCAGCACGCTGACGAAGAAGAGCAATGCCTTGGGGTTGAACAGGTTGGTGAGCAGACCGGCGAGGAACGGGCCCCCGTGCCGCCCCTCGGCGTCGGTCTGCCCGCGGGAGCGCACGAGCCGTCCGCCGAGGTAGGCCAGGTAGAACCCGCCGGCGAGGCGGATGAGGGTCAGCGACTCGGGACTCCGCGCCAGCACCACCGACAGCCCGGTGGCAGCGAGGAGCATGTGCACGCCGAGGCCTGTCTGTGCCCCGACCGCGGCCAGCAGACCGTGCCTCCAGCTCCGGCCGGCGGACCGCAGGATGATGACCAGGTCGGGCCCGGGCACCAGGTACGCCAGCGTCATCACCAGCAGGAACGGCCACCACCGGATGGCCTCGAGGAGGTCGCTCATGAGCCGTCCAGCACCGTGGTGGCCCTGCGGTGCCGGTGCCGGTCGACCCTGGCTCGGTTGCCGCACCCGGCGCTGCACCAGCGTTGGTTGGGGCGGGAGCGGTGGAAGAACTGCCCGCACCCGGGGGCGCGGCACAACGCCAGGTTGGTGAGGTCGTCCCGAGCCAGCAGGTCGACCGCGGCGGCGGCCAGCACCCCACGCAGCCGGGTGAACGGGCTTCCGCCGGCCGGGACCGCGACGGCCAGGCCGACGCTCTCCAGATGTCGGGTGGTGGACGACTCGCGCACGGTGCCGTTCACCCGGGAGACCGCATCCTCCGGGAGATCGGCACCCTGGAGGGCGGCGTGCAGCAGCGCGAGCACGTCGTCGCGCAGCGACCGGACGGCGGCCAGGTCCTGCTCGCCGGGGGCCGGACACCAGGGGAGGGGGTGCGGCGCCGCCTCCCGCCACGACGCGAAGCTCTCCGCGTCCGGCAGCAGGTCCACCATCGCCCCGCCGGACTCCTGCACGGTGTTGGCCAGGTCCAGGGCGAGGTGGTCCCCGAGCCAGGTCCAGGTGGTGGTCGTCGTCATTCGGTCAGCCTGGCACCGCAACGCCATGATGCGCAAAAAGCATTACAGACGCCTGCTCCTCGAGTTCGCAGCCACGACGACGCCGCCGGAAACCGGTGCCACCCGGGGAGGACCGGCGGGTAGGGTTCACCTGATGCCACGCGGGCCCGCGTGACACGCCCAGTTCTCGAGGAGACCCACCGTGACCAGCCAGATCACCGTCAGTGTCGCAGGCAGCGAGCGAGCGGTCGATCAGGGCACCACGGCCGGCGACCTCTTTGCCGACGACCGCGCCGTGGTCGTCGGCCGGGTCGGTGGCGAGCTGCGCGACCTGACCCATCCGCTGGCCGACGGTGACGTCGTCGAGCCGGTCCTGGTCAGTGAGCCCGACGGGCTCGACGTGCTGCGGCACTCCTGCGCGCACGTGTTGGCCCAGGCGGTGCAGGAGACCTTCCCGGACGCGAAGCTGGGGATCGGACCGCCCATCCGGGACGGGTTCTACTACGACTTCGACGTCGCCGAGCCGTTCACCCCCGATGACCTGAAGCGCCTGGAGAAGGCGATGCAGAAGATCATCAACACCGGCCAGACCTTCGCCCGGCGCGAGGTGGACGACGACGCAGCCCGGGCCGAGCTGGCCGGCGAGCCCTACAAGCTGGAGCTCATCGGCCTCAAGGGTGGGGCGGCGGGGGACGCCGCCGACGGTGCCGCCGTCGAGGTGGGAGGCTCCCAGCTGACCATCTACGACAACGTCGACCGCAGCGGCGAGGTGGTCTGGGGCGACCTGTGCCGCGGCCCGCACCTGCCGAGCACCAAGATCATCGGCAACGCCTTCAAGCTCATGCGCAGCGCTGCTGCGTACTGGCGCGGCAGCGAGAAGAACCCGCAGCTGCAGCGGGTCTACGGCACCGCCTGGCCGGACAAGGCCGAGCTGAAGGCATACCTGGACCGGCTCGCCGAGGCCGAGAAGCGGGACCACCGCCGGCTCGGCGCCGAGATGGACCTCTACTCCTTCCCCGAGGTGCTGGGGGCGGGGCTGCCGCTCTTCCACCCCAAGGGTGGCGTGCTCAAGCGGGTCATGGAGGACTACGCCCGGCAGCGGCACATCGACGAGGGCTTCCAGTACGTGGGCACCCCGCACGTGTCCAAGGAGGCGCTCTTCCACACCTCCGGGCACCTGCCGTACTACGAGGACACCATGTTCCCGGCGATGGAGGAGGACGGGCAGCGCTACTTCCTCAAGGCGATGAACTGCCCCATGCACAACCTCATCTACTCCTCCCAGCAGCGCTCCTACCGGGACCTGCCGCTGCGCCTCTTCGAGTTCGGCCACGTCTACCGCTACGAGAAGTCCGGTGTGGTGCACGGGCTGACCCGGGTCCGTGGGCTGGAGATGGACGACTCGCACTCCTACGTCACCAAGGAGCAGGCGCCCGGCGAGATCAAGCACCTGCTGGACTTCGTGCTTAGCCTGCTGCGCGACTTCGGCCTGGACGACTTCTACCTGGAGCTGTCCACCCGGGACGAGACCGGGGCGAAGAAGGACAAGTTCATCGGCTCCGACGAGCAGTGGGCCGAGGCGACCGCGGTGCTGGAGCAGGTCGCGACCGAGTCCGGTCTGGAGCTGGTCGCCGACCCCGGCGGCGCCGCGTTCTACGGACCGAAGATCTCCGTGCAGGCTCGGGACGCCATCGGCCGCACCTGGCAGATGTCCACCGTCCAGTACGACTTCAACCAGCCGGAGCGCTTCGGGCTGGAGTACCAGGCGGCGGACGGGACCCGGCAGCAGCCGGTGATGATCCACTCCGCCAAGTTCGGCTCCATCGAACGCTTCATCGGCGTCCTCGTCGAGCACTACGCCGGGCAGTTCCCGCCCTGGCTCGCCCCGGTCCAGGTGCTGGGGGTGCCGGTCGCGGAGGACTTCGACGACTACCTCGGCGAGGTGGCCGCACGGCTGCGCGCTCAGGGGGTCCGGGTGGAGGTCGACACCTCCGACGACCGCTTCCCCAAGAAGATCCGCAACGCGAGCAGGTCGAAGGCGCCGTTCATCCTCATCGCCGGTGGCGAGGACCGGGACGCGGGCGCCGTGTCCTTCCGGTTCCGCGACGGCTCGCAGGAGAACGCGGTGCCCGTCGACCAGGCGGTCGAGCGGATCGTGGCCGCCATCCGCGACCGGGTCCAGGTCTAGGACCGGACGGAGCGGGTATGCCCTCTCTCGGCGATCTCGCCGCCGGGGTGCGGGTGCGCCCGCTCACCGGGGCGGAGGCATACCTGCTGGGTGCCCTGCACCTGCAGGGCCGGCGACAGGCGGGGGCGGGGCCCGCGCCGGGCACCCCCGGCCACGTCCAGCGGGTCGCGGAACGATGGTCCGAGCACGGCGAGAGCCTGCCGGCCTGGGTGGCCGAGCACGAGGAGCAGCACGTCGGGATGGCGATCGCGCGGGTCGCCGCCCTGCCGGGCAGCGACGAGCACCCCCGGCTGATCCACCTGTCGGCCACCGCCGAGCCGGAGCAGCTCGCCGACGCGGTCTGCCTCGCGCTGGTGCGCGCCGTCGTCGACTGGGCCCGCGGCACCGGCGCCGCCCGGATCGATGTCGCCGACGACGTGGTGGTGCCCGGGCTGGTCCTCGACGCAGCACGGGCCGACGTGCGCACTGCGCGACGGGTCAGCCTGCCGACACGCGCCTGAGCGTGTCGCCGACCGGCCCGGGCGGCGTGCTCAGGCCGTGGTGAGCGGCTCCAGCAGGAACACCGGGATCTGCCGCTCGGTGTTCTCCTGGTACTCGGCGTAGCTGGGGAAGGCGGCGACGCACCGCTCCCACCAGGCGTCCCGCTCCGGGCCGTCCTCCAGCAGCCGGGCCCGCAGCGCGTGCTGGCTGGTGCCGTCGTGGACCAGCACGTCGGCGTGCTTGACCAGGTTGTGGAACCACGCGGGGTGCTCCGGGGCGCCACCCTTGCTGGCCACCGCGGCATACGCACCCTCGTGCTCCACCCGCATCAGCGGTACTCGGCGCAGCATCCCGCTGCGCGCGCCCCGCATGGTGATGACCATGATCGGGCGGTCCTGGATGGTGGCGGCCCGGGTGTCACCGGCCGCGTCGATCGCGCGCAGCTGGTCGGCCACCCACGTCGACTTCTCCGGCAGGTATGCCGCCGGGTCGCCGATCGCCGCGTCGCTGAGGTCGTGTCGTGCCTGGGAGTCGTCCATGTGGTCGTAACGGCGGGACATCCGCGGCTGTTCCACCTCCGCGCCGGAGGACACCCGCTGCACCCGGCCGGCGAGGTACCGCGCGATGGTCGCCTCGACGTCGGGGACGCCGCGGTACCCGGGGAAGGGGTTGACGTCGATCACCACCGGTCCGTCGGCGCCCGGAAGAAGGTCCACCCCGCACAGCGGCAGACCGCAGACGTCGGCCACCCGCAGCGCGAGCCGCGTCGTGTCCAGGTCCGGCTCGAAGGTTTCACCGCCGGTGACGTGCCCGCCCCGTAGCGGGGACGGCTTCAGCAGTCCGCTGACCTGGTCGCCGATGACGTACAGCTTGCGGTCCAGGCCGTCGTTGGGGATGAACGCCTCCACCGTGAAGGGCCCCTCGAAGGGCGCCGTGCCCGGCAACGCGTGCGCGGTCCCGCTCACCACCTCTGCGCCCCGGCCACGGCCCCGGACCGTCCGCTTCACCACCACCGCTGCGGGGGCCACGGCGGCGGCCTGGAGCACCGCCTGCCAGCTGAGCGCCGGGACGGAGGCCGGCACCGCCAGGCCGGCACCGGTCAGCCGGGCCACCAGGGTCTCGTGGTGGGCGACGGTGCGCAGGGCCTCCGGATGGTTCACGCAGTCGGCGCCGGAGTCCAGCAGCGTCCGGACCAGGTCGAGCGCCCGACGGTCCAGGCCGCGGTGCACCAGCAGGTCGCCCGGTCCGACCCCACCCCCGGGACCGGAGAGCCGGGCAGCCACGTCCTCCTCGTGCGGCAGCAGCACCCGGTGCGCCACCCCCAGGTCGTCGAGCTGCGCGAGCACCCCGGGGAAGACCGAGGACGGCCGTGGGGGCTTGCCCAGCAGGAAGATGATCCGTGGCGGGTCCGTCATCGGTGTCTCGCTCCTCGGGGCGGGACCCCAGCCTAGCCGCGCACCTAGACTGGCGGCCATGACTGAGGAGTCCGGCGACCTGCCCGGTGCGGAGAGCTTCGCGGGAGCACCCGACGGTTTCGAGAGGCTGTGGACGCCGCACCGGATGGCCTACGTCCGTGGGGAACGGCCCAGCAAGGACGCCGGTGACGGGTGCCCGTTCTGCGCGGCCCCCGGGGAGCCGGAGGAGGAGAGCCTGGTCGTGGCCCGCGGCGAGCACTGCTACGTCGTGCTCAACCTGTTCCCGTACAACCCGGGGCACCTGCTGGTCTGCCCGTACCGGCACGTGCCGCTGTACCTCGACCTCACCGACGAGGAGGTCACCGAGTTCACCGCGCTGACCCGGACGGCGCTGCGGGCCCTGGGTGCGGCCAGCAACCCGGCCGGGTTCAACCTGGGCATGAACCAGGGGGACGTGGCCGGCGCCGGGGTGGCCGCGCACCTGCACCAGCACATCGTGCCGCGGTGGATGGGGGACGCGAACTTCCTGCCCATCGTCGGCCGGACGAAGGCGCTCCCGCAGCTGCTCGACGACGTCCGTCACCAGCTGGTGGCGGCCTGGCCGGACGCCTGACCAGCACCGCGCGAGCGGATGCGTGAGGGCGCCGGGGCAGCGCGTAGCATCAGCCACACCCCAGCCCTACGCACCACCGAGGAAGCCCGGCATGTCGCAGCCCCACACCCAGAACACCGGAACCACCCGCGTCAAGCGCGGCATGGCGGACATGCTCAAGGGGGGCGTGATCATGGACGTCGTCACCGCCGAGCAGGCGAAGATCGCCGAGGACGCCGGTGCGGTGGCGGTGATGGCGCTGGAGCGGGTGCCGGCGGACATCCGCGCCCAGGGCGGGGTGTCGCGGATGAGCGACCCGGACATGATCCAGAGCATCATCGACGCGGTCTCCATCCCGGTGATGGCCAAGGCCCGGATCGGCCACTTCGTCGAGGCGCAGGTGCTGCAGAGCCTCGGGGTCGACTACGTCGACGAGTCCGAGGTGCTGACCCCGGCCGACTACACCAACCACATCGACAAGTGGGCCTTCACGGTGCCCTTCGTCTGCGGCGCGACCAACCTGGGGGAGGCGCTGCGCCGGATCACCGAGGGCGCGGCGATGATCCGTTCCAAGGGGGAGGCCGGCACCGGGGACGTCTCCAACGCCACCACCCACATGCGCTCCATCCGCGGCGAGATCAGCAAGCTCAGCTCGATGGCCCCGGACGAGCTGTACGTCGCGGCCAAGGAGCTGCAGGCCCCCTACGACCTCGTCAAGGAGGTCGCCGAGGCCGGGAAGCTCCCGGTCGTCCTCTTCACCGCGGGCGGCATCGCCACCCCGGCCGACGCGGCCATGATGATGCAGCTCGGCGCCGAGGGCGTCTTCGTCGGCTCCGGCATCTTCAAGGCCGGCAACCCGGCCCAGCGTGCCGCGGCGATCGTCAAGGCCACCACCTTCCACGACGACCCGGGCACCATCGCCGAGGTCTCCCGCGGCCTGGGCGAGGCCATGGTCGGCATCAACGTCGACGACATCCCGGTGCCGCACCGGCTGGCCGAGCGCGGCTGGTGACCGGACGCCACCGCTCAGGCGGTGGCGGGCTCGACCAGCAGCAGCTGGGGGCCGTCCTGAGGGTCCAGCCAGCCGGGCTGCAGGGTGCCGGCCTCGCGCCACCCCGCCCGTCGGTACACCTGCAGCGCGCGGGCGTGCTCGGGGACCACGTCGAGGCAGCACACCCGGCCGTGGTCACGGGCCCAGGTCTGCGCCTCGCGCAGCAGGTCGGTCCCGATGCCGCGGGACCACAGCTCGTGGTCGACGAAGAGGGCACTGACGCAGACGAGGTCGGCCACCGGTCGGTCGGCGACCGCGGCCCACAGCGGACCGGCCGGGTCGGCGGCGTCCACCCGGGTCAGCGACAGGTGGCCGACCGGGCGGCCGTCGAGCTCGGCGGTCCATGCCCGCAGCTCCCCGGAGCGGACCACGAACTCCGCCACCGGGGCCGGCCGGGGCCACACGTAGGGATAGCCGGAGTGCGGCTGCTGGGCGGCCAGCACCCGCGTCAGCGCAGGAAGGTCCTCGTCCCGGCGGGGACGCAGCAGGTGCTCGGTCACGGGCACATCGTAGGCAGGAAGGAGACGTGGTGAGCAGCACGCAGATCGGGGTCCTGGCGGTCCAGGGCGACGTGCGGGAGCACCTGGCCGCGTTGGCGGGCTCGGGTGCCGACGGTCGGCCGGTGCGTCGCCCCGGCGAGCTGGAGGACCTGGACGGGCTCGTCATCCCGGGCGGGGAGTCCACCACCATCGACCGGTTGTGCCGGATCTTCGGGCTGCACGAGCCCATCCGCGCACTGATCGCCTCCGGGCTGCCGGTGTACGGGTCGTGCGCCGGGATGATCCAGCTCGCCGACGAGATCCTGGACGGGCACCCGGAGCAGCAGAGCTTCGGCGGGATCGACATGACGGTGCGGCGCAACGCCTTCGGCCGGCAGGTGGACAGCTTCGAGGTCGACCTGGCGGTGACCGGGCTGGCCGATCCCGACCGGCCCTTCCCCGCCGTCTTCATCCGGGCGCCCTGGGTGGAGCGGCTGGGGGAGTCGGTGGAGGTGCTGGCCCGGGTCGAGGGGCACCCGGTGGCCGTCCGGCAGGGCACCCTGCTGGCCACCAGCTTCCACCCGGAGGTCACCGGCGACCACCGCCTGCACGCGCTGTTCGTCGAGCAGGCGGCCGCCTACCGCAGGTAGTCGCCCAGGGTCCGCAGGACGGTGTCCGGGATCGCCCCGGTGCCACCGACGACATACATCTGCGAGGGCCTCAGGTGCCGTAGCGCCTGACCGGTGCCGCCGTGCACCCGGTCACCGGGCGTCAGCACGATCGGTGCGTCGCTGCGCCCGGCCAGGGCGGCCCCGGCCAGCGCGTCCGGGAAGTCCGAGCCCAGGGCCACCACCGCGGGGTCGGTGTCGCGCGGGAAGGTCGCGGCCACCTCCTGGGCGGTGTCGTAGCGGGAGGTCCCCGAGAGCCGGCGGCTCCCCTGGGTGGCGAGGCCCGCGGCCTGGCGCTCGGCCGCGGCGGAGACCGCCTCGGTGCCACCGATCACCACCACCTCCCGCGGGCGGAGCCGTCGCAGGGCCTCCACGGTGGCGCCGGGCAGCTCGCCCTGGCGGGTCAGCAGCAGCGGCACCCCCTGGCCGTTGGCGACCGCCGCGCCCGAGAGAGCGTCCGGGAAGTCCTGACCGCTGGTCAGCACCACCCGGGCGACCCCGGCGGGGTAGTAGCCGGACAGCGCGGCCGCGGTGCCGTAACGGTCCGTCCCGGCGACCCGGTCGACGACGCCGCTGCGGGCATACCCGCGCAGGGCGGTGCGCACGTCGGCCTGGACCGCGTCGTCACCGCCGACGATCACCAGGCGGTTCGGCCGTAGCGTGCTGAGTGCCTGCGCGGTGGCGCCGGGGATCCCGTCCGGGCGGACGAGGACCACCGGGGCGTCGTAGGTGCCCGCGCGGGCGGAGGCGGCGAGGGCGTCCGGGTAGGTCATCCCGGAGACGACGTAGACGACCTCCAGGCCGCTGGGCCACTGGGTGGCGACCCGGGCGGCGGTGCCGTAGCGGTCGGTGCCGGCCAGCCGGACCGGACCGTCCGGTGCCGGGTCCTCCGCGGGTGTGCCGAAGGTGAAGTAGTCCGAGGACAGCCCGGTGCTCCAGGTGGGCCAGTAGCGCGACTGCATCAGGCCGTTGCCGGTGGCGTGCGCGTAGGTGTAGCGACCGTCGCTGGTGAAGCCCTCCACCCGGGCGGTGAGCACCCGGCCGCCCCAGCTGCCGACCCCGTCCCGGGTGAGCACCTGGACCCGCTCGACCCGGTGGATGCCGTACCGCTGCTGCAGCGCGCTGACCGGCAGCTGGGCGTTCCACCGGTGACGCGGGTTGGCGGCGGTGCTGTCGTAGGGGTCGACCTGGGCGCGGAGGTAGTCGTGCCCGTTGCCGGAGGCGATGGTCTGCCCACCGGTGGAGGCCGAGTACATCGTGGTCGCCAGCCGGCGGCCGTTCGGGAAGCCGAAGGTCAGCACCTTGCCGGCGGTGGCGTCCACCGCGCTGGTGTTCGGGCCGTACTCGTAGCTGGTGATGGTGCCGTCGGTGTTGCGCTGGCCGCGACCGCGGTAGGCCTGGCACCAGGTGGTGTCGCAGATGTCGTAGGACGAGGCGCTCTGGCTGCGCTCGGCGTAGGTGCGGGCCGCGACGGCCTGCGCACCGAGCGCCTCGGGGTGGAAGCTGGGGCCCATCTCGGCGGCCACCACCGAGCGCAGGTACTGCTGCATCGGCAGGTGGTTGACGGTGGTCAGCGTCGCGCTGCCGGTATGGGTGGCGGTCACCGCACCCCGGTAGACCCGCTGGCTGCCGCCGGGCAGCCGCAGGTCGACGGTGCCCTCGCCGGGTGAGCTGAAGGTGATCGGGCACCGGCGGGAGAGTCCCGAGGGCCAGTGGGCCGACCAGCTGCTGCCGTTGTAGCCCTCCAGGACGCAGGAGGTGGCCGCGGACCCGGTGGCCCGGACGCGCCACTGGCTGCGGCCCTCCGGGAGCGCGTAGGTCGTGCCGCCCGGGGCCGCTCCCACCCGCAGCCCGGTGCGGTGCGAGACCTGGGTGGTGCCGTCGTTGTCGATGGTGATGCCGACCCGCAGGGTGCGGTTCGGACGGGTCTCGACGCGCGTTCCAGGGTAGTAGAAGGCGAGGATCTGCTCGTGCGTGCGGCCCTGCAGCCCGGCGCCGTGCGCTCCCCACTGGGACATCCCGATCCGGTGCCCGAACCCGCCGCCGGTGACCCGGTAGATCCCGTCCGCCGGGACCGGGTATGCCTCCGCTCCCGGCTGCGGCGCGGGGAGGCCGGTGGCGTCGGTCACCACGACCTCCTCGCCCAGCTCCTCCAGGCTCTGGGCGGGCGGGGCGGCCTCGGTGGTCTGGGTGAAGGGGACCTGCGCCTCGTCGGCCTCGGGGGACAACGGCTGGGCTGCGACCGGAAGCCCGGAGGTCACCCCGAGAACGGCAAGAAGAATGGCAGCAAGAAAGCGGCGTCGCACGATGGGCTCCAGAAGAAGAATGGGTCGAGGGGACGGCTCGACAGGCATATCGTATGTGGCTATTGGTCAAGGTGGGGTAAAAGAGGTTCGGGGCCCGGGGGAGGGGCGCGGTAGCCTGGGCCGACCTGGCCGGCGACCCGGCCCCGCAGGGCCTGTGCGGTGCCGCGAGGGCCGGACACCCGTGACGTGCGGCGCCGCGGCGCCACCGAGACGACGAAGGTAGGACATCGATGAGCGGTCACTCCAAGTGGGCGACGACGAAGCACAAGAAGGCGGCGATCGACGCCAAGCGCGCGAAGCTGTTCGCGAAGCTGATCAAGAACATCGAGGTCGCGGCCCGCACGGGGGGCGGGGACATGGCCGGGAACCCGACGCTCTTCGACGCGGTCCAGAAGGCGAAGAAGAGCTCGGTGCCCAACGACAACATCGACCGTGCGGTCAAGCGCGGCTCGGGTGCCGAGGCCGGCGGCGCCAGCTACGAGGCGCTGGTCTACGAGGGGTATGCCCCGGGCGGGGTCGCCCTCTACATCGAGTGCCTGACCGACAACAAGAACCGGGCCGTGATGGAGGTCCGCACCGCGCTCAGCCGCAACGGCGGGTCGATGGCGGACAGCGGGTCGGTGGCCTACCTCTTCGAGCGCAAGGGGCAGGTGGTCGTCCCCAAGGAGCAGGAGGGTGGCCAGGCCACCGAGGACTCGCTGCTGGAGACGGTGCTGGAGTCCGGGGCCGACGCGGTCGAGGACCTGGGCGACTCCTTCGAGATCCTCTCCGAGGCCGGTGACGTGGTCGCGGTCCGCACCGCCCTGCAGGGCGCCGGTGTCGACTACGACTCCGCCGAGGTGACCTTCGTGCCGAGCATGCAGGTGCCGCTGGACGCCGACGGGGCGCGCAAGGTGATCCGCGTCGTGGACGCGCTCGAGGACTGCGACGACGTGCAGAACGTCTACTCCAACGCCGACATCTCGGACGAGGTGCTGGCCGAGCTCGACGAGGACTGACACGACGGGACGCCCGGTCCGGCACGACGGGACGCCCGGTGCGGGTGGGTGCGTGTCGCGCCGGGGCCGGGCGGGCTCCGGTGGGTAGCGTGAGGTCCGAACATCTGTCCGACGACCGTCCATCACCTGCCGCCCGGGAGGAACGACCCATGCGCGTGCTCGGCGTCGACCCCGGCCTGACCCGGTGCGGTCTCGGTGTCGTCGAGGGGCTGCCGGGTCGGCGACTGCGGCTGATCGAGGTGGGTGTCGTGCGCACCCCCTCCACGGACGAGCCGCAGGAGCGGCTGCTCACCCTGCAGACCGAGATCGACGAGTGGATCGCCCGGACCCGTCCGGACGCGGTCGCGGTCGAGCGGGTCTTCGCCAGCACCAGGAACAGCAGCATCATGGGCGTCGCCCAGGCCTCTGCGGTCCCGATGCTCGCGGCCGCCCGGCTGGGGCTGAGCCTGGCGATGCACACCCCCTCGGAGGTGAAGGCCGCCGTCACCGGGAACGGCCGCGCCGACAAGGGCCAGGTGACCAGGATGGTGACGCGCATCCTGGCGCTGGAGGAGGCGCCCCGCCCCGCCGATGCCGCCGACGCCCTGGCGCTGGCCATCTGCCACCTGTGGCGGGGCGGTGCCGAGGCCCTGCTCGAGGGCGCGGCCGGGTCCTCGAACCGCATCCAGGAGGCGGAGCAGGAGGCAGCCCGGGCCGCCCCCAACCGGCTGGCCCAGCTGCACGCGCAGCACCGCACCGCGGCCCGCTCCGCCCTCTCCCGCGCCAGTCGCACCACCACCACCCCCAGGAGGACCAGCCCGTGATCGCCTCTGTCCGCGGACCGGTCCGCCACGTCGGCCTCGACCACCTCGTCGTCGAGGTCGGTGGGGTCGGGCTGCTGCTGCACACCACCCCCGCCACCGCCGCGGACGCCCGGGTCGGCCAGGACGTGACCCTGGAGTCGACGCTGGTGGTGCGGGAGGAGTCGTTGACGCTCTACGGGTTCGCCGACACCGCCGCCAAGGCGCTCTTCGAGCAGCTGCAGACGGTCAGCGGGGTGGGGCCACGGCTGGCGATGGCGATGCTGGCCGTGCACACCCCCGACGCGGTGCGCAGCGCCCTGGCGCACGGCGACCTGGTGGCCCTGACCAAGGTGCCCGGCATCGGCCGCAAGTCGGCCGAACGGCTCGTCCTCGAGCTCAAGGACAAGATCCTGGCGGTGGGCCTTGACCCGACCGCCCCCGGCACCTCCAGCACCGGGACGTCCGGCTCCGACGCGGTCACCGGGCAGGTCCGTGACGCGCTGCAGGGCCTGGGCTGGACGACGAAGCAGGCCGACACGGCCCTGGCCGCCGTCGCCGAGGACGGTGCGCCGACCGACGTCGCCGCGCTGCTCCGGGCGACGCTGCGGGAGCTCGGCCGGTGACCCCGTACGAGGACGGCTCCAGCGAGGTCGACCTGCCGGAGGAGACGCCCGGGCGGGTGGTGGACCCGGCCGGCACCGACGACGAGCGGCGCATCGAGGCGGCCCTGCGGCCGCGCCGGCTGGCGGAGTTTCCGGGACAGCATCGGGTGCGGGACCAGCTCGGGCTGGTGCTGGAGGCGGCCCGTCGCCGGGGCGCCCCGCCGGACCACGTGCTGCTCTCCGGCCCGCCCGGTCTGGGGAAGACCACCCTGGCGATGATCATCGCCGGTGAGCTGGAGCAGCCCATCCGGATCACCAGCGGCCCGGCGATCCAGCACGCGGGAGACCTCGCGGCGGTGCTCTCCTCGCTGGTCGAGGGGGAGGTGCTGTTCCTGGACGAGATCCACCGGATGTCCCGACCCGCCGAGGAGATGCTCTACCTGGCGATGGAGGACTTCCGGGTGGACGTGATCGTCGGCAAGGGGCCGGGTGCCACCGCGATCCCGCTGGAGCTGCCCCCGTTCACCGTGGTCGGGGCCACCACCCGGGCAGGCCTGCTGCCCGCGCCGCTGCGGGACCGTTTCGGCTTCACCGGGCACCTCGACTACTACGCGACGGCCGACCTGGTGACGATCCTGCACCGCAACGCCGAGCTGCTGGAGATCGCGGCCGACGAGCCGGGGATCGTGCAGATCGCGAGCCGGTCCCGGGGGACGCCACGGATCGCCAACCGGCTGCTCCGGCGGGTGCGCGACTGGGCCCAGGTGCACGGCCAGAACATCGTCGACGAACCGGCCGCCCGTCAGGCCCTGGCGCTCTTCGACGTCGACCAGCTGGGTCTGGACCGCCTCGACCGGGCGGTGCTGGAGGCGCTGTGTACCCGTTTCGGTGGCGGCCCGGTGGGGCTGTCCACGCTGGCGGTGGCCGTCGGCGAGGAGCCGGACACGGTGGAGACCGTCGCCGAGCCGTACCTGGTCCGCGAGGGCTTCATGATCCGGACCCCACGGGGGCGTGCGGCCAGCCCGGCCGCGTGGCAGCACCTCGGGTTGACCCCGCCGCGGGGTGTCGTGGACCCGACGGGTGGGGGCGCCGGGGTGCCCGGCTCCGGGAGCACCCGGCTGGGTCCCGACGACGACGGAGGCACCCTGCCCTTCGGCGGGTGAGCTGCGACACGGGAGGCCACCTCTTTGGTGGCCCCGGGGGACTCACCTAGACTGCCCCGGGTGCCTGCGTGCGAGTCCGAGCGCGCTGAGGTGACCCGGCGCCGGGACCGGCGCCCACGAGACACATCCTGAAGGGTTCTCCATGACACTGGCGACCGGCGCCTCTGCGGGCGCGGGAGGTTCCAGCTTCACGCTGCTCATCCTGGCTCTGCCGATCCTCTTCCTGCTCTTCCTCATGTTCAGCCAGCGCCGCCGGGCGAAGGCGATGAACGAGGCCCAGCAGGCGCTGCAGCCGGGCCAGGAGGTGATGACCACGGCGGGGCTGTACGCCGTGGTCACCGGGATCGAGGGCGACGTCGTGCACCTGCGGGTCGCCGACGGTGTGGTGCTCCGCCACCAGCGCCGCTCGGTGGTCCCGCTGTCGATGACCCCGGGGGGTGGGCC
This sequence comes from Serinicoccus shuyuelongi, assembly GCF_045032955.1. NCBI lineage: Bacteria > Bacillati > Actinomycetota > Actinomycetes > Micrococcales > Ornithinimicrobiaceae > Serinicoccus > Serinicoccus shuyuelongi. Next base: position 72,852 of record NZ_JBJFZU010000004.1, on the reverse strand, counting down.
GGACGCCGGGGGGACCACCACGGCCGGGCCGGAGGCCACTGACGGCCTGGACGGGACCACTGGCGGGGAGCCGCGCCGATGACGATGTCCACCCCGAGCAACCGTCGGGACGAGGACCTGCCGGGGTCGGGGAAGGGCACGGACCGCAGGCAGGCCCGCTCCACCGGCTCCCGACGCCCGGGTGGCAAGGGCGGCGGCAAGCGCAGGGCCCGGATCCGTGGGCCGCTGCGCACGCTGCTGAGCCTGCTGGTGATCACCCTGCTGCTCTTCGGCGGGATCGGTGCCGCACGCCTGTGGGCGGACCCGCAGGCGTCGCTGACCCCGCAGCTGGGTCTCGACCTCGCCGGCGGTCGGCAGATCGTCATGGAGCCCCTCACCGAGGAGGGCGAGAACGTCAGCAGCGAGCAGCTGGACCAGGCGATCGACATCATCCGCCGCCGGATCGACGGAGGCGGGGTGAGCGAGGCCGAGGTCACCCGGATGGGCCAGAACATCTCGGTCGCCATCCCGGGCAACCCGAGCGCTGACCAGATCGAGTCGTTGAGTCGTTCCTCCCAGCTCCGGTTCCGCCCGGTCCTGGTCGCCCAGCCGGCCCTGCCGCAGGCGGAGCAGGCGCCGCAGCGCACGCTGCCGCTGCCGCCAAGCGAGCTGGAGTCCCTGGTCGAGGAGCAGCGCCAGGCGCAGGAGGAGGCCGAGCAGCAGGCCGAGGAGAGCATCGACGGCCGCACCGGCGAGCCCGGCACCGACGAGGCCGAGCAGACCGAGGAGAACCGGGGCGGGACGCGCATACCGGCCCAGGGCTCGGACGACGCCGCGACCACCGACGGCGCCGAGGAGACGCAGGCCCCGGTCACCCCCGAGCAGCCCGCCACCGAGGCGCCCGCGGACCCCTCGAGCCTGGCGCAGATCACCCCTGAGCTGCAGGCGGAGTTCGAGGCGCTGCAGTGCACCCCCGACGACGCCGGTGACGCGACCGAGGCTGCGACGCAGGACCTCGACAGCGCCACGCTGGCCTGCAACACCGACGGCACCGAGAAGTACATCCTCGGGCCGGTGGAGCTCACCGGCAGCAGCATCACCGACGCCACCGCCAGCGCGGAGACCGTCCAGTCGGGCACGGTCACGGGCCGGTGGCAGGTGGTGCTCAGCTTCGACACCGAGGGCGGTGCCACCTTCTCCGAGGTGACCTCGCGCCTCTTCGGCTACCAGCAGGGCACCGCGCAGAACCGGTTCGCCATGGTGCTGGACGACGAGGTGATCTCCGCCCCGTCGGTGAACAACGTCATCTCCGACGGGGTCGCCACCATCACTGGTGACTTCACCCCCGAGGAGTCGCAGAACCTGGCCAACCAGCTGAAGTTCGGTGCGCTGCCGCTGTCCTTCGAGGTGCAGACCTCCGAGCAGATCAGCCCCACCCTGGGCGGCGAGCAGCTGCGCTACGGCGTGATCGCCGGAGCCGTCGGCCTGCTGCTGGTCTTCGCGTACATGCTGGTCCAGTACCACGCCCTCGGGCTGGTGGCGATCGGCTCGCTGACCCTGGCCGCACTGCTGGCCTACGGGTCGGTGACGCTGCTGGGCTGGGCGAACAACTTCCGGTTGACGATGGCCGGCGTCACCGGCCTCATCGTCGCGATCGGCGTGACCGCGGACAGCTTCATCGTCTACTTCGAGCGGATCCGGGACGAGGTCCGGGCCGGCCGGCCGCTGCGGTATGCCGTGGACACCGGCTGGGAGCGTGCCCGGCGCACCCTGATCATCTCCGACGTCGTGAACCTGCTGGCCGCCGTCGTGCTCTACCTGCTCTCGGAGTCCGGGGTGAAGGCGTTCGCCTTCGCGCTGGGTCTGACGACGGTCATCGACCTGCTCGTCGTCTTCATGTTCACCCACCCGCTGGTCAGCATCCTGGCCAACACCCGGTTCTTCGGCGAGGGCCGCAAGTGGTCCGGGATGGAGCCGGAGCGGCTGGGTGCCAAGCGGTCGGCATACCTGGGACGGGGACGGGTGCGTGAACCGGAGGCCCTGCCGCCCGGACGCCGACGTCACTCCCGCGAGGAACTGGAAGGGGGCGTGGTCTGATGTCGCGCTTCTCCCGCTTCGGCAACGACCTGTACTCGGGCGCCAAGGCCTACGACATCGTCGGTCGACGCAAGTTCTGGTACCTGCTGTCCGCGATCCTGGTGATCGTCTCCCTGGTCGGCCTCTTCGGTCGGGGCCTCAACTTCGGGATCGAGTTCCGCGGTGGCTCCGAGCTGCGGGTCACCCAGGTCTCCAGCCAGGAGATGACCGACTACGAGCCGCGCGCGTCGGAGATCGTCGCCGAGTACGACGGCGGCAGCACGACCACCGTCACCCAGATCGGTGACGACAGCATCCGGGTGCAGACCGGTGAGCTGAGCAGCGCCGACGTCGAGTCGGCCCGTGCCGAGATGGCCGAGGAGTTCGGCGTCGACATCGAGGAGGTCACCAGCTCGCTGGTGGGTCCCTCGTGGGGGGAGACGGTCACCCAGCGTGCCGTCATCGCGCTGCTGGTCTTCCTGGCCCTGGTGACCCTGGTGCTGACCTTCTACTTCCACACCTGGAAGATGGCGGTCGCCGCCCTGGTGGCGCTGCTGCACGACGTCTTCTTCACGATCGGGGTGTATGCCCTGCTCGGGATCGAGGTGTCACCCGCCTCGGTGATCGGGTTCCTGACGATCCTCGGCTACTCGATCTACGACACGATCGTCGTCTTCGACAAGGTGCGGGAGAACACCGACCACGCGTTCGAGAACGGGCGCCAGACGTTCGGGGAGGCCGCCAACCAGGCGGTCAACCAGACCCTGGTCCGGTCCATCAACACCTCGGTGGTGGCGCTGCTGCCGGTGGCGGTGATCCTCATCGTCGGGCTCACCCTGATCGGGCCTGGCACCCTGGTCGACCTCTCCTGGGCACTGTTCATCGGGATCGCGGTCGGCACCTTCTCCTCGATCTTCATCGCCACCCCGTTGCTGGTGCACATGCGTCAGGGCGAGCTGTTCATCCGCAAGCACGACATGCAGGTGAAGAAGCGCCGGGCCCGTCGGGCCGCGCGCACCGGTGAGCCGGGTGCGGTGACCGACGAGGACAGCGACGCCGACGCCGACCTCGACGCCCTCGAGGGTGATGACGAGGACGGGACCGTCGCGGACGGGCAGGTCGGGGCCGGCGTCGGGGCAGCCCCCGCTGCCAGCCCCGGTGCGGCCGCTCCGACGGCGTCGTCCTCCCCGTCGGGCCAGGCCCCGACGACCCAGGGCCGTCAGCTGCACCCGTACGCCCAGCGGGGCCCGCGCAACCAGCCCAAGCGCAAGCCGCGCGGACGCTGAGCGGAGGGCCGGCACCGATGAGCACCCCCGACCCCCAGCTGGCCGCGGACGTCCTGAGGGGTATGCGTGACATCCCGGACTTCCCGGAGCCGGGGGTGGTCTTCAAGGACTTCACCCCGGTGCTGCTGGACACCGGCCTGCGGGACCGGATCGTGGCGGACACCGTGCAGCGGCGCCGCGGTCAGGTGGACGTGGTGGCCGGCATCGAGGCCCGCGGCTTCATCCTGGGGGCGATGATCGCGCACGCGCTCGGGGTCGGCTTCGTCCCGGTGCGCAAGGCGGGCAAGCTGCCGGCCGCGGTGCATACCGAGAGCTACACGCTGGAGTACGGGACGGCGACACTGGAGATCCACCAGGACGCCGTCTCGCACCAGGAGCGGGTGCTGATCGTGGACGACGTGCTGGCCACCGGGGGCACCCTGGCGGCGACCAGCGAGCTGGTGGAACGGTGCGGCGCATCCGTCGCCGCGATCGAGCTGGTCCTGGAGATCGAGGCGCTGCAGGGGCGCTCCCGGCTCGCCGGCTACGACCTGCACTGCCTGGTCACCGCCTGAGCAGCATGCGCGGATCACCCGTGCGGGACGGTCAGGGCCACCGCCTATGATCTTGGGATGAGCGAGCCGGCTGCCACCCCGTCACCCGCCCGGGTGTCCGGTGGCCTGCGACCGAGGTGGGCCAGGCTGGGGGGCACCCGGTCCAGCGTCAACCCGGCCCTGGAGCCGCTGCTGCGCTCGGTCCGCGCCACCCATCCCAAGGCCGACCTGGCCCTGATCGAGCGCGCCTACGCTGTCGCCGACGAGATGCACAAGGGACAGCTGCGCAAGAGCGGCGACGCCTACATCACGCACCCGCTCGCCGTGGCCACCATCCTGGCGGAGCTGGGGATGACCCCCTCGACGATCGCGGCGGCGCTGCTGCACGACACCGTGGAGGACACGCCCTACTCCCTGGTGCAGCTGCGCAAGGACTTCGGCGACGAGATCGCGATGCTGGTCGACGGGGTCACCAAGCTGGACAAGATGACCTACGGCGACGCCGCGCAGGCCGAGACCGTGCGCAAGATGGTCGTGGCCATGGCCCGGGACATCCGGGTGCTGGTGATCAAGCTGGCCGACCGGCTGCACAACGCGCGCACCTGGCGCTACGTCTCCGCCGAGAGCGCCGCCCGCAAGGCAGGCGAGACGCTCGAGATCTACGCGCCGCTGGCGCACCGGCTCGGGATGAACACGATCAAGTGGGAGCTGGAGGACCTGTCCTTCGCCCAGCTGTACCCCAAGATCTACGACGAGATCGTCCGGATGGTCGCCGACCGGGCGCCGGCCCGTGAGGAGATGCTGACCGGGATCCGGTCGGAGATCTCCGAGGAGCTGCGCTCCACCAAGATCCGCGCCACCGTGACCGGACGGCCCAAGCACTACTACTCCGTCTACCAGAAGATGATCGTGCGGGGGCACGACTTCGACAAGATCTACGACCTGGTCGGGGTGCGGGTCCTCGTCGACTCGATCCAGGACTGCTACGCGGTGCTCGGGGCGCTGCACAACCGGTGGAACCCGGTGCCGGGGCGGTTCAAGGACTACATCGCGATGCCGAAGTTCAACATGTACCAGTCGCTGCACACGACGGTCATGGGCAGCGGTGGCAAGCCGGTCGAGATCCAGATCCGGACGTACCAGATGCACCGCCGCGCGGAGTACGGTGTCGCGGCGCACTGGAAGTACAAGGAGCAGTCCCCGGACGGCACCCGTGCCGGGGCCGGGGCGGACGGTGCGCCCGGCGCCCTGGAGGGGATGCAGTGGCTGCGCCAGCTCATCGACTGGCAGCAGGAGACCGCGGACCCGGGGGAGTTCCTGGACTCCTTGCGCTTCGAGATGGGGGCGGCCGAGGTCTACGTCTTCACCCCGGGTGGGGACGTGATGGCGCTGCCGGCCGGCGCCACCCCCGTCGACTTCGCCTACGCCGTGCACACCGAGGTCGGGCACCGGTGCGTCGGCGGCCGGGTGAACGGCAAGCTGGTGCCGCTGGACTCCGAGCTCGCCAACGGTGACGTCTGCGAGATCATCACCAGCAAGGCCCAGGACGCCGGGCCGAGCCGTGACTGGCTGAGCTTCGTCAAGAGCGCCCGGGCCCGCAACAAGATCCGGCAGTGGTTCACCCGTGAACGGCGCGAGGAGATGGTCGAGTCCGGCAAGGACCAGATCGCGAAGGTGCTCCGCAAGCAGAACGCGCCGCTGCAGCGGCTGATGAGCCACGACACGCTCACCGCGGTCGCGACCGGGCTCAACTACAAGGACATCGAGGGCCTGTTCGCGGCGGTCGGCGAGCACCACGTCTCCGCCCAGCACGTCGTCAAGCAGCTGGTCTCCACGTTGGGTGGTGAGGACGGCGCCGAGGAGGACATGGCCGAGGCGGTCCGGCCCCGACGGGGCCGTCTGCAGCAGGGTGACCCGGGGGTCACCGTGGTCGGTGCGGACGACGTCTGGGTGAAGATCGCCAAGTGCTGCACGCCGGTGCCCGGGGACCCGATCCTCGGGTTCGTCACCCACGGGCGTGGGGTGTCGGTGCACCGCACCGACTGCACCAACGCGGAGAACCTGTCGGACACAACACCGGAGCGGATCATCCCGGTCGCCTGGGCCCCGACCGCCACCAGCCTGTTCATGGTGAACATGCAGGTGGAGGCGCTGGACCGCCCGGGCCTCCTGTCCGACGTGACCCGCACCCTGTCCGAGCAGCACGTGAACATCCTGTCCGCCTCGGTGCAGACCAGCCGCGACCGGGTGGCGCTGAGCAAGTTCACCTTCGAGATGGCGGACCCCTCGCACCTGGAGTCCGTGCTGCGCGCCGTGCGCCGCATCCCGGCCGTGCTGGACGCCTACCGGGTCACCGGCACCCTCAGCACCGACCCGCACCGCCGCACCGGCGCCCCCGCCTGACCCACTCCCGCCTTCCGCCTTCCCTCCGACCGAGCGTCCCGAACTGCCTGACCGGGCGTCCCGAACTGCCCGACCGGGCGTCCCGAACTGCCCGACCGGGCGTCCCGAACTGCCCGACCGGGCGTCTCGAACTGCCGGACCGGGCGTCTCGAACTGCCGGACCGGGCGTCTCGAACTGCCGATCCGCGCGCACACGAGCGCTCGCCCGGTCGGTGCACAACGCTCGCCCGGTCGGTGGGGTGGGCGGGGTGGGTGTGGGGGAGGCGTTGCTGGAGGGCTCAGCCGGCTGGGGCGAGGAACGCGCTCAGGGCGGCGGCATACCCGGCCTGGTCGAGCGTGCCGCAGATCTCCCGGGTCGAGTGCATGGACAGCACCGGCGCACCGAAGTCCACCGTCGTAGCACCGGTGAGCGCCGAGGTCATCGGACCGACCGTGGAGCCGCACGGCAGGTCGCTGCGGGTCACGAAGGTCTGCATCGGCACCCCCGCCTGCTCGCAGGCCAGGGTGAAGGCGGCCGCGCCGAGCGAGTCGGTGGCATACCTCAGGTTCGTGTTGACCTTGAGGACGGGGCCACCGTTCATCGCGATCGGGTGCTGCGACTCGTGCCGCTCCGTGTAGTTGGGGTGGGTGGCGTGCGCCATGTCGCCGGAGGCGATCACCGACCCGGCCAGCGCACGCCAGTAGTCCTCACGCCCGCCGCCGGCCGCCAGCACCACCCGCTCCAGCCAGGCCGGCAGGAAGGTCGACTGCGCGCCGCGCTCGGAGGTGCTGCCCACCTCCTCGTGGTCGAAGAGGGCGATGACCGGGACCCACGGCTGCTCCGCAGGATCGGTGACGGCGGCCAGCAGCGCCCGCACCGCCGCGTAGGAGGTCGCCAGGTTGTCCAGCCGGGCGGAGGCCACCAGCTCACCATCGGCACCGATGCGACGCGCCGGCGTCAGGTCGTGGGTCATCGCGTCGAAGCCCAGCAGGTCGCCCGCCGGGACCCCCACCCGTTCGGCCAGCCACTCGCGGAAGGGCGGCCGTCCCTCGCCGCCCAGCCCGGGTCCCCAGTGCGGCGCCAGGTGCTGCTGGTCGTTCAGCTGCAGACCCTCGCTGCGCACGGTGCGGTCCAGGTGGATCGCCAGCTGCGAGACCCGCAGCAGCGGGTCGTCGCAGCGCCACAGCCGGTGGCCGATACCGCTCGGGCTGTCCGCGTCGCGGACCGCCACCCGCCCGGACAGGCCCAGGTCGCGGTCCAGCCAGGAGTTGGTCAGCGCTCCGCCGTAGACCTCGACGCCGAGCATCTGCCACCCGGCGCGGGACCAGTCCGGCTGCGGCTTGATCCGCAGGTTGGGGGAGTCGGTATGCGCTCCCACCACCCGGAGCGGGGTGTGCGCCGCCCGGTCAGCGGGCAGGTGCTCGGTGGACCAGGCGATCAACGAACCGCCGCGACGGACGACATACCGACCAGGGGCTGTCGGCGTGGGGGCGGTCTCGGCGACCTCGGTGAAGCCGGCCCCGGTGAGCAGTCCCTGCGCGGCCTGGACCGCGTGGAAGGGGGAGGGGGAGGCGTCCAGGTATGCGCACAGGCCGTCGGCGACCTCCGCGATCGCCGGGTCGTCCGCGAACGAGCGTGCTGCCATCAGTCCAGACCACCCCGTGCCGAGTCCAGCCAGATCTTCCTGGTGGCGATCTCCGCCTCCAGCGAGGAGGCCGCCTTGTCGTCCCCGGCAGCGGTGGCGGCCGCCAGGTCTGCCTCCAGCCCCTGGACCGCACGCTCGAGCTGGTCGACCATGGACTGGGCTCGCGCGTTGAGCTCGGGGTCGGAGCGCTTCCACTGCTTGTCCTCGAGGTCGCGCACCTGCTGCTCCACCGCGCGGAGCCGGTTCTCGACCCGACGGATGTCCGCCCGCGGGACCTTTCCGGCGGCGTCCCAGCGCTCCTGCAGCTTGCGGAGCTCGCCCTTGGCCTGCTCCAGGTGCGCCTCGTCGATCGTGATCGCCTCGGCCTCGACGAGCAGGGCCTCCTTCACCTTCAGGTTCTCGGTGAACTCGGCCTCCTCCGCGGCGACGACCTCGTCCTTGGCGTCGAAGAAGGAGTCCTGGGCCGCCTTGAAACGGGCCCACAGGGCGTCGTCGTCGGACCGGGACGCCCTGCCCGCCTGCTTCCACTCCTGCATCAGCCGCTTGAAGGCACCCGCGGTGGCGCCCCAGTCCTTGCTGGTCGCCAGCGCCTCGGCGTCCTGGACCAGCCGCTCCTTGACCGAACGGGCGGAGGCGTGCTCCTCGTCGAGCTGCGCGAACCAGGTCTTGCGCATCTTGTCGAACGAGGAACGGGCTGCGCTGAACCGCTGCCACAGGGCGTTCTCCACGTCCTTGTCGAGGCGTGGGCCGGAACGCTGGTGCGACTTCCACTCGTCGAGCAGCTCCCGGATCCGGGCGCTGCTCTGCTTCCACTGCATCTTGGCGGGGTCGGTGGCGGCCAGCTTCTCGGCCTGGGCGACCAGCTTCTCCCGACGGACACCGGCCTCGGCCTTGGCCGCTGCCTTCGCCTCGGCCTCGACGGCGGCCTTGGCGGCCACCGACTCCTCGAGCCGGGCGACGGTGGCCTCGAGTGCGGCAAGATCGCCGACGACGTGCGCGTCACCGATCTGCTCCTTGAGGTGGGCCAGGGACTTGCGGGCGTCGTGCGCGGAGACCTCCGTGCCGGCCAGTCGCGCCGTGAGCAGGTCGGCGTTGGCCGCGAGCTCGTCGTACTTGCGCGCGAAGTAGGCCAGCGCCTCGTCCGGGGTCGCCTCGGGGTAGGAACCGACCTCCCGCTCGGTGCCGTCGGCCAGGATCACGTGCACCGTGCCGTCCTCGGCGACCCGGCCGTGCTTGACCGAGTCGCTGGGCGCGGCGGTCGGCTGCGCGGCGGCGGGTCGAGGCGTGGTGACCGGGCGCGGTGCGGCCGGCTTGCGGGCCGCGAACATCGACGGCGACGGGGCCGCTGGGCGGGGAGCGGCCGGTGCCGCAGGCTCGGGCGTCGCTTCCGGCTCGGGCTCGGGCTCGGGCGTCGCCTCGGGCTCGGGCTCAGGCGTCGCCTCGGGCTCGGGCTCAGGCGTCGCCTCGGGCTCGGGCTCAGGCGTCGCCTCGGGCTCGGGCTCAGGCGTCGCCTCGGGCTCGGGGGCAGGGGTCGGCTCAACCTGGGACTCGGCCTCCGGGGCGGCCTCGGGCTCGGCCTCCGGGGCCGCTTCGGCCTCTTCCTCCGTCGGCTGCACGTCCGTCGGCTGCTCGGTCACCGACGTGTCCGGCTGCACCTCGTCAGGGGCGGTCTGCACCGCCTCCGGCTCGGTGGCCGTGGGCTCCTCGGACTCGGGAGTGGTGGGCGTCTGCTCGGACACGGTGGTGGCCTCTCTGACGGGGACCGCGAGCGCGACCATCGGGGCCGCCTCGACATGACATGGGCGTCCTCGACCCTACCCGTCCGTCCCTGACGTCACCCGGCCGGACCGCGACCGGCCACCTGGGTAGCCTCGAGGGATGTTCGTTCGCAGCATCGTCGCCGACGCCTTCGCCACCAACTGCTACCTCCTCGCGCCCGCCGAGGGGGAGGAGTGCCTGATCGTGGACCCGGGGATCGGCGTCGAGGGGCGGGTGCAGGAGCTGCTCGCCGAGCACGGCCTGCGACCGGCGGCCGTGCTCCTCACCCATGGTCACCTCGACCACGTGTATGCCGTCACCCCGGTCTGCGCGGGCACCACGGCGGTCAGCCCGTACATCCACACCGAGGACCGCTACCGGCTCACCGACCCGCTCTCGACCATGAGCCCGGCGCTGGTCGTCGCCCTCGAGCAGCAGTTCGGCCGGCGCGCCACCTGGAGCGAGCCGGAGCGCGTGGTGGAGGTCCAGGACGCGCAGGTGCTCGAGCTGGCGGGGCTGCGGGTCGAGGTCACCCACGCCCCCGGGCATACCGAGGGGTCGGTCCTCTTCTCCACCGCAGCGGTTCCCGAGGGCATACCCAGCGACGAGCTGGACCGGACGGTGCTCTCCGGCGACGTCCTCTTCGCCGGTTCGATCGGGCGGACGGACCTGCCCGGCGGTGACCCGGCCGCGATGCGCCGCAGCCTGCGCGACGTGGTCCTCCCGCTCGCGGACTCCTCCCTCGTGCTGCCCGGACACGGGCCGGCCACCACGATGGCGCGCGAACGCGCCGGCAACCCCTACCTCGCGGACCTCTGAGCCTCGCGGCCGTGCAGCTCGCGGTGCAGCTGCTGCATCCGGGCGTCCAGCTCGGCAGCGCTGTCCGCGGCGTCCTTCAGCTCGTCGAGGAGTGACTCCGGCACGTTCCCGTCGTACTTGTAGTGGATCTTGTGCTCGGTGCTGGCCCAGAAATCCATCGCGATGGTGCGCAGCTGCACCTCGACGGGAACGTCGACGCGCCCGGTGGAGAGGTAGACCGGCACCTCGACGATCGCGTGCAGGCTCTTGTACCCGTTGGCCTTGGGCTCGGCGATGTAGTCCGAGACGCGGCGGATGGTGATGTCGTCCTGCTGGGTGAGCAGGTCGAAGATCCGGTACGCGTCGGTGATGAAGCTGCAGGAGACCCGGATCCCGGCGATGTCGGTGATCTCCCGGCGGATGGTGACCAGGTCCATCGTGAGGCCCCGGCGCACCACCTTCTCGCGCAGGCTGTCCGGGGACTTGACCCGGCTCGAGACGTGCTCGATCGGGTTGTAGTCGTGCATGTGCGCGAACTCGTCCCGCAGGATCTCGATCTTGGTCTCGACCTCGCGCAGGCCGAACTCGTACTCCAGCAGGAAGCGCTGCAGCATCCCCCCGACCTCCCGCAGCTGGGCGGGGGTGAAGCTGGCGTCCGGGGCGAACGCGAGCGAGGGCGGTTCGGCAGCTGCGCTGGTGCTCATCACCCCATCCTGCCTGCTGGCGCTGTCGGGTGCCTGTGAAGGTGGCACGAGGACGCCGAGACCTCGCCCCGGGCGGGCGCGACCGGGCATACCCCTCGATAGACTCCACCGGTGATCTCCCCGCGCACGCCCTCCGGTGTCCTCGAGCTGCTCCCACCCGAGCAGGTGGCGTTCCAACGCATGCTGGACGCGATCCGCTCCGGCTACGAGCGGTTCGGCTTCCTGCCGATCGAGACCCCCGTCTTCGAGCGTTCCGACGTGCTGCTGACCAAGACCGGCGGCGAGACCGAGCGGCAGGTCTACTTCGTGCAGTCGACCGGCGCGCTGGAGAAGTCGCGGGGCGAGGGCGCCGGGGAGGCGGTGCCGGAGATGGCGCTGCGCTTCGACCTCACGGTGCCGCTGGCGCGGTACGTGGCCGAGCACGAGCACCAGCTGACCTTCCCGTTCCGGCGCTACCAGATGCAGCGGGTCTACCGGGGGGAGCGGCCGCAGCGGGGGCGCTTCCGTGAGTTCTACCAGTGCGACGTCGACATCGTCGGCTCCGGTGAGCTGTCGGTCCGGCACGACGCGGAGTGCCCCGCGGTGATCAACGCGATCTTCACCGATGTGGCGATCGGCCCGTTCACCATCCAGATCAACAACCGCAAGCTGCTGCGCGGGTTCTACGAGGACCTGGGCATCAGCGACCCGGACACGCAGGCTGCGGTGCTGCGCGAGGTCGACAAGCTCGACAAGCGCGGCCCCGACCACCTGCGGCAGACCCTGACCGGGGACGGGTTCGGTCTCGGCGCGGAGGTGGTCGAGCAGGTCCTCGGCTTCGCGCAGGTGCGGTCCGGGAGCCATCAGGACGCCCTGGACCGGCTGCAGGCCGTCGAGATCGCCTCGTCGGGCAGCGATGCGCTGGCCGAGGGCGTCGCCGAGCTGCGTGAGGTGCTGGCCCTGGTGCGGGCGCTGGGGGTGCCGGAGGAGAACTACTGCCTCAACTTCTCCATCGCCCGCGGCCTGGACTACTACACCGGCACCGTCTACGAGACCACCCTCGACGAGCACCCGGAGATCGGGTCCATCTGCTCCGGCGGCCGCTACGACAACCTCGCGGGCCAGTACACCCGCTCTCGGCTGCCGGGGGTGGGCATCTCGATCGGGCTGTCCCGCCTGTTCTGGCAGCTGCGCGAGGCCGGCCTCATCGACGTCTCGCTGGGGGAGTCGACGGTCCAGGTGCTGGTGCCGCAGGTGGCGGCCGAGCTGCTCGACGACCAGCTGGCGCTGACGGCGCAGCTGCGGCACGGCGGGATCAACACCGAGGCGGTGCTGGACGGCGGCAAGCTCGGCAAGCAGCTCCGGTATGCCGACCGCGCGGGCATCCGGTTCGTCGCCCTCCTGGGCGCCCAGGAGGTGGCGGACGGCACGGTGACGTTGAAGGACCTGCGCCGTCAGGACCAGTTCACCGTGCCGCGGGACGAGGTCGTCTCCGCGCTCCGGGTGGAGCTGGCCCAGCCGCTGGTCTGAGCAACCACCCGCGACGCGCGGTGGGGCTCAGGGCAACCACGGGCGACGCCCGGTGGGGCTGAGGGCAACCACGGGCGACGCTCGGTCAGGAGTCGACGTCCACCGAGAGGATGCTGACCGGTTGCGCCGGGGCGCCGTCCGAGCCGCCACCCTCGGTGCCCTCCTCGGCGAGCGCCTGCACGATGTCCAGGCCCTCGGTCACCTGGCCGAAGATCGAGTAGCCACCGCCGTCGGTGGGCAGCATCGTCTCCTCGTAGACCACGAAGAACTGCCCGCCGTTGCTCTCCGGGTCGGCGGTCCGGGCCATCGCCAGGGTGCCGGCCGGGTACATCCCCGTCTCCGGGGCGTTCTCGATGCCGTAGCCGTAGCCGGGGCTGCCGGAGCCCGAGCCCGTCGGGTCACCGCACTGGAGCACGAAGATGCCACCCGTGGTGAGCCGGTGGCATCGGCTGTCCTCCCAGTAGCCCTCCTGGGCCAGGAACGCGAAGGAGGCCACCGTCTGCGGGGCGTCCTGCGCGTACAGCTCCAGTTCGATGTCGCCGCAGCTCGTGGTGAGCGTCGCGTCCAGCGTGGCCGGGTCCCCGGACACCGGCTCCGGCAGGTCCTCGGCGGCATAGCCGGCCGGCGCCGAGGGCAGCGCCGGCGGCTCCTCGCAGCTGAGCGCTCCCGCTCCGGCCTCGGCGGTGGCCGGGTCGGTGGCAGCCTCGTCCTCCCCGGAGCCGCACCCGGCGAGCGCCAGGGCGGACAGGGTGAACAGGGTCGGCAGGGCGCGGCGCATACGGGCTCCAGGTCGCGTGGGGGGAAGGGCACCAGGAGTGTAGGCAACCGTCCTGGATGCGGGGGCGGCGGTGTCGCCGTGGTAGCGTACTAGCGCGCTGGTACACAACGGCGCCACCCCTCTACGACGCAGGAGCAGACGCAGGCATGAAGCACCGCGACGAGGCCCCCGGGCGGGGCCGCCGGGCACGCGCCGAGCTGGCGCGCCTGCTCGCCTGCCTGGACGACCCGGCCGCCGTCGACGCCTTCCTGGACGACCTGTGCACCCCCGCGGAGATCGAGGCGTTGGCAGACCGGTGGTCGGTGGTGCCGCTGCTCGACGCGGGGATGCCCTACCGGCAGATCCACGAGGTCACCGGCGTCAGCGTGACCACGGTCGGGCGGATCGCGCGCTGCCTCGAGGGTGGCGCCGGCGGTTACCGCTCCGCCCTGCGCCATCATGAGCATCAGCCGGAGCCGTCCCACCCCTGAGCCGAGTCGGCCACCTGCTCCCGCACCGCACGGCGCCCCGTGCCCCCCACACCACCCCTGCCCACCGGAAGGTCCCGATGACCCCGCCTGCCCCGCCCCGTGACCGCCTGCGCGTGGCGATCCAGAAGTCCGGCCGCCTCGGCGACCCGGCCCGCGAGCTGCTGGCCTCCTGCGGCCTCACCTGGCGGGAGAGCCGCGACCGGCTCTTCTGCTACGGCGAGAGCCTGCCGGTCGACCTGCTGCTGGTCCGCGACGACGACATCCCCGGCCTGATCGCGGACGGGGTCTGTGATCTGGGGATCGTCGGCCGCAACGTGCTGGTCGAGCACGGGCTGGCGCACGCCGCGCAGGGACGCGGCGTGGAGCTGACCGAGTGGAGGCAGCTCGGGTGGGGTGCCTGCCGACTCGATGTCGCGATCGCCGAGGGTGATGAGTGGGTCGGTCCCGAGCAGCTCACCGGTCTGCGGATCGCGACGTCCTACCCGCACACGCTGGGCCGTTGGCTCACGGAGCAGGGTGTGGATGCCGAACCGGTGCTGCTCAACGGCTCCGTCGAGATCGCCCCCCGCCTCGGCCAGGCCGACGTGGTCTGCGACCTCGTCTCCTCCGGCGGCACGCTGCGCGCCAACCAGCTCAAGCCGGTCACGACCATCCTGGAGAGCGAGGCCGTGATCGCCGGTCCGCGTGCCCAGCTCGACGACGGACGGCAGGAGATCGCGGACCTGCTGATCCGCCGCCTGGACGGCGCTGTGCAGCTCAAGGAGGCCCGGCTGCTGATGCTGCGTGCGGACCGGGGGGTGCTCGACGAGGTGCTCCCGCTGCTGCCCGGTGGCCACGAGCCGACCGTCACCGCGGTCGAGGGACGCGACGAGGTCGCCATCCAGATGCTGGTGCACGGCCCGATCTCCTGGGCCAAGCTCGAGGACCTGAAGCAGGTCGGAGCCCACAACCTGCTGGTCCTCCCCGTCGAAGGGATGCTGGCATGAACGTCCTGACCTGGAACGACCTCGACGACGCCGGTCGCGCAGAGGCCCTGCGCCGGGGCACCGCGGCCGCCGGACCCGAGGTGAGCACGGGGGTGCGCCAGATCCTGGCCGAGGTCCGCGCCGACGGGGACGCCGCGCTGCGCCGCCTGGCCCGTCGGCTGGACGGTGCCGAGCTGGACGAGCTGGCCGTCCCGGTCGCCGAGCGCGACGCCGCGCGGGCCGGCCTCGACCCCGAGCTGCGCTCCGCCATCACCGAGGCCGCCGGCCGCATCCGCACCTTCCACCGGGCCGGCATGCAGCAGGGGTATGCCGTCGAGACGGCCCCCGGGGTCGTCTGCGAGCGGGTGGTCCGCCCCATCCGCCGGGTCGGTCTCTACGTCCCCGCCGGGACGGCGCCGCTGCCCTCCACCGCCCTGATGCTGGGCATCCCCGCCCAGCTGGCCGACTGCCCCGAGGTGGTGCTCTGCACGCCGCCGCGCCCGGACGGCACCGCCGACCCCTCGGTGCTGGCGGCAGCGGCCGAGTGCGGCATCGACCGGATCTATCTGGTCGGCGGCGCCCAGGCGGTCGCGGCGATGGCCTACGGCACCGCGACCGTCCCCGCGTGCGACAAGCTCTTCGGACCGGGCAACGCCTGGGTCACCGAGGCCAAGCGGCAGGTCAGCACCGCCGAGGGCGGACCCGGGATCGACATGCCCGCCGGGCCCTCGGAGGTGCTGGTCATCGCGGACGCCGGGGCCGACCCCGAGTTCGTCGCGGCCGACCTGCTGTCCCAGGCCGAGCACGGACCCGACAGCCAGGTGGTGCTGCTCACCGACGCCCCCGCGCTGGCACAGGCGGTGGCCGAGCAGGTCGCCGAGCAGGTCGACACGCTGCCCCGGGCCGACATCGCCCGCAAGGCCCTGGCCGGCTCCCGGCTCATCGTCACCGCCGACCTGGACACCGCCGTCGAGATCTCCAACGACTACGCCCCCGAGCACCTCATCCTCGCGCTGCGTGACCCGCGCGCCTGGGTCGGGCGCATCGACCGTGCGGGCTCTGTCTTCCTCGGCGACCACACCCCGGAGACGCTGGGCGACTACTGCTCCGGCACCAACCACGTGCTGCCCACCGCCGGCGCCGCCCGCTTCACCGGCGGCGTCAACGTCTCCGCCTTCCAGATCGCGATGACGGTGCAGCAGGCGACCCCGGCCGGTCTGGCCGAGGTGGGGCCCTGCGCGGTGCGGCTCTCCGAGGCCGAGCAGCTGCACGCCCACCAGCGGGCGGTCACCCGACGGCTGGCCAGGATGTCGGAGGCCGCAGGATGAGCCAGGACACCTTCCCGGCGCACCTGGTCCGGGAGGACCTGCGCGACTTCGCCGGCTACTCCTCGGCGCGGACCAGCTTCGCCCAGGACGGGGACACGCCCCCGACCCGGGTGTGGCTCAACGCCAACGAGTCCGGTGCACCCAGCCTGGCCGACCCGGACGGGACCAGCCGCCGCTACCCGGCCCCGCAGCCGCCGGCCCTGGTCGAGGCTTTCGCCGACCTCTGGGCCACCACCCCGGAGCGGGTGGTGGTGGGCCGCGGCAGCGACGAGGCCATCGAGCTGCTGATCCGCACCCTGTGCCGTCCGGGTGGTGACGGCGTGGTGATCACCTCACCCACCTTCGGCATGTATGCCGTCTCCGCCCGGCTGCACGGGGTCCCGGTGATCGACGTGCCGCAGGCCGACGACGAGCCCGTCTGGCGGGTGGACATCGCCGCGGTGGCCGCGGCGGCCCGCGAGCACGGCGCAAGGGTGGTCTTCCTGGCCTCCCCCGGCAACCCCACCGGCTCGGTGGTGCCGCTGCGCGAGATCGCGGCGCTGACCCAAGAGCTGGCCGACCAGGCGGTGGTGGTCGTCGACGAGGCGTACGGCGAGTTCGCGGCCCAGCGCTCGGCGGTCACCCTGCTCGAGGAGCACCCCACGCTGGTGGTGCTGCGCACCCTCTCCAAGGCGCACGCGCTGGCCGGGGCCCGGGTCGGGATCGCCCTGGCGCACCCCGACCTGGCGGCGGTGCTGCGCCGGGTCCAGGCGCCCTACCCGGTGCCGGAGCCGGTGACCCGGCTCGCGCTGGAGGCCCTCGGTGAGCCGGCGATGCGGGCCACCCGGGAGCACGTCGGCCAGGTGCTGCGGCTGCGCGACCAGGTGGGCCGGTGGCTGCGCGACCTGGACGAGGTGCGCATCCTCTACACCAGCGAGGCCAACTTCTTCCTGGTCCGCAGCGTCGAGCCGGACGCCCTGCTGGGCACCCTGCGCAGGGCCGGTATCGCGGTCCGCGACATGCGCCACCTGCCCGCCCTGGAGGACGCCCTGCGCATCACCATCGGCACCGGCCAGGAGATGGACGCCCTGCGCCGTGCCGTCGCCGGGGCCACCACCATCCCGGAGAGCCCGGATCCCCTCAGCCCCCTCGTGAAGGAGAGCCCAGCATGAGCCCCCGACCGATCTGCTTCGTCGACCGTGACGGCACGATCATCCACGAGCCGGAGGACCACCAGGTCGACCGTCTGGACAAGGTGCGTTTCGTGGACAGGGTCATCCCCGCCCTGCTGCGCATCCAGGCCGCAGGCTTCGACCTGGTGATGGTCAGCAACCAGGACGGGTTGGGCACCGAGTCCTTCCCCGCCGAGGACTTCGAAGGCCCCCATGAGCTCGTCCTGCAGGTCCTCGGCAGCCAGGGCGTGACCTTCAAGGAGGTGCACGTCGACCCCCACCACGCGGGACCCGAGGCACCCTGGACCCGCAAGCCGGGCATCGGCATGGTGGTGCACCTGCTCAAGGACCGCTCGGTCGACTGGGAACGCAGCGTGATGGTCGGCGACCGGGACACAGACGTCGAGTTCGGCGACGCGCTCGGGGTGCCGAGCTACCTGCTGCCGGCCCGGACCTGGGACGACATCGCCCACGAGCTGGCGGACCGGCCCCGGACGGCGCACGTGGAACGCTCGACGTCCGAGACCCGGATCAGCGTCGACGTCGACCTGGACGCGACCGGCGGCGCGGACGCCGCCACCGGCATCGGCTTCTACGACCACATGCTGGACCAGCTGGCCAAGCACGGCGGGTTCGCGATGACGGTGCGCTGCGACGGCGACCTGCACATCGACGACCACCACACCATCGAGGACGTCGCGCTGGCCGTCGGCGAGGCGATCCGCACCGCCCTGGGCGACAAGCGGGGGATCGGCCGCTACGGCTTCACCCTCCCGATGGACGAGGCGCAGGCGACCGCCGCCCTGGACCTGTCCGGACGGCCGTACTTCGCCTACGAGGGGACCTTCGACCGCCCCAGCGTCGGCGAGTTCTCCACCGAGATGGTCGAGCACTTCTGGCGCTCCTTCGCCGACGCGCTGCGGTGCACCCTGCACCTGTCGGTCACCGGCACCAACACCCACCACCAGATCGAGGTCGGCTTCAAGGCCGTCGCCCGCGCGCTGCGGATGGCCATCGCCCGGCAGGGTGACGCCGGCGAGCTGCCCTCCACCAAGGGAGTCCTGTGAGGGTCGCCCTCGTCGACGGCGGCGGGACCAACATCGGGTCGGTCAGCTACGCCCTGGAGCGCCTCGGCGCCACCTCCCGGCTGACGGCCGACCCGGCCGACATCCTGGCCGCCGACCGGGTCGTGCTGCCGGGCGTCGGCGCCGCGGGGGCCGGCATGCGCCGGCTGCACGAGCTGGACCTGGTCGACGTGCTGGGCCAGGTCCAGGTGCCGCTGCTGGGGGTATGCCTGGGCATGCAGCTGCTCTTCGAGCGCTCCGCCGAGGACGGCGGGGTGGCGACGCTCGGCCTGGTCCCCGGCGAGGTGGTCGGCATACCTGCCGGGCCGGGGGTCCGGGTGCCGCACATGGGCTGGAACACGTTGACCGGCCTCGTCGAGGACCCTTTGCTGGAGGGCATCGAGGAGGGCGAGCGCGCCTACTTCGTGCACTCCTTCGCGTCGCCCGCCGGCCCGCACACGCTGGCCGCGACCGAGCACGGGCGCCCGTGGAGCGCGGTGGTCCGCTCCGGTCTGCGCTGGGGGGCGCAGTTCCACCCGGAGCGCTCGGCTTCGCTCGGGTCCCGACTTCTGCGAAACTTCCTCCGGGAGGTCGACCGATGACGCACGACCCCCCGACCGACAGCGACACCGGAGTGATATCAGTGCCCGACGACGGACCGTTCACCGTCTACCCCGCCATCGACGTCCGGGACGGCGCCGTCGTCCGCCTGCTCAAGGGGGACTACGAGCAGGAGACGCGCTACACCGACAACCCGGTCGCGGTCGCCGAGAACTACGCCCGCTCCGGCGCGGCCTGGCTGCACCTGGTCGACCTGGACGCCGCCCGCGCGGGTGGCTACACGCTGGGCAGCACCCTGACCCGGATCGTCGAGACGACCGGGCTGCAGGTGCAGACCGGGGGAGGGGTGCGCAGCGAGGACGACGTGCAGCGGCTGCTGGACGCCGGCGCGACCAGGGTGGTCGTCGGCTCGCTGGCCGTGCACGAGCCGGAGACCGTGGCGCAGTGGCTGCACCGGTTCGGGCCGGAGCGGATCACCGTGGCCCTGGACACCCGGATCGGTCCGGACGGGACGTGGATGCTGCCGACCGCCGGCTGGACCTCGGTGGGGGAGCAGGAGCTGACCGCGACCCTGCACCGCTACCAGGGCTCGGGTCTGCGGCACGTGCTGTGCACCGACATCGGCCGGGACGGCACCCTCTCCGGCCCGAACTTCCACCTCTACACGATGCTGACCCGGTCGAACCCGGCCCTGGACGTGCAGGCCTCGGGCGGCGCCCGGTCGGTGGACGACGTCCGCACCGCGCGCAAGCACGGCTGCGCGGGCATCATCCTGGGCAAGGCGCTGCTCGAGGGACGGTTCACCGTCGCCGAGGCCGTGCGCGAGGAGTCGGTATGACGCTGGCCCGCCGGATCATCCCGTGCCTGGACGTCCGTGACGGACGGGTGGTGAAGGGGACCCGGTTCCGCGACCACCGGGACATGGGCGACATCGTCGAGCTGGCCGAGCGCTACGCCCGGGAGGGTGCCGACGAGCTGGTGTTCTACGACATCACCGCCAGCCCGCAGGAGCGCGGGGTGGACGTGGCCTGGGTGGAGCGGGTGGCCCGGGCCATCGACATCCCGTTCTGCGTGGCCGGCGGGATCCGCAGCGTGGCCACCGCCCGGGCGGTGCTGCACGCCGGGGCCGACAAGATCTCGGTGAACACCCCGGCCACCCAGCGCCCGGAGCTGGTCGCCGAGCTGGCCGACGCCTTCGGGGTGCAGTGCGTGGTGGTGGGCGTGGACAGCCTGCGGGACGAGGACGGCCGGTGGCGGATCCGCCAGCTCACCGGCAGCCCGGACGCGACCCGGGCGCTGGAGGTGACCACCCTGGACTGGGTCCGGCGGGTCACCGAGCTGGGCGCGGGCGAGATCGTGCTCAACTGCATGGGCTCCGACGGGGTCCGTGAGGGCTACGACATCGAACAGCTGGCAGCCGTCCGGGAGGTCTGCCCGGTGCCGCTCATCGCCAGCGGCGGCGCCGGCACCCCCGAGCACTTCGTGGAGGTCTTCCGCGAGGCCGATGTCGACGGCGCCCTGGCCGCGACCGTCTTCCACAACGGCTCGGTGCCGATCCCCGAGCTCAAGCAGACCCTGGCCGCGGCCGGGGTGGAGGTGCGCAGATGAGCCCGGTGCAGGACGAGGGTATGCCGGTGGTCGATGTCGATGCTGGTTCCGGGGCGGAGGTCCAGGTCGACTTCGCCAAGGCGGGTGGCCTGGTCCCGGGCGTCGTCCAGCACGCCCGCACCGGGCAGGTGCTGATGGTCGGCTTCCTGGACGAGCAGGCCCTGGCCACCACCCGGGAGACCGGCCTGGCCACGTTCCACAGCCGGAGCCGCGGCCGGCAGTGGACCAAGGGCGAGTCCAGCGGCAACGTGCTGCGGGTCGAGGCCGTCGAGATGGACTGCGACCGGGACACCCTGCTGATCCATGCGCTGCCGCAGGGACCGACCTGCCACACCGGGGACGCCACGTGCTTCGGCCCGCAGGCCCGGCCCGGCTCCTTCGTGCACGAGCTGGACGAGGTGGTCCGGGACCGGCATGCGGCGATGCCCGAGGGCTCCTACACCACCAGCCTCTTCGACGGTGGGGTCCGGCGGATCGCCCAGAAGGTCGGCGAGGAGGGCGTCGAGACGGCCCTGGCCGCCGTCGCACAGGACGACGACGCCCTGCTGGGGGAGTCCGCGGACCTCCTCTACCACCTGCTCGTGCTGCTCCGCTCCCGTGGTCTCGGGCTGGCCGACGTGGAACGGGTGCTGCGCGAGCGGCACGGTTAGCCGGCGCCGCTCACGGCACTGCTACTGCCGGCTGCGCACCCCGAGCGCGGCGAGCTCCAGGTCGGCCAGCGCCCGGACCGTGGACGGCTCGCCGGAGCGCCACGCCGCCACCGGGTCCGCGTGCAGCTCCTGCAGCCGGCGCGGCGGCTGGTGCACCAGCGCCCGCAGGGCGAGCAGCTCCTGGGTCCGCGGGTCCTCCAGCTGCCGACCCATCCGGCGGACCCGCAGCATCCAGCTCACCCGCACCACGGCCCACAGCAGGACGACCAGCAGGATCGGGGTGCCGGCCGTCAGCAAGCTGACCACCTGGGCGACGGTGCGCACCGCGGCCTCCAGGCGGTCGCCGGCGGCGACCAGGTCGGTGCCGACCCCGGCCGCCCCGGCGAACGGGGTGTCCAGCTCGTCGCCGACCAGCGGGATCTGCGTCACCCGGCCGGCGATCTCGGTCATCCTCGACTCCAGACCGGTCCCCGCCGAGCGCAGCGGGCCGGCCGGCGTAGCCAGGGCCATCACCAGGTCGAAGACCCAGCGGCCGACGAGCACCCAGGCGATCACCCAGGCCAGCACCAGGGCGTCCGCGACGATCTGACGGGTCCGGCGGGCGGGGGCGGAGGCATACCAGCGCATGCGGTCAGTGTGACCGACCGGCGGCCCGCGGCTGCGCCGACCCGCTCTGCTGGGAAGATTGTCGGGTGAGCCCTGCCCAGACCCCCACCGGAGTGCCGACGCCGTTGGCGCGCGCGGTGCGCGACTGGCTGGACCACCTGCGGGTCGAGCGCGGCCGTTCGGAGCACACGCTGCGCGCCTACCGCCGGGACCTGGACCGCTACCTCACCTTCGTCGGCTCCCGGGGTGTGCGGGAGGCGGGTCAGGTGCGTGAGCAGGACGTCACCGACTTCCTCGCCCACCTGCGCACCGGTGACGACGAGCACCCCGCGCTGGCGGCCACCTCGGCGGCACGGGCGGTGGTCGCGGTGCGCGGCCTGCACACCTTCCTCGCCCTGGAGGGGGAGTCCGTCGACGACCCGGCCCGCGAGGTGGCGCCCCCCTCACCGCCGCGGCGGCTCCCGAAGGCCCTGTCCGTCGACGACGTCGAGCGGTTGCTGCAGGCCGCGGCCCTGGGCGACACCCCGGCCGCACTACGTGACCGGGCGCTGCTGGAGGTGCTCTACGGCTCCGGGGCCCGGGTCAGCGAGGCGCTCGGGCTGGACGTCGATGACCTGGAGCCGGGCCGGGCGCAGGACGGCAGCGGGGGAGTGGTGCGCCTGTTCGGCAAGGGCCGCAAGGAGCGCATCGTCCCGCTCGGCCGGTATGCCCGTGAGGCCCTGGACGGCTGGCTGGTCCGCGGACGCCCGGAGCTGGCCCGGCGTGGGTCCGGCGGTCCCGCGGTCTTCCTCAACTCCCGGGGAGGGCGGCTGTCCCGGCAGTCGGCGTGGTCGGCCATCCAGGCCGCCGCCGAGCGGGCGGGGCTGCGCGCCCAGGTCTCACCGCACACCTTGCGGCACTCGTTCGCGACGCACCTGATGGACGGTGGCGCCGACGTCAGGGTGGTCCAGGAGATGCTCGGCCACGCCTCCGTGTCGACCACCCAGATCTACACGCACGTCTCCACCCAGCACCTGCGGGAGGCCTACGCCATGGCGCACCCCCGGGCCCGGAGGGCCTGACCTCGACCTCAGGTCGAGGTTCAGCCGACTGGTGGTGACCTCGACCCAGCGATTAGGGTCAGGGGCGATCGGCGGGACGCCGACCACGACCACGACAGGCTGGAGAGACGACGTGACGCACGACCGGCTGCCCGGAACGGAGACCACGGGCGTGGGGCAGACAGGGCCCACCGGGCGACCGCTCCCTGACTTCCCGGTACCCCCGCCGCTGGCCAGCCACGGACCCGCCCGGATCGTCGCCATGTGCAACCAGAAGGGTGGCGTCGGCAAGACGACGACGACCATCAACCTGGGCGCCGCGTTGGCCGAGTACGGACGCAAGGTGCTGATGGTCGACTTCGACCCTCAGGGCGCCCTGTCGGTGGGTCTGGGCGTCCCCACCCACGACCTCGACGTCACCGTCTACAACCTTCTCGTGGAGCGCGGCCACGACGTCCGCGACGTCATCCAGCCGACCCGGGTCGCCGGCATCGACCTCCTCCCGGCCAACATCGACCTCTCCGCCGCCGAGGTGCAGCTGGTCGGTGAGGTGGCCCGGGAGCAGATCCTGACCCGCACCCTGCGCCCGGTGATGGACGACTACGACGTGATCCTCATCGACTGCCAGCCCTCGCTGGGCCTGCTCACCGTCAATGCGCTGACCGCCGCGCACGGGGTGGTGATCCCGCTGGAGACCGAGTTCTTCGCGATGCGCGGGGTAGCCCTGCTGATCGAGACCATCGAGAAGATCACCGACCGGCTGAACCCCCGGCTGGAGATCGACGGCATCCTGGCGACCATGTACGACGGGCGCACCCTGCACTCGCGCGAGGTGGTGCGCAGCGTCGTCGACCACTTCGACGACACCGTCTTCCACACCGTCATCAGCCGGACGGTGAAGTTCCCGGACGCGACCCTCGCCGCCGAGCCGATCACCAGCTACGCGAGCACGCACGCGGGCGCCGAGGCATACCGCCAGCTGGCCCGCGAGCTGGTGTCGCGGGGCGGGGCCCCCTGAGCGAGGTGGGTACGCCCGCCGCCCCGGCACCCGAGGACACCACCCCCGGCGGGGTGCTGACCCAGGGGCATGGTGGTTTCGAGGTGCACCTCGACGTCTTCACCGGACCGTTCGAGCTGCTCCTCGGGCTGATCTCCAAGCACCGGCTGGACGTCACCGAGATCGCGCTGGCCCAGGTCACCGACGAGTTCGTGGCCCACCTGCGGCGGGCCCAGCAGGCCGAGCAGGACTGGGACCTGTCCCAGGCCAGCGAGTTCGTGCTGATCGCCGCCACCCTGCTCGACCTCAAGGCCGCCCGGCTGCTGCCCAACGCCCGTGAGGACGACGAGGAGGACCTGGCGCTGATCGAGGCGCGCGACCTGCTCTTCGCCCGGCTCCTGCAGTACCGCGCGTTCAAGCAGGTCGCCGACGAGCTGCGGCTGCAGATGGAGGGCAAAGGACGGATCTTCGCCCGTGACGTCGGCGTGGAGGAGCGGTTCGCCGCGTTGCTTCCCGAGCTGGTGCTGACGGTGACGCCCGAGCAGCTGGCGATGATCGCCGGCCGGGCGATGATTCCCCGGCCCCCACCGACCGTGGCGGTGGACCACCTGCACGCTGCGGGTGTGTCGGTGCGCGAGCAGGCCTCTATCGTGGTGGGGCGGCTGCGTGCCCGTGCCGACGGCACGGCCAGCTTCCGCGAGCTGGTGGCCGACGCGGACTCGACCCTGGTGATCGTGGCGCGCTTCCTGGCCCTGCTCGAGCTCTTCCGGGACACCGTGATCGCGCTCGACCAGGAGGAGCCCCTCGCCGAGATCACCGTGCGATGGACCGGTCCGGAGTCGGGCCAGGTGGGCACCGGCAGCGAGTTCGACGAGACGGAGAGGCAGGAGGTGGTCACCGATGGGTCAGCCGGATGAGCACCCCGTGGCGCCCTCCGAGGTCCCGCCGCGCCCGCAGGACCGGGACCACGAGCAGGAGCCGCTGGACGTGCACGACCTGCCGGGCGGTGCCCGATCCGCGATCGAGGCGGTCCTCATGGTCGTCGACGAACCGGTGACCGAGGAGTCGCTGGCCGGTGCCCTGGGGCTCGGCACCGACGAGGTCGGCGCCGTCCTGGACGAGCTCGCGCAGGAGTATGCCCAGGGTGGGCGCGGCTTCATGCTCCGCCGCCTGGGCGGTGGCTGGCGGATCTACAGCCGCCCCGAGTACGCCCCGGTGGTGGAACGCTTCCTGCTCGGGGGCCAGCAGGCCCGGCTCACCCAGGCCGCCTTGGAGACGCTCGCGGTCATCGCCTACCGGCAGCCGATCAGCCGCGCCCGGATCGGGGCGATCCGCGGCGTCAACGTGGACGGCGTGGTGCGCACCCTGCTCGCCCGGGGGATGGTGACCGAGGCCGGGCAGGACCCGACCGCCGGCGCCGTCCTCTACGGCACCACCGACCTGTTCCTCCAGCGCATGGGCCTGGACTCGCTCGACGAGCTGCCCGCGCTGGCCCCCTATCTCCCCTCGGCCGAGGTGCTCGAGGAGCTCGCATCGGAAGGACTGGCATGAGCAACGACAAGCAGAACGGAGGCCGCGGCGGATCAGGTCGCGGCGGCGGTCCCGCCCGCGGCGGGTCCGGACGTGGTGGATCAGGTCGCGGCGGCGGTCCCGCCCGTGGCGGTTCCGGCCGCTCCGGGGCGGGCAACCGCACCCCGGCCCAGGGTGGGGGCGCTGGACCGCGCCAGGCCGGTAGGGCACGCCCACCGCGTGGGCGTCAACCCCAGCCGCCCCGCCCGGACGGCTCGCACGGCACCCACGACGTGCACGACCCGGAGGGCACCCGGCTGCAGAAGCTGCTGGCGGGCGCCGGCTTCGGCAGCCGCCGCGCCTGCGAAAAGCTGATCGAGCAGGGCCGGGTCCAGGTGGACGGCCAGGTCGTCACCGAGCTCGGGGTCCGGGTGGACCCGGCCAAGCAGGTGGTGCACGTCGACGGGGACCGGGTGGTGGTGGACACCGACCGGGTCTACCTGGCCTTCAACAAGCCCGCGGGCGTCGTCTCCACCATGCAGGACGAGGAGGGACGGCCGTGCCTGACCGACTACGTCGGCCACCTGTCCCAGCGGCTCTTCCACGTGGGCCGCCTCGACGTGGACACCGAGGGCCTGCTGCTGCTCACCAACGACGGCGACCTCGCGCACCGGCTGCAGCACCCGGCCTACGGCATCCCCAAGACCTACGTCGCCCAGGTGCACGGAGTGATGGGCCCGGGGATCGGCAAGCAGCTGCGCGACGGCGTGGAGCTGGAGGACGGCCTGGCCAAGGCGGACAGCTTCAAGCTGGTCGACAACATCCCCGGGCACTCGATCATCGAGGTGGTGCTGCACGAGGGACGCAAGCACATCGTCCGCCGCATGATGGACGCGGTCGGCTACCCCGTCGAGGCCCTCTCCCGGGTCGAGGTCGGCCCGATCAAGCTCGCCGAGCTGCGCTCGGGGCGCTACCGGGCGCTGTCGGCGGAGGAGGTCGCCCAGCTCTACCGCGCGGCCGACCTCTGAGGCCGAGCCGCTGGCGGTGAGGCGGCCCCCGCCGTCACGTTAGGCTGGGCGGGTGCAGCCAGACCCCATCACCGTCGCCATCGACGGACCCAGCGGGTCCGGCAAGTCCTCCGTCTCCCGGGCAGTGGCCCGCGAGCTCGGGATCGGCTACCTGGACACCGGCGCGATGTACCGGGCCCTGGCCTGGTACTGCCTGGACACCGGCGTCGACCTGGGCGACCAGGAGGCGGTCGCCACGGCGGCACGGGACCTGCCGCTGCGGATGACGACCGACCCCGACGACACCACCACCAGGGTGGGTGGCACCGACGTGACCGAGCAGATCCGGCAGACCAGGATCAGTGAGAAGGTCTCCGCGGTGGCCACCAACCTGGACGTCCGCGCCGAGCTGCGGCGCCGTCAGCGCGAGATCATCGCCGACGCGCGCCGGCAGCTGGGCGGCGTCGTCGCCGAGGGTCGGGACATCACCACCGTCGTGGCCCCGGACGCCGAGCACCGGATCCTGGTGACCGCCTCCGAGGAGGCGCGGCTGTCCCGCCGGGCACGCGAGCTGCACGGGGGAGCGGAAGCCGAGCACGTCGCCGCCACCCGGGACCAGGTCGTGCGGCGGGACCGGGACGACTCCACCGTGAGCGCCTTCATGGACGCCGCGGACGGGGTCGTCACCCTGGACACCTCCGACCTGACCCTGCAGGAGACGGTCGGGGCGGTCCTGGGCCTGGTCCGTGGCGAGGCCCGCAGCGCCGCCCCGCACCCTGCGCTCACCGACCCCGACGGCGCCCCGGCGCCCATCCCTGACACCGACCACGAGGAGCGAGCATGAGCACGTCCGAGAAGATCGCCGCCTACGCCCACCCCGAGCGTCTGGTCACCACCGCGTGGCTGGCCGAGCACCTGGACGACCCGTCGGTCGTGGTGCTGGAGTCCGACGAGGACGTCCTGCTCTACGACACCGGGCACGTGCCCGGGTCGTTCAAGCTGGACTGGCACACCGACCTCAACGACCCCCTCACCCGTGACTACGTCGACGGTCGGCGCTTCGCCGAGGTGATGGGCGCGCGCGGCATCAGCCGCGAGACCACCGTGGTCATCTACGGGGACAAGTCCAACTGGTGGGCCGCCTACGCGCTGTGGGTGCTCACCCTCTTCGGCCACGAGGACGTCCGGCTGCTGGACGGCGGACGGGCCGCGTGGGTCGCGGAGGGCCGTGAGATGACCACCGACGTGCCGACGGTCGAGCCCGTCGACTACCCGGTCGTCGAGCGGGACGACAGCACCGTGCGCGCGTTCCGCGCGGACGTGCTGGAGCACCTCGGTGCACCGCTGGTGGACGTCCGTTCGCCCGGGGAGTACTCCGGTGAGCTGCTGCACATGCCCGACTACCCGCAGGAGGGCGCCATGCGCGGGGGGCACATCCCCGGCGCGAAGTCGGTGCCCTGGGCGCGTGCGGCCAACGAGGACGGCACCTTCCGCTCCCGCGAGGAGCTGGAGGCCATCTACCAGCAGGAGCAGGGGCTGAGCGCCGGCGACGACGTGGTGGCCTACTGCCGGATCGGGGAGCGTTCGAGCCACACCTGGTTCGTGCTCACCCACCTGCTCGGGTTCGAGAACGTCCGCAACTACGACGGCAGCTGGACCGAGTGGGGCAACTCCGTCGGCGTGCCGGTGGAGCGCTGAGGTATGCCGCAGACCGACGACCTGCCCGAGGCGATGGCCGAGCTGGCGCAGGACTTCCACGCGGTGAGCCAGCAGGAGCGCCTGCAGCTGCTGCTCGAGCTTTCTCGTGAGCTGCCCGAGCTGCCGGAGCGGTATGCCGGGAAGCTGGACTCCCTGGAGCGGGTGGACGAGTGCCAGTCGCCGCTCTTCCTGACCGTGGAGGTCGGTGACGACGACGGGCATACCGTGCACCTGTTCTTCGACGCCCCGCCGGAGGCGCCGACGACCCGCGGCTTCGCCGGCATCCTGCACGAGGGCCTGGACGGGCTGAGCGCCGAGCAGGTGCTGGACGTGCCCGACGACGCGCCCTACCGGTTCGGGCTGGCCGAGGCGGTCTCCCCGCTGCGGATGCGGGGCATGGTCGGCATGCTCGGCCGGATCAAACGCCAGGTGCGGCTGCGCCTGGAGGGTGCGGCCCTGGCCGCGAAGGAGTCGAGCGGATGAGCGAGCCACAGCACCCCGGTGACGACGCGGACCCGGGCGACGGTGTCGAGGTCGAGTGGACCGCCGGACCGGACCCCGAGGGCGGACCGGAGGCGTATGCCCCGAGCGCCGAGGACGAGGCGCTGGAGGCCGCGCTGCGGGCCGGGCTCGTCGACTTCGAGCTGTCCGAGGAGGACCTGGCGCTGGTCGAGTCCGGCGAGCTACCGGCCGGTGAGGGCGCCGAGGTCGGCGGGTTGCCGGTGGTCGCCGTCGTCGGTCGGCCCAACGTCGGCAAGTCCAGCCTGGTGAACCGCATCCTGGGTCGCCGCGAGGCGGTCGTGGAGGACGTGCCGGGGGTCACCCGGGACCGGGTCTCCTACACCACGGACTGGTCCGGCCGGCGGTTCACCCTGGTGGACACCGGCGGCTGGGAGGTGGACGCCACCGGCATCCACCTGAGGGTCGCCGAGCAGGCCGAGGTGGCGATCGAGCTGGCCGACGCCGTGATGTTCGTGGTCGATGCGCTGGTCGGTCCGACGGACACCGACGAGCAGGTGGTCAAGCTGCTGCGCCGCTCCGGCAAGCCGGTCGTCCTGGTCGCCAACAAGGTGGACGACCAGCACCAGGAGGCCGAGGCGGCCTCGCTGTGGAGCCTGGGACTCGGGCAGCCCTGGCCCGTCTCGGCGCTGCACGGCCGTGGCTCCGGGGACGCGCTGGACGCGCTGCTCGAGGTGCTGCCGGAACGCTCCGCGGTGGCCGGGGTCGATCCCGAGGGCGGCCCGCGCCGGGTGGCCCTGCTGGGCCGCCCCAACGTGGGCAAGTCCTCGCTGCTCAACCGGTTGGCCGGTTCCGAGCGGGTGGTCGTCGACGAGGTCGCCGGCACCACCCGGGACCCGGTGGACGAGCTCATCGAGCTGGGCGGCAAGGTCTGGCGCTTCGTGGACACCGCCGGGATCCGGCGGCGCGTGCACCAGACCAAGGGCGCCGACTTCTACGCCTCGCTGCGCACCCAGGCGGCCCTGGAGAAGGCGGAGGTCGCGGTGGTCCTCGTCGACGTCTCCGAGCCGATCGCCGAGCAGGACATCCGGGTCATCCAGCAGGTCGTCGACGCCGGGCGGTCGCTGGTGGTGGCCTACAACAAGTGGGACACCATGGACGAGGAGCGGCGCTACTACCTGGAGCGGGAGATCGAGCGGGAGCTGGTCCAGATCACCTGGGCCCCCCGGGTGAACATCTCCGCCTCGACCGGTCGCAACGTGGCCCGCCTGGTGCCGGCCCTGGAGACCGCCCTGGACTCGTGGGACCGCCGGATCCCGACCGGGCGGATCAACGCCTTCCTTGGCGAGGTGGTGGCCGCGCACCCGCACCCGGTGCGCAGCGGCAAGCAGCCCCGGATCCTGTTCGCCACCCAGGCGGACACCCGCCCGCCGAAGTTCGTCATCTTCGCCTCCGGCTTCATCGAGGCCGGCTACCGACGCTTCCTGGAGCGCCGGATCCGGGAGCAGTTCGGCTTCCCCGGGACCCCGATCGAGATCTCCGTCCGGGTCCGCGAGAAACGGCGCCGCTGACGCCGGGCGAGGATTGGGAGCGCGGCCAGCGATGGGCTAACCTGATCCTCGCCCGAACGGGCCGACAACAGAACAACGGGATGTGGCGCAGCTTGGTAGCGCACCTGACTGGGGGTCAGGGGGTCGCAGGTTCAAATCCTGTCATCCCGACGTCGCGATGTCCGCGGACATCGGCAGAGCCGGACCTACGAGCCCGTAGGTCCGGCTCGTGCTGTCGGGGCCGGTGGGGACCCGACGCGGTTATCGTCTGGGGGCATGTCTGCCGTAGGAGTTCTTCAGATCCTGGCCGCCTGCTTCGGCACGGTCGGTCTTCTGCTCTGGCTGGTCGGGTTCGCCGTGGGCAAGGGACGCCGGAGGGGATGGCGTGACGTGCCGGGGGAGTGGACACGCTTCGAGGGCCGGTTCACCCGCTCCTGGCAGGTGGAGTACCGGGTCGAAGGTGCGACGTTCCACATCATGCCGGTGATGAACGCGACCTCGTTGGCCCCGAGCGGACCCGTCGACGTCGCCTACGACCCGGGTGATCCGGGGCGCGCGGTGATCAACACGTTCTACCACCGTGGAGGGGTGCTGAAGCTGATGGGGGCCGGTGCCGTCGGTGTCGGGTTCCTCCTGCTCCTGATCGTCCTGCTGCTGGCCGTCGGTCCGGGGTAGGTGGCGACGCCCGCAGGCTCAAGACCCGCAGTCGGGTGACAGCCCCGCGGGCCGCTGTTATGGTTCGCCCCATGCCAGACCCGCGGGCCGCCACCGGCCCGGCGCGAGAGCGTCGGGCCAGCTCGTGCACCCGGGTCCGGGAGGCGTGCGTGCCGAGCGCCGAGCGTCTGGCGCCGCGCCCCACCTCGGGGTATGCCCATGCCTCGTGGGCCGCGGTGGCCATCGGTTGGTGCGGCGGCGAGCCGTAACGGCGCCCGTCGCCGCGACACGACCCTGTCCGTAGCCCACCACCCACCGACTCTCCGAACGACGACCGGACCTCGTCCGGCACGCCACGTCGGCGTGCCAGGGCGTCGTCACATCAACGAACCCAGAGAAGGTCACCGCCATGTCCGAGGACCAACGGTCTTCCCGCAAGAAGCTCGCCGACGACGCCCGGCGGGCCGGACGCCGCGCCGGCAGCTCCCTCGGGAGCCTCGACTACCAACGCCCCAAGTATCCGCACGACATCCACCCCGCGCTGGTGCCCGGCATCTCGATCGACGAGCAGCGCCGCCGCTACAGCCTCAGCAAGACGGTCTTCGCGTTGGCCGGTGTGCTCACCGTCGCCTTCGTCATCTGGGGCGTGGTGGACTCCGCGGGAGTCGCCGAGGTCTCGGCGGCAGCCTTCGCCTGGGCGACCGGCAACCTGGGCTGGCTCTTCAACAGCGTGGCGATCATCATCCTGGTGGCGCTGCTCATCATGGCCTTCTCGCCCTACGGCAGGATCCCGCTGGGCAAGGACGGCGAGACACCGGAGTTCAGCACGTTCGCCTGGGTCGCGATGCTCTTCGCCGCCGGGATCGGGATCGGGGTGCTCTTCTTCGGCCCCTCGGAGCCGCTGACGTACTTCGTCTCGCCGCCGCCGCTGACGAACGAGCCCGAGTCGACCGAGGCGCTGCACCGGGCGATGGCGCAGACCTACTTCCACTGGGGCTTCCACGCCTGGGCGATGTATGCCCTGGTGGGCGGCGCGGTGGCCTACGCGGCATACCGGCGCGGGCGCAGCCTGCTGATGTCCTCCATCTTCCGCAGCCTCTTCGGCGCCCGGCACGCCGACGGCTTCGCCGGCAAGCTGGTCGACATCTTCGCGATCATCGCGACCCTGTTCGGCACCGCCGCCGCTCTCGGCATCGCGGCGATGCAGATCGGGGCCGGGGTGAGCATCGTCTCCGGCGTCGACGAGCTGACCAACACCGTGCTGGTCGTCATCATCCTGGTGCTGACCGTGGGCTTCATCATCTCTGCGGTCTCCGGGGTGGCGAGGGGGATCCGTTACCTGTCCAGCATCAACATCGTGCTCACCGTCGGCATCGTGGGCGTGGTCCTCTTCCTGGGGCCGACGCTCTTCCTGATGAACCTGCTGCCCTCGGCGATGATGGAGTACATGGGCTCCATGTTCGACATGATGGGCCGCTCCCTGTCGTGGGGTGAGGAGACGCAGACCTACCAGTCCGCGTGGACCGTGTACTACTGGGCGTGGTGGATCTCGTGGTCGCCCTTCGTCGGCATCTTCATCGCCCGGATCTCCCGGGGCCGGACCATCCGGCAGTTCCTGCTGGGGACCATCCTCATCCCGTCATCCCTGCTGTTCATCGCCTACGGCATCATGGGCGGTACCTCGATCTGGATGTACCGCGAGGGGATGCCCGGGATGAGTGCCGACATGGCGCCGGCCCAGGTGTTCTTCGCGGTCCTGGACAACCTCCCGTACGTGGGCTGGCTGCCGTTCGTGGTGATCGTGGTGCTCTCGATCTTCTTCATCACCTCGGCCGACTCCGCGTCGGTCGTGATGGGCATGCTCGCCAGCAACGGCGACCAGAACCCCCGCCGCTGGGTGGTGGTCTTCTGGGGTCTGGTGATGTCCGGGATCGCGGTGGTGATGCTCTCGCTCGGGGACGCGACCGCGCTCGAGGGGCTCCAACAGCTGGTGATCGTCACCGCGGTGCCGTTCGCCCTGGTGATGCTGCTGATCATCGTGGCGTGGTTCCGCGACCTGCGCACCGACCCCCTCACGCTGCGCCACCTGTATGCCCAGAACGCCGTCAGCAAGGCGGTGGTCGAGGGTGTCGACCGGTTCGGCGACGACTTCGCCCTGCAGGTCGTCCAGGCCCGCCCGGGTGGTGGTGCCGGGGCGGAGGTGGACTCCGAGCACGAGAACTACACCAGCTGGTACCAGCGCACCGACGAGGACGGCGACCCGGTCGGCTACGACTACGAGACCGGGGAGTGGGCGGACGGCTGGAAGCCCGAGACCCCTGCGGAGGAGCCGCCCGAGGACTCCTCGTCCTCGCCCGAGGCCTCGGGCGACGGCGCCGACGGGAAGCCGGTGTGACAGCCGGCGACGACGCGATGACGGCGCCCAACGTCGTCGTGATCCAGGCCGACCAGCTCGCCCCGCAGGCGCTCGGCGCCTACGGGGACGAGACGGCGCGGACCCCTCACCTGGACGCCCTGGCGGAGGAGGGTGCGGTCTTCGACCGCGCCTACTGCACGACGCCCCTGTGCGCACCCTCACGGGCGTCGATGATGACCGGGCTGATGCCCTCGGAGTTGGGGTGCTACGACAACGGCGACGACTTCGCGGCGTCGGTGCCGACCTTCGCGCACCTGCTCCGGTCGGCCGGGTACCACACCGCCCTGGTCGGGCGGATGCACTTCATCGGTCCGGACCAGCACCACGGCTTCGAGCAGCGGCTCACCACCGACGTCTACCCGGCGGACCTGGACATGGTGCCGGACTGGGGTCGCCCGCTGGACCAGCGGCTGCAGTGGTACCACGCGGCCGATCCCGTCTTCACCGCGGGCGCCGCCACCGCCACCGTGCAGCAGGACTTCGACGACGAGGTGCTCTTCCGCACGGTGCGCCACCTCAACGACCGGGTCCGGGCGAACCAGGACCGGGCCGAACGGGGCGAGGACCAGCAGCCCTTCCTGCTGGTCACGTCCTTCATCCACCCGCACGACCCCTACGAGCCGCCCCGTGAGCACTGGGACCGCTTCGAGGGGGTCCCCATCCCGGCCCCGGTGCACCCGCAGGTGCCGGACGCCGACCAGGACCCGCACACCCACCGGCTGCGGACGATGAGCGGCTTCGACCGGCCCGGCCAGGACCCGGACGCCGAGGTCGCCGCGCGAGCCCGCCGTGCGTACTACGCAGCGGTGAGCTACATCGACGACCTGGTCGGGACGATCCTGCGGCGGCTCGACGACCTGGGGCTGGCGCAGGACACCGTGGTGGTGCTGACCAGCGACCACGGCGACATGCTGGGGGAGAAGGGGCTCTGGTACAAGATGTCCCCCTACGAGCAGTCCAGCAGGGTCCCACTCATCCTGCGCGGGCCGCCCGGGCTGGTCCGCCCGGGCCGGTACGCCAACCCGGTGAGCCTGCTCGACCTGCTCCCCACGCTGGTCGAGGTGGCCGGCGCCACGGTCTCGGGCGAGGCCGCCGACGACGAACCCGAGGCCGAGGCCGAGGCGGGGATGTCCCTGCTGGAGAGCGTCCGACGCGAGCTCGCGGGTGCCGCGCCGCAGGACCGGGACATCTTCCTGGAGTACCTGGCCGAGGGCACCCACCATCCCCAGGTCACCCTGGTCCACGGCCCGCTGAAGCTGGTCCGCTGCCCCGGTGACCCCGACCAGCTCTTCGACCTGGACGTGGACCCGCACGAGCTGCGGAACGTGGTCGACGACCCGGGGTATGCCGACGTGGCGGCCGACCTGCGTGCGCGCCTCGAGGAGCGCTACGACCTGGAGGAGCTGGAGGCCCGGGTGCGGGCCAGCCAACGACGGCGCTCCGTCGTCGCGCACGCCCTGCTGCAGGGACGCACCCGGCCCTGGGACCTGGTGCCGCAGGAGGAGGAGCGCTACGTCCGCGGTGACTTCTGGGCCGCGTTCCGGTACGCCAAGATCGCCGACGAGGACACCTGAGCCCGAGCCCGCAGTCGCGGCGCCCGTTGCAGATTCGTTGCCGATTCGTTGTCTTTCGCGGCGGCGCGCAGGTAGCCATGCCGCAGCCGGCTCGCTAGGGTCTCATTGTCCACAAGCAGACAACTCGACATCCGCGCGGGGGCCCACGGCCGTCGCCAGGAAGGTATGTGACCGTGGAAGATCTCGCCCGACGGTTGGGGCTTCGCACCAACCCTCCCATCTTCTTCACCTCTGCCGGGCTGATGCTCGTCATCCTGGTGCTGCTGCTGCTCTTCCCGGAGTCGATCGGCTCCGGCTTCGCCACGGCCAGGGAATGGGTCACCACCAACCTCGGGTGGTTCTTCATCTTCGGGGTGACCGCCTGGCTGGTCTTCCTGGTGTGGCTGGCGATCAGCAAGTACGGCGACCTGCGCCTGGGCTCCGCGGACGAGAAGCCGACCTACACCCGGCTGTCCTGGTTCACCATGCTCTTCGCCGGTGGCATCGGCACCATCCTCATGTTCTGGGGCGTCGCCGAGCCGATCTCGCACTTCGCCACCCCGCCCTTCGAGGGGGTCGAGCCCTACAGCGCGCAGGCCGCCGAGGACGCGATGAACGTCGCGCTCTACCACCTGGCGCTGCACACCTGGGCGATCTTCACGCTGCCCGGCCTGGCCTTCGGCTTCTTCATCTACCGGTACAACCTGCCGATGCGCGTCAGCTCGGTCTTCTACCCGGTCCTCAAGGAGCGCATCCACGGGCCGATCGGCAAGACCATCGACGTCTTCGCGGTCCTCGGCACCCTCTTCGGCCTGGCCGTGAGCCTGGGGCTGGGCACCTCGCAGATCAGCGCCGGGCTGTCCCGGCTGACCGGCCTGGAGGACGGCACCTTCGTCCGGGTCATGGTGATCGTCGTGCTCACCGCGGTGGCCACGGTCTCCGTGGCCGTCGGGCTGGACAAGGGGATCAAGCGACTGTCGAACCTGAACATCGGGCTGGCCGTCGGGATGATGCTCTTCGTCCTCTTCACCGGCGGCACGACGGTCTTCCTGCTGCGGGAGCTCTTCGAGAGTGCCGGCAACTACCTGGCCTCGCTGCCGGGTCTGTCGCTGTGGAACGACGCGCTGGCCACCGTCGACGGTGAGGACGGCTGGGGCTGGCAGGCCGGCTGGACCGTCTTCTACTGGGCCTGGACGGTGACCTGGGCACCCTTCATGGGGGTCTTCCTGGCCCGGATCTCCCGCGGCCGGACGGTCCGCGAGTTCGTCGGCGGCGTGCTCATCGCCCCGTCGCTGTTCACCGTCGTCTGGTTCGTCATCTTCGGCTGGTCGGCCATGCAGATCGACGGCATCGACGGCACCGGTGGACCGATCTCCGACGCGGTCGCCGAGAGCGTCCCGCTGGCGATGTTCACCTTCTTCGAGAACTTCCCCGCCACCGGGCTGCTGCAGGGGCTGACGATCGTGATCGTGGCGCTCTTCTTCGCCACCTCCGCCGACTCCGCGGCCCTGGTGGTCGACATGCTGTGCTCCGGTGACGGTGAGGCCGGGCCGGTCGGCCAGCGGGTGTTCTGGGCGGTCTGCCTGGGCGCCCTGGCCGCCCTGCTCATCGTGCTCGGCGGTGACGCCGGCATCACCGCGCTGCAGGAGATCATCACCGTGGTCGGGCTGCCCATCTTCATCCTGGTCTTCGCGATGATCCCGATGCTCGTCATCGGGGTGCGGGCCGAGCACGCCCGGATCCAGCGCGGCGACCACTCCATCTCCCCGCAGGAGCAGATCCGGCTGCAGGAGGAGGAGGCCGCGCGCGAGAAGGCGGAGGTCGAGCGTCAGCGAGAGGAGGCCGAGAACGGCGTCCCCGCGCAGCGGGACGCCGACGACCCGGCGCACAAGGAGACCACTGGCTGAGGTCGGCACCACGACCCGAGGCCCGCGCCACCGATCGGTGGCCCGGGCCTCGTGCCGTGAGGTGGTGGGTCGGAGCGGCGGATCAGAGCACGGAGGTCAGCGTCCGTTCCCAGAGGTCTGCGGCCTCGTCGACCTGCGCCTGCGTGACCACGAGGGCCGGGATGAAGCGCACCACCTGGGACCAGGCCCCGCAGGTGAGCAGCAGCAGCCCGTGCTCCGCGGCGGCCTGCTGGGCCCGGGCCGCGGTGGCGCCGTCCGGCTCGCCCTCGGGAGTCCGGAACTCCGCGCCGAGCATGAGACCCAGGCCCCGTACGTCGGTGATCTGGGCATACCTGTCCGCCGAGGTCTCGAGCCGGGCGCGCAGCTGCTCACCACGGTCCCGGGCGTTGGCGACCAGGTCCTCGCGCTGCATCACGTCCAGGGTCGCCAGCGCGGCCGCGCAGGCGACCGCGTTGGCGCCGTAGGTGCCGCCCTGGGACCCCGGCCAGGCCCGGCTCATGAGCTCCTCGGAGGCGGCGATCCCGGACAGCGGGAAGCCGGAGGCGATGCCCTTGGCGGTCACCAGCACGTCCGGGGTGACGTCGAAGTGCTGGTGCCCCCAGAACCGCCCGGTGCGGCCCCAGCCGGTCTGGACCTCGTCCAGCACCAGCAGGATGCCGTGCCGGTCGGCGCGCTCTCGCAGGCCCGCCATGAACTCGGCGGAGGCCGGGACGTACCCGCCCTCACCGAGGACCGGCTCGATCAGGAAGGCCGCGGTGTCCTGCGGTGCGCTGATGGTCTGCAGCAGGTAGTCCAGCTCGCGCAGCGCGAACCTGGTGGACTCCTCCTGCGACCAGCCGTAGTGCGTGGGGTTCGGGAAGGGCGCCACGTGCACCCCCGGCATCAGGGGTGCGAAGCCGGAGCGGAACTTCGTCCCGGAGGTCGTCATCGAGGCGGCGGCCACGGTCCGGCCGTGGAAGCCGCCGTGGAAGGTGATGACGTTGGGCCGACCGGTCGCCTGACGGGCCAGCCGCAGCGCCGCCTCCACCGCCTCGGAGCCGGAGTTGACGAAGAACATCGAGTCCAGGCCCGCCGGCAGCACCTCCGACATCCGCTCCACCAGGTCGAGCAGCGGGCGGTGCATCACCGTCGTGTACTGGGCGTGGATGATCTTGCCGATCTGGGCCTGGGCGGCGGCGACCACGTCCGGGTGCGCGTGCCCGGTGCTGGTGACGCCGATGCCGGCGGTGAAGTCCAGGTAGCGACGGTCCTGCTCGTCGAAGATGAGGGCGCCGTCGCCGCGGTCGGCGATGACGGGGGTGGCCTGCTTGAGCAGGGGGCTGAGGTGCGCCACGGTCGACATCCTTCGGGTTCGCGGTTGATAGATTGTTGACAATCCGAACGTAACGTATCGACACCCAGGAGGCAGCGGTGGCCACCGACACCCCGACAGACGAGCACGGACTCCCGGCACGGGCGCAGGAGGTGCTGGCCGCGGTCCCCACCGGTCTGTTCGTGGCCGGCGCCTGGCAACCGGCGGCCAGCGGCGACACCTTCCCGGTGCTCGACCCCGCCACCGGCCGCGAGCTGGTGTCGGTGGCGGACGCCGGCCCGGAAGACGGTATGCGCGCGCTGCAGGCCGCCGCCGACGCCCGGTCGGAGATGGCCGAGAGCTCGCCGAAGCAGCGCTACGACTGGTTGATGGCCGCCTACCAGGCGGTGACGGAGCGGGCCGACGAGCTGGCGCTGCTGATGACCCTGGAGATGGGCAAGCCGCTGGCCGAGGCCCGGGGCGAGGTGACCTACGCCGCGGAGTTCCTGCGCCACTTCGCCGGCGAGGCGCTGCGCATCGAGGGCGGCTACCAGCGTTCGCCCGCCGGGGACACGCGTTTCCTGGTGATGCGCCAGCCGGTCGGACCGACGCTGCTCATCACCCCGTGGAACTTCCCGATGGCGATGGGCACCCGCAAGATCGGCCCCGCCATCGCCGCCGGGTGCACGAGCGTGATCAAGCCCGCCCACCAGACCCCGCTGTCCATGCTGGCGCTGGTGGAGATCCTGCACGAGGTGGGGCTGCCGGCCGGGTCGGTGAACACCGTCACCACCACCCACGCCGGTGTGGTGATGGAGCCGATGATCCGCTCGGGGCTCGCCCGCAAGCTCTCCTTCACCGGCTCCACCCAGGTCGGCAAGAAGCTGCTGGAGCAGTGCGCGGAGAAGGTGCTGCGGACGTCGATGGAGCTCGGTGGCAACGCCCCCTTCATCGTCTTCGACGACGCGGACCTGGACGACGCGGTCGCGGGGGCGATGGCCGCCAAGATGCGCAACATGGGCGAGGCCTGCACCGCGGCCAACCGGATCTACGTGCAGGAGGGCGTCGCCGAGGAGTTCGGTCGCCGGC
Organism: Serinicoccus shuyuelongi; assembly: GCF_045032955.1. Classification (NCBI taxonomy): domain Bacteria; kingdom Bacillati; phylum Actinomycetota; class Actinomycetes; order Micrococcales; family Ornithinimicrobiaceae; genus Serinicoccus; species Serinicoccus shuyuelongi. Next base: position 33,830 of record NZ_JBJFZU010000004.1, on the reverse strand, counting down.
TGGCGGAGCGGATGGCGGCCCTGCAGGTCGGCCCGGGCACCCGGGAGGGGGTCACGGTCGGACCGCTGATCGACCAGGCGGCCCAGGACAAGGTGGGCGAGCTGGTGGCGGACGCCGTGCGACGCGGTGCCCAGGTGCTGACCGGGGGAGAGGCCGACCCGGGCCAGGGGTACTTCTACCCGCCGACGGTGCTCACCCACGTCTCGCCGCAGTCCCGGATGGCCGCCGAGGAGATCTTCGGCCCGGTCGCCCCGCTGACCTCCTTCGGCACCGAGGAGGAGGTGCTCGAGCTGGCGAACGACACTCCCTACGGGCTGGTGTCCTACGTCTACACCCGGGACCTGGACCGGTCCCTGCGGATGGCCGAGCAGCTGGAGAGCGGGATGGTCGGGCTGAACCAGGGCGTGGTGTCGAACCCGGCCGCCCCGTTCGGCGGGATCAAGGAGTCCGGTCTCGGCCGGGAGGGCGGTGCCCTGGGGATCGAGGAGTTCCTCGAGGTCAAGTACGTCGGGATCGGTGGACCGCGTCCCCGCGCCGCGGCTCAGGGAGACGGCTGAGGCGGCGCCCCGGTCGAGCCCGCCGGGGACCCGGTCAACCGCTGGACGGCATCACGCATGTGCGTCGTCAGCAGCCGGTCGGTGGCGAGCAGGTCCCCGGCCCCCAGGGCCAGCGCGATCTGGCGGTGCTCGCCCACTCTCGCCTCGGCGCAGGCGTAGGTCGGCTCCATCCGGTGGATGCACATCCGGGTCTCGGTGAGCAGCGTCTCGTGGATCCGGGACAGCTGGGCGCTGTCGGCCTGCTGCACCAGCACCTGGTGGAACCGGATGTCGGCCATGCTGACCGCCCGCACGTCGTCCGCGGCCCGGTCCATCTCGTCGACCACGCCGAGCAGGGCCGCGCAGGCCGCCGCCGGGCCGGTCTCGTGCACCCGGGCCGCCGCGGCACGTTCGACGGCTCCCCGGGCCAGGTAGAGGTCCCGGACCCGCTCGTCGGTCAACTCGATGACGAAGAGCCCACGGTTGCGGTGCGAGACGAGTAGTCCCTCCTGGGTCAGCCGCTGCAGGCCCTCCCGCAGCGGCCCCCTGCTGACCCCGAGCCGCGCGGCATACTCGACCTCGCCGAGCTGGCTGCCCGCCGGGATGTCCCCCTGCGCGATGGCCTCCCGGATCCGCGCCGCCACCATGCTGGGGGTGGACTCGCGCTCCAGCGGGCGCAGCGGGACGCTCTCACGGCCGTCCCGGACGCTGGTCGTCACCACGTCCCCCCGGCGAAGAGGGTGCCCAGCCACGGCAGCGTCGGCACCGGCCCGACCAGCGCCAGGCCGTGGTGCACGCTCACCTGGTTGGCGGTGAGCACCACCGTGCCCAGCTCGTCCTCCAGCTGCGCCACCTGGCCCAGGGTGTGCATCGCGGTGTCCGGCACCAGGACCGCCTCGGCGCCCGAGGCGTCGACGCCGGCGACCAGCTCGCGGACCCGGTCCCGGCCGAGGGTGCCGACCTCGGCCGCGGTGACGATCTCGTGGCTGCCCAGAGCGCTGACCTCGATCCCGGCTCGGGCCAGCAGCGACACGAAGGCCTGCGCCACGTCCCGGGGGTAGGAGGCGGCGACGGCCACCCGGGACACGCCCAGCGTCCGGCACGCGTGCACGAAGGCCAACGAGGTCGAGGTGGCGGGCCGCCCGGTGCGGCGGGCGAGCGCCTCGACCTGCTCATGGGCGCCGTCCCAGACGAAGACGAAGCTGCCCGAGGTGCAGGCCCAGACCACCGCGTCCACCCCGGGTGCCTGCGCCAGCAGCCGGTCGGCCCCCTCGGCGAGGCGGTCCCCGCTGCCCAGGTCGAGCAGCGCGTCGACGCGGTGCGCGTCCTCGCCGACGCTGGTGTGCACCACCGGCAGGGCGATGTCGTGGCCCTCCGCGCGCAGGCGGGACTCCAGGGCCGGGTAGTCGTCCTCGGCGCTGTGCCCGGGGTAGAGGATCCCGATGGCGCTCATGCGTCCCTCCGCGTTCTGCCGCCCGTCGTCCTGTCAGACCCGGGTGGTTGAATTGTAGACAATCATCGAGCGGAGGAGCACGCATGACCTATGACGTGGCACGGCTGGTGCGCGATCTCTCCACCGAGCTGCGGGGCGAGGTGCGCGACGACACCCTGAGCAGGGCGATGTACGCCACCGACGCCTCGAACTACCGCGTGGTCCCGGACCTGGTCGTGCTGCCCCGGGACGAGGCGGACCTGCTGGTGACGCTGGACCTGGCCCGCGTTGCCGGGGCACCGGTCGCGATGCGCGGGGCGGGCACCTCGATGGCCGGCAACGCCCTCGGCGGGGTCGTCGTCGACGTGTCCCGGTACCTGGACCGGATCGTCGACATCGACCCGGTCGCCGCCACCGCGACCGTGCAGCCGGGGGTGGTGCTGACCGACCTGGTGGCCGCGGCCCGCCCGCACGGGCTGACGTTCGGTGCGGACCCGTCCTCGGCGAGCCGGTGCACCCTCGGCGGGATGATCGCGAACAACGCGTGCGGTGCCCACTCGGTGGCCTGGGGCACCACCGGGGACAACGTGCGCGCGCTGCGGGTCGTCACCGCCGACGGACGGCAGGCCCGGGTGCAGGCCGTCACCGACACCTCGCCGGCCGGCCCCCCGGACCCCGCGATCGCCGACCTGCACCGGGCTCTGGCCAGCCTGGGGGAGGAGGAGGCGATGCTGATCCGGCGCCGGTTCGGCACCTTCTCCCGGCAGATCTCCGGGTATGCCCTGCAGCACCTGCTGCCCGAGCGCGGGGTCGACCTGGCCCGGCTGCTCTGCGGCAGCGAGGGCACCCTGGCGACCACGCTGGAGGCGACCGTCTCGCTGGCCACCCTGCCGCGGGCGGTGGTCCTGCTGGCGCTCGGCTTCCCGGACGCCGTGTCCGCCGCCCGCAGCGTCCCGACCGTGCTCCCGCACGGTCCGCTCACGATGGAGTCCATCAACGCGACCCTGGTGGAGCGGCTGCCCGCGGACACCCGCCGCGCCGCCACCGCGGCCGGCCTGCCGCCGGGTCAGATGTGGCTGCTGGTCGAGGTCGGCGCGGACGACGAGGCCGGGGCGCGGTCCGCCGCCGCCGACATCGCCCAGGAGGTGCGCGACACCATCCCGGGCGCCACCGCCTCCGTCGTGACCGACCCGTCCGCCCAGGGGGTGCTCTGGCGGTGCCGGCGGGACGGCACCGGCCTGGCCACCCGGCGCGCCGACGGTGCCGAGGCCTGGGCCGGCTGGGAGGACGCGGCGGTGCCGCCCGACCGGCTGGGCGACTACCTCACCGGGCTGGACGAGCTGATGGGCCGGTACGGCTACTCCGGTGCCTCCTACGGGCACTTCGGTGAGGGCTGCATGCACATGCGGATCGACTTCGACCTGCTCAGCGAGCCCGGTGCCCGCAGCTACCGCTCCTTCGTGGAGCAGGCCACCGACCTCGTCGTCTCCCTCGGCGGGTCGGTCTCCGGCGAGCACGGTGACGGCCGGGCCCGGGGCGGCCTGCTGGAGCGGATGTACGGCGCCGACGCGACCGACCTGTTCACCCGGGTGAAGGACCTGTGGGACCCCGAGCGGAGGCTCAACCCCCGGGTGATCGTCGACCCGCCCGACGTGGTGGACAACCTGCGTCAGCAGGGCCAGGCGCAGCACTTCGGGGGCCGCACCCGGCTCGCCTTCGCGCAGGACGCCGGCAGCTTCGCCCAGGCGCAGCGGCGCTGCGTGGGGGTGGGCAAGTGCGTCCAGAGCTCCGGCGGGGTGATGTGCCCGAGCTACCAGGTCACCCGGGAGGAGACCCACTCCACCCGGGGCCGGGCCCGGGTGCTGTTCGAGATGATGGAGGGCGACGTCATCACCGACGGCTGGCGCGCCGAGGAGGTCCGGGACGCGCTCGACCTGTGCCTGTCTTGCAAGGGCTGCCTCGGCGACTGCCCGGTGAACGTCGACATGGCGACCTACAAGGCGGAGTTCACCCACCAGCACTACCGGGGCCGGCCCTGGCGGCGTCCCCGGTCGCACTGGACGATGGGATGGCTCCCGGCGCTGGCCCGGGTCGCCGGCCTCGCCCCCGGCCTCACCAACCGGGTGAGCAGTTCCCGCCTGGCCGGACCCCTGAAGCGTGCGGGCGGGGTGGCGCAGAGCCGGGACATCCCCGAGTTCGCCCCGCAGTCGTTCACCTCGTGGTTCCACCGCGAGCACACGCCCGCCCGCGGGCAGGGGCGGACCAGGATCCTGCTCTGGCCGGACACCTTCACCACCTACCTCTCCCCGGAGGTGGGCAAGGCGGCGGTGGCGGTGCTGGAGGACGCCGGCTACGAGGTGCACCTGCCCGCCGGCCAGGTCTGCTGCGGCCTCACCTGGGTCTCCACCGGGCAGCTCGGCGTGGCCGCGACCGTGCTCCGACGTTCCCTGGACGTCATCGAGCCGGCCCTGCGCGCGGGAGCGACCGTGGTCGGGCTGGAGCCCAGCTGCACGGCACTCTTCCGGCACGAGGCGGTCGAGCTGCTGGCCGGCGACGAACGGGCAGCCCTGGCCAAGACCCAGGTGAAGACGCTGGCCGAGGCGCTGCTCGAGGCCCCGGACTGGCAGCCCCGTCCCCAGGACCGGGAGGCCCTGGTGCAGGTGCACTGTCACCAGCACGCGGTGATGGGCTTCGACGCGGACCGTGAGGTGATGCGACGCGCCGGCATCAGCGCGCAGATCCCGGACTCCGGGTGCTGCGGCCTGGCCGGCAACTTCGGCTTCGAGGCAGGGCACGAGGAGATCTCCGCCCAGATCGGCGAGCGGGTGCTCGCCCCGGCCGTGCGCGCGGCCCCGGAGGCCACCGAGATCGTCTCGGACGGCTTCTCCTGCCGGACCCAGATCGGCTCCCTCACCCCGCGCCGGGGCCGGCACCTCGCCGAGCTGCTCGCGGAGACCGTCGAGCGGCGCTGACTCAGCTGAGCAGCCGCAGCATCGTCAGGGCATACCCGCGGGCGGCGGTGAGCAGCTCACCGACCGCGACCGACTCATCCGGACGGTGCGCCTGCTCCTGCACCGAGCCCGGTCCCTGCACGATCACCGGCACCCCCCACCGGGCGGCGACGAAACCTCCGTCGCAGGCAGCGGTCCAGCCCTGGACCGGGGCGGCGCCACGGCCGGCCCGGGCCATCGCGTCGTCCGCCGCCAGGACGAGCTGCTCGTCCGGTGGGGTCTCGAAGCCGGGCATGTCCATCGGCGACGTCACGCTCCAGGTCAGGCCCCGGGACCCGAGGTCCAGGGCCTCGATCCGGGCACCCACGGTCCGCAGCACCGACGCGATCGACTCGCCGGGCATCAGCCGGCGGTCCACCTCGATCCGGCACAGGTCGGGCACGGTCGAGCCGGACGTGCCGCCGCCGATGGTGCCGACGTTGACGGTGGGCGGACCGATGAGCGGGTGCGCCCGGGCGGCGAGCTCGGTGTGCCACCTGTCCAGGTCGGCGACCACCAGGGCGGCGCCGCTGATGGCGTTGCGACCGTCCTGCGGGTGCCCGGCGTGCGCGGCGACCCCGTGCACCTCGATCCGCAGGTAGCTGGCGCCCCGCGCCGCCACCACCGTCGCCAGGTCGGTCGGCTCGGCCACCACGCACCCGAGCAGCGGGGGAGGGGGCCGGTCCACCAGGGCCCGGATGCCGATCCCGTTCTGCTCCTCGTCGCAGACGGCGTCCAGCAGGACGGGGCCGCGCAGCGCCACCCCGGCCTCCCGGACCGCCGCCATCGCCATCAGCACCGCGCCGAGCCCACCCAGCATGTCCGCCGAGCCGCGGCCGACGACGCGGCCGTCGACCAGCTCGGCGGCGTAGGGGTCGACGCTCCAGTCGGCGGCCGGTCCGGCAGGGACCACGTCGGTATGCCCGAGGAAGAGCAGCCCGGGACCTTCGCCGCCGGGCGCCGTCACCCGGACGTTGGGACGCCCCGGCGCGATCTCCTCGCTGTCGGCGGCGAGCCCGAGCCCGGTCGCGGCCTCGACCAGCGCCCGCGCCGTCGCCTCCTCCTCACCGGGAGGGTTGGCGCCCGGCGCGCGCACCAGGGACTGGACCAGCGGGACCAGGCGGTCTGCGCCGATGCGGTCCAGGACCCTGTGCTCCTCGTCGGTGAGCGATCCGCCGCCGGTCACCGGGTCAGCCCTGGTCGATCGCGCCGGCCAGCCGGGCGACGCCCTCGTGGATCCGGTCCGTCGGCGTCGAGGCGAAGCACAGGCGCAGGTCGTGGGGGAACCGGCGCCCGGGGGAGAACGCGTTGCCGGGGATGTAGGCCACCCCGGCGGCGAGCGCCCGGGCGAACAGCTCCTCGGTGTCCACCTCGTCCCCGAAGGACACCCAGAGGAAGAAGCCCCCCTCGGGGTCGGTCCAGGTGGCCCGGCCGGTGAAGTGCTCGGCGAGGGCGGCCTGCATGGCCTCCTTGCGCCGCCGGTACTCGGTCCGCTGGGTGGCCAGGTGGTCCTTCAGGTAGCCCCGCTGCAGGAAGCCGGCGACCAGCCGCTGGGCGGGCAGGTTCGCGCAGGTGTCCATCGACTGCTTGGCGTTGATGAGCAGGGTCTGCAGCGAGGGGTCGGCGTCGACCCAGCCCAGCCGCAGCCCGGGCGCGATGATCTTGGAGAAGGTCCGCACCGAGAAGACCAACGGGTCCCCGTCGGCGAGCTCGTGCAGGCTGGGTACGTCCGCACCGGCGAACCGGAGCATGCCGTAGGGGTCGTCGTCCAGCACCACGCTTCCCCAGGACCGGGCCAGCTCCAGCAGCTCCGTGCGGCGGGCCAGCGACATCGACGTGCCCGAGGGGTTCTGGAAGGTCGGCACCGTGTAGATGAGCTTGGGGGTGCGCCCGGCCCGGTCCACCGCCGCCCGCAGGGCGTCGATGGACATCCCCTCGGCGTCCACCTCGATCTCGGCCAGCTCGGCCTGGTACGCGAGGGCGGTGGCGCTGCCGTTGGTGTAGGTGGGCGACTCGACGGTGACCAGGTCACCCGGGTCGATGAAGAGCTTGGCCGCCAGGTCGAGCCCCTGCATCCCGCCCGATGTGATGGTGAGCCGGTCGTCGGTGGTCCGGTCCGTGGTGCCCTCGAGCATCTCGAGCAGGGCCGCCCGCAGGTCCGGCTCACCCTCGGTGGCGGCGTAGTCGAAGGCGGACGAGGAGCCCAGCCCGCTGCGGCCGACCTCCTGCAGGAGCTCCCAGGGGATGGCCTCGGCAGCCGGGCTGCCCATCGCGAAGCGCACGATGTCGTGGCTCTGCTGGGCCAGCAGCGAGGTGCTGGAGTCGATCACCGACCCGACCAGCAGGTCGGCTCGGGCGGCGAGCGGGAGGGACGTCGTCATGGGTGGATCACCAGTCCTTGGTCGAAGGGTGCGAGCAGTTCCGGTCCGTCGTCGGTCACCAGGACCGACTCCGAGGTCTCGTAGCCCCAGTCGTCCATCCACATCCCGAGGATCATGTGGAAGCACATACCGGGCCGAAGGGGGGTGTCGTCCTCGCTGCGGAGGCTGACGGTGCGCTCCCCCCAGTCGGGCGGGTAGCCGATGCCGATGGAGTAGCCGATGCGGGAGTCCTTGTGCAGCCCGTGCCGGGACAGCTCCTGCGTGAAGGCCCGGTGCACGAGGGCGGGCGTGCTGCCCGGGCGCATCGCGGCGAGCGCCTTCTCCAGCGCCAGCCCGGTGGCCTCCGCGGTCCGCGCCAACCGCGGTGGCGGAGGGCCCAGGCTGACCGTGCGGGCCAACGGCACGTGGTAGCGGCGGTGCACGCCGGCGAGCTCGATGGTGGTCGCCTCGCCCCGTCGCAGGGTGTCCTCGCACCAGGTCAGGTGCGGGGTGCCCGCGGTGGAACCGGTGGGCAGCATCGGCACGATCGCGGGGTAGTCGCCGCCCAGCGAGGGAGTGCCCTTGGACTGGGCGCACTGGATGTCGGAGACCACGTCGCACTGGCGGCGGCCCTCCTGCAAGGCGTCGATCGCGGCCCGCATCGCCTGACGGGTCACCTGCCCGGCGGCCCGCATCAGCGCGATCTCGGTGTCGGACTTGACCACCCGCATCCAGTTCACCAGCTCCTGGCTGTCCAGCAGCTGCAGCTGCGGCAGGGTGCGGCCCAGGGCCAGGAAGCCGCGCGGGGTGAAGTAGTGCGCGTCCAGCTCGGCGGTGACCCGGCCGGGACCGGCGGGCAGCACCCCGAGCTCGCGGCCCCGCTCGGCGATCCACTCCCAGGGGTGGATGTCGGTGCGGTGCACGTAGTGCTCGGGGTAGCCGTGGATCTGCGCCTCCGGCAGCGTGGCGCTGTGCTGCCCGCCGCGGGCGTCCATCGCGCGCAGCACCAGGTGCGCAAGGCCGGACGCGGGGACCAGCAGGGCCTGCGGCATGTAGAAGGACCAGGCGTTGTAGCCGGTCAGGTAGTAGAGGTTGGCGGGGTCGGTGACGATGGTGGCGTCGTGGTCGGCGTCCTGCAGGGCGACCTGCAGGCGGGCCATCCGCTCCTCGTGCTCGGGGCGCAGGACGTGCGGGTCCGCGGTCTGCTCGGCCGCGGTGACGTGGGTGATGTCGCTCATGGCAGGACCTCCGTCGAGGGGGTGTGACGGGACCCGGTCGCCGACCGGTCGAGCAGCGACTGGCCGGCGCCGACGGCGGCCAGGCCGAGCAGGTCCAGCGCCTGCCAGAGGGTCACCTGGTTGGCGCTGAGGACGGGTATGCCCAGCTCCGCCTCCAGCGGGGCCAGCACCGGGTAGCTGCGCAGGTTGGTGCAGGAGACGAAGACCGCCTCGGCGGTGGCCACCACGGTGCTGCGCACCAGCGCCGCGGTCACCTCCTCCCGGACCGTCCAGATGGCGTGGGTGAGTCCCAGGTGCCCGGCCGAGACGACGGCGACCCCGGCCTCCACCAGGAACTGGGACAGGCTCGCGGTCACCGCCTCGTCGTAGGGGGTGACGACGGTGACCCTGCGTACCTGCAGGACGGCCAGCGCGCTCAGCAGCGCGCCGCTGGTGGTCACCGCGCGGGGGGCCCCGGCCTCCAGCATCGTCTCCCGCAGGGCGAGCTCGCCGGCCAGGCCGCCGACGAAGCTGCCGGAGGTGCAGCAGTAGGCGAGCGCGTCGGGACGGACGGTGCTGAGGTCGTGCACCGCCTGGGTCAGCGCCCCCGGGGCCCCGACGGCGCGGGCCTGGGCCAGGCCCACCTCCAGCGGGAGGTGCGGCGTGCGGGTCACGTGCAGGTCCGCCTGCGGTGGGCACCAGCCCCACAGCTCGCGGTCCAGCGCGAAGTCGTAGGGCACGACGAGCCCCACCGACGGGGTGTCGGGACGCGGCCCGAGCGCGAGGACCGGGGCGGCGGTGTCCTGCGGGTCGGGCTCGGTGGCGGTCGCGGGCACCTGGCCACTCTGCACCACCACGAGGATTGTTGACAATCCGACACGAGGGTTTCTACGGTGCCGGAGTGAACCCGTCCCGTCCGCGCATCGTGGTGCTCACCTCCGCCGAGCTCGGGCCACCGCCCGGGCTGGGACGGCTGCAGGACCGGGCGGAGGTGCAGGTGGTGGACGCCGCGGGGTTGGAGCAGGCGCTGCCGGGGGCCCGGGGTCTCTTCCTGTGGGACTTCTTCTCCGCCGCACTGCGGGACGCGTGGCCGGCGGCGGACGCGCTGGAGTGGGTGCACGTCGCTGCCGCTGGTGTCGACTCGCTGCTCTTCGACGAGCTGCGCGACTCCGAGGTGGTCGTCACCAACGCCCACGGCGTCTTCGACCGCCCCATCGCCGAGTTCGTGCTGGCCAGCATCCTGGCCTTCGACAAGCGCCTGCACGAGAGCATGCGGCTGCAGCGCGAGCACACCTGGCGGCACCGGGAGACCGCCTCTGTGCGGGGGAGCCGGGTCCTGGTGATCGGCACCGGGGGCATCGGCCGGGAGATCGCCCGCCTGCTGCGGGCCGTCGGCGCCCAGGTGCGCGGCGCCGGACGGCGGGCCGTGGACGACGACCCGGACTTCGGCGTGGTGCTGCGCAGCGACGCCCTGCCCGAGCACGTCGGCTGGGCCGACCACGTCGTCAACGCCACCCCGCTCACTCCGAGCACCACCGGTCTGCTGGACGCCGCCGTCTTCGTGGCGATGCGACCCGGCGCGCACGTGGTGAACATCGGCCGGGGAGCCAGCCTGGTGGAGCAGGACCTGCTGGAGGCGCTCCGTGCTGGGGCGCTCGGCGGAGCCTCGCTGGACGTACTCACGCAGGAACCCCCCGACCAGGGGTCCCCGCTGTGGGACGCACCGGGTCTGGTGCTGTCCGCCCACCTCAGCGGAGACGTGCTCGGGTGGCGGGACACCCTGGCCGAGCAGTTCCTGGAGCACGCCCACCGATGGCTCGCCGGGCAGCCCTTCGACACGGTGGTCGACACCCGGCTCGGCTACGTGCCGCGCGCCACCCCCGACCGGAGCCGCGGATGAGCACCGGGCAGCACGGGGCAGCGATGAGCGCCGGCGACGGCACCGCCGACGGCGCCCCCGCGGTGCTGCATCCGCGACGGCCCACCGCCCTGGAGCTCTCCGCGGCCTACGCCGCGGGGGAGAGCACCCCGTTGCGCGAGACGGAACGCGCGCTGGACGCGATCGAGCGGCACGACCCCGAGGTCCACGCGATGGTGCTGGTGGACCCCGAGGGCGCCCTCCGGGCGGCGCAGGACTCGACGGGGCGCTGGCAGCAGGGCCGTCCGCTTAGCCCGGTGGACGGGGTCCCCACCACCATCAAGGACATCCTGCTCACCCGGGGCTGGCCCACCCTGCGCGGCAGCCTGCTCATCGACCCCGGACGGCCCACGGACTGGCCCGAGGATGCCCCGGCGGTGTCCCGTCTCCGGGCGGCGGGCTGCGTGCTGCTCGGCAAGAACGCCACCCCCGAGTTCGCCTGGAAGGGCGTCACCGACTCGCTGCGGCACGGGCATACCGGCAACCCGTGGGGACCGGGGCTCACCGCCGGCGGCTCCAGCGGGGGCGCCGCGAGCGCGGTGGCGCTCGGTATGGGCTGCTGGTCGGTGGGCACCGACGGCGGGGGCTCGGTGCGGATCCCGGCCTCCTTCACCGGGACGGTGGCGCTGAAGCCGACCTACGGGCGGATCCCGCTGTTCCCGGCGAGCCCGTACGGGACCCTGTCGCACGCCGGCCCGATGACCACCACCGTCGCCGACGCGGCCCTGATGCTGGACCTGGTGGGGGTGCCCGACCCCCGGGACTGGTCCGCGCTGCCGGAGCCCCCTGCCTCTTTCCTGGCCGGCCTCGAGAACGGTGTCGCCGGGCTGCGGGTCGCGCTCTCGCCCACCCTGGGGTTCGACGTCGTCAACGACCCCCAGGTGGAGGCGGCCGTGCGCGCGGCAGCGCAGGTGCTGGCCGACGCCGGCGCCGAGGTGGTCGAGGTCGACCCTGGCATCACCGACCCGGTGGACGCCTTCCACACGCTCTGGTTCACCGGCGCGGACAAGGTCGTGCAGGCCTACGACGAGGGTGCCCTGGAGCGCATCGACCCGGGTCTCCGGGAGGCGATCCTGCGCCACGGCTCGTCGGCGAGCGCGGGGGACTACCTGGACGCCACCGCGGTGCGGATGGAGCTGGGCCGGCGGATGGGGCTGTTCCACACCGACCACGACGTGCTGCTCACCCCCACCATGCCGATCCCTGCCTTCGGTCTGGACCGGCAGGGACCCACGGGCGACGGCGCGCTCTGGACGTCCTGGACGCCGTACACCTACCCGTTCAACATGACCCAGCAGCCGGCGCTCTCGGTGCCCTGCGGGTTCACCGACGACGGCCGACCGATCGGGCTGCAGGTCGTCGCCGCCCGGCACCAGGACGCCCTGGTGCTGCGCGTGGGCCGGGAGCTCGAGCGCCGCACCACCTGGCACCACCGGCTGCCCCCGGCGCTGCTGCCGGGCGGCTCCACCGACCCCACCACCGAGGAGAGCCCGTGAGCCGCTTCATCACCATCACCCTGGACTCGCGCGGGGTGAGCTGTCGTGCCCGGCTGCTGGAGGCCGAGGCCCCCCGCACCTGCGCCGCCGTGTGGGAGGCGCTGCCGCTGACGGCGCCCGTCTTCCACGGCAAGTACGCCCGCAACGAGATCTACACCCTGCTGCCGCGCTTCGGCCAGGACCCGGGCAAGGAGAACACCACGATCACCCCGATCCCGGGGGACGTGTGCTGGTTCACCTTCGACGGGGCCGACCTGGGCAACCCTGCCTACGGGTACGAGGCGCAGGAGGACCATCGCGACGCGGGCCAGGGCGGCATCATCGACCTGGCGCTCTTCTACGGGCGCAACAACCTGCTGATCAACGGCGACCAGGGCTGGGTCCCCGGCAACGTCTTCGCGGAGATCGTGGAGGGGCTGCCCCAGATGGCGCAGGCCTGTCAGGACGTGTGGATGGGCGGCGCCCGCGGCAAGACGCTGACGCTGGCCCGCGCCGACGGCTGAGACCCTCGGGGCGCGCCCGTCGAGGCGCTGGGGAGCGCCCCGGTGACGCCATACACTCGCGGGTATGACGAACGGGCCGGGGGACGTGTCCGGGGAGGTCGGGGCGCAGCGCGAGCTGCTGGTCACCGACCGTCTCTGGACCGTGCCCAACCTGCTCTCGGTGCTGCGCCTGGCCCTGGTCCCGGTCTTCGTCTGGCTGCTGGTGCGCGACGAGCTGGGGTGGGCGGCACTGCTGCTGATGGTCTCCGGGGCCTCCGACTTCGCCGACGGCAGGATCGCCCGCGCGTACGGCCTGACCAGCCGCCTCGGGCAGATCCTCGACCCGGTCGCCGACCGGTTCTACATCGCCGCCACCGTGCTGGGCCTGGCCGCCGTTCAGGTGATCCCCTGGTGGCTGGTCCTGGTGCTCTTCCTGCGGGAGACGCTGATCGTGGTGATGTATCCCGTGGTCCGCCACCACCGACTGCCGATCCCGCCGGTCACCTTCGTCGGCAAGGCGGCGACCTTCAACCTCCTCTCCGGCTTCCCGCTGCTGCTGCTCGGCCACGTCGAGGGATGGTGGAGCACCCCCTGCCTGGTCGTGGGCTGGGCGCTGGTCTGGTGGGGCACCGCGCTCTACTGGGTGACCGGGCTGGTGTATGCCCGGCAGGTGGCGGTCATGGTGCGCCGGCGCCGCGAGGGAGGGGTGGTGTCCCGATGAGGCGCCGTGACCCCTCGGAGCCCGCGGCGAACCCCGCGGCGTCGATGGCGCTGCTGGAGGAGGTCCTGGACCCCCCGGTCGGGCCCGGCTACCACTCCGCGGCACGGGAACGCGCCGAGCGTGGTCTGCCCCCGTCCTCGGGCACCCGGACCCCGCTGATGTTCGTGACTGCCGTGGTGCTGGGCCTGGTCTGCACCGTGGCCGCGGTGACCCTGCGGGCCCCGGACCCGGCCGCTGCCGAGGGGCGTGCCCAGCTGATCGAACGGATCGAGGCGGCCCAGGCCGCCGGTGACCAGAGCCGTCAGGAGGTCGAGGAGCTGCGCAGCGACATCGGCACCCTGGAGGAGACCTCGCTGGGCGGCCAGGGCCCGGGACGGGCCACGCTGGAGAGCGCCGCCGAGCAGGCGGGCGCGGTGGCCATGGTCGGTCCCGGCGTCCGGGTGCAGCTCGAGGACGCCGTACGGGCCCCCGACGCCGCACCGGGGGAGGATGCCGACCCCGAGCGGGTGAACGCCCGGGACCTGCAGCTGGTCGTCAACGGGCTCTGGGCCGCCGGTGCCGAGGCCGTCTCGGTCAACGGCCACCGGATGACGAGCACCTCGGCCATCCGGTTCGCCGGGGAGGCGATCATCGTCGACTACCGCGGCCTGGCCCCGCCCTACCTGGTCGAGGCGATCGGGGACCCGGACGCATTGGCGCAGGAGCTGGACACCGGGCTGACCGGTGCCTACCTCGGTGAGCTGCGCCGCCAGCTCGGGCTGCGGGCGGACGTCACCGTGCAGGAGGAGGTCACCATCGGCGCCGGCGAACGGCTGACGACGGTGGAGAGCACCATCGCCCCGCGCGAGCTGCCGGTGGACCCGACGCCCGGACAGACCCCGACCCCGACACCCGGCCCGACCCCAGCACCCACCCCCGACGACGACCGCGACCTCGCTGAGGAGGAGACCCGATGATCCCCGTGCTCGGCCTGATGGTGGGCGTGATCCTGGGCCTGGTGCTCAGCCCCGAGGTGCCGCTGTGGCTGCAGCCGTACCTGCCGATCGCGGTCATCGCCGCGCTGGACGCCGTCTTCGGCGCCGCCCGCGCGTCGCTGGAGGGCATCTTCAACGACCGCGTCTTCGTCATCTCCTTCCTCTCCAACGTCGTGGTCGCCGGCCTCATCGTCTTCCTGGGCAACCAGCTCGGGGTCGGGGCGCAGCTGTCCACCGGCGTCGTGGTCGTGCTCGGGCTGCGCATCTTCTCCAACGTGGCGGCGATCCGACGCCACCTGCTGGGGGCCTAGTGGCGGACGAGACCGGCACCGACAGCCCCGCCGGCGAGCAGGAGGAGCCGAGACCGGGGCGCTTCGGGCGGAGACGCCGCCGCTCCGCGCCCACCCGTGAGGAGGCCCGGCGCCGGCTGCTGTCCTTCGGCCGGTTCAACCCGACCCGTGGTCAGCTGGTCGCGGCGGTGCTGACCGCCGCCCTCGGCGTGGCCCTGGTGGCCCAGGCCCGGGTGACCGAGGAGGCCGGGCTGCAGCAGCTCCGGGAGACCGAGCTGGTGGCGTTGTTGGACGACGTCACCAGTCGTGCGGAGTCGTTGGGCAGCGAGGTCCGCCAGCTGGAGTCGGACCGGGAACGGCTGCTGGGGGACGAGGGCGACGAGGCGGCCGCGCAGGCCGCGCAGGAGCGGCTCGAGGCATACCAGATCCTGGCCGGGACCGTCCCCGCCCAGGGCCCGGGGATCTCCATCCTGGTCGCCGACCGTGGCTCGGTCGTCACCCAGACGATGCTGCTGGACGGGATCCAGGAGCTGCGTGACGCCGGTGCCGAGGCGATCCAGGTGGGCACGGTACGGGTGGTGGCCTCCACCTTCGTCAGCACCGACGAGCAGGGCCAGGTGCTGCTCGACGCCCAGGTGCTGGGGGCGCCGTACACGATCAAGGCGATCGGCGACCCGCACACCCTGGCCGGGGCGATGGCCATCCCCGGTGGCTTCTCGGACGCGCTGCGGGGCGCCGGCGCCACGGTCACCGTGGTCGAGGCCGACACGGTGGTCATCGATGCGTTGCACGAGCCGATCGAGCATCGTTACGCTCGACCCGTGCCGTCGACCCAGGCCCCCTAGACTGGTCACGCACAGGCCACTGCCGTCCGAGCGTCGGCCCACCGGTTCCCTCCGAGGAGAGCGATGAGCACCCTTCAGTACCCCGACGACCTTCGCTACACGAACGACCACGAGTGGGTGCGTGACCTCGGCGACGGGGTGGTCCGGGTCGGCATCACGTCCTACGCGCAGGACGCCCTCGGCGACGTCGTCTACGTCTCGCTGCCCACGGTCGGTGAGAGTGTCGCGCCCGGCGACTCCTGCGGGGAGGTGGAGTCGACGAAGTCGGTCAGCGACATCTACGCCCCGCTCGCCGGGGAGATCACCGCGGTCAACGACTCCCTGGACGCCACCCCGGAGCTGATCAACACCGACAGCTACGGCGAGGGCTGGATGTACGAGCTGACGCTCGCCGACGCCTCGGTGCTGCGCGACCTGATGGACGCCGCGACCTACCAGGCCCAGCTCGACTGAGGCCCTGACGGCCAGTCAGCGGCCTGACGTAGGGTTGGCCCACCGAGGACCGGCAGGTCAGCGGCCCGGACCCTTTCCACCGACGACGTACCAGGAAGACAGCATCGTGAGCGACCGTGACCGCGAGCACCACGACATGGGCACCGACCCCACGACCGCTCGCCTCCCGGGCGGTGTCGACCTCCCCGCGGCGGAGTACAGCTTCGACGACGAGGCACCCCGGCTGTCGACCGAGGACCAGCGCACGGTGGACGCGCTGCGCCCCGGGACGGCGCTGCTGATCGTGCTCCGCGGCCCGAACACGGGTGCCCGCTTCCTGCTGGACGCCGACGAGGTCACCTCGGGCCGGCACCCGCACAGCGACATCTTCCTCGACGACGTCACCGTCTCCCGACGCCACGCCGTCTTCGCCAAGCAGGGGGAGGGGTATGTCGTCCGCGACGTCGGCTCCCTGAACGGCACCTACGTCAACCGCCAGCGCATCGACGACAGTCCCCTCAGCCAGGGCGACGAGGTGCAGATCGGCAAGTTCCGGCTCGTCTACTACCTCGGTCGGTCGTGACCTCCTCCGCCCACGAGTCGCCCGGCGGGGCTGTCGAGGGTGTGTCGATCGGGGCGGTCCTGCGCGAGCTGCAGGAGGACTTCCCGGACCTGACGATCTCGAAGATCCGGTACCTCGAGCAGGAGGGGCTGATCAGCCCTGAGCGTCGTGCCTCCGGCTACCGCCTGTTCTCGCCGGCCGACATCGCGCGGCTGCGCTTCATCCTCACCGCGCAGCGCGACCGGTTCTGGCCGCACAAGGTCATCAAGGACGCCCTGGACCGGTTGGACCAGGGGCTGGACGTGCCCGGCCTGACCTCCGTCGAGGTCGAGGCCCCGCCGGCCCCGGCCCCGCCCGAGCAGGGTTCGGCCACGGAGCGCCCCGCACCGGTCAGCGACCTCAGCGCCGCCGCCCTCCGCCGACGTCGTGCGGTCCGGCTCTCCCCGCTGGAGCTGCGCGAGCGCACCGGTCTGGACCAGGCCGGGTATGCCCAGCTCAAGTCGTTCGGTCTGCTGCGCACCGATGCCTCCGGCAAGCACCAGGCCGACGACATCGACGTCGCCCAGGCCGCCGCCTCGCTCGCCCGGTACGGGCTGGAGGCGCGGCACCTACGGCTGTTCCGGGTCTCCGCCGACCGGGAGATCGGGCTCACCCACCAGATCCTGGAGCCGTTGCGCCGGCGCCGGGCCCGCGGTGCCTCCGGCCCCGACCCGGCCGACGTCGAGGCCGAGCTGCTGGCACACACCCTGTCGCTGCACGTCGCGCTGGTCCGGTCGGGCCTGAACCAGTCCCGCTGAGGGGCACCCACCCGACACCGACGGCGGCCAGGCGGTACCGTGAACGGGTGAAAGAGCTCGACGTCCTGGGCGTCCGGGTAGAGATGCCCACCAACAACCCGATCGTGCTGCTGCGGGAGCGGGACGGTCACCGCTACGTTCCCATCTGGATCGGGGCCCCGGAGGCGACGGCGATCGCCTACGCCCAGCAGGGGGTGGAGCCACCCCGCCCGCTGACCCACGACCTGATGGTGACGATGATCGAGTCCCTCGGGCGTCGGCTGGAACGGGTGCACATCCACGAGCTGCACGAGGGCGTCTTCCACGCGGAGCTGCACTTCGACGCCGGCACCGTGCTCTCGGCCCGACCTTCTGACGCGATCGCGCTGGCGCTCCGGTCGGCCACCCCGATCCTGGCCTCGGAGGAGCTGCTCGACGAGGTCGGGGTCACGATGGCGGTGGAGGACGAGGACGAGGTGGAGCGCTTCCGCGCCTTCCTGGACAACGTGTCCGCCGAGGACTTCGAGCACGAGGACCCGGCGCCGGACGAGGGTGATGACGCCGAAGGCGACGAACCCGGCGATCGACCGTGACCTCTCGGCGTGGCGTCGTTGACCCCGGGGTGAGGACGGCATACCGTCATCACGGAGCGAACGACCACAGGAGTCACAGTGGTCACACCCACACGAGGCACCACATCGAGGAGGACCGGTGAACGCTGGCGCGGACGTACCCGGCGGCCCGGCGACGCGGCATGACGCACCGTCCCAGGGCCTGCTGTTCACCGACGACACGGTGGCTCTCGACGACACGGTCGGCTACCGCGGTCCCACCGCCTGTGGCGCGGCCGGGGTCACCTACCGTCAGCTCGACTACTGGGCCCGGACCGGGCTGCTGCAGCCCTCGGTCCGCAACCCCTCCGGCTCGGGTACCCAGCGGCTCTACAGCTTCCGGGACATCCTGGTGCTCAAGATCATCAAGCGGCTCCTGGACACCGGGGTGTCGCTGCAGCAGATCCGGGTGGCCGTCACCGCGCTGCGTGAGCGCGGTGTGCAGGACCTGGCCCACATCACCCTGATGAGCGACGGCGCCAGCGTCTACGAGTGCACCAGCGACGACGAGGTCATCGACCTCGTCCGCGGCGGCCAGGGAGTCTTCGGCATCGCCGTCGGCAGCGTCTGGCGCGAGGTCGAGGGTCAGCTGGCGGCCCTGCCCAGCGAGCGGGCCGACGTGGTCGAGGTGGAGCACCCCGGCGACGAGCTCTCGCTGCGTCGCCGCGCCCGCAAGACCTCCTGAGTCCGGCCCGGCACCCGCGGTTGCGCGGGCCTTGCCTGCTAGATTGGGCAGCGCCGTCGACGTCGCGTGGGAGAGTCCTCACCCACCCCGGTGAGGCGCCGAAGGGGCATACTCCCCACCAAGCTCTCAGGCGCCAGGACCACGCGGATCAGGCAACTCTGGAACGTCCCGCCGTGCGGCGGGACCGGCAGAGGGGGAGGTGCCAGCACCCCTGCCCGAAGGAGCCTCCGCCCATGACCCAGAGCACCACCGAGTTCGTCGCCCGCCACATCGGTCCTCGCGAGGACGACATCGCCGCGATGCTGGAGGTCGTCGGCCACGACAGCCTCGAGTCCCTGGTGGACGCCGCAACCCCGGCCGCGATCCGGGCCCGGCAGCCGCTGCAGATCGAGGCGGCCCCGAGCGAGCAGGCGGTGATCGCCGAGCTGCGCGACCTGGCCTCCCGCAACACGGTGGTGACGCCGATGATCGGGCTGGGCTACTACGGCACCCAGACGCCGCCCGTGGTGCTGCGCAACATCCTGGAGAACCCTGCCTGGTACACCGCCTACACCCCCTACCAGCCGGAGATCTCGCAGGGTCGGCTGGAGGCGCTGCTGAACTTCCAGACCATGGTCACCGACCTCACCGGTCTCGCCGTCGCGGGCGCCTCGATGCTCGACGAGGGCACCGCCGCCGCGGAGGCGATGGCCCTGATGCGGCGTACCAGCAAGGTCGCCCAGGACGCGGTGCTGCTGATGGACGAGCACGTCCTGCCGCAGACGGCCGCCGTGGTGCTGGCCCGCGCGTCCGCCATCGGTTGGGACGTCGTCCAGGGCGATCTGACCTCCGTCACCGACCAGGCCTCGTTGCGGACCGCCGCGGGGGACCGCGACGTCTTCGGCGTGCTGGTGCAGTACCCCGGGGCGGACGGTCAGATCCGTGACTTCGCGGCCCTGACGACGGCCGCGCACGAGGCCGGCGCGCTGGTCACCGCGGCCACCGACCTGCTGGCCGCCACCCTGCTGGCGCCGCCGGCCAGGTGGGGGGCCGACGTGGCGGTGGGCAGCACCCAGCGGCTGGGGGTGCCGCTCGGCTTCGGCGGACCGCACGCCGGCTACCTCGCCGTCCGGGACGGCCTGGAGCGCACCCTTCCCGGCCGCCTCGTGGGGGTGTCCAGGGACGTCGACGGCAAGCAGGCGTACCGGCTGGCGCTGCAGACGCGTGAGCAGCACATCCGCCGGGAGAAGGCCACCTCCAACATCTGCACCGCGCAGGTGCTGCTCGCGGTGATGGCCTCGATGTATGCCGTCTGGCACGGCCCCGAGGGGCTGCGCCGGATCGCGCTGCGCACCCACGCCCGGGCCCGGGCACTGGCGGACGCGCTGACCGGTGCTGGCGTCGACCTGGGCGTGGACACCTACTTCGACACGCTGACCGTGCGCGTCCCCGGCCGCGCCACGACGGTGCTGGCGGCGGCCCTGGAGGGGGGCGTCAACCTCTGGCAGGTGGACGAGGACACGGTGCTGCTGTCCACCGACGAGCTGACCACTCCCGCCGACCTGCGCACGGTGGCGACGGCGTTCGGGCTGGAGGAGGACAGCGTCGACGACGCCGGCAGCGACGGCGCTGTCGACGCCGAGCACCGGGAGCCGGCCTGGGGCGAGCTGCTGCGCCGTGGCGACGGGGACGAGGCATACCTGACCCACCCGGTCTTCCGCAGCCACCGCAGCGAGACCCAGCTGCTGCGCTACCTGCGCACCCTGGCGGACAAGGACTACGCGCTGGACCGCGGGATGATCCCGCTCGGTTCCTGCACGATGAAGCTGAACCCGACCACCACCATGGAGTCGGTGACCTGGCCGGAGTTCGGGTCGCTGCACCCGTTCGCGCCGGCCGACCAGAGCGCCGGCTACCGCGAGCTCATCGACCAGCTCTGCGGGTGGCTGGTGGAGATCACCGGCTACGACGAGGTCTCCTTGCAGCCCAACGCCGGGGCGCAGGGCGAGTTCGCCGGGCTGCTCGCCATCCGGCAGTACCACCTGGCCAACGGGGACGACCAGCGCACCATCTGCCTGATCCCCTCCAGCGCGCACGGCACCAACGCCGCCAGCGCGGTGATGGCCGGGCTCAAGGTGGTGGTGGTGAAGAGCACCGGCGAGGGAGAGGTCGACCTGGACGACCTGCGCGCCAAGATCGACACCCACCGCGACCAGCTGGCCGCGATCATGGTGACCTACCCCTCCACCCACGGCGTCTACGAGGAGAGCATCACCGAGCTCTGCGAGCTGGTGCACGAGGCCGGCGGTCAGGTCTACGTCGACGGGGCCAACCTCAACGCGCTGCTGGGCATCGCCAAGCCCGGTGAGTTCGGCGGTGACGTCAGCCACCTCAACCTGCACAAGACCTTCACCATCCCGCACGGCGGTGGTGGCCCCGGGGTCGGACCGGTGGGCGTCCGCTCGCACCTGGCGCCCTACCTGCCCAACCACCCGCTGGACGACCAGGCCGGGCCCGCCACCGGACCCGGCCCGATCTCCGCGGCGCCCTTCGGTTCGGCAGGCATCCTGCAGATCCCGTGGGCCTACATCCGGCTGATGGGTGGGGCCGGGCTGACCCGGTCCGGGCAGGTGGCGGTGCTCAGCGCCAACTACCTGGCCCGGCGGTTGACCGAGCACTTCCCGGTGCTCTACACCGGCGAGAACGGCCTGGTGGCGCACGAGTGCATCCTGGACCTGCGCGGGCTCACCAAGCGCACGGGGGTGAGCGTGGACGACGTCGCCAAGCGGCTCATCGACTACGGCTTCCACGCCCCCACCATGTCCTTCCCGGTGGCCGGCACCCTCATGGTGGAGCCGACCGAGTCCGAGGACAAGGCGGAGATGGACCGTTTCGTGGACGCGATGGTCGCCATCCGCGCGGAGATGGACGAGGCCGCGGCCGCCGAGGGCGGGGTGGAGGCCAGCGTGCTGCGCGGCGCCCCGCACACCGCGCTGTCGCTGGCGGGGGAGTGGGAGCACGGCTACGACCGGATGAGCGCCGCCTACCCCGCCGGGGTCGACCCGGACCGCAAGTACTGGCCGCCGGTGCGGCGCATCGACGGGGTCTACGGGGACCGCAACCTGGTCTGCTCGTGCCCCCCGCCGGAGGCCTTCGAGGACTGAGGACTCCAGGCCCCGACCGGGCCCACACCTCCCGCCCGCGCGCCGCGGGCGGGAGGTGTGGTGATGCTGGCCACAGTGTGTGAGGATTCCGGCATGGGTCAAGAGGTCAGCCGTAGCGAGTTCACGCGTGAGCAGCGCCTGGCGTTCCGCACCAAGGTCCGCAGCGACCTCGACTGCTTCGAGCAGATGCTCGAGGGCAGCCGGTTCGACTTCACCCGCACGCAGATGGGGCTGGAGATCGAGCTGAACCTGGTGGAGGAGGACGGGCTGAAGCCGGCCCTGCGCAACCGCGAGGTGCTCGAGGAGATGGACGAGGAGGACTTCCAGACCGAGGTCGGCCGCTACAACATCGAGATGAACGTGCCTCCCCGGCCGATGGCCGGCGACCAGGCCGTCCGGCTCGAGCGGTGGCTGGCGCAGTCGCTGCGCCGGGCGGGTGACGCCGCCCGGAACCACTCGGCACGGGTCGCCGCGATCGGCATCATCCCCTCCCTGCGCGCCGAGCTCTTCGATGACCCCTGGCTCTCCGACGGCGTCCGCTACATGGCCCTCAACGACTCCCTCATCCGGGAGCGCGGCGAAGGCTTCGAGCTCGAGATCGAGGGCCCCACCGGGGAGTCCGTCGCCAGCTACCACGACACCATCGGCCCGCTGTCCGGGTGCACGTCGGTGCAGCTGCACCAGCAGGTCACCCCGTTGGACTTCCCGGTGTACTGGAACGCGGCCACCGCGATCTCCGGGCTGCAGATCGCGGTCGGCGCGAACTCGCCCTACCTCTTCGGCAAGCGCCTGTGGGCGGAGACCCGGATCCCCCTGTTCACCCAGATGACCGACACCCGCTCGATCGAGCTGAAGCACCAGCGGGTCCGTCCGCGCGCCTACTTCGGGCGGACCTGGATCACCTCGATCTTCGACCTCTTCGAGGAGAACGTCAGCTCCTTCCCGGCGCTGCTGCCGGAGGCCTCGGAGGAGGACGCCCAGGCGGTGCTCGCCGCCGGCGGGGTCCCTCAGCTGTCGGACCTCAAGCTGCACAACGGGACGGTATGGCGCTGGAACCGCCCCATCTACGACACCTCCCAAGGGGTGCCGCACCTGCGGGTGGAGAACCGGGTGCTGCCGGCCGGGCCGACGGTCGTGGACATGGTCGCGAACGCCTGCTTCTACTACGGCCTGCTCGAGTCGTTCACCACCAGCGGTCGCCCGATCTGGACGAAGATGTCCTTCTCGGACGCGGACCGCAACTTCCGGGACGCCGCCAAGCACGGGATCGACTCCACCCAGAAGTGGCCGGGCCTGGGGCGGATGCCGGCCGTCGACCTGATCGCCGACCACCTGCTCTCGGTGGCCGACGACGGACTGGCCGGGCTGGGGCTGCGCCGCGAGGTGCGCCACCACTACCTGTCGGTCATCGAGGGACGTTGCCGTGCCCGCACCAACGGCGCCAGCTGGCAGGTGGCCGTGACCGAGGCCTACGAGGACGCCGGGCTGTCCCGGGAGGACGCGCTGACGGCCATGTTCGGGCACTACCTCGACCACTCCGAGGACAACCTGCCGGTGCACACCTGGCCGGTCCCCACCGTCGAGGCCCGTGGTGCCGGCGCTACCGACGGCGGCACCGACGAGGCGCCCGCCTGATCAGGAGTGGTTCCAGGCCTCCACGACCGGGTCCTCCCGGTGGTGCCCGAGGACGGCCACCGAACCGACCCGGAAGGTGAGGTGCTGGGCGAAGCGCGGCGCCTGACGCAGGTAGACGCTGGCCAGGACCCGCAGCGCATGCCCGTGCCCGACCAGGGCCACGTCCCCGTCGAAGAGGTGCGGCCAGATGCGTTCCAGCACCACGCTGGCCCGCCCGGAGACCTGCTCCACCGTCTCCCCGGGGCTGTCCTCGCCCGGGACCACCCCGTGTTCCAGCACGGTCCAGGGGTAACCCAGCTCGGCGCGGATGTCCTCGGTGCTGCGGCCCTCGTAGCCGCCGTAGTCCCACTCCCGCAGGTCCTCGTCGATCTCGTCGACCCGCAGGCCGGCCAGCTCGGCGGTGTGCCGGGCCCGCTGCAGCGGGGAGCAGCGCACGTGCGCGAAGGTCCTGTCGCGCAGCACGTCCGCCAGGCCGCGGGCCGCCTCCTCACCCTCGGGCAGCAGCGGCAGGTCGGTCAGTCCGGTGTGCTGGCCGCTGCGGGACCACTGCGTCTCACCGTGCCGGATCAGCACCAGCCGGTGCCGGGGGATCGCGGGGCCGGGGACCTCGTCGGGTGTCTCGCTCACCCTGGCACACTACGGGTATGGCCGATGATGCGCAGCGCTCCGTGTCCCTGACCCGCACCGGACCGAGCAGGTTCGAGGCACGCAACGCCCGGGGAGTGACGATGCCGGTCGGCGCCGGGTCGGACCCGGAGAACGACGCGTTCACCCCGGTCGAGCTGCTCCTGGTGGGGATCGCTGGCTGCTCCGGGATCGACATCGACCTGCTGACCTCGCGCAAGGCCGAGCCGCTCTCCTTCGACATCTCGGCAGCGGCGGAGAAGGTGCGCGACGAGCACGGCAACCACCTGGGACCGGTGACCGTCACCGTGCAGGTGCGCTTCCCGGAGGGTGAGGCCGGGGACGCCGCCCGGGAGCGTCTGCCGGAGGCGGTGGAGCTGTCCCGGGACCGGCTGTGCACGGTGTCGCGCACCGTCGCCCTGCCCACCCGGGTCGACTACGAGACCCGGTGACGGTGAGCTCGCCGCCGCGATGAACCGGACGCTCGGCCTGGGGGGCGCGGTCACCGTCGGGCTGGGCGCGATGGTCGGGGCGGGCGTCTTCGCGGTCTGGTCCCCGGCCGCCGGGGCGGCCGGCGACGCGTGGCTGTGGGCGCTGCTGGTGGCCGGGGTGGTCGCCTGGTGCAACGCCACGTCCTCCGCCGCGCTGGCCGCGACCCACCCGAGCTCGGGCGGCACCTACGTCTACGGACGGGAGCGGCTCGGACCGTTCTGGGGGTACCTGGCCGGCTGGGCCTTCGTGCTCGGCAAGACCGCCTCGTGCGCCGCGATGGCGATGGTCGTCGGCAGCTACCTGCTGCCCGGGTCCGAGCGGTCGGTCGCCGCTCTGGCCGTCGTCACCGTGACCGCGCTCAACGTGCTCGGGGTGCAGCGGTCGCTGGCCGCCACCCGGGTGATCCTGACCCTGGTGGTGCTGGTGCTGCTCGCCGTGGTGCTGGCCGGCTGGTGGCCCGGGACGGTGGGAGCTCAGGCAGGGACCGACGCGGTTTCCACCGGGGGCGGCGCCCCCGGCTGGCCGGGACTGCTCGAGGGAGCCGGGCTGTTCTTCTTCGCCTTCGCCGGGTATGCCCGCATCACCACCCTGGGGGAGGAGGTCCGCGACCCCGCCCGGGTGATCCCGCGTGCGGTGCTGCTGTCGCTGGGGGTGGTGCTGGTGCTGTACCTGGCCGTGGGCGGCACCGTGCTGGGCACCCTCGGGCCGCAGGGCGCCGCCGCCTCGGGTGCCCCGGTGGTCGACACCGCCGTGCTGGTCTGGGGCGGCCAGGAGTGGGTCTGGGTGGTGCGGGTTGCAGCCGGCCTGGCCGCGCTCGGTGCCCTGCTCAACCTGGTCCTGGGCATCTCCCGGACCGTGCTGGCGATGGCCCGCGACGGCCACCTGCCCTCCCGGCTGACGGCGCTCTCGGCGCGGGGCCAGGTGCCCCGGGCGGCAGAGGTCGCGGTCGGCGCGGTGGTGCTGCTGGTGGTGCTCAGCGTGGACCTGCGCGGCGCCATCGGCTTCTCCAGCTTCGGCGTGCTGCTCTACTACGCCGTCGCCAACGCCTCGGCGCTCACCCTGCCGGCGCCGGCCCGACCCTCGTCAGCGGTCCCGGTGCTGGGCCTGGTCGGCTGCCTGGTGCTGGCCTTCTCCCTGCCCCTCGACAGCGTGCTCGCCGGGGCCGTCCTGGTCGGTCTCGGTCTGGTGGCGTACCCGATCACCCGCGCCCGACGGACCCGACGAGCCCGAGGGTGACAGGTGCCCGGCCTCCCGCAGCTGCTCCTGCACCCGGTGCGCCCCACGGACCCCGATGAGCGCCCGCGGGTGGATCGTCTGCCCCGCGCGGACCACCGAGATCTGCCCGCTGGGCTCGAGCACCACCAGCGCCGCCTGGGCGAGGTGGCTGACGCCTGCCAGGCGCAGCGAGCTCCACAGCATCGGCATGGTGAGCCCGTAGGTGCGCATCGTCTCGTTCTGGGTCTTCCCGGCGACCACCAGCACCACCGCGCGCCCCTGGGACTGGTGGGTCAGCTGGGGCAGCGGCAACCGCCGCAGGGTGCGGAACAGCACCTCCAGCATGGCCAGGGTGCCGAGCGCGATCAGGCCGCCGGACAGGGTGGGGACGTGGCCCATGGTGGACCGGCCGACGATGGCACCGAGGACGGTGACGATGGCGAGGTCCAGGCTGCGCGGGCTCGAGTACAGGCGCTGCCCCCACAGTCGCAGCACACCGCCGAAGACGAAGTAGATGGTGACCGTGCTGAGCACCACCGCGACCGCCCCCGCCGGGGTGATGCCGATGTAGTGCCACAGCTCACGCATGACCCGTATCGTCGCAGATCGGGGCGCCGGAATCCGTTGGCAACGCCGCCCCCGGGTGGGGCATCCTTGGCTCATGAGCGCTGAGCCGACGACCCCGACGACCCCTTCCGGCTACCGCTGGTCCACCCTGACCCGGAAGGACCTCACGGCCTGGGCCGCCCTGGTCAACCACCTGGCCGTGGTCGACGGCACTGAGGAGCACCTGTCCGCCGAGGACCTGGGCGAGGAGCTCGCCGGGCCGGGGCGTGACCCGGAGCGGGACACCTGGGCGGTCTGGGACGGGGAGGACCTGGTGGGCTTCGCGTCGGTGACCGTGCCCCCGCTCACCGACCACAGCGGGTCGGCACGGGCATACCTCGGTGGTGGGGTACACGCCGAGCACCGGGGCCGCGGGCTGGGGACCGCGCTGATGGACCGCGCCGAGGCGCGCGCCCTGGAGCTGCTGGGGCAGCGCCACCCGGGGGTGAGCCCGGCCCACCTGTCCGCCGGCGGCGGGCTGGAGGGCTCGTCGGCGGGGGAGCTGCTGGCCGCTCGCGGGTATGCCGTCGTCCGCTACTTCGACCTGCTCACCCGCGGCCTGCAGGACCTGCCCCCGGTGCCGGCGATCGAAGGCGTCGAGCTGGGCGTGCCCCGGCCCGAGGACGAGGAGGAGGTGATGCGGGCGCACAACGTGGCCTTCAAGGACCACTGGGGGTCCGGGCCGACCGACCCCGAGCGCTGGCACGAGCACTGGGCCTCGCGCAGCGCCCGTCCTGGCGTCTCCACCCTCGCCCGGGGGCGGGGCGGTGAGCTCGACGGACAGGTCCTCGGCTACGTGCTGGTCGGCCAGTGGGTGGACCGCGAGGCCTACGTCACGATCCTCGGCACCGTCCCGCAGGCCCGGGGTCGGGGGATCGGGGCGGCCGCCCTGGCGCACACCCTGCGGCTGGTGGCCGACTCGGGCGACTTCGACGCGATCGAGCTGGACGTGGACTCCGACAGCCCCACCGGCGCGACCCGCCTCTACGACCGGCTCGGCTTCACCCGCAAGTTCCGGACGGTCGCGATGCGTCGTCCGGTGACCGAGGTGGCCGGATAGGGTCGACCGGGTGAGTCCAGACGCTGCACCGGCCCCCGGCCCGCTCGCCCAGACCGTCGTCGGCGACGACCCCGAGGCCCCGGTGGTGGTCTTCTGCCACGGCCTGCTGGGGCGTGGCCGGAACTTCTCCGGCATCGCCAAGGCCCTGCAGCCGGACTTCCGCTGCGTCCTGCTGGACATGCCCGACCACGGGGCCTCCCCGTGGACGGAGCGGGTCGACTACGCGGTCGCGGCCGACCTGGTCGTCCGGCAGCTGCGGTCCCTCGGGGCCGGACCGGTCCGCCTGGTGGGCCACTCGATGGGCGGCAAGACCGCGATGACGGCCGCGCTGCAGGCCCCCGAGCTCGTCGAACGGCTGGTGGTCGTGGACATCAGCCCGACCGCCTCGACCGGATCCAGCGAGTTCGGGCACCTGCTCGGCTCGATGCAGGGACTGGACCTGTCCACGATCGACAGCCTGGGGGAGGCCGACCGGCAGCTCGCGGAGGCGGTGCCCTCCCGGAGCCTGCGCGGGTTCCTGCTGCAGAACCTGCGTCGGGACCCGGCGACCACGCGGTTCGGATGGCAGCCGAACCTCGACGTGCTGCTGCGCGACCTGGACACGATCACCGGTGACATCCCGCACCAGGACCGGGTCTACGAGGGGCCGGTGCTGTGGCTGGCCGGCGCCGAGTCCTCCTACGTCACGGACGAGCAGGAGGGCCCCATGCGGGCCCTCTTCCCGCGGACCGTCCAGGTGAGCCTCAAGGGCGCCGGGCACTGGGTGCACTCGGAGCAGCCGGAGGCGTTCACGGCGACCCTGCGGCACTTCCTGCGCGACCGCTGAGCCGGCGGGACCGCGACGGGCACCGGCTGCGGAGGGAGCCGTGGATGGTTAGGGTCGGGGGATGGCTCGCTTCATGGACATCCACCCGGTCGATCCGCAACCGCGCCTGGTCCAGCAGGTCGCGCAGACCTTGCGCGAAGGGGGACTGGCGGCGTTCCCCACCGATGCCTGCTACAGCCTGGGCGCCCAGCTCGGGGACCCCGACGCCAAGGCCCGCATCGTGGACATCCGGCGGGTGGACGAGAAGCACCACTTCACCCTGATGTGCGCGGACTTCGCCCAGCTGGGGCAGTTCGTGCAGCTCGACAACGCGGTCTTCCGCGCGGTCAAGGCGGCCACACCGGGCTGCTACACCTTCATCCTGCCGGCCACCAAGGAGGTGCCCAAGCGCCTGCTGCACCCGAAGAAGAAGACGGTCGGGGTGCGGATCCCGCACGACCCGTTCTGCCGGGCGCTGCTCTCGGAGATGGGGGAGCCACTGCTCACCAGCACGCTCCTGCTGCCCGGCGAGGACGAGCCGCTCGGCTACGGCTGGGAGGTCAAGGAGCGTCTGGACCACGTCGTCGACGTGGTGGTGGACGGTGACCAGACCGGGTGCGAGCCGACCACGGTGGTGGACCTGTCCGAGGGGTATGCCGAGATCGTCCGGGTCGGGTCCGGCGACCCGGCGCCGTTCCAGGGCTGAGCGGCCCAAAGGCTGTCGAGCGTCATACGAGCTCTGTCACCCGAGGTCTGTCACAGGGCGGACCAGGTCAACGGCGATCCGGAACCGATCTGCTCGGAGACGTCCTCCTCGATGTAGCGACGACGCTCGTCGTTGGGGGCGGACACGACGAACCGCAGCCCGGACCCGCTGCCGTCGCCACCCTCCTCGACGGTGATCCGCACCTGGCCGCCCTCACGGAACGGGATGGTGTAGCCGTCCTGCTCGCGCAGCGACCCGCGGTGCAGCTGGGCCTCCTCCATGTATGCCTCGAGACGGTCGGCCGGGGCCTCGACCTCGAGGAAGGCGGTGCTGCGCTCCTGCTTGGCGTCGGGCACGGCCTCGAAGGTGTTCGGCATGTCAGCTCAACTTCCTCGTCGTCGGGGACTGCTCGGACCCATCATGGCAGAGGCCTCACCGGCGCCGGCGGGTGACGTGCCGTTGCCGCCGGAGCCTCACCGACCGGCGCGACGTTCCAGCAGGACGGCCACCTCGAGGTGCCGGGTCTGGGGGAACATGTCGAACATCCGCGCCCGGACCGGGCGCCACGAGGGCATCGCCTCCAGGTCACGGGTCAGGCTGGCGGCGTCGCAGCTGGAGTAGACGACGTGCCGCACCCGCGAGCCCTCGACCCACCGGGCCAGCTCCGCGCCGACGCCCCGGCGGGGCGGGTTGAGGATCACCAGGTCCGGGTGCTCGTCCGGGTCCTGCTCCTGCACCCAGGCGCCCGCGTCGGCGGCCCGGAAGTGCAGACCGGTGGTCGAGCCGGCGGTGCGACGGGCGCTGAGCACGGCCTCGGGCGACACCTCCACCCCGGTCACCTGCCGTCCGGGTGCGGCGCAGTGCACGGCGAAGCCGCCGACCCCGCAGTACAGGTCCCAGACCCGGGTCGGGGCCAGGTCCTCCACCCAGCCGGCGACCTGCTCGTACAGCCGGGTGGCGACCGCGGTGTTGGTCTGGAAGAAGCTCCGGGTGCCCAGGTGCAGGGTCCGGCCGGAGAGCGGCATCGGCAGGGTCCGCTCGGCGCTGAGCACCTCCTCCTCGGCCCCCTCCAGCACCGCCTTGTGCTCCGGCTGCAGGTTGATGCCGGCGACCCGGACCGGGGGCATACCGGGGGTGCCGGCGAGGACCTCCAGCAGCTCGACGACCCGGCGGCGCTGGCCGGGGGAGCGCAGCACCAGGCGCACCATCAGCTCACCGGCGGGGGAGTGGGTGAGCAGCACGTGCTTCAGCTCGCCCTGGCGGGCTGGGACGTCGTAGGGCGTCAGCCCGGAGCCGGCCAGCCGTTCGGCGAGGAGGGTGACGGCGCGGTCCAGACCGGGCTCGTAGAGGCCGCAGCGGCGCAGGTCCACACCGCGGGCGTCCCCGTCCAGGATGCCCAGGGTGGGCGCGGCCTTGGTGCCACCCACCACCAGCTTGGCCTTGTTGCGGAACCCCGACTCACGGCTGGCGGCCGGTGCTCCCCAGGCCCCGGTGTCGACGTGCCCGGCCAGCACCTGCTCGAGGCCACGCTGCTTGTCGGCGAGCTGCTCGGCGTACGGGACGCCCATCAGGGTGCAGGAACGGCAGGCCCCGACGTCGAAGTAGCCGCACCGCACCCCGCCAGGGTATGCCTAGGGTCGGCCCCCGGTGCGCAGGCTGTCCACCGAGAGGCGGCCGGCGCCGGTGTACGCCAACGGCAGGGTCAGCAGCAGGTAGAGCAGCGCGTTCTCGCCGGTGAGCGCGCCCTCGCCGGTCAACGGGGTGTAGTCGCCGCGCAGGTAGACGAGCAGCACCCAGATGAGCGCCATCAGCCCAGCGACCAGAAAGGCGGCCGGCCGGGTGAACAGGCCCAGCACGATCAGCACCGGCAGCCCCACCAGCGCGAGCATCGCCAGCCAGGCGAAGAAGTCCGGGGCCTGGGCCCCGAGCAGGGTGTCGGCCACCCGGTCGGTGAAGGCGGGCATGTCGACGGCGGCGTGGACCCCGTGCAGCATCAGCGGCAGCGAGCCGACGCGAAGCATCAGCAGACCGAAGTCGAGGCCACGACCGTGCGCCTCGACGGGGCCGGTGAGGGCATAGTCGTCGTCGTCCCAGACGTCGTCGACCTCGCGGTGGAAGTCGTCGTGGTCGTCCCGGCCGTCGCGGGGCCCCGGGGTGGTGGGCTCGCCCATGCCGGTCACTGCATCAGGGCGCCGCGAAGGGCGGCCGCGTCCTGGGCGAGATCGGCCTGGTCCCGGGGCCCCTTGCGGCTCAGGTCGAAGTCGCCGGGGTCGGAGGTCGGGAACACGTGCAGGTGGGCGTGCGGCACCTCGAAGCCCTGCACGATGACACCGGCACGCTGCGCCCCGAAGACCTTGCACTGGGCACGGCCGATCCGGGCGGCGACCTCGGTCAGGTGCGAGAGCAGCTCGGTCGGCAGGTCGACCCAGTGGTCGATCTCGGCGCGCGGCACGACGAGCACGTGCCCGGGGGTCAGTGGCTCGATGTCCAGGAAGGCGGCGCAGACCTCGTCGCTCCAGACGACGTGGCCAGGGATCTCGCCCTCGATGATCCTCGTGAAGATGGTGCCCATCGCCCTAGCCTAGGTGGACTCGCGACGGGCCGGGGTAGCGGACGGCATCTGTCCCACCGCGGTGCCACGATGGGCAGATGACGACACAGATTGTCCTGGTGCCCGGGTTCTGGCTGGGGGAGTGGGCGTGGTCGGACGTGACCCACCTGCTCTCCACGAAGGGATATGCGGTGAGCGCGCTCACCCTGCCGGGGCAGGGGGCCGACGACCCCAACCGGGCGGTGGTCGGGCCGCAGGACCAGGCGGACGCCATCATCGCGGCGCTGGACCCGGCGGCCTCCCGTCGGGTGCTGGTGGCGCACAGCGGTGCCGCGATCCCGGCCACCCTCGTCCTGGACCAGCGGCCCGACCTCGTCGACCACGCCGTCTGGGTGGACACCGCGCCGGTCGCCGACGGCTCCGCGATGGACGCCGACCTCGAGGGGGACGCCCTGCTGCTCGACGCGGTGTGGGACGCCGAGCTCGAGGGCGGCTCGATGCGGGACCTGACCGACGAGCAGCTGGCGACCTTCCGCGAGCGGGCCGTGCCCGCGCCGGGGATGGTGGTGCGTCAGCCGGTGCGGCTCACCGACGAGGCGCGGCACGCGGTCCCCGGCACCGTGGTGTGCACCGCGTTCCCCAGCAGCGACTACATGACGTATGCGCAGCAGGGGGTGCCGTTCCTGCGGGCGCTCCCCGACTACCCCGACCTGCGCTACGTGGACCTCCCCACCGGGCACTGGCCGATGTGGTCGCGTCCGGGTGACCTCGCCGAGGTGATCGCCGAGGCTGCCGACGGGACGTGACGCCACGCGCACGCCTCCAGGTCCGCTGTCGGGACTCGGTCACGAGCTTTGGGGAGTTCAACGCCGGCCCGGTTCGGACAACCCCGCACAGACAACAGTCGTGCACAACTGAGTTGTGCCCGACTATTATCTGTGCAATCGTGAAGATGTGTCCGACGCTCCGCTCGACGACTTCGTGTGCTTCGCCCTCTACCGGGCCTCGCACGCGACTTCGCAGGCCTACCGCGAGGTGTTGTCGCCGTGGCGGTTGACCTACCCGCAGTACCTGGCCCTGGTCGTGCTGGCCACGGGGGAGCGGACCGTGTCCTCGCTGGGGCAGGAGCTGGGCCTGGACTCGGGGACGCTGTCGCCGATGCTGCGGCGGCTGGACGAGCGCGGGCTGGTCGCCCGACGCCGCGACGTGGCCGACGAGAGGGTCGTCCTGGTCTCGCTCACCGACCAGGGGAAGGCGACCCGGGCGGAGCTGACCGAGGCGGTCGGCTGCCTGGTCCCGGCGTTCCTGACGTCCAGCGACGACCTGGTCGAGCTCACGCGCTCGCTGCGGGAGATCACCGGCCGGATGCGCGAGCTCACGGCCACCCACCGCACCTGAACCTGAACCGGAACGACGAAAGGCACCACCATGGAGACGCTCTACACCGCAGAGGCCCTCGCCACCGGCGGCGGACGCAACGGGCACGTGACCACCACCGACGGCCTGCTCGACCTGGACCTGGCCGTCCCGCAGGAGATGGGCGGCCAGGGTGGTGCGCCGAACCCCGAGCTGCTGTTCGCCGCCGGCTACGCGGCCTGCTTCCACAGCGCGTTGCAGTCGGTGGCCCGTGCGCAGAAGGTCGAGATCCACGACTCCAGCGTCGGTGCCCAGGTGCGGATCGGCCCGAACGGCGAGGGCGGCTTCGGGCTGGCCGTCACCCTCGAGGTCACCCTGCCCGGGCTGGAGCAGCAGGCCGCGCAGTCGCTGGCCGACGCCGCCCACCAGGTCTGCCCGTACTCCAACGCCACCCGCGGCAACATCGAGGTCGAGGTCAGCGTCGTCGACGACTGAGGGAGGGGCATACCCGGCCTAGCTCCCTGGATCTCGGCATCGAGCTGCGACTACTTGACATAATGTGACTTATCGGCGTTTTGTCACTCTCAGAGCCGGTACGTCATCCTCCCGCAGCTGCGTCATCCTTCGGCCTGTTCGTGCAGGCCGAGAGATGACATCGAGGCTGTCAGACGTCCCCGGCGGTACCCTCACGGCATGCTGGACGACGCAGTGCCCGGGTCAGCGCGGACGGTGTCCCTGATCCGCATCGACCCCGTGGCCGAGACCGACGACCTGGTGCAGTTCATGACCAGCAGCACCTTCCCGTTCCACGGCACCGCGGCACCGACCCCGGCGGACGTCCGGCAGGCGCTGTCCGAGGGTCGCTACCGCGGCCCGGAGCTCGACTCCTTCTGGGTCGTCGACGGGTATGCCGCCCGCGTCGGCTTCCTCCGTCTCGAGGACGTGCAGGACGAGACGCCGATGTTCGACCTGCGCATCGCCCAGCAGCACCGTGGTCGCGGGCTGGGCGCGGCCGCGTTGCGGGCTGCCACCCGACAGGTGTTCGAGACGTTGCCCGGCGCGATCCGCTTCGAGGGCACGACCCGGGTCGACAACCTGGCGATGCGGCGCACCTTCCTGGCGTGCGGCTGGGTCAAGGAGGCCCACTACCGACGGGCATGGCCGGTCGGCGGGGGGCGGCACGTGGATGCCGTGGCCTACGCCGTGCTGCGCGAGGACTGGCTCGACGGCACCCGCACGCCGGTGACCTGGCAGGACCCGCCCGAGGTGCCGACCCACCGGTAGGTCCCGCCCAGGGCCCGACCCCCCCC